>JACPVJ010000007.1 GCA_016191785.1 Myxococcales bacterium | reverse complement strand
GCCGGGCGAGGCGGGGGCACCCCGCTCGAACGCCGCTCTCGAATTTGTGCTTCCCCCCCAGCCCCACCCGCCAGAGCGCCTAACTGATCGATGACGCGTCGCTTTTCACCACCGGGCCGGCCCGACTACCAATCGGGAGTGACACGAAGACGCCGCGCCTGCCCGAAAGTGAGGTAGATCCCCGGCATGGCGGACTCTCTCCCGCCCGAAAGCATCCCACCGAGCCTTCCCCCTCCGCGCAACGTCCGGCACGTGATCGCGGTCGGCGGCGGCCGTGGTGGCGTGGGCAAGAGCGTGCTCGCCGTGAACCTCGGCGTGTACCTGGCCCAGCTCGGCCGGTCGGTCTTGCTGGTGGACGCCGATCCGGCCGGCGCCGAGCTCC
Source organism: Myxococcales bacterium (assembly GCA_016191785.1). Classification (GTDB taxonomy): domain Bacteria; phylum Myxococcota_A; class Polyangia; order Polyangiales; family Polyangiaceae; genus JADJKB01. The sequence goes on along the minus strand of JACPVJ010000007.1, from coordinate 27,884 downwards.
ACACCATGCTCGGGGTGGATGTCCCGCTCGGCACGCCCGGAGTGAGGCTCGCCGACGACGACCTGACCCCGGTCGCGACGCCCGTGCCCGGCCTGTTGCTCTTGCCGCAGCTCTACACCCCCGGGTCGACGGTCCCGATTCGCCCGGGTCGCAAGCCTCGATGGGCCCGGGGGCTGCGCCAGCTCGACGTGGACTACGTGCTGCTCGATCTCGGCGCGGGCACCGGGCCCGCCACCCTGGATCTCTTCTTGGGCGCGGACACCGGCGTGTGCGTGACCGCGCCGGAACCGCCCAGTGTCGAGGCAACGTATCGCTTCGCGCGCGCGCTGTTCCAGCGCCAGATCCGTCGTACGCTGATCAAAGATCGATTCAAGATGCGGCTGGTCGAGCGCGCGCAGTCCGAGCTGCCGCCGTTGCCCGCGCCGCAGGACCTGGTGCGCGCCATCGCGCGCTACGACGTGTCGGTGGGCGAGCTGGCCGCCAGCGAGCTCGCCAAGCTGAATCTGCGGGTGGCGGTCAACGGGGTGCGCCTGCGCACCGACGCGGATCTGGGTCCTGCCATCTGCGACATGGCCGAGCGTTATCTCGGCATCCACTTCGACTACGTCGGGCACATCGAGCAAGACGACGGGGTGTGGCTCAGCGTGGTGCGCCGTCGCCCGCTCTTGCTCGACAGCCCCACCAGCAAGAGCGCCCGCAACGTCGAGCGCATCGCTCGCCGGCTCTTGGCGGTGTCCAATACCCGCGACCCGTCGCGCGACATGACGCCCATCCCGCTGGTCCCGAAGGAGCCCAGCCTGTACGACGTGCTCTGGACCCACCGGGGGGCCACCGACGAAGAGGTGCGACGGGCCTACAAGCGCCAGCGCGATCTCTACCAGCCCGGCAGCCTGCCGCTGACGTCGCTCTTGAACGACACCGCGCTCAAGGCCGAGCAGACGCGGATCGAAGAGGCGCACGACACCCTGCTCGACCCCAATCGCCGCCGCGCCTACGACGTCTCGGTGTTCCCCGAGACGACGGAAGAGCGCAGCATCCGCCCCGCGGCGCTGGACAGCGCGCTGGAGGCGGAGCGCGCCATGCTGCGCCAAGAGCTGACGCGAGAGATCAACGCCGAGACCGAGTTCACTGGCAAGCTAATCGCCAAGGTGCGCGAGTCTCAGGGCATCGAGATCGAAGAGATCGCGGACCACACCAAGATCAGCGCCGGCCACCTGCGGGCGATCGAGGCCGAGGCCTTCGGGGACCTGCCCGCGCTGGTGTACACCCGCGGCTTCGTGCAACAGGTGGCCAAGTACCTGAAGCTCGACCCCGCGCAGGTGTGCCGCACGTACCTTCGTCGAATGCGCCACTGGCGCGCGGCGAGCGGCGGCGAGACCAACGCCTGACCCGCGAGTGCTCTGACCGATGCGATCTGCCCGAGTCGACCGCGGCGACCTCTGGTTCACGCTCGCCGTGCTCGTGCTCGCGCTCTTGCCGCGACTGTTCGTCGCCATCGCCTGGGCGCGCGAGCCGGTCTGGGACGGCCACTACTACCACTTCGGCGCCACGCGCATCGCCGCCGGACTGGGCTATTCGGAAGACGTGATGATCGCCGGGCACGCGGTGTGGAAGCCGTGGTGCCACTACCCGGTCGGGCTCTCGGGGCTGCTCGGCCTGCTCTACAAGCTGTTCGGCAGCTCGATCGTGGTCGCCCCGGTGGTCAACGCCGTGCTCGGCGCGCTCTTGGTGGGCGTCGTGCACCGCCTGGCTCGCCTCCACCTGAGCGAGACGCGGTCACGCATCGCCGCCGTGATCGCGGCGGTTCACCCCGGCTTGATCGTCTACTCGGCGGTCGTGATGACCGAGCCGCTGGCCGCGCTGTTGCTCGCGGTCGCTGCGCTTCTGGCCGGGTTGTTCGGGCCACGCTGGGCCGGCGCCGTCGCCGCCGGCCTGGTGCTCGGCCTCGCCACCCTGGTCCGCCCGACGTCGCTCCTGGCCGCTCCGCTCTTGGTGCTGATGGGGCCTCGCCCGTGGTGGAAGGCGGCGGCCCGCGCCGCCGTCGCAGGGCTCTTGGCGCTGTTGGTCGTCTCGCCGTGGACCTTGCGCAACTGCCGCGTGATGGACGGCTGCGCGCTGGTCTCGACCAACGGCGGCTGGAACCTGGCCATCGGCGCAATCAGCGACACCGGCCGCTTCGACACGCTGCGCGCCGCGGATGGCTGCCCAATCGTCACCGGTCAGGTGCAGCAAGACCGCTGCTGGGCCTCCGTGGGTCGCGCGCGCATCGGGGCCGACCCCTGGCGCTGGGTCGGTCTCATGCCCAAGAAGCTGGGGCACACCTTCGATCACGAGTCCTTCCCCATCGAATACTTGCGCGAGGCCGACCCGGCCGCGTGGCCCGAGTCACGCCGCGTGGCGGGCCGCGGGCTGCTCACCCTGTTCCACCGCTTGCTGTTGGTCGCCGCCGCCCTCTCGCTGGTGAGCTTCATTCCGCCGTCGAGCCGCGAGACCAAGAAGCAGTACTCCCAGTGGGCGCTCCTGCTCGCGATCGTCGGGCTCGCGACCTACGCCTTCGCCGACCTCCGCCACCCGTTCTTCTGGCTCCCGACGTTGCTGCCGCTGGCGGCGCTCTTGCCCCTGCCGGGTCGCCCCACGCACGGCCCCGTCGGCCGCTACCTGATCGCGCTGGTCGCGGCCACGGCCCTCACCCACGCGGTCTTCTTCGGGGACGACCGCTACCACCTGGTGGTGACACCCGTGTTGTGCATCCTGGCCGCGGCGGCGCTGAGGAAAGAGGGGGCGCCGGCCAGCCTGGCGTGAGATGATCGGCGCTCTCGGCCGGGGGAGCGTCGACCGCGTCCGGGATCGGCGGATGGCCGGCCGGCGTTCGAGCCCGAGATTTCTCGCAACTCGTGCGGCACACGGGCCGACCGGGCGCCATGACCGTCAGCCGCACCGAAAACCACCGTTCTCGCGCCCTGGACCCGGCCCTCGATGCCAATCCAGAGGGCGCCACCGCCGCAGCCGCGGCCCGGACCACCCAGGCGCCCGCCCAGGGGACGCCCCGGGGCAAAGACGCGCTGGTCCGAGCGAGCGACATGCAGAAACAGGCTCAGCTCGGCACCTTCGCAAAAGCCGACGCCCAGCGCTCGCGCGTGGACGCAGCGCGCACCGCTGTCCGCGAGTTGGCTGCCGCTGTCGGCCAGGATCCGAGCGCTTTCGCAGCGCGCTACGCGAGCTCGAACAAGTCCCCTGCCGAGATCCAGAAAGAGGCGCGCTTCGCCTTCGTGCAAGAGACCCTCGCGCAGCACCCCGAGCGAGCGGACGCGCTCATCGCCGTCCGTGTGCGCGGGCTCGGCGCCGACTCGCGCGAGCTGGTGACCGCGGCGGTGAAGCAGAGCGGGGCCAGGGGCGCCAATCGGTACGCCGCGTGCGAGCGGGCCATCACCAAGCTCGCTGGACTCGACGGCGACACGCGGGGCGACGCGCTCGGCTTGGTGAAGGCCGGCGTTCCCTTCGACCAGGCGGTCTCCCAGTCAAAGGCAGAGTCGGCGGCCGTCGCTGCGGCGGACGCGAAGCGCGCGGCTCCGGCAAACACGACTAGCCTCACCGGCCAAGCACTGGCGGGGTCCAAGGCGCAGGCCGAGGCCGTGCGCAAGGTGACCGGCCAGGTTCACCGCACGGTGCACGCTCTCGGCAAGCTCTCGAGGGTCTCCGAGGTCGTGGTGGGCGTCGGCGCGGCGACCGGTACAGTGGGAAGCAGCGTCTTCGCGACGGGCGAGTCGCTGGCACGCCGCAGCATTCGGCCTCTGGAGAAGGCCGCTCACGAGGCCGAACGAGCCGGTGGCTTCGTGATGGGCGAGCTGACCACCAAGATCCGCGCTGCGGACCGAACCGCGGGCGAGCTGCTCGAGACGGCCGGGCGCTTCGAGGCCGTGTACGCTCGAAACGTGGCAGCGATTCGCAACTACGACCCCGTCGTCGTCGCCGAGACGCGGCGCGAGATGGACACGCTGACGGTGCGGGTGAAAGAGCTTGGAAGCTCGCTCGCGGCCCAGGCGCAGTCCATCGGCAAGCTGAACCGGGACTTCGACGGCGCGGCCGAGCACGCGGCGCTCTCCGCGGCCCTGGCGCCCCTGATGTACGTCGCCGGCTCCGCTCCGGTCGTTCACAAGGCCGTCGGAGTCGCGGTGAAGGCGGCGGCGAGTCACAGCGCGCCGCTGGTCGGCCAGGCGGCGGGACGGGCCGTAGGCGGCGCCACCGAGATCGCCATCCACGCAGGCGTCGAGGGAGCCGTGGCGCGTGGCTACGGCGTGGTGAGGCACTGAGTGACCACGCCCCCAGATCCCGACGCGGCAGACCGCCCAGCGCGCCCGCTCAAGATCGCGCTCGTCGCCAGCCTCCTGCTCTTCCTGATGGGACCGTGGGTCGGGCTGGCCGCGCTCGCAATGACGGTCGTCGTCGGTGCAGCGTTCGCAGCCCGACGCCACGGTCTGGCGCTCGATCAGGGCGGTCTCTTGACGACGCGGCTTTGCGGAACACTCCACCGCTACGTGCCCTACTCCGAGATCGACAGCCTCGAGATCCAGGGGCAAGAGGTGGTGGCGAAGAACGCTCGCGGCAGGGTCATCTGCCGTCACTTCGAGCTCGAGACGTCGCGTTTGATGGAGACCTTCAGCGAGATCGACGCCGGCGTAGCGCGATACGACTCGAGCCCCACCGGGTTCGAGCGAAACGGGGCAAGGCTCGAGGACTGGCTGGCAGGCATCGACGCCCGCATCACCGCGGCGAGCGCCGGGCCCTACAGAGGGCAGCCGTGGGACTGGGACCACGCGCTCGCCACGTTCCGCAACCCGGCCCGCCCGCCCGAGGCGCGCGCGGGCGCGGCCTGGGCGTTGCTCGGCAGTCGCGATCCGATGCACCGAGACGCGGTGCTCGCCGCCATCGACCCTTCGCTACCGCCGCTGGTGCTCGCGCTGTGCGCGCTACGAAGCTCCCACGGCGCCGCGGCGCTCTTGGCCCGGGAGCGACTGGCCGTCTTGAGCCGGAACGATCGCAAGGCGTGGAGGCGACTGGCACGCCAGCGACGCTACCGCGTCGAGGCACCGTCGCGCTTGCGCCTCGAGGCCCCCACCGTAGAGACAACCGAAGCGCAAGCGCCCGACCGCGAAGCAGCGCGGCACGCCGCTCGGTCGTGAGCTCGTGTTACCCTTCGCGGGATGCGGCGCTCGGCAGCGATGACGCTCGCGCTGGCGCTCGCAGCGTGCCAGGGCGAACCGGTGGGTGAGACGGTCGCCGACGCCGGCCCTTCCGACGCGGGCGATGGCGGTCCGAGCCCGTGGACGCTGGTCTACGAAGATCCGAAGGCCGCCATCGACGACGCACTGCACGACATCCACGCGTTCTCGGACGATGACCTGTGGGTGGTCGGCAAGAACCAGCAGATCGTGCACTTGGCCGGCGGCAAGTGGGATCCGTTCTCGCAGATCCCCGGCGCGCACCTGTACGGCGTCTGGGGCGAGAAGAGCACGGCGCTGACCGCCGTGGGCGCGTCGGCCTTCGACTTGTCGCCGATCGTGCTGAACTACGACGGCGGCGGCTGGATCTCGGGGGCGCCGTTCCCGCCCGGGCTGCCCGCCCTGACCGACGTGTGGGGCACCGGCACGCAGCGCTACTTCACCGCCCTGGCCGGCAAGATCTTTCAGGACGACCCGGTGGTGCACCCCACCGACCGTTACCACCTGGCGGTCGTCACCGGCGGCTGCCCGACCGGCAACGCGGTCAGCCCGACGCTGAACGCCATCGACGGCGAGTCGCTGGACAACATCTTGGCCGCGGGCGACAGCGGCGTGCTCGCCCACAAAGACGCAAAGGGCTGGATCCGGCTCTGCAGCCCCGATCTGAAGATCAGCTACGCGTCGGTGTTCCACCTGCCGGGCACGAGCGAGTTCTTCGTCGGCTCGAACTTCCTCGGCCTGTCGTGGTTCGTCGACCGAGACAAGCCGCTGGCGCAGGTCTACCAGAACCTGGCCATTCCCGACGCCGACCAGGCGTACATCCAGCGCATCGCGGGGGACGCCTCTCGCGTCGTGGCGGTTGGTGATCGCGGCACGGTGCTCTACTTCGATCTGAAGAGTGACCCCCGCGCGCTGCCCTCGCCCACGGCCGACTCGCTGTACGGCGTCGCGCTCACCGGCGACACGCTCTGGGTCTCGGGCCGCAAGAACCGGGTCTGGCGGGCCGCGCTCTCGAAGCTCACGGCGCCCTGAGCGCGGGCGCCGCCCACCGGCCATCGGGCGCCTTCCCCCGAGCCGTGCGCCGTCTCCTTTTCTGACACTCGATGCCAGATTGACACCGTGTGCCACTTTCGGAGAAGCTCGGGGCATGCCACCCCCCGGGCTCCGCGAGCGGAAGAAGAACGAGCTCCGACGCGAGCTGCACCGGGTCGCGCTCGAGCGGTTCCGCAGGCAGGGCTTCGAGACCACCACGATCGACGCAGTGGCTGCGGCGGCCGGCGTGTCGCGCCGCACCGTGTTCCGCCACTTCTCCAGCAAGGAGGCGCTGGTGTTCGAGGGCTATGCCGAGCGCCTGGGGCGGTTCTCTGCGCTGGCGAAGCGGGTGCCCGGCGACGCCAGCGCGCTCTCGGCGGTACGGCGCGCGAGCCTGGAGATCGCCCGCGAGGTCCAGGCCGACCGCGCCGCCATGCTGGCGCAGCGCCGCGTGGTGCAGACGTCGCCGGCGCTGGTGGCCTACGAGCTCGAGCTCGATCGAGGGTGGCTCGCGTCGATCGAGCAGGTGCTGGCGGCCGAGCTGCCGGCGTTCGAGGCGCGGATCTGGGCGGGGGCCACCTTCGGCGCGATCCGCGCGGCGCTCACGACCTGGTTCGAAGCCAAGGGCCGGGTGGACCTGGCGAAGCTCGGCGCCAGGGCGTTCGACGTGCTCGACGCGGGAGGCAAGCCCGCCCGGAGGAAGCGATGAAGAAGCGTCTGATGCTGGCGCTGTGCCTGGCCTGCGCGGGCTGCGGGGAGGACGAAGCGTGGACCGATCCCAACGCGGTCGCGCCGATCGACGACTACGCGCTGTCCGCACCGGTAGAGGTCACGCTGGACGCTCGGAACGTGCCGCACCTCTTGGCCCAGAGCGACCTGGACGCGATCTACGCCCAGGGCTACCAGCAGGCCAGCGACGCGCTGTTCATGCTCGAGATGACCCGGCGCAGCGCCCAGGGCACCCTGGCCGAGGTGCTGGGCCCGCCTGGGGTCGAGGGCGACCAGCAGGCGCGCACCTTCGGCTTCAGCCGGCTCGGCGCGCAGTCGGTCGCGCTGATGCGACAGAAGCACGCGGGCGATCACAACCTGCTCGTCGCTTACGTGGCGGGCATCAATCGTCGCATCGCGGAGGTAAGCGCGGGGGAGGTGCCGGCCCCGCCCGAGCTCGCCAAGTACGATCTGAAGCTCGAGCATTGGACCCCGGCCGATGCGCTCGCCATCGGGGTGCGCATCCAGCTCGGCTTCTCGAGCACGCTCAGCTTCGACCTGCTGTACACGCTGGTCGACCGGATGGTGACCGACGCGCCGTCGGTGCCCGTCTTCCTGACCTACCACGACGCGTTCATCATGAGCCAGGGCGGCACCAGCGCGAAGTGGGTCGTGCCGCCGGGCTCGCCGAAGGCCGACACCGCCGAGCTGGATCCGAAGGCCGCGCGCACGCTGTTCGACGCGCTCACCGCGCTCTACGTTCGTCACGGCATGGGCGAGGGCAGCAACAGCTGGCTGGTGTCCGGGGCCCACACGGACAACGGCCGCCCTTACTTTGCCAACGACTCGCACGCCGGCTTCACCGAGCCGAACCGCATGCACGTGTGCCACGTGGCGAGCGAGAGCGGGGCGATCGACGCGGTGGGCTTCTCGTTCCTGGGCTTGCCCGGCGTGCACGTCGGGCACAACCAACGGGTCGCCTGGGGCGCCACCACCAACTTCGCCGACACCACCGACCTCTGGGAGGTCGATCTCGAGGACGACGGCATCCGTCTGGGCGACGACCTGGTGCCGATCAGCACCCGCACCGAGACCCTGCGAGTGCGCAACCCGGACGGCACGTTTTCGGAAGAAGAGCTGGTCGTCCGAGAGGTACCGGGCAAGGGCGTGCTCTTGCCCGAGCAGATCTTGCCGGTGCCCAAGGTGCTGATCTCGAGCCGCGAGCTCTACCTGGCGTGGCCGGGGTTCGAGCCCACCGACGAGCTCGCGATGTTCTTCGGCATGAACCGCGCGGGGAGCCTGGACGAGCTGGAAGCGGCGGTCGGCCTCGGCCGGACCGGGATGCAGAACTGGTCGTCGGCCAGCCACGACGACATTCGCCTTCAGGTTCACGGCCTGGTGCCCGACCGCGGCCCGGTGAAGGGTCGCCCCGAGGCCAATCGCCTGATGGACGGCTCGGATCCGAAGACGCTGTGGACGGGGAAGTACCTGACCGACGATCGCCTGCCCAGGCTCGATGGCGCGCGCTCGTTCATCGTGACCGCCAACAACGACCCCTGGGGCCACACCGCCGACAACGATCCACTGAACGACGACTTCTACTACGGCAGCTTCTACGCTCCGGGTTTCCGCGCGCGGCGGTTGATGGACGAGCTCGGCGAGCGCACGCAGAAGGGCACCGTCTCGCGGGCGGACATGCAGACGCTGCAGATGAGCACCCAGAGCACGCTCGCCGCCGACTGGGTGCCGCGCATCACCGCAGCGGTGGGCGCCATCGGCAAAGACCCCAAGCTGGCCGAGTTCGAGAGCCGGCCCGAGCTGGCCGCGGCGAGCGCAGTGCTCGGGAGCTGGGCCGGCCAGATGGTGCGCAGCTCGGGGCCGGCGGCGCTGTTCCGCCTGTTCTTGGCGTTCGTCAGCAAGCACACCCTGTCCGAGGCCCTGGGCCTGCTCTTCGACGGCGTCGACGAGGCCCAGCCCGTGACCATTCAGAAGATCGCGCTCTTGGTCCACAGCGAGGACGTGCAGGGCGTGCTGAAGGGGCAAGAGAAGGTGATGATCGTTCGGGGCCTGTCCGACGCCCTGGCAGAGTGGACCCTCCGCAAAGGCAGTGGCTCCGACTTCACCTGGGGCCAGCTCCACCGTGCGGTGTTCAAGAAACCGGACGTGGGCGAGACGCTGCTCGCCACCGACGGCGACGACAGCACGCTGAACGTGGCCCAGAGCCGGTGCTGGGCCGAAGACCAGATCGGCGAGCACTGCCGATCGACCGCGGGCGCGGTCTATCGCATCGTCACCGGGTTCGACGACGACGGCACGCCCAGCTCGACCTTTCACGTTCCCGCCGCCAACGCCGGCACCACCGCCGACTGGGTCGAGGGCAACTTCTACCCGCTGCTCTTCCGCCGCGCCGAGATCGCAGCCGACGCGAAAGAGACCCGCACGCTCACGCCAGATTGACCACTCACGTGCTCGGGGCGGTCCAAGGGTCGGCCGAGATCAACCGGTCGGCAGCTTGCCGCAGAGGCGTCGAGAGCTGGCCCCGAAGCGCGTCGCGGAAGGCGCTGGCGAACGCCGTGGCGGTGTCGATGCGAAGGTCGCGGTCTTTGGCCAGACCCAGCGCCAGCACCCGGTCCACGTCGGTCGGAACGCCGACCAGATACGACGGCTGCTGGGGCTGCACGTGGACGACCTGATACAGAATGGCCGCCGGGTCGCTGGCAGAGAACGCCGGTTGCCCAGTGAGCGCGCGAAAGGCGATGGCACCAAGGGCGAACACGTCCGCGCGATGATCGACCGGCTCGCCGCGAGCCTGCTCGGGGGACATGTAGCTGGGCGTGCCCACGGCCTGACCGCGGGTCAGATCGCTCGGCTGGCTCGAGATGGAGGCGACGCCGAAATCGAGGATCTTCCAGAGGGGAGTGCCGGACTCGTCCTTGGTGCGAAACACGTTGTTCGGCTTGAGGTCGCGGTGAACGATACCAGACTGACGAGCCACCTCGAGCCCCTGCCCGATGTGGGTGACCAGCTCGGCGGTGGTCGCGGGATCGAGCTGGCGCTCGTCGCGGAGAATGGCCGCAAGGTCGCGCCCCCCGAGCAACTCGGTGACCAGATACGGAGGGCCGTCGGGCGCGCGATCGGCGGCGATCACCTTGACCACGTGCGGTGAGCTGAGCGCTGCCGCCGCGCTTGCCTCACGCACGAATCGCGTCACCTGCTCGGCGTCGCTCACGAAGTGCGAGTGCAGCACCTTCACCGCCGCGATGGCGTCGCTGTCCAGCTGCCGCGCGGCGTACACGTCGGCCATGCCCCCGCGACCGACGATCTCTCCCAGCTGGTACCCCGCCAGCTGCTCCCCGGTCCAGCGCCCCACCTTCGGGCCGGTCAGCGCACGCTTCAGGTCCAGCCGCGCCTCGGTCAAGAGCGCGTCACCCTGAACCACCTGGCGACTGGCGCGCTCCAGACGGTCCATCGCCACGCGGGTCGCGCGCCGCGTGCGCCGCGCCATCACGTACGTGCCGAAAAACGTGGCCTCGAGCAGGACGGTGAAGCCGACGATGGCTCTCGGGTTGTCACGGCTGACGGCGATCACGGATTGCGTGATGGGCAACGCTCCCGCCAAGGCGAGAATGGCCAGCCCCAGGTACCCCAGGGCGGCGCTCGCATAAGCCACGCGAGCGTTGAGGGGCGAGTCGTCGAGGCCGTGATAGAAGATGATCACCGGCAAGAGCGCCGGCACCGGCGACAGGATGCCCAGCTGCACCGTCGCCCCTAGCGTGGCGGCGGCCGCGAGCAACGCCAAGAGCGCGATCCACGCCGGATCCATCGGCCGCTGTTTGGGGGTCGAGAGCAGCACGACGGCTGTGACGATGGCGTTGACCACCACCGTCACGGTCAAGAGCCAGTGCTTGGCGTCCTTGTTGACCGTGAGCTGGAGCGCGATGGCCGCCACCACGCTGAGCCCGAGGTTGACGTAGAGCCCGAAGCGGTCGCGCACCAGTCGCTCTTCGCGCAGCTGCCGCACGAGGAGCGACTTCTTCCCACGCTGTCCCGGATCCGGCACCGGTCCGGAACTCTATCAGGCGCTCGGCTCGCGCGGTCGCGCCCGGCCGCGCCCGGCCGCTTCCGGCCGTATGCGCGCCCCACACGACCTCTCCTGCGCGCCGCCGCGACCCGCTCTTCCGCGCCGCGCTCTGGGCTTCGGGCTGCGGGCTGCGGGGCCGGCGACGGCGTCACCGGCACGAGTCTTGCGAGGAGCGGACCGCGATGCGTGACTCGTTCGTTCGTTGTTTGCTGATCCTGCGGCAGGTGCCCGAAGCGCCCGGCCGCGTCGACACCAAGGCGCTGGCCGCGTTCCTCGAGCAGCGTGGCATCGTGGTCACCCGACGAACGCTGCAGCGGGACCTCGAGGCGATGTCGCGCGTGCTGCCGTTGGTGTGCGACGACCGGACGAAACCCTACGGCTGGTCGTGGCGTGCGGACGTCGAGGTGCCCCTGCCCGAGCCCATCCGGCGAAGCGCAAGAGTCGCCTGACTCGCGGGACGGATTGTGCAAACGGCTCACAACGGGGCTCTTTGCGGCCGGAAAGGGTGGCCGTGAGGAGCAGGCAGGCGGCGGCGGTGACGCGCGGAAGCTTCATGGCACGCCGGCGGGGCCCGGGCCTTCCCTGGCCGCAAGCTCGCCCTCGCCTGCCGGCCCGCGTAAGATGCGAAAATCATGATCTGGCTGCGCTGGCTCGCGGTGGGTATGGGAACGTTCCTGGTCGCGGCCAGCGCCTGCTCTGGGGACCCGGAGGTCACGAAGAGCGACGGCACGGGTGGAGCATCCGGAGACGCCGGCTTCGACTCGGCCGCGTGCACCATGGGCCAGTTCGTGTGCGACGGCGACACGGCGAAGCCCTGCCTGGGGAGCGGGAAGTTCGGCGACCCGGTGGACTGCAAGGCCACGGGCGAGATCTGCGCCGCGCCTTTCGGATGCGTGGTCTGCGCCCCCACCCAGCAGTCGTGCGAAGGCGGCGTCGGGAAGTACTGCAAGGACGACGGCAGCGCGTGGGAGACCTTCGAGTGCGACGCCGCGCAAGGCATGAAGTGCGAGCCCACGGGCTGCACGGGCGCCTGCACGCCGCCGAGCCTGTCGCACAGCTACCTGGGGTGTGACTACTTCCCCACCGTCACCTTGAACCCGGTTTGGAGCGGGTTCGAGTTCGCGGTCGCCGTGGCCAACGCCGGCAAGGGCACGGCCAACATCGTGGTGACCCGCGGCACGACCGAGGTGAAGAAGACCACGGTCGCCGCGGGCAAGCTCGAGGTGATCACCCTGCCCTGGGTGCCGGAGCTCAAGGGGGGCGACGTGGACGCCTGTCAGCTTCCGCCCGATCCGGGGGTCACGCGCGTGGTCAAGGGCGGCGCGTACCGAGTGCGGACCGACCAGCCGGTGACCGTGTACCAGTTCTCTCCACTGAAGTACGAGGTCAATCCGGCGCCGAGCGACTGCCCGATCGGCTCGAAGTGCCCGGGCGGGTTCGGCAGCGACTGTCTGGCGTTCTCGAATGACGCGACCTTGCTCTTGCCGGCGACCACGCTCACCGGCAACTACACCACCGTGGCCTGGCCCAGCGCGCCGGACCGGGCGGGGTTCGTGGCGGTGACGGCGACCCGCGACGGGACCGAAGTGCAGCTGCTCGGCAAAGGGCAGTTCGCGGCGGGCGCGGGCGTGGACGCCTCGGGCAACGGCAAGGTCACCCTGAACCGCGGCGACGTGCTCGAGGTCATCGCCAGGCACGACGGGCCCGCGGGGCAGTACGGCGCGGACATCAGCGGGACGCGTCTCAAGGCGAGCCACCCGGTACAGGTGATCGCTGGACATTCGTGCGCCAACATCCCTGCCCCGACCACCGACGCCTGCGACCACATCGAGCACTCGATGCTGCCCATCGAGACCCTGGGGAAGGAGTACTACGTCACCTTCCCCGCGGCGCTCGCCAGCCAATCGCCGCACGTGGTGCGGATCGTGGCCATCGAGCCGAACACCAAGCTGAGCTTCGACCCGCCCAGCATTTCGTCGGACAAGACCCTGTCTCCCAGCGACCCGCCCCTGGAGCTGTCAGGAGTCACCGGGGACTTCAAGGTCAGCTCGGACAAGGCCTTCATGGTCGCGCAATACATGCAGGGCCAGGCTTCGGTGCCCAGCGGCTCGGGCGACCCCAGCTTGGCGCTCTCGGTGCCGGCGGCCCAGTTCCGCAAGCAATACCTGTTCATCGCCAGCGCGACCTACGACACGAATTTCGTCAACGTGATCGCCAAGGCCGGCACCGCCGTGACGCTGGACGGCGCCGCCATCCCGGCATCGAGCTTCACCGCCATCGGCTCGAGCGGGTTCTCGGTGGCTCGCGTCGAGCTGCCGATTGGCAGCGAGGTCCACTCGATCGACTCGAGCGGGGTGTTCGGCATCATGGTGTACGGCTACGGGCGCTACACCAGCTACATGTACGCGGGCGGGCTCGACCTCCAGCCCATCACCATCCCGCCGGTGTTCTGAATCGAGACGCCGGTGCTCGGACCGCGGGCCGAGCCACTGGTTTGGGCCTCGCGTGCCGACTTCGGATATAGTCGAGCAAGTTGGGCCAAGGCTCGCCGCACGCCCCGCTCCCCCCGTACGACCCACGAAGGAGGATGCAAATGTCCCATCACGCGAAGCGTTTCCTCGATGGCACGAAGCTCGGACGGGCGGTTCGAAGCGCGCTCTTCGGCGGACTGATGGTCGCGGGGGCGAGCGCCTTCGCGTGCGGCGGCTCGGGTGACGAGGGCACGGACGGCACCGGCGGTAGCGGCGCCAGCGGCACCGGCGGAAGCGCGGCGGACGGCGGCGGGCTCGGCGGCGCCGCGGGCAACGCCGGCGCCGGCGGCGTGGCGGGGGCGAGCGGCGGAAGCGGCACCGGTTCGAGCACGGGCAGCGGCGGGTCGGGGGCGAGCGGCGGCGGCAGCGGTGGGTCGGGCTGCGTGCCGAAGTCCTGCGCCGACGCCAAGGCCACCTGCGGCACCATCGACGACGGGTGCAACGGCACCGTGTCGTGCGGTACCTGTCCGGGCGGACAAGTCTGCTCGAACACCACGCAGACCTGCGCGCCCCCGGCAACCGAGTGCAAAGCCGCGGGCGCCGAGTGCGGCATCATCAACGACGCATGCGGGGGCGGCGTGGACTGCGGGTCGTGTCCGGCGGGCCAGGTGTGCAACGGTGCCACACGCAAGTGCGGGCCCTGCGTGCCGGCCAAGTGCGAGGGCGACAAGTGCGGCACGCTGCCCGACGGCTGCGGCGGCACCTTGACGTGCACGGCCTGTGGCACGGGTCAGGTCTGCGACGCGACCAGCAACAAGTGCATCACCTGCGCGAAGACGACCTGCCAGGCCGAGAAGGTCGAGTGCGGCACGATCAGCGACAAGTGCGGCGGCGTGCTGAGTTGCGGTTCGTGTCAGGGCGGGTTCCAGTGCACGAACGGGCAGTGCATTCCGCCGCCGCCCCCCACCGAGTGCAAGAACCAAGGCAAGAACTGCGGCACCATCACCAACAGCTGCACCGGCCAGCCGGTGGCATGCGGCAACTGCCTGCCGGGCGAGATCTGCTCGAGCAACGTGTGCGTGTCGTGCATCCCCAAGACCTGCGCCGAGCTGAAGAAGACCTGCGGCGCCGCCGACGACGGCTGCGGCGGGCAGCTCTCGTGTGGCGACTGCACCACGAACCAGAAGTGCTACGGCAACAACTGCTGCACGCCGACCACCTGCGCGGCCCAGGGCAAGAACTGCGGCACCATCTCGGACGGCTGCGGCGGGCAGCTGAGCTGCGGCGACTGCCCCACGAATCAGAAGTGCGGAGGCGGCGGCACCGCCAACGTGTGCGCGCCGTGCGTGCCCAAGACGTGCTCGGGCATGGGCAAGACCTGCGGCGACCACAGCGACGGCTGCGGCGGCAAGGTGAGCTGCGGCACCTGCACCACGAACGAGACGTGCACCAACGACGGCAAGTGCTGTACGCCCACCACCTGCACCGCCCAAGGCAAGAACTGCGGCAAGATCTCGGACGGCTGCGGCGCGCAGCTCGACTGCGGCACCTGCTCGAACGGTGAGGTATGCGGCGGCTCGGGCACGGCCAACGTCTGCGCGCCCTGCACGCCCAAGACGTGCACCCAGCTGGGCAAGCAGTGCGGCACGACCAGCAACGGCTGCGGAGGCCAGGTCGACTGCGGGCCGTGCCCCACGGGCCAGACCTGTCACAACAACCAGTGCTGCTCGCCCACCACCTGCTCGGCCAAGGGCGCGCAGTGCGGCAACACCAGCGACGGCTGCGGCGGCCAGCTCGACTGCGGGCCGTGCGCGGGCGGTCAGGTGTGTCAGGGCAATCAGTGCTGCCAGCCCAAGACCTGCACCGACGTCGGCAAGCAGTGCGGCAGCTGGCCCAACGGCTGCGGCGGCCAGATCGGCTGCGGGCCGTGTCCCGGCGGCCAGGTGTGCCTGGCCAACGGGACCTGCTGCATTCCACTGAGCTGCACGGGCAAGTGCGGCGACAGAGGTTCCGACGGCTGCGGCGGCACCGTGACCTGCCCGCCGTGTTGAGCTCGAGATCCACACCCATGCGTTCAGCTTTCTTGATCACGACCGCGGTCTGCGCGTCGCTGTCGCTCGCCATCGCCTGCGGGGACGACGACGGCGACGGCTCGAAGAAGAAGAGTGACGCCGGCAGCGATGCCGGCGCCGACGGCGACGGGGGAGAGGGTGGCCCCCCGCCGAAGACCTATGCGTCGTGCTCGAGCGACGGTTGGTGCTGGGAGCTACCCCGGCCGCAGGGCAACACCCTGCGCGGGGTGTGGGCCAAGAGTGAAAAGGACATCTGGGCCGTGGGTGATCGCGGCACGATCATCCACTATGACGGCAAGGGCTGGGAGGGCCTCGAGTCGGGCGTCGCCGAAGACCTGACTGCGATCTGGGGGCCGAGCTCGAGCAAGCTGTGGGCGGTGGGCCTGGGGGGCACCGTCGTGTCGTGGGATGGCACGGCTTGGACGAAGTCCGTGCTGCCGGTGGGCGCCGAGGCCGGCGCCGACGCGAGCGTGACCACCGCCCTGCTCGACGTGTACGGCGCGAGCGAGAGCGACGTGTGGGCCGTGGGTGAAGGCGGAGCGATCTGGCACTTCGACGGCACCACCTGGGACACGAAGACGAACCCCAACCCTCAGACCTTGCGAGCGGTGTTCGCGGCAACCACCGGCAAGGCGTGGGCGGCGGGCGACGGCGGGCTCCTGCTCGAGTGGAACGGCACCGACTGGGCGGTCGCGGTCAACGGCGGTACGGGCTTTTTGGCGATCGACGGCACGCCCGACGGGGCGGTGGTGGCCGCGACGGGGCTGGGCGGGTACTTCGTGTCGAACGCCTCGGGCACGTGGAAGGGCGAGCAGATCCCGGGCGCGACCACGCTGCGCAGCCTGTGGCTCGAGAGCACCAGCCGGCCGTGGGTGTTCGGTGACGGCGGACAGCTCTTCCGTTACGACGACACCGCCAAGACCTGGACCAAGCTGGCCAGCAACACCACGCGCGCCTTCCTGAGCGCTGGCGGGCTCGACACGGACAGCGTGCTGGTGGCCGGCGAGAACGGCATCATCATGCGCTGGGACGGGGACGCGCGTTCGTTGATCTCGAACGGGTCGTCGGCGAACCGCTTGGCCCTGGGCGGCTCGGGCACCAAAGACGTGTGGGCCGTGGGCGACGAGGTGCTGCACGATCAGGGCAGCGGCTGGCAGGTGGTCGACCCCAAGACGCCACGTGCGCTGTACGACGTCGCGGCGGTCGGCCCCGACGACGCCTGGGCCGTGGGCACCGGGGGCACCGTGCTGCACTGGAAGGGCATGCCCGCCGGCTTCGAGCCGGTGGAGGTGAAGTCACTGGCGTGGCTCCGGGGGGTCGCCGTGTCGGGCACCGGCGGCTGGATCGTCGGCGAGAAGGGCACGCTGTTCGCCATGATCAACGGCACCAGCTGGATCGCGACCCCCAGCAACACCAGCGCCGACCTGAACGACGTGTGGATCACCAGCGCGTCGGATGCCTGGGCGGTGGGCGCCAACGGCACGCTGATGCACTGGGACGGCACCGCCTGGGCGGCGTACCCGATCAGCAGCGAGGCCGGGCCGGTGCCCACACTGCGCGCGGTGTGGGGCTCGGGCGAGAAGGACGTGTGGGCCGTGGGCCTGAACGGCACCGTGGCGCGCTACGACGGCACGCTCTGGACGGTCACGCGCTCGGGCGAGCTCTATTCCCTGAACGACGTGTGGGGCAGCTCGTCGAGCGACGTCTACGCGGTGGGGTCGGACGGCAAGGTGCTGCACTTCGACGGCGCGAGCTGGACCGAGCAACAGACGGCCGTCGGCGAGACGCTGAACGCCGTCTGGGGCAGTAGCGCCAAGAACGTGCTGATCGCCGGCGAGGGCGGAGCGTTGCTCCGGAAGAGCCAGTAGGGCTCGCCACCTGGTCGCGCCGGCGCGCACGACTTCGCCACCTGCTCACGCCGGCGCGCACGACTTCGCCACCTGCTCACGCCGGCGCGCACGACTTCGCCACCTGCTCACGCCGGCGCCCGCGACTTGGCCACCTGGTCGCGCCGGCGCCCGCGACTTGGCCACCTGCTCACGCCGGCGCCCGCGACTTGGCCGTCGCGGCCATCACGCCGGCGCGCACGACTTGGCCACCTGCTCACGCCGGCGCCCGCGACTTGGCCACCTGGTCGCGCCGGCGCGCGAGACCGGGCCGTCGCGGCCACTTGGTGCGACGTGACCCTCACGACTTGACCAGATTTCGGTCAATCCATGTGGGGCACGCCGCGTGACCCTCACGACTTGACCAGATTTCGGTCAATCCATGTGGGGCACGCCACGTGACCCTCACGACTTGTCCAGATTTCGGTCAATCCATGTGGGGCACGCCACGTGACCCTCACGACTTGTCCAGATTTCGGTCAATCCATGTGGGGCACGCCGCGTGACCCTCACGACTTGACCAGATTTCGGTCAATCCGTGTGGGGCACGCCGCGTGACCCTCACGACTTGGCCACCTGCTCACGCCGGCGCCCGCGACTTGGCCACCTGCTCACGCCGGCGCGCGAGACTTCGCCACCTGGTCACACCGGCGCGCACGCCTTGGCCACCTGCTCACGCCGGCGCGCACGCCTTGGCCACCTGCTCACGCCGGCCCCGCGAGACTTGGCCGCCGCGGCCACCAGTTGGGACGTGCCCCCCCTGACTTCGCCACCATTCGGACAATGCATGCCCAGTGGCGATCAGGTCCTCCGGGCACTAAGTGACCGCGCACCATGATGACGCGTTCGCTCTCGATGTTGGGCCTGTCACTCTTTCTGTCAGCCTGCGGTGGCGCAGCGCCACCCGCTGCCACCCCCGAGCCGGCACCCGCCGACCCAAGCCCGACTGCAGCGCCGACGCCTGCGCCGGCAGACGAGCCCGACGAGAAACCGGCAGCAGTGCCCGCCGCCCTCGAGGTGACACTCGAAGCGAAGAGCGGCAGCAAGCTCGCGGGCAAGGCCGTGCTCGAAGAGACCGCGGACGGCGTGAAGGTCACGCTCATCGTGAGCGGCATCTCGAAGGGCAAGCACGGCGCTCACGTGCACGAGAAGGGCGACTGCAGCTCTGCCGACGGCAAGAGCGCGGGCGACCACTTCAACCCGGGGGGACACAAACACGGCATGCCGCCCGGGGCCGAGCGTCACCTGGGCGATCTGGGGAACCTCGAGGTCGCCGCGAGCGGCGAGGGCAAGCTCGAGATCACGGTGACGGGCGCCAACCTGAAGGCGGGTGACAAGAGCTCGTTCTTGGACCGCGCCATCATCATCCACGAGAAGACCGACGACGGCGGCCAGCCCACCGGCAACGCCGGTGGCCGCATCGGTTGTGGCGTGATCAAGCGCTGAGCGCCGCCGCGGTCATACGCGGGACGCTGCAGGGCGCGTTCGCCGCCGGCGCCACCGCGCAGCTGCTGCCAGTGCACCGACGGCGGCCAGCCAGCCGTGGTCCGCGACCCGACCCGGGCCGGTGGCGCTGCACGCGGCGCTCTCGGCCGCTTCGGTGCCGCCGGTCTCGGGCGGCACCTCGGACTCGCTCTGATCACTGCACGCATCGAGGTCCGTGTCGGGTTTCCCCGGGCACTCGTCGAGCGTGTCGCTCACGCCGTCGCCGTCGTCGTCGTCGTCGCAGGCATCGCCCTTGCCGTCGCCATCGCCGTCTTTCTGGTCGGCGTCCGCGACCGCCGGACAGACGTCGTCGGCGTCGTCCACGCCGTCGCCGTCGCCGTCGGTCTCGCAGGCGTCGCCCTGCCCATCGTGATCCGCGTCGCCCTGGCCGGGGTCGGCGAGGGCCGGACACACGTCGCTCGTGTCGGGCACGCCGTCGCCGTCGTCGTCGTCGTCGCAAGCGTCACCCTTGCCGTCCCCGTCGGTGTCGGTCTGGTCGGGGTCCGACGCGCTGGGGCAGACGTCAGCGGCATCTTCGAACCCGTCGCCGTCGTCATCCGCCTCGCAAGCGTCGCCCTTGCCATCCTTGTCCGTGTCGGTCTGCGTGGCGTTCTTGCTCGTGGGGCAGTTGTCCGTGGCGTCGGCCACGCCGTCGCCGTCGTCGTCGGTGTCGCAGGCGTCGCCCTTGCCGTCCTTGTCCGTGTCGGTCTGGCTCGTGCTCTTCGTGGTGGGGCAGTTGTCCTTCGCGTCGGCCACGCCGTCGCCGTCGTCGTCGGTGTCGCAGGCGTCGCCCTTGCCGTCCTTGTCCGTGTCGGTCTGCGTGGCGTTCTTGCTCGTGGGGCAGTTGTCCTTGGTGTCGCCCACGCCGTCGCCGTCGTCGTCGGTGTCGCAGGCGTCGCCCTTGCCGTCTTTGTCGGCGTCGGCCTGGCTCGCGTTCTTGGTGCTCGGGCAGTTGTCCTTGGCGTCGCTCACGCCATCGTCGTCCTTGTCCTGATCGTTGCAGGGCCCGGTGCCCGGGTCGGTACCCCACCACTCCCAGTGCCAGTTCTCGCTGGGCACGGTGCGCTTGAAGCCATAGCTGCCGGCGTGCTTCGAGAGCCACGAGTACACCCCGGGGGCCGAGGCGTTCAGATCGAGGGCGTGCCCGCTCTGATGGTTGCTGTACCCGGGCTTGGCAGCCAGGTTGCAGCTGTTGCAACTGCAGTTCACGTAGCAGCTGTACAGGTACTTCTGCTGGTCCATGGTGCGGAAGCCGCTGACCACCCGCAGCTGCACCCCCGCCGCCGCCGCCGCCTTGGCCATCTTCATGTAGGCGTTGGCGGTCTTCCACTCGACCTTCTTGCCGTCGACGGTGACCACCTGAATGCTGAACGCCGAACCGCTCTTGTAGCCGGTGGCGGTGGACATGCTGCACGACAGCGTGGAGAGCTCTTCGCTGACCACGCCGAGGTCGTGCTCTTCACGCTCGTCGTGATCGAAATGGTCGCCGCTCTCGGCGACGCACCCCGCGATCAGCACCATGAGCAGGCAGAAGAAGACCCGAACCGCGGCGAGCATGCTCGAGGCCAGAGCACGACCCGGGCCAGCGGCCGAAAGCCCGGAATTCCGCCGAAAGCTCTTGGGGGGCGGCCCGCCAGCGCCAACCGCGGGTTGGCGCTCGGAGGGTGCGGCGCGGTCAGAGGTAGCGCATCGAGACGCGAATGGTGTAGTCGCCCTTGACCACGCGGAACGCCGCCGCCGAGAACTTGGGCGGGCCGAAGGTGGACGGCGGCGCGTTGCGCGAGAACCCGAAGCCTTCGCGCGGGATGCCGAGGAAGGTGTTGAGCACCTTGTCTTTGTTCTCGTCGTGGAAGAGCGCGACCGCGTAGGTGCCGGGAGCGACGCCGGTGAATCGGCACACGCCCCCTCGGCTCTGCACCTGGACGACGTCGCCCTTCAGCGCGTGCTTTCCGTCGGGGAAGCCCTTGCCCGAGTCGAACAGCGCGCAGACCACCTGGCCGTCGTCGTTGCGCAGCCCCCCTGCCGCGATGGTGACGACGCTGGTGCCCTCGGCGCTGGCGGGAACGGCGAGCAGCAGCGCTGCGATGCCCAGAGCGAAGGTTGGTGCGCGGGGTTTGGCTCTTCCCATGGGTCGACTCACTCGCGATGTGTCGAGCCGGACCCGAAGGTCGTCAACGGTCAGAGGCCCGAGCTCGTCACACCGTGATGTACTACGCCCGAGCTCGGCGCCGGTTTCGCGGTACCCGGAGCCTTGGGGGTCGGCTTGGGCCGGGCTTTGGCGACCGGCGGGGACTCCGACGGGGCCGGACTCGGCGCCGAAGGCGAGGGCGCGGGCGCCGGCGCTTCGCTGGGCAGCGCCGGCGCGACGGTCGGCCGCTCGGGCGCAAGGACGAGAGCGCCCGTGCCCGCCGGCGCGTGGCTGGGCTCGGGCGCTGCCGGCTCGTTGCTCGAGCGCGAGAGCGCGATGGCGATGCCCACCCCGCCGATCACCAGCACGCCCAACCCGGCGACGAGCGGCAGGGCCGATCGCCGCGAGGGAACCACGACCTCGCTAGCGGTCTGGGGTGTGGGCGACGCCGGACCGGTGGCCGCGGGCTGCGCCACGGTCGCCGCCTTGGGAAGCTCCATCGCGGCGGTGGTGCTGGTTGCCTCCGCGGGCTGCCCGGCGGCGGGGGCGCCGAGCAGCGCCATGAAGTCGCTTGCGCCGGTGCGCGCGCCGAGCACCGTGACGTGACCGATCTCGGCGAGGGCGCCCTCGATCGCGTCGGCCATGGCGCCGGCGGCCGAGAACCGCTGGTTGCGATCCCGAGCGATGGCCCGCTGCATCAGCGCTTCCACGCTCGCGGGGATCCCGGGCAGCACCGATCCGAGGTGGGGCCGCTCGCCCTGGATGATCTCGACCATCAACAGGCCATAGGTCTCGGCCACGAACGGCGCGCGCCCGGCGAGGCACTCCCAGAGCAGCACCCCGAGTGCGTGCACGTCGCTGCGCGCGTCGATGCCCTTGTCCCCGGCGGCCTGCTCGGGGCTCATGTAGAGCGGCGAGCCGAGGATGGCGCCGGTGCGGGTCATGCCCGTCACGTGGCGCCCGGTCTTGTCCGCCACCAGCACCTTGCTGATCCCGAACTCGAGCACCTTGGGCACCAGGGTGCCGTTGCCCACCCGGTGAAGGAACACATTCGAAGGCTTCAGATCGCGATGGATGATGCCCTTGTCGTGGGCCAAGGCGAGGGCCCGACACACGTCGAGCATGATCTCGAGGGCAACGCCCAGCGGCAGCGCACCCGCGCGGGCGATGGCCTCGTCGAGCCCCACGCCGTCCAGGACTTCCATCACCAGGTACGGCGCGCCGTTCAGGCTCGGGTCCGAGCCGGCGTCGAAGATCTCGACGATGCTCGGGTGGCGCAGCCTGCCGGCGACCTTGGCCTCTTGAAAGAAGCGCGTGAGCTGGTCTTCGGTGCGTTCGGCGCTCGGGTGCAGGAACTTGATGGCGAAGTCCCGCTCGGTGACCTCGTTCTTCGCGAGCCACACCGAGCCCATGCCGCCTTCGCCCAACTTGCGAAGGACGCGGTACTTGCCTGCGACGAGCGCGCCCTCTTTCAAGCCCCCGGAGCGTAGCTCCATTCCGCGGGCCGTTGAGCTAGGCTCCGGGGAAATGTCGAAGGCTCGCTGGGTCGTCCCGTTTTCGCTGTGTTTGGCGCTCCCGGCGTGGGGTCAGACGGCGTCGGAGATCGCCGCGGCCAAGCAGTGGTTCTCCGAGGGCATGGCCCTGGAAGAAAAGGGCCAGTTCGCCGAGGCGCTGGCCCGGTTCAAGAAGGCGATGGCCGTCAAGAAGACGCCGCAGATCGTCTTTCACGTGGGGATCTGCGAGCTCAAGACGGGCGCGCTGGTCGAGGCGCTGGTCAGCTTCGAGCGCGCGGTCGAGGCGGCGAAGGCCGACGGGAACGCGCAGGTCGAGTCCGCGGCCAGCGCGGAGCTGGCCAGCCTGAGACCCCGGGTGCCGACCCTCGAGGTCGTGATCGCCGGCCAGGCGACGCCGAAGCGCGTGCTGCTCGACGGCACCGAGATCGCCAGCGCCACGTTGGGCACGCCGATGCCCGTGAACCCCGGCGCGCACGAGATCGTCGCGGAGTTCGATGGCGGCACGGTCAAGCAGAAGGTCAGCGTGGCCGAGCGTGGCGCGGGAAAGGTCACCCTCACGCCGCCGCCGCCGGGCGACGCGCCCACAGCCAAGCCCGCGGCGCCCGGCGCGTCCACCACGCCGAAGGCGGCGCCCACGCCCGCGCCCGAGCCCGCGCCCGCTCAGCCCTCGCAGGCGTCGCCCACGGTGCTGCCCTGGGTGCTGGTGGGCGGCGGGGTGGTCTTCGCGGCCGCTGGCTTCTACACCTGGAAGCTGCGCGGCGATCAGATCGACGAGCTGGACGCGATGTGTCCCTCGAAGGACGACTGCCCGGTCGAGCGCGCCAGCGAGGTCGACGACGCCGAGAGCAAGGGCCGCACGTACACCACTCTGTCGTTCGTCTCGTGGGGAATCGGCGCCGCCGCCCTCGGCGCGGGCACGGTAATGCTGCTCGGCTCGT
The DNA here is from genome assembly GCA_016191785.1 of Myxococcales bacterium. Taxonomy (GTDB): domain Bacteria; phylum Myxococcota_A; class Polyangia; order Polyangiales; family Polyangiaceae; genus JADJKB01. The sequence continues at coordinate 4,350 of JACPVJ010000007.1, read as the reverse complement.
CGTCGAAAGAGCGTGCGGCGGCCCAAGTCAGCCCGGTGATCGGCCCTGGGTTCTCGGGCGCGAGCCTGCGCGGCCGATTCTGATCGGCGTCACTTCACGCTGCGCGCGCAGCGGAAGCCGGCGTCGTAGTACTGCTGATTCGCGCCGTACTTCTCGACCACCCCGCCCACGCGCGCCTCGGTCGGATCCGAAATGAACGCGCCGCCGGCGCGCAAGTGCTCGCGGTCGGGCGAGTCGACGTCGGTGCTGGACCCGGTCCAGTCTTCTTCGGTGATCGCGTCGGGCCACGATGCCTCCCAGAGCCACTCGAACACGCTACCCACCAGATCGTCGACCCCGGCCTTCGTTCGGTCGCGGTCCGTGGTCGACACGGCGGTCGGGAACCCGCAGCCGTCGTTGTCTGCGTTCACGATCGCGTCGTCGCAGTTGGGCGGCTGGTTGCCCCAGGGAAAAGCGGGCGCGTCTCCGCCCTCGGTGCGGGCAAAGGTCCACTCGGCGGCCGTCGGCAGGCGCTTGCCCTCCGCGGCGCAGAAGGCGGCGGCCTGCATCCACGTCACGCAGGTCATGGGGAAGTCGCCAGCGTCGGTCACCCCGGCTTCTGCCATCTTCCAGGTGGTCCAAGGCGCCACGCCGAGCGGGGTGTTGCTCGGCCCGGTGCAGGTCTGCTCGGTATCGACGTCGGGGTTGGCCCAGACGAAGGCGCCGGTCGCAGCAGCAGTGTTCCACCCCGAGCGCCAGCGCATCTGTTCTTCGTACACGCCGCCCGCGTCGAGCGACGCGAGATCGGCCGGGAGCGCGGGGTTGCCGTTCTGCCACCACGAGTTGAAGCGTGCGACGGTGACCTCGTACTGATCGATGTCGAAGTCGTAGCTGAAGCTCACGCTGCTGCGCCGATTGCCCGCGTCGGTCAGCAGATCGAACTGGACGGTGCGACCGGCGGTGCGCATGCGCGACATGTACGGCTGCGCATCGGGCTCGAGCTCGTAGTCGGGGAAGCACCCCACGAGCCCCGCCGCGACTGCCATCACCCACCACGTTCGCTGCATCGCCGGCAGGTATACACCGCGTGGACCGCCGCCCCCAGGTGGGCGCGGCCCCCCCCGAGCCGGCGGCCTCCGGCCCCCCGCCCGGACTGCGAGCCGAAAAAAGTCCGCTTTTTTGCCCGAACCTTGACCCGAGCCCGGTCCTCGGCTTGAGTTCCCGCCGCGAAGACGGAGGACCACCGATGAAGCTTTCCACGTGCTTGTTCGTTGTCACTGGTTTGGGTTTGGCGGCAGTCGCAGGTTGCTCGAGCGACGACTCCAGCGGCGGCGGCACCGGCGGCAGCGGCGCGACCGCTTCCGGCGGCACGGGCGCGATGGGCGGCTCGGGTGCCATGGGCGGCTCGGGTGCCATGGGCGGCTCGGGTGCCATGGGTGGCTCCGGCGCCACCGGCGGCGGCGGCTCGGGTGGCGGCACGTCGTGCCCGTCGAGCTGGCTCGGACAGAAGTGCGACACCTTCAATACCACGAACCCGGCGACCACGGCTTGCCTGAAGGGCGCCTGCTGCAGCGCAGTGAACGCCTGCATGGCCGACAAGGGCTGCTCGAGCGCGATGGAGTGCGGCTCGGGCTGCAAGGGCGACACCACCTGCGCCCAAGCGTGCGAGACGAACTGCTTGGGCTCGGGCTCGGCCCTGCTCGACGCGTTGGGCAAGTGCATGACCGCGTGCGCTGACGGCGGCACCACCGACGGCGGTGGCGGCACCGGCGGCGGCACCGGCGACGCCTCGACCGACTGATCTCCAGGCTCCAGACTCACGCGCGCCCGCGACGCTTCGGTGTCGCGGGCGTTCGTGCATTTCGCACATCCCGTTTGACGCGACCCGGCCCCGCGCGCGAGGCTGCCGCGCATGAATCGCACCTCGGCTTGTGGCTGCACTCTGGCGCTGACTCTGGCTTCGTGTGGGCCTTCGTCCGGTGGCGCAGCGCCGCCGAGCACCCCGCCCTCGACACCGCCGTCCAGCAGCAGCGGCAGCACGCCCGCGCCGCCCGGCGACCCCGCCGACGGCCTGCTGGCCGAGTGGAAGGGGCCGCACGGCGGCGTTCCGCCCTGGGACAGGCTCGACCACAAGCTGATGTCGGCGGCGATCGACAAGGCCTCGGCGGCCTATCTGGCCGAGGTGAAGGTCATTGCCGACCAGAAGGACACGCCGACTTTCGACAACACCTTGGTCGCCCTCGAGCGCGCGGGCAAGCCCCTCGATCGCGTGGTCACGCTCTTCAGCGTGATGACCTCGAGCTTGAACACGCCCGAGGTCCAGAAGCTGGCCGAGGTGGTCGAGCCGAAGCTGAGCCAGGTGTCGGACCAGGTGAAGTTCGACGCGAAGCTCTTCGCTCGAATCAAGGCGGTGTACGACGCGCGCGAGAAGGGCAGCCTGAGCGCCGAGCAGAAGCGGCTGGTCACCAAGACCTACGACGACTTCGTGCGCCGCGGGGCCAACCTGAGCGCCGACGCGAAGCGCCGGGTGGGCGAGATCAACCAGACCCTGGCCAAGGCGTTCACCGACTTCGGCAACCACGTGCAGGCCGACGAAGACACCTGGGTGGTGCTGGGCAAAGACGACCTCGCGGGTCTGCCCGCGTCGCTGGTGCAGAGCTACAAGGCGGCGGCCGAAGAGAAGAAGGTCGAGGGCTACGCCGTGGTCAACACCCGCTCGGCGGTGGACCCGTTCTTGACCTTCAGCGACAACCGCGAGCTCCGCGAGAAGGTGTGGCGCGCGTTCGTCGAGCGCGGCAACCACGGCAACAAGAACGACACCAAGCAGTTGATCACCCAGATCGTCAAGCTGCGCGCCGAGCGGGCCAAGCTCTTGGGGTTCCCGAGCCACGCGCACTGGCGCATGAGCGACACCATGGCCAAGGACCCGGCGGCCGCCGAGAAGTTGATGATGCGCGTCTGGCCGGCCGCGGTGAAGCGCGTGAAGCAAGAGGTCGCCGACATGCAGAAGCTGGCGACCAAGCTCGGGCACAAGCTCACGATCGAGCCCTGGGACTATCGCTACTACGCCGAGAAGGTGCGCAAGGAGCGGTACGACCTCGATCAGAACGAGTTCAAGAACTACTTCGAGCTCGAGAACATGATCCAGGCCTCGTACTTCATGGCCGAGAAGCTGTACGGCTTCGCGTTCAAAGAGGTCTCGGGCACGGTCCCGGTGTTCCACCCCGACGTGCGCGTCTACCACGTGACCCGGAAGGCCGACGCCAGCCACGTGGGGTACCTGTACCGCGACGACTTCGCCCGCACGCACAAGGGCTCCGGGGCGTGGGCGCAGACCTACCGGGACCAGCAGAAGGTCGACGGCAAGGTCTTCCCCATCGTCTCGAACAACAACAACTTCACCAAAGGCGGCAAGGGCAAGCCGGTGCTGATCAGCCTGGACGACGCCCGGACCTTGTTCCACGAGTTCGGCCACGCGCTGCACGCCCTGTCGAGCGACATCACCTATCCGTCACTCAACAACACGCCGCGCGACTTCGTCGAGTTCCCGAGCCAGGTGCACGAGAACTGGGTCCTGACCCGCGAGGTGCTGGACACCTATGCGCTGCACAACGAGACCAAGCAGAAGATGCCGCAGGCGCTGATCGACAAGATGAAGAAGGCGAGCACCTTCAACCAGGGCTTCTCGACCGTGGAGTACCTGAGCGCCGCCCTGGTCGACATGAAGCTGCACACCGACCCCAAGGGCGAGGTCGACCCGAAGCAGTTCGAAGAAGTCACGCTCAAGGCGCTCGGCATGCCGAAGGAAATCGTGATGCGGCACCGGCTGCCGCAGTTCCAGCACCTGTTCACCTCGGACGCTTACTCCGCCGGGTACTACTCGTACCTCTGGTCCGACGTGATGGCCGCGGACGCGTGGAAGGCCTTCGACGAGACCCGTGACCCGTTCCACCCGGAGACCGCCAAGAAGTTCAAAGAGCTGATCTTGGCCTCGGGGGACGCCGTCGATCGCGCCGAGGCCTACCGGCAGTTCCGGGGCCGCGATCCCAAGGTCGAGGCGCTGCTCGAGAACCGCGGCTTCCCCACCAAGTGACGGTCGGCGCGCCCCGTTCCAGCGGTCGAGCTGGGACCTCACCCCCACCCCTGATTGGTAGTCGGGCCGGACAGTAGCGATAAAGGCACGCGTGTTCGATCACTTGGGCGTGTCGGAGTCCAGGCCCGCAGGTGGTACACAAATTCGCGATGGGAGTGAGGATGGTGGCGGTGACGGTGCCTGAGACGGCGGCGGTGTCGGCGGCGGTGGCGGTGGCGGTGACGCCGGCGGTGGCGGTGACGCCGGCGGCGGGCGTCATCGCGTGAAGCAGGCTCGTG
>JACPVJ010000200.1 GCA_016191785.1 Myxococcales bacterium | reverse complement strand
GAGGCCGCGCTCTGGCGAGCACTTCGCGCGCGTCAGCTCGGCGTCGAGGTGCTGCGCCAGGTGGTGCTCGGCGACTTCATCGCAGACTGCGTGGTGCCCGCGGCGTGGCTCGTCATCGAAGTGGACGGCGACGCTCACCGGGGTCGCGGTGCGGCGGATGCTCGGCGGGACCGCAAGCTCGCGAAGCTCGGCTACCGGGTGCTTCGGCTGGAGGCGGGGCTCGTCGAGCGCGCGCTGCCGCAGGCGCTCGAGCGGGTGAGGGAGGCGCTGAATGCGTGACGTCGCTTCGCGGTTCGCGGCTTGGAGGGGAGGGGAGGATGGCGTCGGGTGAGCTCCGATGGATAATGGTAGTTATCCGGACTCAGAGACCCAGAACGTGCGCGCCTTCAGTCAAACCCGGACAGACTTGCCGACGACTTTCCTCGTCTGCTGCCTGCTGTCGAGCCAAGCTGGCGGCTGCGCGACGACCGGTGGCGTCGGCAGTCCGCAACCTGCTCCCCCGCCCGCGGCCAGGCCGACGCAGGTTTTCGACGGCCGTTCTGCACCGACTGCGCGCGCGGCGGCCAACCCGATCGGTCAGACGGAAACGTCGGACCGGTCGAGCCCCGCAGTGGATGCTTGGTTTGCGAGCTTGCGGCCCGGACCTCGTACGGCGGCGATCCATGAGCGGCTCCCGCTCGGACGCTCGGCTCACGGTCGGCTGGTCCACTCCGCCGACCTCGGCGTTGTCCTCAAGCTGACAATGTCGCGCAGTGCGGAATCATGGTGCCTGTCCAGCGAGATGCCGAAGAGTTCTGAAACGTACTACTCCTGCCTCTACGCCCTGTTCGACCGAGAGCGTCTTCTTCGCGACTACGTGCTCGAGCAGCGCGCCCCAAACGAGGTCCTGCTGGCGGCGCGTCACTCGACCTTGGGTTGCCAAAGGGCGCTCGTCAGATTTGTCGACGATAGTGTTGACCTCGCGGTCTACACGGGCGCGGGGGCCAGGTATCGGGTTACGTTCGGTCCGCTGAAAGCAGGAGAGCGGAAGTCTTTGGTTCAGTGTGAGAACTAGATGGGCTCGGCCTGCCGACCGCCGGATAACTCACGTTGCACCCGTCGAACGCCGGCCCTGCCGACTTCACCGTCCGTTCCGCGGCCGCGGGCGAACACTCTGATGCGGCACTCGCCCGCGTGCGTTCACGCCTTGCCGTCTGATACGATGAGCCACGGCACTCGCGGGTCAACGCTTGTGCCGTTAGCCAGCCCGCGTCGAACCGCTCTCTCTGCGTCGTGGCGCTGAGTCGTTGACGCGGCACCAGAGCGTGGCGGCGTCCGGTTTGACCGGATAGACTCGACCGGACATGCCGACGGTTCTCCGCAGCGGGCCCTACCGGCTTTTTTTTTGCTCGGCCGACGGTGCGGAGCCGCCTCACGTCCATGTGGAGCGTGACCAACGGACCGCGAAGTTCTGGCTGCGTCCCGTTCGCCTTCAGTCGAGCGGTGGGTTCAGCAGGGTGGAGATTGCCCGCGTCACGGGTATAGTTGTGGAGAACTTGGAACTACTGTTGAGGTCCTGGGATGAGTTCTTCCTCGGCTGAATCACGACCTGCGCAGGCGACCGGCGTCATCGTGACGGATGATACGCTGAGCGTAGATCTGACTGACGGTCGCAGCGTTTCCGTGCCGCTTGCCTGGTATCCCCGCCTTGCTCACGGCACTCCCGCCGAACGGGAGAATTGGCGCGTCATCGGTCAGGGCGAGGGCATTCAGTGGCCAGACCTCGATGAAGACATAAGCGTTGAGGGCCTACTCGCCGGGCGCGCTTCCGGTGAATCGCAACCGTCGCTCGAAAAGTGGCTGCGAAGCCGCAAGCAGGCTGGCTAACTCACATTGCACCCGCCGAACTCCTCGGCCCGCACCCCGCTCCCGCCCCCAAGCTACGTCCCTCTTCCTGCCCCAGCTCGCAGGTGCTCCTCGCGCTTCGCGCTCGTGCGCGCCTGCGGTCTTCCCCTTACTCGGGCTTCGCCCGAACGGGGAAGACGGGCGTAGCTCGCGACATAGGCGTCGTCGCTCGCCCACGGCCTCGGAGGCCGCGCTCTGGCGCGCACTTCGCGCGCGTCAGCTCGGCGTCGAGGTGCTGCGCCAGGTGGTGCTCGGCGACTTCATCGCAGACTTCGTGGTGCCCGCGGCGTGGCTCGTCATCGAAGTGGACGGCGACGCTCACCGGGGTCGCGGTGCGCCGGATGCCCGGCGGGACCGCAAGCTCGCGAAGCTCGGCTACCGGGTGCTTCGGCTGGAGGCGGGGGTCGTCGAGCGCGCGCTGCCGCAGGCGCTCGAGCGGGTGAGGGAGGCGCTGAATGCGTGACGTCGCCACGCGGCCGTGGCTTGGAGGGGAGGGGAGGATGGCGTCGGGCGAGCTCCGAGGGACAATGGAAGTCAAACAGCCACATGGCTTCGACCAATCGCCCACGGGACATCGAGGTCGAGCTCACTCTCCTGCCGACCGAGCATGGTGGCCGGCACCAGCCCGTCTTCACCGGCTACCGTCCCCAATTCTACTACTCCGGCCACGACTGGGATGCGCCGCACGAGTACCCCGACGTCGCGCAAGTGAACCCCGGCGACACGGTGCGAGCGTTCCTGGCGTTCCTGAGTCCCCAGGAGCATGTCGGCCACGTGAAGCCCGGGATGGCGTTCCTCCTTCGCGAAGGGCAACGCGTCGTCGGCTACGGCTCAGTGCTTCGCATCATTGACCTCGAGAGGTCAGCCGAAACCGCGCGCGCCCGCGAGGGCCGAACAGGTGCTGTCTAACTCGCGTTCCACCCGCCGAGTGCCGGTTGTCGCCAGTTTCACCGTCCGTTCCGCTCCCGCGGGCGAGACACTGATGCGGCACACGCCCGCGTCAGTCGCGCCTCGCCGGCTGACGACTCGACGCTCGGCGTTCGCGGCAGAACGCCAATTCGTTAGGCGGACCGGCTACTTCCGACCCAACTAGTATCCCGGTTCGCGTGCGCCGTGCGCGACTGCAACGACCTCAATCGTCTTGGTGAGTTCCCGATAGGAGATTACGTACGGGAATCGTTCGACGACCGCCTTTCTGAAGCGCGGGTCTTCCTCCCCAGACGGGGCATGCAAGCGGTGCTTCCGCGATGTTTTCGAGTGTTTCACCGACACTGTCGACGAAACGTTGGCCAACGCCTTCAGCTTGAGATTCGTACCAGTCGACGGCCGCGTCGAATTCGCCGCGCGCAGGTGGCGCTAATTCGACCGGTTTCATTTCGCGCGCAAGCGAGCTTGGAGGTCGGCCTTCACCTGTTCCCAGGGGATGGGTTTGGCGCTCCCGTTATCCAGTGCCTTCACTCTTCGGTCGAGCTCGGCGGCCCACGCCGCGGACCAGGCAGGGTCTTCGCGTCCCTCGACGCTGTCGAGTAGTTCGGTGGCGAGTGCCAAGCGCTCGTCGGCGGGAAGCTGAAGTGCGCGCTCGAGCAACTCGTTCGCATTCGGTTGCGCCATAGGCCAAGCATAGCTCGACTGCGCCGGGGCGACAGCCGCCTATCACGTTGCACCCGCCGAACGCCGGTCCGGCCTTGCCCCACCGTCCGTCGCGCGCCGGCGGGCGACCACTTTGTCTTCGGCACTCGCCCGCCTCTGCAGCGCCCCGACCTCTGTTACGATGTCCCTGGCGTTCGCGGGTGAACGCCGTTCGTTGGGCGGAAGACCGTGTCGGCGTTGTCAAAGTCGGTGCCCAACTTCGGCGAGCTCTTCAAACGGTCGAAGGGGCAGGCCGTGTCGTACGAGGGCCAGACGCTCGTGATGCTGGATCGATTCCCTGCGAAACTCGGCGAGACTCTCCTGGTCACCATTGAGTCCACCGACGCGAGCTGGCCTCAGGGCGTCGGCATGTCCGACGGTGTCGAACTGTTCGGGGTGCGCGAACGCCGCGCCGTCGTCTGGGAGTACTTCTCTGTTCCTCCCGAGGAGCGAGCTAGCGTCCGATCCCGCCTTCCCTTCTCGTTCGAAGTGAAGTGCCGCAACAAGCGCGGTTCGATCTCGTTCTACAACGTGACCGAACTGGACGGTCGTCAGGAGTGGTGGCACGGGGGTGCGTGCATGATCGTGGACGAGATCCCGAACGGGCGTCGGTACCTGTGCAACGACTTCGAGCTAGACGACGACTTCAATGATCTCGTGTTCACCGTCATTCGCGCCAGCGAGCACTCCGCCTAGCCGAACGCCGGCCTGGCCTTGCCCATCCGTCCGTTCCGCTTCCGCGGGCGAACGTTCTGCTGCGGCACTCGCCCGCGGCTGCAGCGCCTCGCGGTCTGCTATGTTCGGACTCCGGCGTTCGCGGGTGAACGCCGTTCGCTAGCCGGCTCATGCGGACGACCGCCCCGAAGAGGATCCACCTCGTCGGTGCCGCTGGCGCCGGTGTCTCGACACTCGGACGAGCCGTCGCGGAGCGCCTTCACTCCACGTTCCTGGACACAGACGACTTCTACTGGGCTCCTACAGAACCACCGTATCGCGAGCCGCGTACCGCGCTCGAGCGCACGCAATTGCTGAGTTCGGCGGTTTCGCGCGCGGAACGCTGGGTGCTAGCAGGGTCGCTTTGCGGATGGGGTGACGTCTTCATGCCGCTCTTCGACGTCGTGGTGTTCGTCCACGCCCCCCAATCGGTTCGGATCGAGCGGATCCGCCAACGCGAACGAAAGCGCTTTGGTGTAGTTCGTCTCGAGCCGGGTGGCGACTTGCACGACCAGCACGAGGCGTTCATCGCGTGGGCGCGAGCGTACGACGATGGCGGACTGGGGGTCCGAAGCCGACGTCTGCACGACGACTGGCTCGAGCGCCTTCCGCCTAGTTGTCGCGTTCTGCGCGTCGATGGCACACAGCCAATTGCCGAGTTGCTGGACTTGGCAACCGGGAAGTAGACCGCCTAACTCCCTGGTGCTCCCGCCGAGCGCCCCGCCCCGCTCCCCGCTACGCCCCAATCCCCAAGTTCCGCCTGATCCTCCCTCTTCCTGCCCCAGCTCGCAGGTGCTCCTCGCGCTTCGCGCTCGTGCGCGCCTGCGGTCTTCCCCTTACTCGGGCTTCGCCCGAGTGGGGAAGACGCGTCGCTCCGAGACTGCGGCACCGTTGCCGGTCGGAGCGAGCGGCGCTGTCGTGCCTCAGCCCGGCGCGGCGGTCGGGCTCCGCTCGGTCGGCGCACGCTCTGCGCCACGCCGCCTGGTGAACCGAGACACCACGCGGAGCTCGCGAGCGAGCGCGTGCTCGAGAGCCTCTGGGGGCGGCGTGTCACAGATCG
>JACPVJ010000006.1 GCA_016191785.1 Myxococcales bacterium | reverse complement strand
GTTTCTCCGAGAAGTCGAATCCGCGAAAAGGAACCCGAGCTTGACCATGCTCTTGGCGCTGGCTGTCCGATTCGGGGTCACTCCGGCGGACTTGGTCAGCGTCCCAGGGCTTCGTCCCGGTTCCGTCCCCCTTGATGAGCAGGAGGCCGAGCCACCTCCGAGGGGCAGGCCGAGGACGAAGAAGAAGTCGGGCAAGAAGAAGACGACGAGGGGCAAGAAGAAGACGAGCAAGCCGCGTCAAGGTTGACCTCGTCGTGATTGTCCTCGCTTCGGCTTGCTCTTGGCGGCGATCTCATCCGAGCCCTCGTACGCTTTCAGCGCCGCTGCCCCGGAATCGTTGATGAGCACGCCGACGAAGAGCGTCCCGGTGATCGAACCGCCACGGAGCAGCTCGATGACCTGCTCGACGGTGTGCAGGCTCCGGGCGAACCCGAGGCCCAAGAAGACGCCGGTACTCGTCATTGCGATTCTGGAGTTATCGAGGCTCGTGGGTGCTCGTCGAACAGCCATCAGGTACCGCTCCCCTTCTGCTCCGGGTCACCGACTCCGGACAGAGCCGCCGCCTCCGCTGCTGCGTCATCGAGCTGGCGGAGAGCATCGTCACGACGACGGTTGTCGAGTGACACTCCGACGAAGAACTTCTGGCCGGGCTTCAGGATCGTGGTCGAGATGACCTTGAGCAGCTCTCGGAGGTTCTTGGCCGAAGAGCAATAACCGAGGCCGATGACGACCTCACCGGAACTGGTGATCGCCATCGGAGACTGATTGATGCGGGGTCGTGAGCGACGGGGCATGAGGCGAGTACGTCTCGGCCTCTGCGTGATCAACCTCTGGAAATGCGCTGGCTCGATCCGGCTCGCAGTTGATCGCTCTACTTTGCGATGGGCCGTGGAAGTCGTAGTCTACGCGGCGATGGCGGCGGATAATGGGGATGATCTGCGGAGTCCCGCACGGGGTTCCTCGTCGCGGATCGTCGAGCAGGGGCAGCCCCGTTCCGATGAGCAGCCAGAACAACTGCCCTCGGGGTCAACCGAGAGCGAGGAGCCCGGGAAGCCGGAGAGCGCTGCACCCCTGGCCCCAGGGTCCCCGGGCAGTTCGGCACTGAGCCAGAAGGCCCCTGAGAAAACGGAACGCATCGAGTTCCTCACCGGAGACGCACTTGCCCGGTTGCTCGCCCCCGTGGAAGACGAGGGCGTCGTAGAAGATGTTCTTGGCAGGGCAGAGAAGCAGCTTTCGGCCGAAGACGTTCACGCTGCGAAACTCGACGCGAGGGCTACGGCGTTGTTTGGCGCCGCCGGGTTTTCCATGACGGTCGCGTTTTCGTTCGGAGGATGGTCGTTGCTCGACAACGCCCGCAAGGTCCCGCACGGTCACGGGATTGCCGTTGCTTTCGTGGTTGTGCTCGCACTCGGGGTCGTCAGCAGTGGGTTCGCACTCGGGGCGCTCTTGCTCCGGTTTGGACAGAAGTTCCCCGACGAACGGGATGTTTTTCGAAAGGAAGCGCTTGAGAAGCCGAAGCTCGATTATCGCAAGTACATCGCCGCCCATCTGTGGCTCGTCTGGCAGGATCGCTACAAGCGAAATGAGCAACGGGCGAAGTTGATCCGGTCTGGCCAATTCGTGTTCGTCGGCTTCTTGTTGTCGATCCTTTCGCTCTCGGTGTTGACTACAGTGAGTGCGATCCAGCGACCTCAGGATGCTGCACCCGCGATCTCGGTCACTATCGCCCCGTCGGTCAGTCCTTCGATCAGCGCGATCTCGCTGCCCAAGGACCGTGAGCCCGAGATTCTCCCCCCTTCAACCGGTCCTGCTTTGGCGCCAACCGGAACATCGAACTTCGGCTTGCCACAACCTTCCGCCGGGACTCCGACCGCTCCAGGGAAAGGACCACGAGAAGATGCCAAACCGACCGAAGCAGACGCCGCCGAAACAGGTGGCTCCTAAGACCGAGGCTCCGATTCCGCCCGAGAAGACTCCTGGTGGCGAACAACCAATCGAGCCTGAGAAGCCGCCCAGTGCCCCGGCGACAGTGCTGACTCCCGGACCAGGAACGGGTCGGCTTGGCGGCGTTGACCTGCCCACGAAAAAGCGCGGTAGTCTGTAGGGGCACCATGACTGACGACAAGAAATCCTCCGAGGAGGAAGAAGTTCAGCTGGTGCCCACGTCTGGTCGGTCTCGTTATGGCCGCAAGCCGGCCAAGGCGGCAGCACCTACGAAGAAGTCGCGACGGAAGAAGGCCGCGAAGAAGGCCGGAAAGCGCACAGCGAAGGCCCGAAAGAAGTCTGCAAAGCGAGCCGCGAAACGCACGAAGCGTTGACCTGGGCCGCCAGCGCCAGGTGGACCACTCGGAGCTGATCAGACCCGTTACAGATGCCGACCCAAAGAGAAGCGTTGCCGGGGTAGGCCCTGGGTGTGACCACCATACCGAGGCTGCTCATCGGGTCCCCCCCTTCGAGCAGCTTCGAAGTGAAGCCGGATTCGAGAATGCCGAGACCTGGCTCACGATCAGGGTCTCCGGAGATGGCGTTGGTCAATTCGCCGTTTGGTGCCCGGCGTGCGACCACCCAGGCATCGGCAGCAAGCTCGCCTTCAAGCTGGCGTTCGACCCAACGGAACTGCCAGCTTTGCTGCGGGTGACCGCAAACGAACTGCTCCAAGCGTTTCCGGTGCGGGGGAAGCCGTGGCCGGCACCTCCGAAATGCCGGCCGATGCAGTACGCTCTCGATGCTGGTGCGCTCCCTGGTCACGGGAACCGCCTCTTTCGGCCTCGATCACTCCTTCGCGGGCGGCACCACGTTCTGTCCCCATTGCTCCAAGAACGGCAGGAGGCTTCGGAATCGGGGCGGGTGGGGGCGCACCAGTTCGTCGAGCACGGACCACAGATCGATTGGTTCTTGCAAGCCGAGGTCAAGAAGCGGCTTGAGCGTGTTGGCTTGTCGGTCCGCAAGTCCATCGTCGCGCCATTCGGCCGCATGCTTCCAGAAATTGGCCGCAGCATTCACGACCGAGGCAATCCCGACGCCGTGTCGGTGCTGTGGCCCTGCTTTCAGCGCCGAGCCTTGCTCCACATGAGCCCAACTACGACGCTCCGTGAGGTACCACTGGCAAGCCACGAAGCCCAGGCCGACCAGGAACTCCAGGTGGTCCGCATCGCACTCGTCGGCTGGCGGGAGCAGCCTCTCGATCTGCTCGTCCAACGATGCCGTCAGGTTGGTCAGGAGGACCATGTCCGCGTCGATGATCATGGTTCCAGAGCGTACCGCGCCAGGACGTCGGCGCTCCGAGAGACCGGGCAGCGCGAACGGGAACGATGTAGGCGATGGCCGAGAACGCAGCTTTGCGGCCACGCATTCTCGGGGTTTCAGGTTGATTCCAAGCCCGCTGATCCGTACTCCGGCCAGCATGACCACCCCGACGCTCCGGAAGATCGAGACCGATGATCACCTCGTGAACTTGTGGCTCTCTGGCCGTCCGCCCACGACACGGAGGGTCTACCTGGCCGAGGCCACAAGCTTCTTGAACGTCCTTGCGAACGGCCTACGGTCGGCCACCACGGCGGACGTACTGGTCTACGCCGAGTCCATCACGGGTGCCTCGGCTACCAGGGCCAGACGGATCTCCACGTTGAAGTCCTTGCTGGCCTTCGCTTCGAGGATCGGGTTCACGAACACGAATCTGGGCATCGTACTCCGAGTGCCAAAGATTGTTGGCCGGCTCCACGAGAGGTTGCTCGATGAAGGTGAAGTGAACCAGATGATCAAGGAAGCCGCTTCGGGGCGAAACCGCATCCTGCTTCGGCTCTTGTACCTCTCGGGCCTCCGCATCTCCGAGGCCGTCGGCATCCGGTGGATCGATCTCGGTCCTGCTGGGATCTCCGTCGTGGGCAAAGGATCACGGGCTCGAACCGTGGCGGTACCGAAGGAGCTGCTCGTCGAGCTTCGATCACTCCGGCTGCCGAATGAGACCGAGATCACGCGGGTGTTTAAGGTCGCCAAGGGTTCGCCACTGTCTGTCAGGCAGGCCAGGAGGATCGTCTCCACGGCAGCCATGGAGGGGATCGGACGGCCAGCTTCACCGCACTGGCTGCGTCATGCTCATGCCTCTGTGGCTCTGGAGAAGGGCTGCCCGCTGCATGTGCTGAGGGACTCCTTGGGCCATGCGTCCATCAGCACGACCTCCAGGTACCTCGGCGTAAGGCCGGGGACGGGGAGCGGGATGTACCTCGGCAAGGAGTCCTGCCTGTCATGCCTGTGAACTATCTCACTCGCGAAATCGAGCAAGCAGTAGTCACCTGGTGCCGAACGGCGAGCTGGGGTGGCCAAGCGACGCCGGACCAGTGCGTCCAACTGCTGCTCGCGGCCTCTCGATCTGGAAAAGCACACGTGAGAGGAGAATCCAGGTATCCGGCTCTGAGCACCCGCGAGTATGAAACCATGCTGGTGCTCTTTGCGGCTGACGCTACGGATGGCTGGCTTCACGACGACGAGCGTCTTCCGACGGAGGTTGAGGTTCACGTCTACCTCACCGACTACCTTGACTTTCACGAGTTGGGTTCGGCCTCAGTCGGGGCGATTCTGAACAACCCCCTGTTCGCGCATGACCCCGAGAACCGCGATGAAGCCGGATACCCCCGGGGGCATTACTGGCTCACAGCGCACGGGCGTCGAATGCTCCGAGTACTCGCCGAGCGTCACCGCTTGTCAGGGCAGCCGTGCAAACGAGTCACGGAAGTCACCGCGACACGGAGAGGTGACGGGTCGCTCCATCTGGTACTGACTCGGGGCCGGCTGCGGAAGGAGCTTGTCGTCCCGCCCTATCGAACCTGGTTTGACCTCGTTGCGAACGAGGAGTGACGTGGGGTCGGTCCGCAATGCCACGAGGCACTCCTACGCCGTGGAGGTCTATCGGAAAACCCGGGATCTCCGGCTCACGCAAAGGCTCCTCGGCCATTCAGGACCGAGCGTGACGCAGGTGTACGCCTCATTGCTCGATGACGACGTGAGGAGGGGCGTCGGGATGGTCTGGGCGTAGACCAGCTCCGGTTGCCGCCGTACCGTTGCAGCATGACGTGGACCCTTATCGGGGTTGATCCAGCCCCATCCAAGAAGACGACTTTCTGGACGGAAAACGGGTGCATGAACATTCCGTCCGGCAAGGTGCGATCCACTCTGGAAGCGGAGGCAAGCGGCGATTCCGTCCTCGTGGCGTGGGACGCACCTTTGAGCTTCGATCCAGTCTTTGGCTTCTCGGATCGACCGATTGACCGGGCCATCCGGCGATTCGTGCGAGAGCATCCCCTGGTGGAGCCCAAAGCGGTGGCTGCGCTTCCGTTCTCGGGCTGCCCTCACTGGGCGATCACCTGTTCCACGTTGGGCACCCCGTTCTCTTCGGGGGAGCGTGGCTGGAAACTCGCCCCCACGATTTTGCCGGCGACACTTGGACGATTCGTCTTCGAGGTCAACCCAAGCGTCGCGTGGGCGTTCTGGTGGATCGCAGCGGGTATCGGGGTTCCGATGCCGAGGTACAAGGGTCAAGATTCGAAGCGGGGGCGTGACGCTCTCGTGGCCAACCTGACGAGCCTCAGCATTCCACCGGAAGCGGCCAAGACCGATGACACGCTAGACGCATGGGCCGCATGGCGTCTCTTGCGGGACTTCATCGAAGGTCGAGCTGAGATGGTTGGGGATCCTCGGCAAGGGGCCTACCTTCTGCCGAAGCTTCCGACTAGCCGTGTGCGGCTCGTTGACCTCCTCAACGAGGCCCGGGCTGAATTGAAGAAGAACGCAGGTGCAGACTGAACTCGCAACACTTCAGTGGATCTGTTGCGAGTTCGAGCACCGGTCTGCCGCGAGCTTCGTGTTCTGGCCAGCGGTGGAGCGGCGGTTGCCCCGCCCCCCTTCGTCACCTCCGAGCCCTCCGTTCCCGCTTGCGACGATTGCGTTCACGCCGTCGGTCGTCGAGATCCTGCGGGGATAGTTGGGCTGGTACGTGCGTCTGCCAGAGTGCTGCCTCGGCCATCAGCTTGTTAGCTTGGATCTGCTGCCACTCCGCCGCCTCCGCAGTATCGAGGGTGATCGCACCGTGCTGAAGTGCTCGCTCGCCCCGGTTGAGAAATTCGAACTCGGCGTCACAGGTCTGAATGAATCGATGGATCTCAGGGTCATTCCGAAGAGCCCGCCGAACGTTGTTCACCTGACGGCCTTCGTACTGGCGAGTCGCGTCCGGCAGGAACAAGATCCGCTCGGCGCCCAGTTGGTTCGGTGTCAAGTCGAGTAGATCGCCGTTTGGCTTCTGCCATACTGCGTGAAACTCGGCCTCGATGAGCACGCTGGGCCGTTCCCAGATGCGCCATCCACAGCAAACCTCTCCGCCGTGCAGTTGCACCTGTCGATCAACAACAGGAAAACAGTCCAGCAGAGTGGCATCATTTCGTGGCTCAACCTGCACGAGCAGCGGACGTGCGCCCTCACAGATTCCGGCTGCTAGATCGACGACGTGTGCGACCTCAGGGTTCGGAACGCAAATTCCTGCAACCATTTCAGGTTCCTTCCCTGCTGGCCAGTGACGCCGAGATCATCCCGATCCACGGCTTCCCCCGTTTCGCTCCAAACTTTCACATCTTCGTCAGTTCCCGATGGGGCGTCAACCGGGCGTCCACGCGGCTTGAGGGGGTGGCAGACTGCACCACCACGCTCGTCTCTTACCTCGCCGACACCGTCCCCACCCACGTCACGCCCCTCTTTGCTCCGAGCTGCCACGCCTTGGTCAGCTCGTCCCTGGTGAACCTCACCAGCCCGGCACCGGCTGGATCGGCCAGCGTGAACTCGGTCAGGTCGTGGTCGTCCACGATGATGACGTAGCGATGCTCGACACGGCCGTTCACCATGCGGCCGAGCCTGAGCACCTGGACCCACCGGTCCGAGTGCAGCTCGAACGGGTCGAAGTCGATCTTGGTGGACCTGGAGGCGAACATCCCGTTGGCGTCGGCGAGTCGGTGGAGATCACCGTCCGTGAGACCGCCTTGCCCGAGATGACTCTCGATGCGCTGTCGGATCTTGGCGTCCGTGACCTTCTCCACGAGCAGCTCGGCCTTCGAGCCCCGCTCGACCAAGCCGAGCTTGATGCCGGCCACGTGCAGCATGACCAGGCCGGATCTCGATGCCGGGATGCCGCTCGGGATCACGAAGTCGGGAACAACTCGGGACAGCTCGGCCTCGGCGAGGCGAAGGATGTGATCGACGACGGCATCGATCTTGAAGCCGCCATCGCGCTGACGTGGCCACATCTTCGACGACTTCCAGGCCGAGCCATGAACCGTGATCACATCCGGGGCGTATCCGTGCTCGGCCACGGCGGGATCCCCAGGGAGATCAACGTGGCATCCTCGAAGGGCTCGACCATTGAGACGAAGGCGAAGAACGGGAAGGCCACGTTCAAGGCGGAAGAAGCGTACTTTGAGGGGGAACGCCTCGGGCTTGGGCGGAGGCGAGGATGAGGTCGCGGAGGTGGACGGCAGCGGTGGGGATCACCACGCGAGCCTCAGGGTATCGCCATGCGCTCGCTCAGCTTCTTTCGGAGCAGGGTAGCGTACTGAACCAGGAAGATCGCCGCCGCGATGTGTTCGGCAGCGTCGCCTTGGGACTGACTGGCGCAAGTACCGTCGTGGGCAATGTCATTCCTGAGCCGCCGGAGGCGATTCAGAACGCCTCGAATCTCGTCGGGGAACTTCGGTGCAGGCAGAAGCTCGGCCACAACCGCAAGTAGAACATTCAATTGGTGTGAGTAGGTTGCCGCGTCACGCAGAAATCGGTCGAGATTCTCTCGGCCCGCGAATCCCTCGAAGACCTTCGCGACTACGGGCGAAAGAGCGGCTTCAGCAGCGATGTTGGCCGGAACTACCACGGCATCGAAGCGCCCAGCGGTGTACTGCCGGGCTGCATCGACGAGGTGACGTTCAACCGTGTCATCGGGTTGGCGAAGAAACCATGTCGCCATGACGTTGACCTTGACGTCGCCCTCGTCACCGTCCGGCCATGGCCGACCGTAGAGGTAGAACTCCGGGCCAAGCGGGTCTCGGATCACGTTGTTACCGTGCAACAGGAGCGGCGACACTTTGCCCGGGCGTGGACCACGTACGGATCACGCGGCTTCGTTCACGACGGCGGTGTAGCGACGTGAAAGGTAGGTCCAGAAGCGTGGGAGTCGAGCGCTCTGGTGGATGGCACGGAGCGTGAGCACGCCACGGAGACCGGGCTCGCTCCAGCGTTGCCCGCTGTTCTTCGCGCGGCGACCTATGACAGTCTTGGCCGCGCTCTCGGTGACACCGCTGCCGATGGGAAGCCCCGCCTTCGAGAGCGTGGGGTAGCGCATGCGGTCCTTGTTGTTCTCGATGTAGCCGAGGTGCTCCATCAGGGCATCTTGATCGATCGGCTCGAGATCGATGCAGCGTTGGGTCAGGTCTGTTTCGATCCGGTCGATCGCGGAATCGTCACGGTCGAGCCGCTCGTTCCACGTGGACAGCGTGCTCTTTCGCTTCTCAGCGTCTGGCTCGACGATGGCCAGCGCTTTGGCGAGCCGTTCCAGCAAGTGATAGCGATCGATGCCCTCCTTCCAGTCCGGGATCACGCCGGCACGCTGGAGCTCCGAGAGCCCAGATCGAAGGACATTCCACATTTCGGGCGCTCCGTCCTGGACGATGCCGACCGTCAGGCTTGGCTTTCGCCGCATCGCCTCCCGGACGTCCGCCATCATCTTCGTGACGACCGTGGACGGATCGTCGCACGCTGGGATTGCATAGCGTCGCGTGGCGAGCGTCTCGCCATACTCATCGACGAAGGCAACCGTTCCGACGTAGGCCATTCGCCAAGCGACATCGATCGGCTTCGGCGCACGGCGCTCGCGCGGCTTTCGCCGCTTTTTTCCACGTTTCGGCGGTGCGTCGGCAGGACGCTCTTCCGCCATCGGCACCGCAGTACGATCAAGTCCGGTCGAAATGCCACAGGCTCCTTCGGGCACCTCTTCCATCTGGCGCAGGATTTTTTCTATCTTTGGTGCCTGACTCTGGGCTTTCTTTGCGAGTCGCTTCGCCATCCGCTCCAGCGTCGCCCGTGGCGGAGGCGTCCGCCACGTTGCCGCGAGCGACTCCCCATGCTGGCGCATGTCGTGCTGCCCGTACCCGTAGGCGACGTTGTACGCAAGCGCGGGCGTGGCTCCCTCGGCGAGTCCGGCAACCAGCTCGAGCGGCACTACCGTCGGCCCGTTGCGTTCATCCACCGGCCGGTACGTGTAGCGAACAACCTCGATCGGCCCACCAAGGCAGTGGTACTTCGCGCCGCCGGGTTGGTGCTGCTTGAATTCCTTGCCATTTATGAGCAGGCGATCGCCGAAACCGTTGGCCAACGCCTGTAATTCCTCCTCCAAGAGGGTGCGCATCGCCTCGTTGGTAATCGCCAAGACGGCCTCCTCTCGCTCGGCGAACGTGCCGCTCGGCAGCACCCCGCGTATCACGCGCCGCAGCTCGGCAACGGCTTCGGCAACTTCGGGCTTGGTGAAAAACTCGTCTCGGGTCACCGTGTCCATGGGGTTCCTTTCGTCGTTTGTGTCGGAACAACACTTCGACGGAGGAGCCCCGCTACAAAGTCACGACATCTCGCTCACGAGAGTGCTCCGAGACGGATCCACGCCCCTTTGCCCCCTGCGGTGACGTTGAGGTGAACGATTTCAGCGTCATCAGGCACCCCGAAGTCTTGGAGCCTGACCTTTACTTGTCCGCCGGGCGCAAGCATGACCTCCAGGATGAGAGTTCGTGCTCCGGCCATCAGCATGGTCTGGCCGAACACGAAGTGCTCACGAATTGAAGCGCACACAGCGTTCCACCAGTCGAGGTGCGCTTGGCACTTCGGGCACTCGGCGAATCCCAGGACGAACGATTGCTCGAAGAACGTCTCGTCAAACTGAACGATGCCGCACTTCGAGCAAGTGACCCATGGTGCGGTTTCAAGAACGGGTCGGACAGTCATTGAGAGCCGCGCACCTTCCTCGGCCTCTTCACCCCGAGGGCCTCGGCAATCAGCTCGAAGCCCCGCTCGTTCTTGAATTCCGCAATCTCGTCGTCGAGCCCTCGGAGCCGGACCTTCTGCCAGGATGATCGCGCGTCGTGGTGTTTCCGGATGAACTTCGCCGGCAATGTGAAGAACTCCGGTTCGGTCCACCCGGTGGCTCCATCGTTCCGGCCGAAGAACTTCCCGATGTTCAAGAACGCCACGACGAGGAAGTCGAAGGCGTTGATACTGACCTCTTTCACGGGGAATCCCCGGTCGCAGTCCGTTTGGTAGCGGCTCTTCACTTGGACCCGGACCTGGGCCACCTCGCCCTTCTTCGGCTGGTGCCTCGGGTCCGGGTGGATGCAGATCAGATCGTAGCCTTCGTTCCCGGGCGGGGCCTTGTACGTGAGGATGTTCCGCCTGAGCAGGTGGCCCATAACCAGGTACTCGGCCGAGAGGGAGACGACCGGGAGGCGGAGGAAGTCGATCGGGGCTCGGTCACTGGCTGGAGGCATGGCTGGATCCTTTCGGTCACTCTCCGATGACGGCGACATCGAAGCCCATCCAACGCAGAGACCGCAACGTGCGGTTGTTGCAGACGGGGATGTCGTCTGAGTTGATCCAGCCCAGCAGTTCTTGAACGGCACTTCGACCGAACTGGCCCAGCTTGTATCTGGGAGCGAAGATGCAGCGTCCCATACGCACAATGGGGTCGTCTTTCCCGAAGAGCAGGTAGCGAATCGTGTGCTTGACCGCGTCGAGATCATTCTCAGCTCTGAAAGCCGCTACGTGCGTTTCGTGCCCACCTCGAAAGAATCGGCGCCGGTCGTTGAACGAGTTCACCACCTCAAGAGCGGAAAGAATCTCGTCGTAGGAAGCGTTCTTGATTGCACCTTCGGACCCAAGGATACGGACGATCCGAGGATAGCGATCAGGGACAACTTCTTCGTCGAACCAGCGGTACGACGAGTTGAACCACGCATCGACGGCTTGGAGGACTTTCTTGTTCAGGTCGGAGCCGTGAAGGACTGGTGCGTGCTGATACGTCTCGCCGGTCGCGAGCTTTTCCCGAACCCAGCTCAAGAAGGAGTCCACCTCCAGCCGCAACGGGAGCCTGTCTTCGGGAACCTTTCGCTTGCCTGTCTCAGAATAGAGACGGCGCACGGTGCGGAATGCGTCGAGGAACCCCTGGTAGGTGGTCCGGTACTCATCGAGAAATTCGTCCTCCGCATCCTGCTTAATGTCGTCCCGACCGATGTTCGAGATTTGCGTCTTCGCCAGCCCGGCGACCTCCAGGTCCATCTGGCCCAAGCTCCGATGCGCCGCCTCGTACTTGCGAAAAATTCGTTCGTACTTTTCCAGCACGGACTCGTCGAGTACCCGGACCTGGCCCCAGTAGTCCACGAACGTCGCGACCAGGTCCTCGTAGCGCGGATCGGAAACGGGAATCCCGACGTTGATCTCCTGGTTGGTGAGCAGCGCACTCTTGGTCAGGTTCGATGACCCGACGAACGCACACTTCTCGGCGAAGATGTACAGCTTCGGGTGGAACGACTCGTTGTTGATGTACCGGACCTGGATACCCTCGATGTTGAGCAGCTTCCGAAGTGCCGCTGGGCTGGTCGGGAAGCCGAGGCGCACGATCAACTTCACGTGGCACCCCCGGTTAACCAGGTCCAGTACCGGCTCGGGGTCGGTGAAGAACGCAACCGCAATAAGCACCTGGCACGGCGGCTTTGAATGCTCCGTGAATGCGTTGCGGAAGAAGTCGTGGCGCTTCGAACTGTTCGTGAACATCAGCTCCCCGCTACGGTCGGTTGACGTTCACCAATCGAACCCGCCCCCGACCTTCCGAACCCTCGCGTCGTCGGTCCTCGTAGTCGGGCATGATTCTGCCGAGAGTGGTCATCACGAGCCCTCGAAGGTGGCGTTCATGACGCCGTCCTGGAGCGCCTGCGCTCGCTGACGAAGGGGAGGCTCATGCTCCCTCCACCAGTCGGTGTACATCTTCGAGAACTCGGTCACCTTTCGTTCCGCCTCCCGCCCAACCTGATCTGCTGCCGCACCGAGTCGTTCGCCGACGGTGCCTTTCGATACCCTGGCCAGGAAACGCCCCGCCACCTCATGGGCCTCAGCCTGCGAAACGTTGACGGCTGGGTACGGGAAGGCAACAAGGGCTTTGGACGTGGCAGTCGTCAGCCCTGAAAGCTGCGGGATCACGCCCAAGAGTTCTGCATCGCCCTGCCAATCCTCTTCCAGCTTGCGGACCTTGGCTGATGCGTCGGCCTTCACCTTGTCGAACTTGACCTTGTTCCCTGCGGCGCCAAGGGCCTTGGTTGGCACGTCGATGAAGATGTCCCGCAGGGTTGTGACCGCACGGTAGAGCCTCAGGGCTGCCTGCCTTCGGCGGTTCATCCGGTCGCCCTTGGCCCTCCTCGCCGATGCCGTCCGCTCAGCACTGACCTCTTTGAGGAGCGCCATCGTCACTTCGTTGCTCACGGCCTGAAGAGACTCCAGCCACTTCTTGGTTGTCGGCGGCCCCGGGTACTTCGTGTAGGTAGCCCGGGTCAGACCGTCGAGGTCGGTCGGCAGCCCCAAGGCCACTCGCTTCGGCGTGACGAGGATGGTCCGCTTCCGGCCAAACACCCCGTAGAATAGGCCGAACTCGAAGATCAAGTTGTCTCGGATCGTGCGACTGGTCTTCCGTCGCTTCGTCAGCACATCGTCTGCGGTCCCCACGATGACGGCGAACTTGCACTGCCGGGCGGCCTCCTCCAGCGACTCCAGCGCATAGTGACCAGGGACGAAGAGGCCCCGATCCCATCGCTTCATCTCGAAGTCACGGGAAAGGTGGCTCTCGATCACTTCTGCGACCTTGATGCCTTCGGACGACGAGCCCAGGAACACGAGAGGCTTGGTCGTCATCTCTCTCTCTGCCGGCCCCTTCGGCGACTGCCGCCACGAGCAAGTCCACCGACATCGGCTGCCTTGACCTTCTTCAACATCTCCTCGGCCGACTCGAACGACCTGCCCTCTGCTCGGGCCAGCTCGGCCTCGGTGGGGACCAGCTCGCCCTTGAATGCCTTGGACAGGATCGCCTGGGGGAGCTTCTCGGCCCGGGAAGCAGCGGCGGTCACGCGGGCCTCGATGGATGCGGTGAGCGCAAATGCCGCTTCGATCCGGTTGACGATTTCCTCCTGCTCGGGCGGCGGAGGTATGGGAAATGGACAAGGACCGAACGCCTTATGGGTGAGGTCAGGCTGAGCGGATTTGCCCGAACGGTCGAGGATGTAAGCCTGAACCTCCTTGGTCTGTAACCAGTGGAGTAGATACCGCCGGCCAACGAGCCGCTTGTCAAAGTTGATCCGAAAGGTGTTGTTATGGAACACGCCACGGTAACCCGTGAGAACCTTCCCTCTGGTCTCGCCGGTCCGGGTCAGAATTAGATCCTCAGCTTCGGCGATTAGCGTGTCCTCACCCACTTGGGCGTACTCCACATCGTCGGTAAATGCCGTCGAGTAGTTCCCTATCCGAAGAATGGGAAGCCGCCCCGGACCGGGTTCTTTGAAACGGGTTGCCTTGGCGATCTGCATTCCCTGCTGGAATGAGGCAACGTTGCCGATTGGCGCATACACCCAGGGCCTAGGTAACTCGGGCAGTTCGACATCAGGATCGAGCGAGAACCGCCCAGGTTCTCTGGGGTCGAACGCCGAGCAGATTGGGATCTCCGGACCGAGGAGTCGCCAATCGCCTGTGAGGCGTCCGCTATAGGCCGCCGCCAGCACCGCCTGCCGGAACCGCTTGATGATGACCTTCACCCGGTCGAGCCGGTCCTTGGCCTTGTTCACCTCTGCGAGGAGAGCCTCGACCCGCCCGACGATGCGGTGCTGCTCGGGGAGTGGGGCGAGGGGGACTGTGATGTCAGCGATCTTCTCGAACGTGATTCTCGGAAGCTGGACGCCCGCCGCTCGTTCGTTGGCTGTGCGAACCGTTTCGTGTCGAGACAAGAGCCACATGAGGTACTGGGGCACCAGATGAGCCTGCTTCTCGAAAACCAGAATTTCTGTAGATCCAACGCCATCGGCAGGCGCCACGGTCACCTTGTTAAGGTAAGGACGCAGCTTGCTGTAGAGAACATCGCCACAGGAGAACACGCACATCGTGCTTTTCACACCGGAGCCGACATCCCATCCAATGACGCGATTGGTTTCGCTTTCGATGTGCTCCAACCCGATGTAGGGCCGACCGTTTCGATGCCCCGGTTCAGCCTTCCTTTTCGACGGCCGAACGAGGGTGCCAAGATCGGGGCAAGCCCACCCCTCTGGAAGCTCGTCCTCGCTCACGCCTCCGCCCCCTTGCTCGCCCCGTTGCCGTTCTCCAGGAGTTTGAGCACTTGATTCAGCTCAGCAACGGCTTCTTCCAGCTCGGCGATGGCATCGGTCGCTAGCTCTTCGGGCTCGGGAAGATCATCCGCATCTTCTAGCGAATCCTCCTTGAGCCATTTGAGGCCGTCGAGCTTGAACTCCCTCCGCTTGACCTCGGCGAGAGCGATGTCATGCCAACGATCCTCCTTCGAGTCTGAGCGCTTCCGCTTGCCTTTGCCGTTTGGATCCGACCCGAAGCACTTCTCGAACTCTTTGAAATGCGCCGGGGTCAGTGGGCGATCCTTCTTGGTGATGCCCGGGACGTTGGTTCTAGCGTCGTAGATCCAGACCTTCTCGGTCGGGTGCCCCTTCGTGAAGAACAGGACGTTGGCTTTCACCCCCTGGCTGTACGGCGTGAAAGTTCCCCTTGGCAGCCGCAAGACGGTGTGAAGGTCACAGTCCTCGGCCACGATCTTCAAGACCTCGCCCGCCTGATCGGCGAAGAGCACGTTGTCGGGCAGCACCACGGCTGCACGACCACCCTGCTTCAGGATCGTGAGCACGTGCTGGACGAAGTTGAGCTGCTTGTTGCTCGTCGAGATGGTGAAGTCGTCCCGCTCCGGTGCCTGGCCCGCACCCTTGGTCCCAAAGGGTGGGTTCGTCAGGATCACGTCAAAGCGTTCGGGTGCGGGAGGCTCTCCGATGCTGTCACCGAGCCGAATCTGCGGCTCGATGCCGTGGAGGAACAGGTTCATCAGCGCCATGCGGCGAGGTCGAGGAACCAGTTCCTCGCCGAAGTAGGTCTTGGACCGGATCCGTTTCATCACGCTGCGGTCGATGGCCCCGCCTCGGGTCTCGTCCTTGAGCCACTCGTACGCGGCCACGAGAAAGCCACCGGTTCCGACAGCCGGGTCGGAGATCGTGAAGTCGGGCTTCAACCTCGGATCCGGCTTCATGCACCGGACGATGCTTTGGATGAGCACTCGGGGCGTGAAGTATTGCCCCGCGCCCTTCTTGCCCTCGGCCGCTGCCTTCTCCAGTAAGCCCTCGTAGGCTTGGGCTTTCACGTCCACGTCGAGGCTGGTCCACTCGGTTTCGTCGATGAGCGAGACGAGCTTCTTGAGATTGACCGGGTTGTTGAACCTCGACTGGGCACCCGCGAAGATGTCCCCGAGGATGCCCTGGCTCTTGCCGAGCTTCCGCAGGGCCTCGATGTAGTGGTCGGTGAGGTCGGTGCCGCTCTTGTCCCGGATGGTCGGCCACGAGCATCCCTTTGGTACTTCTACGTCCCGCTCATCGGCCATCTTCAGGAAGAGGAGGTAGGTGATCTGCTCGATGTAGTCGCCGTAGTCGATCCCATCGTGGCGGAGCGTATGGCAGAAGCCCCAAAGCTTCTGGACGATGTCGGTCATCAGTCGGTCTTCCCGTTGATCTTGAGAATCAGCATGTGGCCCTCGACCTCAACGTTCGCCTGCGGCAAGCCAGCCTGATCCCAGGTCCAGGTGTCGTGGTGGTGGTGTGCCCATGCCGTTAGGGCCGCAAGCCAGGCATCAAAGGCGTGATCGACGGCCAGCATCGTCACAAGGTCGGGGACCGCAATCTGCCTGGCCTGTCCGGTCGGCTGCCAGTGCGCCGTGCCGGAGGCCAACAGGTTGTACGCTTGACGACGGCCCTGCTCTCCGTGAGCACCACGATCCTTGTATCCACCGATGTCCGCCATCACCTGAGCGGGAATGGTCTGGCGACTCCCAAGTCGAACACGTTCAATGATGGAGTAGAGCAGTAGCCGAGGATGGGCCTCGACAACGGGACCTTCGCCCAGGCGAGCCTCGCGGACCCGCTTCAGACGTTCGGTCGTTGAGTCACCTCCGAGTCTTCCCATGAGCCAGTCAAGGAACTCGGGCACGATGACCAGCCCCACGGAGGGTTGCACATGAGCGCCCCCGTTGAAGAACGAGACTCGGTCTAGAGCCTTCCTTGTCTTGGTGTCCTGGGCTCGCCACTCTGCGTTCGTCGTGAAGGCGGCGACATGCTTTCGCATCAGCCGCTCTGTGGCCCGGGTCTTGAACCCATCGTCGCTCGGTTCGGTAATTTCACCCTTCAGAAGCGCCTCGAACCCTTGGCTGGTGCCGAACGGACAGTCCACGGCTGTTCGGACAACGGGTTCCTGTGGATTGAAGCGGGCGGTGAGCGTCGTGCCGTCGTCCACGAGCCAACACTGTCCGTGATGGGCCTCAACGTTCGCGAAATCGATCCCGTGAAAGACCCGCGTCATGCTGCGATTGCCTCGTTCAAGTTCGCGATGAGGGCTTCGAGTTGAGGCTCCCCGAAGATCCTCCGAGCCACTGGCCAGCCACCGGCATCCGAGAGCACCGGCACCAGCTCGAAATCTTCCTTGTCGATGGACAGGTTCTCCCGGAGGTGCTCCCGGATCCGGTCGAGCCACTTCTGCTGGTCCGCCGTGAAGGTCATCCCGGAGGTGATCTTCGAGAACGCCCGCTCGACCCGCTCGGTTGCCGTGAGCAGCGGGGCTTCTTCATGGGCGGCATGTTTCACCATGCTGACGAGGTCAACCAGCGCCTTCTTGTAGTGGATTTCGTGCGCCTTCTGCAGGTTGTCCGGAGAGAACCTGTAACGGCTCTGCGTGAGTTTGGTCTTCAATTCGGTCAACGCTGACGGACTCCACGACCGTGGCCGATCCAGCAGGATCCGAACGGCGTCGATGTGGTCCTGGTTCTCCGTGACGAACTTCGCGAAGACTTGGAGATAGTCGGCTGGCTTGTATTCGTTCCCGGCGATGTCCCTGAACATGTAGACCGACGAAACCTGATCGGTCTGCTCGTACGCCTTCATGAACGTCCGCTGTGGCCTCGGGTACGCCACCAGAAGCTCCTGGAATTCGTCGTTACGGAGCAGCTTCATGGCATCCACGAAATCGGACCGAAGCGCTCCCGGTAGCTGCCGGGCGTACTTTGCGAGATCACCGTTTGGCACATGCTTGGCGAAGAGCACCCGGCCCTCGGCCGACATCGCCTTGTCGATCCGCTGAAGCCGCTTCACCAAACAGCCGATGTTGTAGTCGCGGTCCTTGTTGGCCCAGATGTCGTTGATGATCTCCTTGACCGTCCTCGTCGGCTGGAGCGGTGTCTCGGCCGTGATCCCAGTGGCCTTCTTGAAGTAGGCGAGCAGCGTGCCGTCGAAGCAGTCGAAGACGGTGAAGTGATCCTTGTCGGGATACTTCTCGCCCTTCCTAGTGCCACGGCCGATCATCTGCTCGAACAAGATGCGGCTCTTCACCGGGCGCAGGAAGACGATGTATTCCAGGTCGGGAATGTCTACGCCCGTGGTGAGCAGGTCTACAGTAACGGTGATGCCCGGATTCGGTCGGTTTCGGAACTCCCGTATCCTCTGAAGCGGGCGATCGACACGACCAGTTATCTTTTCGACGAACGCCTCGCCCTTACCGAAGACATCCTTGGCGAGATCCACGAGCTGATCCGCATGGCTCGTGTGGGGCATGTCGTTCACGGCGAAGATGAGGGTCTTCGGAAACCGGCCATGCTCCTGCTCGTGCCGGTCAGCATACTTCTTTATCTCCTTCAGGATCTTCTTGTTCGACTCCGGAGCCGTGACCTTGGCTTCGATCTCGGCCGTGTCGAAGGTCCGCTCGTCTTCGAGCTGGTCCATCTTGGAGAGGCCGTTTTCCGGGTCCACGACCTCCACGTTCTCCCCCTCGCGCAAGAA
Source organism: Myxococcales bacterium (assembly GCA_016191785.1). GTDB lineage: Bacteria > Myxococcota_A > Polyangia > Polyangiales > Polyangiaceae > JADJKB01. The sequence goes on along the minus strand of JACPVJ010000006.1, from coordinate 34,323 downwards.
GAGGCCGTTCATCCGCACTTCGGAGCGGACGTTCACCGCGTCGTAGTCCACCAGGTGGCCGTCACGAACGGCCTGCTCGTAGCCGTACTCGAACACCTTGTTCGTGAAGAACGCGGTCGTGTGGCTTGCTGGGGTGGCTGTGAGGCCGACCTTGATAGCGTCGAAGTGGTCCAGGGTCGAGCGCCATGTCGAGATCTCCTGCGACGTGTATCCCCGGTGGCACTCGTCAGCCACGATCAGATCGAAGGCATGGATCGGGATGTTGATCTTGTCGGCGTCGTCATCGACGGCTTCGTCCCCGAGCCCGAAGATCGCCGAACGACCGAGGATGTTAATCGCCATCCGTTGGATGGTGCAGACGTAGACGAACGCATGTCCCGGCTTCGGGTCCGTCAGGTATCCCTGCGGCAGAACCTTCGGGTCGAACTTGTCTTCATCGTCGAAATCCCCCATCTGGAACCGGGACGAGTAGACTTCGTAGTCGCTCGTGAACTTGTAGCCGGGCCGGACTTCGAACGAATTGAACGCCCGAACCGCTTGAGCAGCGAGGGCTCGACGATCAACGAGAAAGAGAACCCGCTTGGCAATCCCGGTCTTCATGGCCCGGTAGATCTGATTCACTAGCGTGTAGGTTTTTCCCGTTCCCGTGGCCATCGCCACCAAGAGGTTCCGCTTCCTCTCGGAGATTGCTTTCTCGACGGCTGCATTCGCTTCCTTCTGGTAGGGGCGGAGGCGGGGGTGATCGTGGGGAAGAGCGAGGGCCTTCTCACAGGCATCGCCGAGGTCACGACCAAGAAGCTCTCGAAGAGCACTTGGCGTGTGGAAGGTCGAGACTCGGCATGATCGGTTCAGCGCATGTCGGACATCGTGAAACCAGATGACCTCGCCGTTGGTCGCGTACAGGAAGGGGCACCGGAGCCCGTCGAAGTCGAACCGCGAATCTCGGAGGCCCTTGGCGTACCGCTCGGCCTGGGTCAGGACGTTTTGGGGGCCGACGGTGAGCTTCTTGGCCTCGACCACGGCAGCCACCTGGCCGTCCAGCCAGAGGGCGTAGTCAGCGGGGCCGTTGTCGGTTTCTTCTTCTTCGGACCGGACCGCACTGGGCTTGCTCCGGCTTTTCGGTAAAGGCCAACCGACAGCATCGAGCTTTGGGTCGATGCGGCGTTTGCGGGTTTTCCACTCGGCTTCGGTCATCTTCGTCCCGCCCCGGAAGGGACGGACATCATCGCCGGGGACGGGGCCGAGGTCGAGGGTGGCTGGGGTGCTGGAGATCAAGGCGGCCGAGGAGGGGCCGGGTTGCCTGGAGGGTCGGGCCGGAACAACTTTCCTGGGCTCGGGCGTTCCTGGTTGGGACGGCATCCCCGGCCCGGCCGAGCCCGGCCATTTCTCGTCCTCGCTCACCACCCTGCGCCGACGCCATGAAGCTCCTAGCCTTCAGCGACATGCACGACAACATGGACGCCGTGCGCAAGCTTCGGGCGCAGGAGGCTAACAACTACGACGGGATCCTGGTCGCCGGTGACATTGGCAATCGGAGCCTCGACGAACTCCAGAGCATTGTCGCGACCTTTGGCTGCCCGACATTTCTTGTCTTCGGAAACTGGGACAACAAGACTGAGTACGACCTTGCTCGGGGTCCAGGGTTTCAGGTTGTGCATCACCAGGCACACGAACTAGGCCGCTACTACGTCACGGGCTTCAGTGGTTGCCCGACAAGTTGGGGCAAGAACCCGATCTTTCGCGAGAGGATGGATCGCCTCAGAGCCCGTCACCACGAACTGCTAGCAGAGAAGACCCGGCTAGAGGTGGATGCCGACGCTCAGGCCCAGGCGGGAGCGGCTGAGGCGCAACAGGAAGCCGCCGACAAGTTGGCTGCGCTCAGTGGGATCCGAATGGACCGCAGAACGCAGGCATATCGCCGGTGCAAAGAAGCAATCGAAGAGACGCGGAGTCTCCGAGCCCAGGAAGCAGAGCGTGCAGCCCGGAAGCCCATCGAAGCGTTCCAAGCGTCAGCGACGTGGGCAGCCTACCGTGCTGACGAGCAGGAAGTTCACAAGCAGGTGCTCACGGCGAATCGGGCGCAAGTGGATGCAATCCTCGCGACGCTGGACCCTCGCCGCACCATTCTGCTGACCCACGAGCGCCTTTCTCACCTTGCGGCTACCGGACCCGCACCCCTGCTGCACGTGTTCGGGCATCGGCACAGGTACCGAGTGACGACACACAACAGCACGGTCTGTGCCAGCGTGGCGGCATTGGACACACGGCCGAGTCTGTTCTCGTCCTCGCCGGATTCGGGCGACAGCGGCGGCTACTGCGTGTTCCTGCTGAAGGGCGACACGGTGAAGGTGGAGCGGCGATGTGTGCAGCGATAGGCGGGCCGGCATTCCAACCGCACGGGCGGCTCTATCTGCCGCTCCAGATCGAGCCCGGAGTTGCCCGCTGGTGGACGTTTGCCGGGGGCCGGATCAACCACACGCTCAAGTACGGCTTCGAAATCAAAGAGGGCTGGAAGGTCATCGCAGATAACTTCCTGCTCCGGATCGAGGGCAACGGGATCGGGCACGAAACCGTTCGGGCGGCCATCGGCAGGATGTCCGAGCCGGCGTTCTGGACGGAGGAGACATTTCGGAGGGCGCTGCTCGGAAGACTGCCGAACTATCGGCTCTCGAAGTTCCAGGACTGCTTGCCGGAAGAGTTCGCGCTCGAAACAGTGGAGAAATATCTCCTCGATGTCGAGGGGGCGGTGGGGTGGCTGAGGGAGCGATCCTAGTCCCGAGATCTGGCGGTTGCTTGCCGTACCGGCGACTTCTCGCTCGCGTGCGATGGAAGGCCGGAATGCTCCACGCTCGTCCGCTCGCCCGGACACTGCATTGCCGGCCGTTTCAGTCAGCTTCGATGGGCCAGTACTCCGCCTCGAAATGCCACACCGAATGGAACAACGTTTCGAAGGTTCCGCTGGCAGTCAGTCCCTTTCCTGCGACCCTTGCGGCGATCTCCCCGCCTACGCCCATGCTCTGCTTGAACTCCAGCGTGAGCCTGTTCTCCAGCAGATGCCCTTCGATTCGATCTCTCGCCATCGTTCGCAGGTCCGGGTCCATTTCCGCCCAGCCTCGGAGGTCATCTGGAACGCGCGGTGGGTGCCGGGGCGGCCCGAATCTTGAGTAGACTTGCTTCACGAGCCCACCTCGTTCATCAAAAACGACCTTGACCCCCACTTGGGTGGCCGCTTCGGGGATGGACACTTTCGCGCCAAACGACCTTTTCTCCGTCCGCGCCTCGGCGCTAGTCAATCGTAGCTCTCTTGCCCCGAGTGAGGAGGCCAACTGCCGGAACGCCGCTTCCTTTTCCCTGGCAAGCGTCTTGCTGAATTCCTCGGGGGCTAGATAGCTGTCGGTGAAGAGCGGATGCTGCACGTAGATCGTCCCGCCCCTCGGCGTGTGCCCAATGCCAAATCGAAACAATCGTACGGCTTCACTGGGTTCGTACCGCACTACTGGCACGCCAAGGTCCAGCACCTTTTCGAGTTGCTGAAGAAGCTCCTCCTCAGTTCGCCTCCCATAGAGCAGAGGGCCAGTCAGCGTTCCGACCTTTTGTGCGAACTTGTCAACTGGAAAGAAAGGGCCCATCCAGAGTTTGTTCAGGGCCTGACTTGCAACCGCGACCGCGCGGGAGGTGCAGGAGACAAGGTCGTCTCTGCTCGCAACCAGAATCACCGATCTGTCGAGCGGAGGAGTGTCAGCGGAGCCACGGGGCATCAGCACCTAGACTATCATCGGGGCGCAATCCGCGTGTCTGAAAGTGCCTCCGAGTGGAGAAAAACCCTTGGCACGCGTCAGAACCTGACGGGCCCCCGTCCCCTGGCCCCGGACGAAGAATGTCCGACGCCTTCTTGACGGCTGCTGGCATGGAGCGAGCGTCCATGGAGCGAGATCTGCCATGCCCTACCGCCACAAGGTCTTCATCAGCTATCACCACGCCAACGACCAGAGCTACCGGAACATCTTCCAGTACAGGTTCGGCAACCGATTCGGTGCCGTGATCCCCGGCGCGGTCGGGATCAACGATATCGATCCTGCGCTCCCCGAAGAGACGATCCGTAGGAAGATCCGGGATGACTATCTCAGGAAGACGGCCGTCACCGTCGTGTTGATCGGGGACGAGACGTGGCAGCGGAAGCACGTGGACTGGGAGATTTCGTCGAGCATCCGGAACACAGCGCTGAATCCGAGGTCCGGCCTTCTCGGCTTGTTGTTACCGGCACGGGCTGACTATCGCTCGGGCCAATACCATCCTGGCACCGTCCCTCCCCGGTTGTACGACAACGTCGCGTGCGGGTACGCCGTGATGGCCGACTGGACCGAGGATCCGGACGAACTTCAAGACTTCGTCCACCAGGCTTGGCTCAACAAGAAGAGGATCGAACCGGACAAGTCCTACCCGCTCTTCCGCAAGAACAAGTCCGCGGCGTCTTGGACCTAATTGGAGAAAGCACAATGGCAACCAACGTCTTCGTCAGCTTCGACCACGACGACTACCAGCAGGTGAACGGGTTCAAGGCGCTCGTCCAGAACCCGAACCACCCGCTGGACTTCCGGGACCACTCCCTGAAGGAGCCAGTGACCGACCGCGCCGGGAAACCCCTGCCGTACCCGCCGTCCGACCCAAGGTCGAAACCCGTGCGAGACGAGATCATCTCGAAGTTCCAAAACGCCTCGAAGCTTGTCGTCTTGATCGGCCCGAGCACGCACGCGAGCGAGTGGGTGACTTGGGAGATCAACACGTTCTTCGCCATGAAGCAGCCACTCTCCCGAGAGAACACCTGGAAGCGGATCCGGGGTATGTTCCTCAAGGGGCACGAGGCGGCAACCCCACCGGGAGCGTTGATGAACGGCAGGTCCACGAAGATGCTCACCTGGGATCCCGAAGCTCTCGACCGTTGGCTCGACCAGGATCCGGGGAGCTGACATGTCCAAGGAAACAAAAGCTCGCCTCAACAAGACTGCGGTGAAGCTGAACCTCGGCTTGCTGACCGTAGACGGGACATGGGAAGCCGATGAGGCCCAGCAGAAAGCCGCCTGGGAGATGTACGTCGAGCTGGTGACTCGGGTCGCCATCGTGGATCTTCACCCCGACGAAGGCACGTTGCGGGAGGCCCTGTCTTCCCTGCACTCACTCTTCGGAACCACCAGGGATATTCTTCGTAGCCACGGTCCTTCGGTCGCCAGATCGAAGAAGAAGCACACGCTGACCTTTGGCTACGTGGCAGTCGCGGTCCTCAATCGCTTGCTCCGGCCATTGCTGGCCAAGTGGCATCCGCTCCTCTCCGATTACGAAGAGACCCGGGACCCGAAAACGAGCAAGGTCGCTCACGAGCGAGCGTGGGAGAAAGCTACTGAACTCCGTCAGGCCCTTGCTGAGATGCGGCCGAAGCTCAGGGCATACGCAGAAGCGCTGGCCGAGGCAGCGGGGGTGGAGTCGTTGATCGAGCCTGAGGGGAACGCTGGTTAGCCCGTTTGCTCTCCTTGGCCGGTCGATGAAGAAGGAACGCTCCAGGAAGCGGAGACAGGAGGTCTTCAGCTCTGGGCCGGTGCTCAACACCAAGGGTCCAGGACTGCTTGGCTACCTACTGCCCCTTCGTTCTGATCTCGGGCTGCATGATCCAAACACGCAGCGGTCGAACATGGTCCGCCTACTGGCCGACAATCGGCTCATTCTCGAAGGCATGCCGGAGGAGGAGCGGCCTGGTCCTGCGCTCGACTCCATCCCACCCGATGAGCGAACAGCGCTCTTGCTGTCCCTCTCCACGACGACTTGTCGTGCCGAGTATCACGGGCACCGTTTCTGGAATGTTACCCAGCACCTCGCCGAGCGTCGGCTGGTGGTCGGCGCCCCACTCCTCTACGACGCATCTGTTTCCTCCGCCGTTTTCGAAGGGGCTGCCGCACTTGGCGCGGCTCGAACAGTCGTTGATGAAGTAGTTCACATTGCCGCTAGGCGAAACGGGACGAGGAAATGGCACGCCTCTGATGCAATCAAGAGCCAGGCAAAGATCATGGACGTGGACGAAGTTCACCGTTTGCGGGAACGGATAGACTGGTTCGATGCACTGAACAAGCACCGCAACGTTCTCTACCATCGCGGTTGGAGAGGCGATGCCGGTGCGTATTTTCCACCGGGCTGTTTGGAGCCCGAAGCAGACGATCCACAGCGCAATCTCCTCCTCATGCCCGACCTCAACAGCATCGTGGACGACGCACGTGCGCACCAGTGGAAGTACACCGAGCGCAGGCATCTAGAAACGGTTGTTCGAGAAGCACTCGATGGGATGCGCGACTTCGTTGACGCTGTCTGCCTTGGTGTGTGGGACGGAACACTACCAAAACCGGGCAAGATCCCGCCAGAAGAGCAGCCCAACATTCTCGTTGGGAGCCCACGCCCAGCTCCGTTTCTCGGAGCGGACGTGATCTACCTTCCGGTCTTTTCTTCCGTCGAAAAGGCGAAGGAGTTCTCGGGCTACCCGAGTCGGGCTGGCCTTCGTCTTTCGAGCCTGCCGCTACTCAACGCCTTCTTTCCAGAGCCAGCCTTTGCGCTTTGTATCGCTGGATTCGAGCCCCACGTGACGATGGGAAAGACACTGACCGTGCTGGTAGACCCGACCAGCCTTGCACCGGTCCAGGCTCGATTGATCGCGCCGGTCGTATCTTCGTTGATCGAAAAGCCACCGTTCATGGATCCCATCGGCCTGCCGAAGCAGGCTGTCGGAGCAGAGCACCTTCTCTGCTGGGTGCAAAGCTGAGCAAAGCGATCCTGGCCTGGCCACTTTCGACGTCACAGACGCCCTGCCCACGGTCGAGCCCCGGTCGAGCCCTGTGGCCTGATGGCTCCTGCGTCAAGCCATGGGTTGTCCAGCAGCGTTGGAGCAATCAGAACTCGTATCTTCTTGCGATTCTTTGGAGCGCATCCGTGATAGCTGAGCCTTCGCGAACCGGGCATCGGCGAAATAGATCGCGATCAGCAGCCGACGATCCCCATCGTCTGCGGCTTCCCAGGCAGCGACCCGTTCTGCCACACTGTACTCGGGGTCGGCGACGCGAATATCTTCAGATTGCTTCTGGCGGTTCATGCGTTCCTCCTTCCTCTGAAGTTGGTGACTTTCTCAGGTGGGTTCGGAGCTGACCTCAGCATCGGCACGGCCTCCGCGATGGAGATGCCGTGCGCATCGAGCATGCCGACGATGTACCCGCGCATCCAAGAGTCGTCCGACAACGGGTCGGCCTCTTCCCGAGCCTCCAGAAGTTCCACCCAGTCGATGTCGGGGTTGCCCTCGATCTCTTGGAGCTTGGCGAAAATGGCCTGGAGCCTAGGGATGTGAGGGCCGAGGATGTGGCGTCGGTCGGGGGTCATGACGAGCCTTCGATCTCGACGGACGCCTCTTCGGCGTGCGACAGAACCGGTTGCACATCGGCGCCGAGCCAGTGGACACCATCGTCTCGGACCGCGAAGTACCGGATCCTCCTTGGCGCCAGTCCGTGCCTGGACGTCCAGCACCGTCCCCGCGCCCCGGGGACGCATGGTATGCCCTTGATCAGACTGACCGTGTCGCTACCCTGGTGCCGGAGCGTCGGGAAAACGGAGTCCAGCAGGTTGAATGGCATGACCCGGCCGTCGGAGATAGTGATCTCCAACGTCCGACAGATCGATCCGTGAGCGACATGGCCCAGGACGAGGCAGTCACCGTAGCCCGCGATGTGCTGCCGCATCACACCGCCGTGACGGAACACGTGCTGGAGTTCGTCCCACGTGGGAGGAGAGGCTACGTAGTCGAAGAGATCATCCACGGGATCGTCGTCGCTCGCTATCTCTTCGGTTTGGTTCCTCAGACGCTTCACGTCGGCTATCCGTAGCCCGACCGTCTGTAACAGATCGCCACTGGGGTTGAAACTGGTCGCGGTCAGTAGCTTCGTGATGGCCAATCTCCAGAGCCCCCTTAGCTTCTCAGCACCCGCTTGGCTCTTGAAGGGGCGCCCTGCTCGGAACTCAGGTGAATCCTCCGGATGCAAAAAGACGTGCATGGAGTCCTTGATCATCAGCCGCAAGGCGTCATTCAGCTCCGTGTCGGAGAGCACTCTCTGAGACTCGACCACAAATGCCTCAAGAAGTGCCCGAACGGGCAGCATGACTGTCGGGAGCTGGCTCACGACGAGCCTCCTTGGTCAACATCGACATCACCAATTAACGGACCCGTCCTGCCGGGCGGCTCGGGAACTCCTGGTACGTCGTGATACCTGAGCAACAGCTCAACGGCATCGACCAGCAACTCGCTGGCCGGTCGATGCTCGGACACAGAGAGATGACGAAGTTGCTCGTGATGCTTGATTGGCAAATCGAACCGGACGGCTACGGAGCGTTTCTGAGGGATGGACATGAAGTTCCTCCTGTACTTGCTGTGCAACAAGTGCTTCACCGCAGACGACGGGCCAGATTGGTCAGCTCCTCGGATGCGGCGATCCGGTTGTTCGTCGTCCCAAGCCTGAGCGCGGTGTCGAGGACTGCCCGGCCCAGCTTCGTAGACGCCTCCGGACGTGGGACATACCCGAACTCGGTAGCTCGTGTTCTCCGGTGGCTGAGGTCCCGGTCTTGCTGGAAAACTCGTTCTGGAATGTCGGCAGGATTGAGACCGGCATGTATCGCGATCCGGATGATGTCCCGCCTCAGCGTCACGGCAGTTCGATCTGTCGTGATCTCCACGCTCATGTAGAGCAGCCAGTTCTGGAGCGCCTCCAAGTCGTTCGAGGACATGGGCTCGTGTGCGTCATGGTGTGCTGATACCTGGTGGCCGAGTTGAGCCCAGGACGTTTCCAGCGAGTCTTCGGTGTCGTGCATGTCGTCAGGCATGTGCGTGTTCTCCGGCACATGCGACGGCAGTAAAGGAGTATTGAGGCGCCTCGGACCATGTGGCCCACTGGCCCACTCTTAGGGGGGCAGAGGTGTGTGTGGACCCCTCCAAGGAAATGGAACTGGGATCTCCATTTTCAGGAATCCCTTCATATGTAGTTGTACCTCCCCAAACTGGACCAGGTGGGCCACCAGAAGGAATCCGAGCGAGACTTCCGCGAAAACCGGTGGCCCACCTCCTCAGCTTCCGTGGACCACCAATGGGACAAGTGGGCCAGGTCGTGGGCATCAGACGCTTCCCGAGCCATCGAGGTAGTCTTCGATGCTGATGACCTCAGCCAGGGCAGGCCCACTCGATGGATCAGCCTCCAAGATCTGGTCTAAAGCCAGGACCAGAACACGCTCGCGAGTGCCACCGACCGACCTGCGGCTCGTGTACCGCTCGCCCCCTTTCTCGGTGTCCCGGTCGAGGAGAAGGCCACGCTCGGCCAGATCCCGATGGCAGTCTGTCTTCGTGTACTGGAGGTTGTCCTTCCAGAACTCCTTGACGGCGTGCCAGGAGAGTTCCGGATGGAGGTAGGCATGTTCCTGTGTCTTCCATCCGATGCCGTTCTTGACCTCGACATCGTGCTGGCCGACGGTCTTGGTCGTGTTTAGGGGTTCGTGCTCGCCTACAAGAACGCGGGTTCCCTGGGCCACCATCGCCCGGACAGCGGTGAGGTACCAACCAGCGGGGCCGACGCTTTCGATCTTGGGCTGGGACTTGCCGACCTGGAGCACAGCCTGGAATGCGGAAAAACGGGCCGACTCTGCTGCTTCCTCGGTGGCAGCGCCGACCGCGACGGCATGGGCAACCATGAGTTCGTAGCCCGCCAACGCAGCCGCCAGAGCACCTGGGGTTCGACCGTGGGCTTCCGGTAGTCGTTGTCGGAGAGCGCGAGCAAGGTCGTCCCGGCGGTCACGGAGCCGTCTGACGCAGCCGGCTAGATCGGCACCGGCCCGCTCGATCATCGCCCTCATGGCCACCCTGAGCATGTCGGCCGAAGCCTGGGCCTCGGAGAGGCTGTCCAAGTTGATCGTGTTTTCCGTGATCGAGATCACCAGCAACCGGCCCAGCGTTGACTCGTTCTCGGCCGGAAGCCGTTCACCGGTGAAGATGACGAGCCCCTGAGGATCTCTGCTCGGTCGCACCGATGCGTCCCGGCTACAGCGCCCCCGAGAAGCCCGATCACCAATAGCCTGCACCGTCCTGACCGCCTTGCTCGTCTGATCCTGAAGATCCTTTCCCGTTTGGGGTGGGATGTAGTTGTCCACAACGGTGAGCACGTCCCGAAGCTCGTGGAGGCGAGCCTCCAAGTACGTCACCGTGCCCTGGAAGTTCAACGGCAAGCTAGTCAACGTGAACGTTCCGAAGAACGACAAGATCAAGGCAGCAAGCGACGACTTCCTCGTCCCGGACCGGCCGGAAAGCCAGAACGCGAAGTCCAACTCCAAGGCCATCGAGAAAGGAGCGATGAACGCCGCTCCAATGAGCGGAACTACAACCTCGGGTGGCGCTACATCGTGTAGAGCAAGGATCGCCTGGTACGCCTGGGCAACGTCACCGTCTCCGTCCAGGTGATAGCCACGGATGTCGTGCTCGATCTCAACGCCCTCGGGAACGTGCGGTCCAGGGACCAGGTACACTTGGCGGCCTTCGATCTCCCGCCAGCCGTAGCCCGTGTAGACGACCCGGGAGGTCGGGGATGAAAGGGTCTGGATGGCGGCACGAGCATGATCGGCGACGCCTCGACCGGCCTCCACGACGGCATTGGCTCCCCAGCGCTCGACGACCCAGGCCATCTCCGAAAACTCGCTCGCATCCACAGTGAGCGCTGGCAGCTTCGCACCCGATGCAAGTTCACCTTCGATCCTGAAGACCCGTGCCTGGTGGTCGCCCGCGTCGCGGAGGATCTCCTCGACGACCTTGGCGGTGAAGTTGGTCAACCGCCGTTCACCCGTGAAGAAGGCTCCATCTCTCACGCAGTACGAGGTGTCTCCAGCCTGCTCCTCGACCCGCTGACGGATGCGCTGGTCAAACTCCCTTGCGGCAGTCCGATAGGCACCGATCCCGATCTTGAGTCGCTCGGTTACGGCAGCGCATCCGGCCTGTTCGGCCGGGCCAGCAACCCGGAGGAGTGCCTGGAACGGCAAGTCGGTGAGGAGCCCTCCGACCCTAGACGCGGCAGCTACTCTGGCTCCGTGATCTCCTCGGGGCAGGTCACCGACGGCAATTTGAATGCGCGTCACCGGACATGCTGGCACCGCCAGCTCGACGAGCTGGTTGAACGCCTCTATTCCATTTCTTGCCAGAAAATCGTCTGGCCCTTGATCGGTCCTCGTGTACATGAGGCCGGTTTCGAGATTGATGTCCTCTCGCAGAAACGGAAGCGTGATGATCAACACGTCGGCTCCGAGTCCCCGGAGAACGTGGGCGGTGCGAGCGGCACCGAGCGCGACAAGTGGGTTCTCCGTCATACCAGCGTCGAATACGACGTAGGTTCGGCGGCGCTGCCAGTTGATCCGACGCAGCTCGGGATGGGCAGTGACCTCCTCAAGATCGTGCAGTGCAGCCCGGTCGTGGGCTCCGGCAAGAACACCGCCCAATCCGACGGCCACAAACCCGTGGGCCCGCAGCGAAAGAGCCTTCAGCGGTGCTTCGGCCACGAAGATGTTGCGGCTCACGTCCTCGGAGTAACGCATGGCCGTCGCGATGTACGGCACTACGCCTAGCTGAGCTTGGGCGATGTACCGTGGAATTTTGACGAGGTCACCGGCAGCGTGAACACCGGGGACTGGCTCTTCGTTCGCGACGTACTCGGTGCGATCCGCTCGGATGCGGCATCTCGGAATGCCGTCCTGGCACTTCGCGTAGGGGATCAGAATGCCACTCGTATCGTAACCGGGCAGACCGGGGTAGGTTCCCCTTCCCTCCGAGAGGCGGAGACCCTTGATCTGACCGGCGGATACGGACCTCAAACCGTACTTGAGCGCGAGGTCCTCGGGGATGCCGCGCTTCCTTAGCAGCTCGACGTGCTCAGCCCAGAGCGTTGGTGTAGAATCACTATCAGAGGTCATCACATCCTCCATCGGCCTCGGTGCTCGTCTCATCTGGTGAGTCAGGCGAGCCCGGGGCCGAAGTCTTTCAGGGGGTGGCCCCGGGGTTGGAGTTGTCGTTGCCCTCGGCAGACGCCTGCTTTGCCACCAAGAGCCTCAGCGCCTCAGTCACCAACTCCGCATTGGTGCGGTCTGTTTTCCCTGCACGAGAGCGAACCTCAAGAAAGAGGTCCTGCTCGATGCGCACATTTAGGACGCGGGTAGGCTTGGTCTTCGTCGTCATGGTCAACCTCGTCGAAAAGGAGCGGGTGCTCCAATTCAACGGGCTGATAAGGAAATCAGCGAGCCGCCCTACCCTCACAAACCCGACACGCACACCCGGCGGTCGGAGCTGGCCACTGCAAATCTGGTAAATGATCAGACGCGATGTCCGACGCAGAAGTCCAGTTCACTCAGCGATTTGCCGCACCCACGAATTCTCGTCGTCGTCGTCGAAAGCGGGGGCGTCCTCCGATCCGGATCCCGTGCCGGCTGCCAAGAAGGCCGCACTGGGATGACCCCCAAGCAGTGAAGTTCTACTTGACCGAGATCGCGTTGGTTGCCGGAGGCGTCTCCATGCTCAGGGCGATCGAGGGTCTGGACCCGCACGATGCGCTGATGCACATGGCCACGCAGCTCTTGCGACGACATCAAGATCAGGCTCGTCGAGCAAGTCGTGCTCCACGTTCCGAGGCTCCCCGACTGCTCTGGCGAGCCAGCCGGCTCCTGCCGCTTGCCGCGAGGCTTGCGGTCGATGCCCGTCAGGCATCTGGCCAATGTTAATTCGTCGATAGGTGCCGCGAAGACTTCGACAAGTGAGATAACCCTGACGGGAAGACTGCATTCCGCGGCCAAAATCAGCCGACTCCAGATCTGAGATAGTTGAGTCGCCTTGATCGCCAAGAACACTCCATCACTCTAGGAGTCACGATCCAGCGCTAACGGTGCTGGAATCTGTATGCGCGAGATACTCCGGGAGCGACAAAGAGTTCCGAGATGATAGCTATGGATCTCAGGAAACCCTGAGTTTGGTGCCTAATTGTGGTCTTCCTGTGGCTCGTTCTTCCCTGCCTTCCGGTATGAGCCTTCAGCCGGTGTAGCCGAACCACATCCCCGCAGTTCCTCCACGTCGGAGGGTCCTTTCGGGGGGAAATGTGGATGAAGCGATGGGTACGAAAAAGAAGGAATTGGGCGACTCGAACCAGGCGACCCCGGAGCTGGTTGACCCCAAGACAATCGAGCCCCACCCCAAGCGGCATTTGGTGCCGGCGATCTCCAAGGACCAGTACGAGGTAATCAAGGCAGACGTGAAGGCCAACAGCTTTCGCAAGCCGGCCCTGGTGAACCAGAAGGGGCAGATGGTCGATGGCCACACCCGGAAGCAGATCGCAGAGGAGCTGGGGATCGATCTTCTTATCGAGCGGCGAGACCTCACGCCCAGCGAGGAGATGCAGCACCTCGTTCTCGATAATCTCTGTCGGCGGCACCTGACGGAGAGCCAGAGAGCTGCGATGATCACCGACCCCTCTACGTCGGAGGAGGTCATGGCTCCGTTCCGGGCGGCAGCAAAGGGGAAGATCAAGGACGGAGCTTCGAAGGGCGGCTCAGCGGCGGCAAACGCGAAGGCAGAGGCCAAGAAGGCGGGGAAGAGTGCCAAGGCTGAGGCGACGTTGCCTCAGGGCAAGAAGAAGCGTGCCCCCCAGGTCCGAGACCAGGTTGCCAAGCTCGCCGGAGTTAGCGGCCGAACGGTCAGCGATGCCAAGGCTGCCTGGGAGAAGGCACCCGAGAAGATGAGGGCCGTAATCAAAGGGGAGAGCAAGCAGACTGTAGCGTCAGTCATCAATGAGATTCGGAAGGAAGCGAGAGCCTCCGAGGCAGAGAGAGCCATCAAGAACGGCAACGTCGAGTTCGAGAAGCTCTTCACCTTGAAAATCCATGACGTGTGGACCTTCAAGGATCTCGACCCCGGCTTCGGAAAAACGCACCCGGGCAACATCCCGGCCAGCTTGGTGGCCAACCTTCTCCACTACTTCACCAAACCCGGGGATCTTGTAGTTGATCCGATGGCCGGCGGAGGCGTCACCGGAGATGTTTGCCGTGCGCTCGGTCGTGCGTGCCTGATGGCCGACCTTCATCCTCACGGGGAGCGGACAGACATCAGCCAGCACAAGATCGAAGACGGCCCGGTGCCGGGCACGGAGGGGAAAGCGGCTCTTGTGTTCGCTGATCCGCCGTACTGGACCCTCAACGACGACAAGTACGGCGAGGGGGCCGCTTCCTCGAAGCCGTGGGCGGAGTGGAAAGCTTGGTTGACCAGGGTCGCCCAGGTTCTTGCTGAGACGGTCGAGCCCGGCGGCTATGTCGCGGTCCTCATGCAGGACAACCTGACGAAGGACGTGGCGGACGACTGGTCAAAGCCGTCCACATACTTCATGGCGGCTGCTCTGGCGAAAGCCGGGCTCAAGCTAGCCATCCAGATTGCCTGCCCTCTCCCCTTCGCATCGGGCGATCCCCACGACGTCGAGTGGGCGAAAAGGGAGAAGCGGCTTCTCGGGATCAACCGGACCCTCCTTGTTTTTCAGAAGCCCAAGGCGAAAGCGGAGGGCTGAGCCGTGTGCTCGAAGCGTCCGCCCGCCGCCGAGGTTAATCGGGGTCGGGGTGCCGTCGTACTCCCCGACGTGAACGCCCCCGTCACCAACATCGACCCTGTCGCACCGGCACCCCCGCCGGGGGATCGTCCTGAGCCGAAGGCGAGGTTCGAGGCCAGAGTCGGAAAGGATGGGACAGTCACGATTCCGGCTTCGTTGATCGCACCAGCCATGGCAGCGGTTCTCGGGTGGTGGCGAGATCAGCCAGACACAGGTCCGCAGGCCCCGCTATCGTCATCGCCCCCGAGTTCTGCTCCTTCGAGGCAGCAGACCGAATCGTCCGCGTTGGCCGGCCAGACTCAAGGCGTCTCCAATGTCCTTGACGGCGTGGCGGCCCTGGTCCGAGCCGAGCTGCGAGCGGCAGTGGTCGAGGCCATCAGCAGCACCGTCAGCGAGCCCGAAGACACGAGCCACCTTACTGCTCGCGAGCTTGCAGAGCGACTCCGCGTCCACGTCGAGACGATCCGACGATGGAGCAGACAGCCTGGGTTCCCGGTGCGGAGAATTGGTCCTCACGCCGTTCGGTTCGATCTGGTTGAGGTTCGTGCCTGGCGGAGGACGGCCCGGTGAAGACGGGCGGTCGGCCGCGAGCCCCTTCTCTGAAATGGACCAACGGTGCCTGGCAAGCCCGCCCGATGATTCGTGGAACCAGGTACACGCTCCGGTACCGGTGCGCCTCGCAAGCGGAGGCTGAGAAGCGTCTAGCGAACGACATCTCGAAGATCGAAGCCGGCACTTCGGTAGCGCAGGTGAAGGCGGCGTCCGAAGAGATGCCTTCATTCCGCGTCGCCGTCGAGATGTTCGTCGCTCGTGTTAGGGGATCACGAACGCCTAAGGTTGCCGACCACTACGAGCAGATGCTTTCGGCGCCTCCACGCGGCTACATCTCCGAGACCGTGCAGGATCTCCCGATTGATCGGATCCAAACATTCCAGTTCGAACAATGCCTCGTGGATTGCTCGAAGCGAAACCGGTCCAAGTACACGGTGAGCAAGGTGAAGAAGGCGGTCCATCGGCTCTACGTACTGTCCCGAGCGACCTATCAGGAGGCCGGCGTGCCGTTCGTGAACCCGATGAGCGGGGTGCGCTTGCCTGACCTGGACATCCCGAAGGAGGCACGGCGACACCGAGCTGTCCCAACCGACGACGAGCTGAGTCTCTACATGGAGTACCTGCACCCATCGCAGGGCGATCCTCGGGCCACGTCATGGAGGTACGGCGTCGTGGAGCGACAGGTGCTCGCAACGTGCTCCAGGTACTTGGGCGGCCTGCGGGTTGGCTCCGATCTCCATCGATGGAAGTGGAACGTGGACCTGTTCCCCGACGAAGATTTCGCGACGGCGTGGGCTCCGAGGAACAAGACGATGCAGCCACAGCTTTTCCTCACGCCCGGCCATCTCCGGAACGTTCTGCGCCTTTGGTGGAGGCTCACGGGTGAGAAGAAGGAAGGTCCGGTCTTCCCCGTGACCCGCGTGGGAAAGCTTGGCGACCGGATCGGCCTGGAGAAGCACGCCACCGGACATGCGAAGGCGCTTAGGCTCGATCTCCGCCGCTGCTTCCTTCTCCTTCATCTGGAAGCACGTCGATCTGGCTCTGGTCGCTTCGATCCCCGAGCGCCACGACCCGGAACTCGCCGCTGGCGAGAGCTGTTCAAGGAGACCGAACGCACCAGGCCCGTGGACTTCCACTCCTTCAGGCGGCTCTGGGTCGAGGGAACGCTGCGGCGGATCGATCCGGAAGCGGTAGAAGGTCGGCGGCTAACCGCTCACTCGTCGGACGTGCTCACGACGCTGTACACAGGCCACGTGCGCGAGAGAGCCGAGGTGATCCCCGAGCACTGGCTACCGCGTCCTGACCTGCCGATCCCCCGGGACCTGCCGGGCCTCATCGAGGAGCTACGGGGGAGGGTTTTGCCAACTGGTGGCAAAACCTCCAACGGCTCGAACCTGTTCGTCCCGTGATCCAGCATCCATCCTGCTGAAATCTGGCGCACCCGGCATGATTCGAACATGCGACCCTCGGTTCCGTAGACCGATGCTCTATCCAGCTGAGCTACGGGTGCGTTGAGGGGCGCTTCATAGCACGGCGGCGCCTCGACTCAACTGAACAAACGGGCGCGGCGCCCGGGCTG
The DNA here is from genome assembly GCA_016191785.1 of Myxococcales bacterium. Taxonomy (GTDB): domain Bacteria; phylum Myxococcota_A; class Polyangia; order Polyangiales; family Polyangiaceae; genus JADJKB01. The sequence continues at coordinate 17,511 of JACPVJ010000006.1, read as the reverse complement.
ATTTTCCGGGCCTTCCGCCGCCTCGGCCCGCGCTACCCTGCCCTGCGTGAGCCCGCATTCCCCGATCACCTTGTGCGGCTCGCTGTCCCTGCACCCGGTATCGATCGGCGCCGCGATGCACCGCGCTGGCTACGAGGCCATCGGAGCGAGCTTCGTCTACGTGCCGTTCGCCGTGACCGGGGCCGACTTGCCCGGCGCGCTGGCGGGGATGCGCGCGCTCGGGATCCGAGGCTTGGGTGTCTCGATGCCGTTCAAGCTGTCGGTGATCCCGCTCCTGGACCACCTGGACCCGGTCGCTCGCCGGATCGGCGCGGTGAACACCATCGTCAACGACGACGGACAACTGGTCGGCCACAACACCGACGCATGGGGCGCGGCCCACGCACTCTCCGAGGCGCTCGAGCTCGAGGGCAAGAGCGTGGTCGTGCTCGGGGCCGGCGGCGCCGCGCGAGCCGCGGTGTTCGCGTTCTGCGAGGCGAAAATGCGCGTGCACCTCGCGAATCGCACCCTGGAAAAGGCCCGAGAGCTGGCGCGGGCCGCAGCGCGCGAGGGCTTCTCGATCACCGTGTCGAATCTGGGCGACCTCGCCAGCCACCGGCCCGACGCCATCGTGAACTGCACGTCCGCGACGATGGACGAGTACGGCGCCGAGTCCCTGGTTCCGGAGCCCATGCTCTCGCCCGGCGTGGTGGTGATGGACATCGTCTACAAGCCGATTCACACGCGTCTCCTTGGGCTGGCGGAGCGGGCCGGCGCGCGGACCGTGCACGGCGGTCGCATGCTGCTTCACCAGGCGGGGCGGCAGTTCGAGCTCTACACCGGGCGGGCCGCCCCCCTCGACGCAATGGACGCCGCGCTGCAGCGGGCCATCGGCCAGTAGGCCGAGGGTGTGCCAAAGCTCGCAACGATTGCGCGGGCCTTTGGGGGGGCATGACTCGAATGCCACGGGGCGCGCTGCGATTCGGCGGAGCGGCGACGTGAGGCGTCTGCAATTCCGAACGCTTAACCCCTGAGTCGCATTCCTGGCACGCTCGCTGCTAAGGGGCAGGCGGCTTGGTTGTCGGCGGCACCTCCGGGTGACGCTACCTTATTGGCTTGTTCTTGGACGCCCCGGGGATGGGGTGCTGAAAACGTCGGCTTTCTTAGCTTTCTCTAACTTCCTTCAGCTTGGCATTCTTCGCAAATCCCGGCGGTCGCCCCGCCGGGTTTTTTGCTTTGTGGGGTCTCGCGGTTGCGCGGCTAGCGGGGCAAGCCGAACAGGCCGCCGGACGGGGACTCGGCGTGGCAGCGCTCGCAGAGCGCCAGGGCGCCGTGCTCCGTGGCCCGCCCGTCAGCGTCGAACGCGGAGTATTTCCACCCCTGGCCGACCCGCTGCATCACGTAGACGGGACCGGCCGCGCCGGTGCGCTCGTCGGTGTGGAACGCGGCGATCAGCGCGCCGTCGGGCACCGTCAGGCCGGGGCGCAGCGCGCGATACGACTCGACCATGCTTTCGCTCACGCGAACGCTCAACAGCGAGCCGGCCGCACCGTGACCGCTCGAGGTGAACGGCTTGGGGTTGACCGGCGGCCAGGCCGAGACCTCGGCGAACCGCGGCCAGCGCGGGGCGGGTCCGCGCGGCCGCGCCGCGGGAGCTGCCGGCGGGTCGTCGGCGCTCTCGGGGGCAGGGTTTCCCGTGCACGCCGAGAGGGCGCAGCAGAACCAGACGAGGGGAGCGAGAGCTGCGCGCAGAGGTGGCGCATGGTACCACGAGCGTCGAGATGACGCGCCGAACCGCCGCGCTGGCGCTGCTCGTGGCGAGCTGCTCGGCGGGTGTCCCGCCGCCCAAGCCCGCGTCGCGGGGTGCGGACGCGGCCGAGCCGGCCCGTGCCAGCCCCAGCGAGCCCGAGACTCCCAGCGTTTCGCCGCGCGGTTGGCTGGGCGTCGAGGTCAGCGTGCCACCCGACGCGGAGGGTGGCGTCCTGGTGCGCAGCACGGTTCGTGGCTCGCCGGCCGAGCTGGCCGGCATCGTCGCCGGTGACCGCATCCTGAAGCTCGACGGCGCGGACGTGGTGGGCCCCGAGGACGTGGTTCGCCTGGTCGCGGCCCGGGCACCGGGCTCGCGGATTCCGCTCGTCATCCGGCGCGGGCAAGGCCAGCGCCTGCTCTCGGCCGAGCTCGGCGCGGCGCCCGATGCCACCTCGGTGATGCAGATGTCCTTCGTCGACGCGCCGGCGCCGCGGCTGGTCTCCCTCGAACCCGTCCAGGGCAGCGTGGACCCAGACCTTTCACAGCTGAAGGGGCGCGTGGTGGTGCTCGAGTTCTGGGCGCCGTGGTGCGTCGTGTGTCGCTTCATGGTGCCCAAGCTCAACGACTGGCACGCCCGATTCTCGGCCCAAGGCGTGGTGGTGCTGGGCATCACCATGGACGCCGTGGTGCCGGCGACCCACGCCGCGGGGCAGCTCGGGATCGAGTACCCCGTCGCGTCGGACCACACGGGCAAGACCACCACGACCTATCGCGCCAACGCGTTGCCCACCGTGTTCGTGATCGACAAGAGGGGGGTCGTTCGCGACGTTCTCGTCGGCTACTCGTCCGATCGGCTCGATCGGCTCGAGCGCCTGGTTCAAGACCTGACTGGCGAACGCTGACGGGGTAAGCTCTGGCGCGTGCGGCACGCATCAGCGCTCTGGGTGGTCGCGTGCGCCATGCTCGTCAGCGCTCCGGGTCGCGCCCAGGTCGACGCGGGAATGCTGGGCCGGGTGCTCGGCCAGCGCGATCCGGGGCGGCCGCTCTCGATCGTGGTCGAGCTTCCGGCGGGGGCCGCGACGCCCCCGGGGCTCACGCTGCTGGGCCCGGGGTTTGCGGCGTTTCGTGGGTCGGCCCAGACCGTGGCCGCGCTCGGAGCGGCGCACCCCGACTGGCGGCTCGACTGGGCTCCACCGCGGCGGACGTTGCTCAACGTCGCCGACGACGTCACGCGCGCGGTGCGCTTCCGCGACTTCACCGGGCTCATGGGCAAGGGCGTGGTCGTGGGCATCGTGGACACCGGGTTCGATCCGAAGCACCCGGACCTGCGCGACGCGCAGGGCAAATCGCGGGTGACCTGGGCGCTCGACCTGTCCCGGGGGCCCTACGGCAAGCACCCCGACCTCGAGTCCGAGTACGGCTGCACCGCCCCGGCCAATGGGTGCGCGGTGTTCTCGGGCGCAGATCTGGACGAGCTCATCGCCGGCGACTCGGTGCAGCTGCCGCGCGACACCCTCGGGCACGGAACCCATGTCGCGTCCCTGGCGCTCGGCAACGGCCTCTCGGACAATCCGCCCAAGTACGTGGGCATCGCTCCCGAGGCGACCATGATCGGCGTTCGGGTCACGCGCACCGGCGACGGTGCGATCCTGGACCCCGACGTCTTGCTCGCGACGCGCTTCGTGTTCGAGCGGGCCGAAGCGCTGGGCCTGCCGGCGGTCGTCAACCTGAGCCTGGGCAGCGACTTCGGCGGCCACGACGGGTTGACCGGGCTCGAGCGGGGGCTGGCCGCCAGCGTCGGCCCCGAACACCCGGGTCGGGCCATCGTGGTCGCCGCCGGCAACAGCGGCGGCATCTATGGGCCCATTTCGCAGAGCTACCCCGAGCCCTTCGGCATCCACACCGAAGTGCACGTGCCGCGCGCCTCGAGCGTGCGAGTGCCGATCGTCGCCCCGTCGGTGGGGAAGAGCAGCACGCAAGCGACGATCTACGTCTGGATCAGCGGTCGACCCGGGGATGCCCTGAGCGTCGGCGTGGACGACGCAGACGGCGAATGGATCGAGCCGCTGCCCCCGGGCGAGGGCGCGGCCTACTCGGACAAGGGCGTCGAGGTCACGATCTTGAACCAGGTCGTCGACGACACCAGCCCCATCGCCAGCGGCTCGAACGGAGCCGTGGTGGTCATCGAAGGCACGTGGAAGTCGGGCGCGACCTTCGCGATTCGGCTCGAGGGTCACGGGACCGCGCGCCTCTGGCTGCAGAGCGAGGGCGACCTGGCGCCGGGGGCCGGCAGCCCTGGCGCGCTCTTCCCGCGCGCGAGCAAGGAAGGCACGATCGGCATTCCGGCGTCGAACGCCGAGCTCATCTCCGTCGGCGCCACCGTGAATCGCATCGCCTGGACGGACCGCGCGCAGCACCACCTGGCGCTGGAGAAGCTCGGCAACATGAGCCCGCCCGTCAGCGACTCGGCCGCCTACTTCAGCGGCGCGGGCCCGAACGCGCTGGGTCAGATGAAGCCCGACCTGGTGGCGCCCGGCGCCTTCGTGATCGGCGCCATGTCGACCTTGGCCGACCCGTCCAAGAACGGCGGCGCCGGGATCTTCGCCGGCAGCAGCGTGTGCGGCGACCAACCCGACTGCCTGGTCGTGGACGACTTCCACGCGCTGTCGAGCGGGACCAGCATGGCCGCGCCGATCGTCACGGGTGCCGTGGCGCTCCTGTTCCAAAGAGATCCGAAGCTCGACCAGAACGCCGTGCGCACGCTGCTGCAGGCCGGAGCCAAGGCCCTCGGTGGGAAGGTCCCGATAGAACAGCAGGTGGGTCCCGGAGAGCTCGACCTGGTCGGGACCCTCGCCGTCCTCGGCTCCGACGACTCCCCCCTCGGCAGCTTGCCCGACCGCAACGAGAGCTGGGTCGCATTCGCCAGCTCGTACGTCCACCCCGATCCGAGCTGGCCGGTCGAAGGCGTTCTCCAGCTCCGATCGGCCGAAGAGCGCGTGGTCGACGGCTTCAACCCCGCGAGCCTGGCGCTCGAGGTCGACGGCGGCCGCGTGACGACGCCGCTCACCCGGGTTGCCCCCGGGCTCTGGCGCTTCTCGCTCTCGGCCGACGCAAAGACCGGCGGAAGCCAGCTGACCGCGCGGGTCGTCTTCGCCGGCGAGCCGCTGATCATCCGCACGCTGCCGATCGCGGTCGATCACTCGCTGGTGGACGACGGCGCCGACGCACGCGGGGGCTGCGCCGTGGCCGGATCGCGAGATTTGCCTTGGTGGTTCCTGATTTCGATCGTCTGGCTCCTGTCGCGCAACACTAGGAAGCGATGCTGAAGACCTGGTGGTGGCTGCCGTTGGTCCCAGTGGCTTGCGGGTCGCCCTCGCCGCCGCCGAGCGTAGCCTCGACCCCACCGCCGCCTGCCTCCGCCCCGCCCAGCGCGGCGCCGCCCACGCCCGCTTCACCTTCGCGCGCGTCGGCGGTGCCGGTCCCCCCGCTGGCGTCGCCGAATCCCACGGCCCCGAGCACCGCGGACGGCGGGTCGGCGCCCCAGCCCCAGTCCGCCGATCCGTTGCGGCGCATCGGCCAGGCCGCCCAAGCCTGTCACGCGCAGCACGCGGCAGGGATCAAGGGTCGGCTCACGCTCGGCATCGCGCGCGACTCTTCGGGCAAGGTCACCCGGGTGGGGATCTTGCGTCCGAGAAGCAGCGCCGAGCTCGCGAAGGTGGCGTTCGAGACTTGCGTGATCGACGCGGTCACGAAAGAGCGACTGGCGCCGCCGCGCAGCGAAGACGCCGAGCTCGAGCTGCCGTTGATCTTCGACCCCGTGCCGTGACGTCTAGAGCTTCGTCAAGTAGACCGTGCAGCCGTGCGGCTCGAAGGGCGCGTAGTCGGGGTCGAACGGGTGGGCCAGGGACACGCCCCCGAGGTTGGTCCCGACGATCAACAACCCGCGGACGCCCTTCAGATCGCTGAGCGTTTGTTCGACCGATCCCCCGCGCTCCACGAACGGCGGATAGATGCGACCGATCTCGTCCCCCTCGGCGCCGACGCGGACGATGGCCCACTGAAACGAGACCGGCGACTCCCACTCTGCCTGAAAACCCAGCTCTTTTTCGCCGAGATCCTGATCCAGCTCGAGCCACACGTAGGTCGCGCCCAGCGGCTCGATCGGGCGCAGCGAAGCGACCCGGCGCGGCAAGCTCGAGAGCTTGATCGACCAATCGAAGCGGGCGCGCCCGAACGAGCCCGTCCACTCCATCGCGGGCAAGTGAGAGCCGTCGTCTCGCGCGCCCACGAAGCCGCGGGTCACGGCAAGGTCGGCGAACAGCTGCGCGGTGTCCCGCGGGTTTTCGTCCAGCGCGCGCCGGAGCGCGTCGAAGACGTCGGGCGAGTTGTTCCAGAGCACCGATCTGGGCTCGGTCTTGGTCACCGCCACCGAGAACATCGACGTCGCGAGGGTGCCGGGGGTTCCGAGTCCGCGCCGAGCGTCGAGGTACTCGAAGAGCAGGGCTGCGCCTTCGGACGACGGGCCCAGCTCCCGCGTCGCGAGGGCGCGCTCCGGATGCGCCTGCACCTCGTCGACGGCCTCCAGATCCGCGGCGGTCGGGGTGCCGACCACCCCCCACAGGTGCGCGGCGTAGGCACGTCGCAGGTGCGGCGTCTCGGCGGGATCGAGCGCCAGCGCGATGGCCTCGCCCACGCACAGCGTCGCGTCGCGTCGCGTGCGTTCGTGACCCACCTCGCCCAGGGTGCAGAACCCCGCCGCGCGGTCGAACTGGCCGCCGATGATCGGCTCGACGCCGACCTGCAAGCGTGACGGCCCCGCGGTCAGGTACAGGTCCAGCGCGTCGGTTCCGCCCGCGCCCAGATCCGACGCGGGCCCTGGCAGGCGCAGCGCGATCACCAACGCTTCGTAGGCGCTCTCGAGTGCCTCGAGAGCGTTCCGCGCCGCGTCGGGCCCGACGCCCGACCCACGGTGGACACACACCGGTGCGCGGAACGAGCACCCGGGCACCTCCCCGGTCGCTGGTCGTCCCAGGTGGGTGGGCACGAGCGCCCCGGTCGGCAGCCACGGGTCGGTCTGAACTGGATCCTTCTTCCCCGGCTGGCCCCCGCCGAAGAGAAAAGGCCGCTCGCGCTGGGGCTGGGCCCGAGCCGGGCTCGGCGGCAGGACCAAAAACGCGAGCAGTGCCCCGGCCAGGCGGGTCACGCCTGCGAGAAACTGCCGAGATTTGACACGCTCGCGCACGGCCGCCCTATACTGGCACACCCTGAGAAGGGCTCCCGCTCCACGAGGCAGCATGGCTGTTACGCGATTCGACCCGTCTCATTCGGTGAAGTTCGACCTGGGACGAGGGTCTGTGCATCTGGAGGGCACCGGCGCTCGAGTGTTGGTCCCCGCCGATGCGTTGGTCGAGCTGTGCCGGCACGCCGGAGCCGACTCGCTGACCGACTTCGGGCGCAAGCTGGGCACGGAGGTGGGGCTTCGCGTCACCGCGCATTGGGGCGAGGGTGGCCTGAACATCGGCGTCGAGGGATTCGTCGAGCATCTGGGCGGCAACCTCGCGCTCCTCGGCTTGGGCTCACTTTCCCTCGAGCGCTGGGGCAAGGCCCTGGTCTTCGTGGTCGAAGGTTCGCCGCTCGGCAGCGCCGGAGACCCGCTGCTCGCCGCCGTGATCGAAGGCGCGCTGCAGCGCAGCCTGGGCCGCGATACCCGCGCGGTGGTCTTGGGCCGCGACGACGGCCACGTACGGTTCCTGGTGATCGGCGCGCCCGGCGCGGACCGAGTGCGCGCATGGCTCGCGGAGGGCAAGAGCTGGGGCGAGGCCATCGCGCGACTCCACGAGGGGAGCGCAGCATGATGAGCAACCAGGATCAAATCACGCGCCTGCAGGGCCTGCTCGATCGCGTGAAGAAGAACGCGACTCGTCCCCGGGGCGCCGTCGTCGCCACCACGTCGCCTGCGACGTCGCCTGCCCCGCCGCCCGAGCCCGAGGAAGAAGAGCTCGTGGCGATGGACGAAGCCGAGGTCAGCTTGCCCGAGCCTGCCCTGGTCGAAGCCGAAGCGCCCGAAGAGACCTCCATGGTTCGGGCCATCGCCGACGCCGACGTGTCGGTCGAGATGGGTGAGGCGTCGATCGAGGACCTCGATCTGCTCGAGGACGAGATCGTCGACATCACCGAGGCCGAGGTCGAGCCGCCGGAAGCCGAGGCAGAGGCAGAGGAAGAACCGCCAGCGTCGTCGCGTCGGGCCATCGCCGGCAGCATGGGCGAGGCCCTGGCCGAGGCCGCGGGCTCGGCCGGAACCGACGAAGGTCGGGAGATCCCCCTCAAGACCCCGCCGCCCGAGTCCGGGCCCCAAGCCGCGCCGCTGCCCCAGGGGTTGATGGCGCCAGCGGTGCCCGAGCTCCGCGATCTGCACGAGGCCGACATCGTCTCGCGCACCCAGCCCACCGCCGCTCAGCTCGGCGCGACGGTCGAGCTCGAGCCGGCCTCGGAAGCCGAGCTCGAGCTCGGTGAGCCCGAGATCGAAGCGCCGCCGGTGCACGCAGTCCGCGAGGAAGCCCCCGTTCGAGCTCTGGCCCCCGAGCCCGTCGAGCCCGAGGTGGTGCGGCGCCCGGCCGTGGCCACCGCCCCCGCCGGCGCGTTCGTCTCGGCGGCCAAGAGCTTCCACCCCCAGAGCTTCCTCGAGCTGCTCGACGCCTCACTCGGTCTCGGTCGCGACTGACAGCTCGCCGGTGAAGGCCGCTTCTGCGTCCAACCAGCGCACCGGCTGAGAACGCAGCCAGGTGCGCTGGCGGCGCGCGAACACCCGCGTGGCGCGCGTGATGCTCTCGGCGAGATCGGTCGTGTCGCCGCGCTGCACGGCCTCGCGGACCTGTTTGTACCCCACCGACCCCATGGCCCGCGCCTCTCCGAAGCCCTCGGCCAAGAGCTGCTCCACCTCGGCGACCCAGCCGGCGGCGAGCATGCGCCGTGCGCGCGCGGCGATCCGCGCGTCGAGCGCCGCGGGCTCGTGCCGGATGCCGATCAAGCGGTGCGGGTGTCTGAGCTCGCGGAATTCGTGCTGGGCGTGCCAATGACTGAGCGGTGCGCCGCTCAGCTCGAGGACCTCGAGGGCGCGGCTGACGCGAACGAAGTCGTTGGGGTTCAGCTTCGCGGCGCTCACCGGATCGACCCGCGCGAGCTCGGCGTGGAGCGCGCCACGGCCCTCGGCCTCTGCCCGTGCCTGGTGCCGGGCGCGGATGGTCGGATCGGCGGGCGGCGTCTTCGCCAGTCCCCAGAGCAGCGCGCGCACCCACAAAAAAGTGCCGCCGCACACGACGGGTTGCTTGCCTCGGCTCCGGATGTCCGAGATCGCCGCGTCGGCCAGCGCGGCCCACTGCGCCGCGTCCAGCGTTCGATCCGGCTCGACCACGTCGACCAGGTGGTGGCGCGCGCGAGCGTGCTCTTCCGCGCTGGGTTTACCGGTCCCCACCTCGAAACGCGTGTAGACCTGCACGCTGTCGGCACTGACGATTTCACCGTTAGCCGCCTCGCACAGCCGCAGCGCGAGCTCCGTCTTCCCCGATGCGGTGGGCCCGACCACTACCCAGACTTCGCCCGACATCAACGCCGCCCGACGCGCCGATCGAGCTCGTGCCAGCTGGTGAAGGTCACCACGGGTCGGCCGTGGGGACAGTGCCCGGCGAACTCGGCCCCGTCGAGTGCGCGCAAGAGGGCGGTGCCCTCGCTGGGCGAGAGCGGATCGCCGGCGCGGATCGAGCCGTGGCACGCCATGGTGGCCAGGGCCAGGTCCACCGCGTCCGAGAAGCCTCGCCCCCCGCTGCGCATCACCTCGCTCAAGAGGTCGCGTACGAGCCGCTCCGGGCTGGTCTTCTGCAAGAGCTTGGGCACGCCGTGCACGCTGATGCTCTCGGGACCACGCACCCTCAGATCGAAGCCCACCGCCGCGATCTCGTCGCCGCGGGTCGCCACCAGATCCGCCTCGGCGCCGGTCACGTCGACCACCACCGGAAAGAGCAACGCCTGCGACGAGACCGAGCTGTCGCGATAGGCCTTGCGGAGCTTGTCGAAGGTGACGCGCTCGGCCGCCGCGTGCTGGTCGAGCACGTACAGCCCGTCGTCGGCCTCGCACACCAGGAAGGTGTGGCGCACTTGTGCGATGAAGCGCAGGTTCGACCAGCGCATCTCGGGGCTGGGTCGAATCGGCGAGCGGGCCGAGTCTTGGACCGCGACCAGCGGCTCGTCGGGACGCTCGTAGGCCGCAGGCGGCGGCACCGGCTCGGGCCCGCCGAGGCCCCACGGGTCTCCGACCTCGATCGTCGGGTCCGGCGGAGGCGGCAGTGCGGGCGCAGGCGCTGCGGGCCGCCCCGGGTTCCAGCGGCGCGCCGGGGGCAGGGAAAACGCGGTCGACAGCTCGCGCGACAAGATCGAGTAGAGCGCGTCGTTCACCGCCCGGGGATCGGCGAACCGCACCTCGGACTTCTGGGGATGCACGTTCACGTCGACCAGCGCGGGATCGATGTCCAGGTAGACCACGCCCCGGGGGTAGCGGCCGCGCTCGAGCACGCTGCCGTAGGCCTGGGCAACGGCCAGCGCCAGCGCGCGGTCTCGCACCGGGCGATCGTTGACGAACACGCGTAGCCCGCCGGCGCCCGCCCGGGCCGTCTCGGGTCGCCCCAAGAACGCTTCGACCGCCAGCGGCCCACGGGTGCCGGCACAGCGCGTGAGATCGTCGTCACCCACGACTTGCGCGACGCGCTCGGCGCGGCCCGGGGCGCTCAGCCACTCGCGCACCGGACGCCCGTCGCGCACCAGCGTGAAGCTGACGTCGGGGCGAGCCAGGGCCGCGGCCTCGACCACGTCGGTCACGTGTCCGGACTCGGTGCCGGTCGATCGCAGGAACTTCCTCCGCGCCGGCACGTTGAAGAACAAGTCGCGGATCGTGACCCGCGTGCCCACCGGAGCCCCCGCCGGGCGCGTGGCGGCCGCCGCGCCGCCCTCGATCGTCAGCTCGACTCCCGCGTCGCTGTCCCGCGAGCGCGTGACCAGCGAGAAGCGGCTCACCGACGCGATGCTGGGCAGCGCCTCGCCACGGAATCCGAAGGTGCGCACCTGCCCCAGCTCTGCCAGCGACGCGATCTTGCTGGTGGCGTGGCGCTCGACCGCCAGCGTGGCGTCGCCCTCGCTCATGCCCGAGCCATCGTCCGAGACCTCGATCAGGCCCACCCCCCCCGCAGCGATCTCGACCTGGCAGCGGCGCGCACCGGCATCGAGGGCGTTCTCGAGCAGCTCTTTCACCGCGCTGGCGGGCCGCTCGACGACCTCACCGGCCGCGATCTGATTCGCGAGCTCGGGGGGCAGAATGCGGACGGTCCCCACGCGGTTGCCTCAACCTTCTTGGCTCGGGCTCGGCTCCGCGTGAGTGAGCACCTGGCGGGCGGAGCGCCGGGTCACGGCCAGCGCGCCCATGCCGAGCACGGCCAGCTGCAGCCCCAGTCGGAAGCGGAAGGTCCACCAGTGCTTGAGCCGCACCAGCTTGTCGAAGTCTGCCGCGGAAATCGCCTCGGGGCGCTGCTCGAGCCCACTCTCGGCGATGGCGTCGATCACGCGGCCTCGCACCGGCTGATACAGCGCATAGCCCACGATCAGCACCGCGACGTTGGCGGCGATGACCTGGAGCGCAAACCACGGCGAGGCGCGGCGCGCAAAGAGCGCCTTGCTGCTGATCGCCACCAGGAGCGCACCGAGAATCACCTGCGCGATCCCCACCGGGAGCGCCCGCTTCGCTACGGAGATCACGCCCTCGACGAACGCGCGCGACAGGACGTTGCTGACCGCGTCGCCGCGCAGCGAGCTGAAGGCCGACGAGAACGGGTTTCGCACGATCTCGATGGCGGCGAAGCCCTCGGCAGCGGCCGTCATTCCCGACAGCCAGAGCGTGACCAGGGCGATCACCAGGTAGATCGGCCGCTTCGGTGCGCTGTCGTCGTTGAGATCCGCCACGCTGAAGTCCCGGGTAGCACGCCTCGGGCGGTGCGGCGAGGCAGCCGCTCAGAGCATGCCCGAGCGCCGGGCCGCCTCCTCGATGCCGCCGCCCGTCGACGAGTCGGCGTCGAGCACCTCCGAGGCCACGGCCTTCACCTCGTCGGGGGCTTGCCCCATGGCGAACCCGCGGCCGGCCGACTCGAGCATCGAGACGTCGTTGATCCAGTCGCCGACCGCCACGGTCTCGTCCAGCCCGACCCCGTAGTGCTCGGCGATCCGAACCAGCGCCGTGGCCTTGCTCACTCCGGCGGCGCGCACGACCATGCCCCAGTCGGCGTCGAGCTCCCGGCGCGAGACGGCGAAGAAGCCGATCTGGATGTGGCTCCCCACCCGCTCGAAGATGCGGGTGGCGGCGCCGCGGATCTGCTCTTCGTCCCCCAGCGAGACCAGGGCGGCCACCGAGCTGTCGTCGGAAAAATGGCTCGGATCGAGCACGGTCGGCAGGCGCACCGCCTTCTTCGACCAGAGCCCGACGAACGGCAAAAAGGCGTCCCCCCGTGGGTCGTGCAGGATCGAGTCCTGCGAGAACAGGAAGGTGATCGGATCGAACTCCTCGATCACCGAGAGCAGCGGCTCGGCGGCGTGGGCCTCGATCGGGTGGGTGGCCAGCGGCGTGTCGTCGCGGCTGTCCACGACCTGGCTGCCGTCGAGGCAACCCACCGCGCCCTGCACGCCCACCGCCCGCGCGATCTCCCGTGTGCCCGAGTACATGCGCCCCGTGCAGATCGAGACGTGGATGCCGCGCCGTCGCAGCTCCACCATCGCTCGCAGGTCCGTCTCGTGCACCTGACCGCTCGAGTCGAGCAGGGTGCCGTCGAGGTCCGTGACGAGCAGCTTGAAACGGGTCAGCTGGCAGCTACCGGATAGACGGACACGCGCTTCTTGGTCTTCGTCGCGTGCTCGTAAGCGACCACGCCGTCGACCAGAGCGAACAGCGTGTAGTCGCGACCGACGCCCACGTTCTTGCCGGGGGCGATGGTCTGGCCGACCTGGCGCACCAGGATGCCGCCCGCGCGGATCGCTTCACCGCCGTAGACCTTCACCCCGCGGTGTTGCGCGTTCGAGCCGCGACCGTTACGAGTGGAACCGCCACCTTTTTTGTGTGCCATCGTTCAGCCTCAGCCCTGGATGCCCGTGATCTTCACCGCCGTCAGCTCCTGACGGTGACCCATCTTGCGGTGGTACTTCTTGCGGCGCTTGAACTTGAAGGTCGTGATCTTCTCGCCGCGACCCTGCTCGACGATCTCGCCGCTGACTTTTGCGCCAGCGAGAGTCGGCTTGCCCACCTTGAGGCTGTCGCCCGAGAGCATCAGCACCTCGGTGAACTCGACCTTGGTGCCAGGATCGCCCGCGAGCAGCTCCACCACGACGGTGTCGCCCTGGGCCACTCGATATTGTTTTCCGCCGGTGCGGATGACTGCGGTTGTCATCGGAAGGGCGCGGACCCTAGCTCGCGGCCCCGTGCCCCGCAAGAGATGAGCAGATTTTCAGGGGTGGGCCCCGTCGCTCGGCCCCGGCCACAAGGCCGAATAGCGCTTGCCGCGATTGTTGAGTGGAACTATACAACAGTCAGCGGTGGCCGCAACGCTTCGCGTCAGCCTGGCCCCGAGAAGGAATCGCGATGATTTCGTTCGAGCCGACCGAGGATCAGAAGCTCATCACCGGGACTGTCTCCGACTTCGCGAAGTCGACACTGGCGCCGCGGGCCCGCGAGTTCGAGGCGGCGCAGGCCGTCAGCGCCGAAGCTCGGAGAGCCGTGCACGAGCTCGGGCTCAGCCTGGCCGCGATCCCCGAGGCGCTGGGCGGGCAAGGCTTGGGCCTCATCACCGCCACGATGATCAACGAAGAGCTGGCCTATGGCGACCCGGCTGCCCCCTTCGGTTTGCCGGGGTTCGGCGCGTACTTGATCGCGGCGCAAGAGCTCGGATCAGACGAGCAGGCGAAGGCGCTGATCGCTCCGTTCGCCGAGCCCTCCGCCCACGATCGTTTCGGCGCCGTCGCCTGGAGCGAGCGCAAGCCGAACCGCGATCGGGCCGGGTTCGTCACCACCGCCAAGAAGGTCAGCGGCGGCTACGAGCTCACCGGAGCCAAGGCGTTCGTCGGCAACGCCGATCTCGCCGAGTCGCTGATCGTGTTCGCCCAGGTGGACGAGAAGGCCGGCTGGAACGGCGTCGGCGCGTTCGTCGTCGACAAGCAGAACCCCGGCCTGCGGGTCGCAGGTCGTCACCAGACGCTGGGCCTCGAGTGCGGGCATTTCGGCGAGATCGTGCTCGAGGCCGCCAAGGTCTCGGACGGCGGCCGGCTCGAAGGTCGCGGCGACTTCATCGCTGCGTGCACGCGTTTCTTCGCCAAGTACTCGCTGATCGTCGCGGCCCGCCAGGTCGGCCTGGCGCGCCTCGCCTTCGACGTGTCCCGCGAGTACTGCGACATCCGCAAGGCGTTCGGCAAGCCCATCGGCCACTTCCAGGACATCGCGTTCACCCTGGCCGATCGCCACATGGACGCCGAGAGCGCGCGCGAGCTGGTTCGGCGCGGCGCGTGGACCTGGGACGCCGGGAAAGATCTCGACAAGTGCCTGCTCGCCACCGCCCAGGCCGTGGCGCACGCGCACCAGGTGGCGATGCGCTGCGCCGACGACGCGGTGCAGCTCCACGGCGGCGCCGGGTTCATGCGCGACGTGATCGTCGAGAAGCTGATGCGCGACGCCAAGCAGATGGCGCTGGCCGGGGCCACCGCCGAGCAGATGGACCAGCTCGCGGCTGCGGTCGAGCTGGGCCTGCCCCTCGACCCCGCGCTGATCTGGCCCACCCCCGAAACCCAAGCCGTCCTGACTTGAGCGCCCACCAGGAGACCGGAAGATGATCGACTTCGAGCTCAACACTCAGCAGCGCATGCTCAAGGAAGCCCTGCACGACATGGGCAAGAGCGTGATCCGCCCCCAGAGCCTGGGGTGGGACCGCCAGAAGACCATCGACCTCGCGTTCTTGCGCAACTTCTACATGATGAGTCAGGCGCTCCGCGGGGAGAACAACCCGATGGAGGACTTCAACGAGGGTCCGAAGAACCGCGACCCGGGCAAGCCCGTGCAGACCAATCGCACCGCGGCGATGGGCGCGGAAGAGCTGGCATGGGCCGACGCCAGCATCATGCTCAGCCTGCCGGGTCCGGGCCTGGGCGGCCCGCCGATCCGCGCCAGCGGCACGCCCGAGCAGAAGGAGCGCTTCTTCTCCATTTTCCGTGACATGTCCGACGAGCTCCGCTGGGGCGCCTACGGCCTGACCGAGCCGGGCGCCGGCAGCGACGTCGCGGCGATTCGCACCAGCTGCAAGCGGGACGGCGACGCGTACATCCTCAATGGTCGCAAGTGCTACATCACGATGGGCGGGCGCGCGTCGTGGGTGGTGATCTTCGCCACCGTCGACCCCGCGCTGGGCCGCGCGGGTCATCGCGCCTTCGTGGTCGAGAAGGGCACGCCGGGTTTCTTCGTCGGAAAGATCGAAGAGAAGATGGGCCTGCGCGCCAACGAGACCGCCGAGCTGGTGCTCGAAGACTGCCGCGTGCCCGCCGCCAACTTGCTGGGCGGCGAAGAGAAATACCAGACCAAGGAGGGCTTCATGACCGCGATGAAGACCTTCGACAACACGCGGCCGCTGGTCGCGGCCATGGCCTGCGGCATCGGGCGAGCCGCCTACGAGTACGCGCGGGACTTCGTCAAAGACAACTACGTCCTCGGGCGCCCCATCCCGCGCTACTCGGCGATTGCCGAGCGCCTGGCCCGCGTGGGTCGCAACCTCGAGGCCGCGCGCATCCTCACCTGGAAGGCGGTGTGGATGGCCGATCACCACCTGCCCAACGCCAAGGAGGCCAGCATGAGCAAGGCTCTGGCGGGCCAAGCGGCGATCTGGGCGTGCATCGAGGCGATCGAGATCTGCGGGGCCCACGGCACGCTGGCAGAGGACCACGCGCTGCTCGAGAAGTGGTTCCGCGACATCAAGGTGTACGACATCTTCGAAGGCACCGGGCAGATCCAGCGCATCGTGATCAGCAAGCGCCTGCTCACCGATCTGCGCGCGTTCTGAGGGTCGGCGCGGGCGCCTGGCGCCGACGCCAACCGCGACGCTCAGTCGCAGGCGTAGGTGCCGCCCGCCTGGGGCGTGCCGTCTTGGCTCGAGTCGCACTCGACGGCCATCTGGGCCGCGAGGGCGGGGCCGGCCTCGGTGCCACGCAGATAGGTGGACGCCGCGTGCCAGTCGGTGTCGGGATACCAGAAGAGCATCAGCACGCCCGCGTCCCGCGGCCCGCCCTCGGGGCGCGCGAGCCGATCGCGCACCGGCAGCGAGACCTGGTCGTCGATGGCCGGACAACCCAGGCTCGGCCGCGCCCACCCGCACTTCGTGACGTAGGCGTCGCCCACCGGCGACCACGGGTGCATCACGATGTCACGGCTGCACGTGTTGTCGTTGAAGCCCGGCTCGAGACCCTCGAGCCGAAAAGAGGGCCCGAAGGTGCCGCTGTACGTCCCGGCTGAGCGGGCCAGGCCGAGGCTGGACTGATTGGAGCCCGACACGTTCGAGAAGGTGACGGCGTGGGCCAAGTCGACGCCGTCGGTGGACTTGCGGCCGTGTGCGACGCGCAGCTTCCAGAGCAGCGCGCCGGTCGACAGATCGTAGACCCACTCCCGTGGCTGGGCAGAGTGCAGGCGGAAGTCGACGACCACGTACTCGGAGCGGCGAGTCGCGCCCCAGGCCCAAGCGTTCTTGTAGATGGTCAACGCATCTGCCGCGAGGGCGGGGTCCACGCCGTCGGCCTGGAGTCGTGCCGGGGTGGTGAGCGCGGCGTTCAGCGCGAACTCACCTTCGCTGCCGGCCTTGCCGTCGACCACGACGAAGTAGCTGCCCGGCCCGAGCCACGCGCCCACGTTCGTCGAGTGGGCGTCGATGCACGTCGCCGCGTCGTCCGCGCCCAGCAACAACAAGAAGCCGTCGCTGGGCCCGCTGGTCATCGCAACCGAGAGGAACCCTTCCTCCGCGAGCGTGACGCGATGGACCACCTCTGCCCCCGACAGGTCTCGATTCACCGCGGCGGGACACGAGTAGGTGTCGAAGGCGCTCCGGCTCGAGCTCGCGGTGCTTCCAGTTTGCGTAGTCGGCAGCGCCTCGACGCACACGACGTTCGCGCACGGCGAGGCCTGCCCATGCGCGGCGCCGTCGTCCTTGTCGGAGCAGGCCGAGCCTCCGATCAGAATCGCGATCAGCCAGAGCGAGGTGTGCCGGGTCACGCCCGCGAGCTTACCGCATCGGGCAACGAGCTCGCTCGCCGGGTTGCGCCCCGTCAAACAGCGCGCGTCAGCGGCGACCGACGCCGAGGCGGCCAAGTCGTGGGGGAATTCGCCAGCGGGCGGCCAAGTCGTGGGGGTCGCGCGGCGTGCCCCACGTGGATTGTCCTCCAGGCGGCCAAGTCGTGAGGGTCGCGCGGCGTGCCCCACGTGGATTGTCCTCCAGGCGGCCAAGTCGTGAGGGTCACGCGGCGTGCCCCACGTGGATTGTCCTCCAGGCGGCCAAGTCGTGAGGGTCACGCGGCGTGCCCCACGTGGATTGTCCTCCAGGCGGCCAAGTCGTGGGGGTCGCGCGGCGTGCCCCACGTGGATTGTCCTCCAGGCGGCCAAGTCGTGAGGGTCACGCGGCGTGCCCCACGTGGATTGTCCTCCAGGCGGCCAAGTCGTGAGGGTCACGCGGCGTG
>JACPVJ010000199.1 GCA_016191785.1 Myxococcales bacterium | reverse complement strand
CGCGTCGGCGGGTCCGGCCACCCCGGTCTCGGTCATCGGTCTGGACGACGTTCCTTCGGCGGGCGACCCGGTTCACGTGATCAAGGACGTGAAGAAGGCCCAAGAGATCGCCGAGAGCCGCAAGACCAAGGAGCGCCGCAGCTTGATGCCGGGCACGGCCCGGATCTCGCTCGAGGACCTGGCCAAGGCCATGTCCGAGACCGATCAGCTCGAGCTCAAATTGATCATCAAGGCCGACGTGCAGGGCTCGGTCGAGGCCCTGCGCGACGCGCTGGTGAAGCTGAGCACGGCCAAGGTCAAGGTCAGCGTGGTGCACTCGGCCGTCGGTGCCATCACCGAGGGTGACGTGAACCTGGCGGTGGCGGCCAAGGGGATCATCATCGGCTTCAACGTGCGACCTGCCGGCAAGGCCACCAGCCTCGCGCAGCAAGAGGCCGTCCAGATCCGCCAGTACAGCATCATCTACAACGTGGTGGACGACGTGAAGGCCGCGATGGAGGGTCTGCTCGCTCCGACCCTGGTCGAGAAAGAGCTCGGCAAGGCGGAGGTTCGCCAGGTCTTCAAGCTCAGCAAAGCGGGCGTCATCGCCGGCTGCATGGTCGTGCAGGGCCTCGCGCGCCGCAGCGCCATCGCGCGGCTGGTGCGCGACGGCGCGGTCATCTGGGACGGCAAGGTCTCGAGCCTCAAGCGCTTCAAGGACGACGCCCGCGAGGTCAAAGAGGGCTTCGACTGCGGTATCGGGCTCGAGGGCTTCAACGACCTCAAAGAGGGTGACTTCGTCGAGTTCTTCGAGATGGAAGAGGTCAAGCAGACGCTCTGAGCCTCACTCCCGATCTCCCTCGCGGCTCGGCCCCTGGTCGAGGGGGATCGGCACTCGAGCCATAGTCCCCATGTTCGTCGGCGTTGCACGTCTGATCTTGCAGATCCCCGGAGCCCGGTCGCTCAAGGACCGTCGCCAGGTCGTGAAGAGCTTCAAGGAACGAGCGCGCGCCCGGCTGCCGGTCAGCATCTCCGAGGTCGGGGACGTCGAGCGTCATCAGGTCGCTACGCTGGGGGCGGTCACCGTGGCCCGCGACGCGGCGTATTGTACCAGCGTGATCTCGCAGCTGACCGAGCTCGCGAGCACCCTGCCCGACGGCGTCTTGGCCGACGTGCGGACCGAGGTCATCTCGTTCGGTGACGGCGGCGAGGGGCTCTCGTCGGGCATCGAGGCGCGCGCCTCGGGGTCGCGTTCCGCGCCCCCCGGGGACTTCACCGATCTGGCCGAGAAGTGGGGGCGAGGGTGAGCCGACCGGGACGTCGCTCGGATCGCGTCGCCGGCCTTCTGCGCACGCACCTGACCGAGCTCTTGCGTGAGCTGGGGGACGAGCGGCTCTCGACCCTCGTGGTCACCGACGTGCGGGTGAGCGACGACCTTTCGGTCGCCACCCTGGCGGTGCGCTCGCTGGCGGACGAGCCCGATCCGAAGAAGCAGAAAGCGCTGCTCCGCTCGCTCTCGCAGGCGTCGAGCCGCTTGCGGCGCGGCCTGGCTCCCCGTCTCGACCTGCGCAAGCTGCCCGAGCTGCGCTTCGAGTACGACCTGGGTCACGACGCCGTTCGCCGCGTCGACCAGCTGCTCCACGAGATCGCCGACGAGCAATCGGGCCGCAAGCCCGAGTGACGGCCCGCTGACGTGGTCGGTGTCGCTGCGGGCTCCGCCCGGGCGCGCGTTGACGTGGTCGGTGTCGCTGCGCGGGCGTCTCAGGAGCCCTGACGAGAACGCCCGCGTCGAGGTGACGCGGGCGTCTCGGCGATCTGCTGGCCTGGGGCCGTCAGTTCTTCTGGGTGATCATCAGCTGCACGCGGCGGTTGCGCGCGCGGTTCGCTGCCGACACGTTGGGGACCAGCGGCTTGTCCTGGCCGTAGCCCTTGGCGTCCATCCGGCTGCCGTCGATGCCGAGCTTGACCAGCGCATCGCGCACGGCGTCGGCGCGCTGCTGGCTCAGGCGCTGGTTGTAGACCGGCGACCCGGTGTTGTCGGTGTGGCCCTGGATCTCCATCTTGGCGATCTCGGTGCGGGTCTTGAGCACGTCGGCGATCTCTTCCAAGAGCGAGGCCGAATCGGGCTCGATGGTCGCCGCGTCGTGCGCGAAGTGGACCTGCTTCTTCAGCTTCACCTCGTTGGCCGCCACGGTCACGTTCGGCGTCTTCGGACGCTTGTTCAGCGAGATGGTGGCCTTGAGGTCCTCTTGGGGCTTGACCTCGAGCTCCGTCACGCTGGTGAAGTACCCTTGAGCGGTGACCGTGATCTTGGCGGCGCCCGGGGGCACGTTCTCGAAGCGGAACGCGCCGGTCGCGTCGGCCGACAGCTCGAGCTCGCGGTTCAGCTTGTCGGTGATCTTCACGCTGGCGGTCGACACCGGTTGGTTGCTCTCGCCGTCGACCAAGCCGCCGACGATGTTGCCGACCTTCGGCAGCGCCTCGAGCTCGCAGGTGACGTTCACGATGGTGGGCTGGCTGCCCGCGGGCGCCGGGGCCATGCCCGGTGCCATGGGGCCGGGGCCCATCGGGGCCATGCCGGGCGCGGCGCCAGGTGCGCCGGGGGCCGCTCCGGGTGCGCCCGGGTACGCCGGGGCAGTGTAGCCGGGCGGCGCGCCGGCAGCGCCCGCGGCGGGGATCGTCGCCTGGCACTGACCGTCGCGGTAGCCCGCCGCCTTCACCGTGAAGGTGTAGGTGCCGGGATCGAGGTCGATGGTTCGGAAGCTGCCGTCGTCGGCGGCGACCATGCCCGTCAGGTTGCGCCCGTCGAAGCGGATGATGGCCCCGCCCACCGCGGCGTTGCTGCCCTTCTCGACGACCTTCCCCGAGACGTAGCTGTCCGCCGAGACCGGAGCTGCCGCAGGCTTGTCGACCTGCACTTCCTTGATGATCGGCGGCTCTTTCTTGGTGTCCGCCGCCCAGCCCAGGCCCAGGTACAGCGTCCACGGCGCCTGCGGTGCGACCTCTTGGATGAAGCTCGAGGTGGCGCCGGTGCCGATGTCGAAGCCCGCCAGCAGGCTGAGCCCGTCGATGCCCGGGTAGGCCCGCGCGCCCAGCGTGACCCGCGACGGCGAGCTCGAGAAGCCCGCGTCGGTCCCGAGGCAGCCGTCGCCCGACTCGAGGCGGCTCTCGTTGCACACGTAGTTCTGGCGGTTCATCGGTACGTCGATGGTCCACTCGGCGAACGGGTGGACGTAGTCGAACATGCCCTCGAGCCCGAGCCCGATCTGGAAGCTGTCCACCCGGTTGATGTCGAGGCCGTAGCGCTCGATGCGGGTGATCTTCTGTCCCTTGCGCGCCGTCTCGGTGTCGGCCACGAGCTCGCCCGAGTTGTCGAACAGGTAGCCCACGTTGGCGTTGAAGCGCAGCGGCACGCGGTCGTCCGGATTGGTGCGGTTCGACAGATCGGCGGTGGCCAGACCGCGAATCGCGTAGCTGGTGCCCGAGCCGTCGAGGCCCACGCCGCCGGTGCCGTTCAAGAGCCAGAGCTGGAGCTCACCGCCGACCGAGAAGATCGAATCGGGCTGGTAGGGCATGAAGCCCTTCAGGCCGATGTTGGTGTCGCCGAGCACCTGAAGCAGGCGCGGGCGGCTCTGATCGTTCTCGGTGGCCGAGGCGTGGAAGCCCAAATAGGCCTCGAGGAACGGCAAGAGGGTCGCGTTCATGCTCAGGTGAGCACCGATGCGCGTGACCTCGTCGTCGTTCTTGCCTTCAGGATTGGTCGCGGTGTTGTAGTTGCACTTGCCGCCGGGGCAGAGGAAACCCGAGCCCTTGAAGTAGCTGGTGACGAAGCCGACCCGCAGCGAGCCCGGCGCGCCGGACCCGGCATACGAGGTGTGGAGCAGTCCGGTCG
>JACPVJ010000198.1 GCA_016191785.1 Myxococcales bacterium | reverse complement strand
GCGCCCGCCGCACCGCCGGTCGGTGCGCCCGCTGCGCCGCCAGCGCCGCCGGTCGCGCCACCTCCGCTGCCGCCACCTCCGCCGCTGGCTGACGACCCGCCACCTCCGCCGGCGCCGCCGCCGTCGGCGCCGCCGCCGCCACCCGACCCGCTGCTGCCACACGCCAGCGCGCACGACAAACCCAACCCGACCAGCCCGAAGCGAAGAAGTGACATGGCGGGCACTCTATCACGATCGGTCGGCGGTCCTCGCCGTCCGCGGTCGTCGCGGTTCCCCCACGTCAGGTCACGCGCGGGTCACTGGGTGATCGCCACCCGCTCTGGACGAGAGGGTGTGCCGGGCGTGGGCCCGAGCTCCAGCGCTCGACGCGCATCTCGGATCAGTCGCGCACGCGGCCAGGCGTGGGCCGTCGGATCGCGCTCCAGGGCCGCGAGCGTGGTGGCCATTTCTCCGAGCGCTGCCGCAAGCTCCGCAGAGGTGAGCACGCGCCGTTTGGGCCTCGCCGGCGTCGGCCGGCGTCGATCGAGCCAGTGCGGGTCCCCTGCGTCGCGGCGCCGGCGCTCCCCGTTGGTGAGCAGCAGCGCCGAGTGAACGGACTCGATGGGTGAGTTGGCGCCGACGAACGGCGGAAAGGGCGAGTCACTGTTGACGTCGGCGACGCGAGCTAGGTGATCGACCCAACAATGATCTTCGCCGTAGCCCGTGTCGGTGATGCCCACAGCCTCGACGCCCGGCCGCAACGCGTCGGGGAAGCGGGCACGAAGGCGCGCGATCTTCTCGAGCCCGGTGTTGATCCGACCGGGTGCCGATCCCTCGGCGTGGTCGGCGCCCAGGCGCGCACGCGCGACTTCGACCACCACCTGTGGTGACGCGCTGGTGATCACGACCTCGAGACCCGGGCACCGCGCGCGCAACGAGGTCAGGTCGTCCGCGGAAATGACCTGGTCCGGCTCGTGGCGATCCCAGATGCGCTCGGCGAGCAGGCGTAGCGTCGCTTCTGGCACCCCGGCCATCAACCGGAAGAGCGTGTCTTGCGGGATCCGCTGCACGGCTCGCACGGGTTCGGGACCGAAGCGCCGATAGGTCCAGGCCCGCAGCCAGTCGTTCTTCGCCGGCAGCTTGCCGCACGCGAAGTAGTACAGGCCCGGCTTGGTCCACGCCGCGCCGCCGTGCCAGAGGTAGCGCAGCGACCCCGCGAACCGGCCAGGGTCGAAGAGCAGGCGACCGGTGCGGCGCTCGGGCTCCATGCGCGCCAGCTCGTCGAGCCCGAAGGCCCGCAGCGCCGTGAGCTCCCAACCCAAGAGCTCGCCCATGTTGCGGCCGAGGTGCAGCGTGCGATCCAGGTCCAGGATCAGATAGCGCGCGCGGTTCGAAATCACGCGCTCGGCGAGGGTTGCGAAGTCGATCGGGCCTTCGTGGAGGACGAGACGATCCACCAGCCTGGACTGACGCGGCTCCGACATGCGCGGTTCAGCATGGCGCCGCCGACCGACGCATGGGGTCAGCGTTCGGTCACGTTTCCGTCAGAGGCGGGTGTAGGGGGTAGGCGTTCCGCGCGCGAGAGCCGGGCGCAGCCGTGAAGGCCGCCAAAAATGCCCACGAGGACGTCGCGCGGTAGCAGCGTCCAGTGGGCCGCCGCGCAGGCGAAGCCGAAGGTGGCGACCGTGTCCTCGAGCCGTCCGGCGCCGCCGAGCGGCCGGGTCGCCAGCTGGACGACCGCCGAGGAACGCATTGTACGTCGACTACAACGTCACGCCGCACTCGTGGCAGCCGGAGTGACGCTGCCGGCGCTGAATTCCTGCGCTTGGCTCGACGCTCCACGCGAAGTTTGCGCGGGCCAGTTGCAGCGCTCCATCAGACCACCGAGGGCATCGTGCTGCTCGCGCTAAGGCACGGCCCATGCAATTCGTCGGCCGTGGGTGATCGCCCGCGGAGCCGCTGGCGACCCACCACCCCGAGGTCCTCCATGACAGCGCGATTTGCGATCACTGGCCTTCTCACGTCCCTCGTCAACTTCATGCTCCACGCGTTGACCTACTTTCTGTTGCTCGAGCAGTTCTTCGCGGCGCATCCCGCCGGGACGGAGGAGTTTCGCCGTCAACTGGTGAAGGCCGAGATGGTGCCGTGGGCCCTCGGTCTCTCAGCGCTGGCGTTCGGCTCCCTGATCACCACGGTCGTGCACTGGTCGGGGGCCAAGAGCTGGAGCTCCGGCCTGAAGACGGGCGCGATCATGGGTACGCTGCTCTGGGCCGGCTTCAACTTCGGACTCTATGGTTCTGTGAACAACTTCTCGCTCGCGGGAACCTTGGCCGACCTGGTGAGCAGCGCCGCGTGCGTGACGCTCTCTTCCGGCTTTGCTGCCTGGGTGCTGCACTCCGGGCGCGGCACGGATGCGGCTTCGGCGCGCTCCGTCGCTGCGGCGTCAGGGGTCAGAGCGGGCTGAGTCGGGACGCTCCCCACCAGCGCTCGCTTGGTTCGCCAGCTCGCGCCACCTGTCCCATCTTCTAGGGGTCGTCGCTAGCGGGCGCTCCCAGTGCTTGCGCAAGGCGCTGCTCGACGTCCCGAGAGAGCGGCTCCGGAGTGCCCAGCTCGCGGCGCAGGGCGGCGACCACCGCGCCGTAGCTCCCCCCGAAGCGCTCGCACACGTCGCAACCCGCGAGGTGCGCTTCGACGCTTGCGCGCTCCGCCGGCGCGAGCCTTCCGTCGATGAAGTCGGGCAGGTGCTCGAGCACCCGAGCACAGGTGAGACCCGCGACCTCGCGATCGAGCTTCATCGGATTTCCTCCTGCAAGCTTGCCATGAGCCGAAGCCGAGCGCGATGCAGCCGGCTCTTCAGCGCCGACAGCGACAAACCGAGCACGCTGCTGGCTTCGTCGCCGCTCAGGCCTTCCAGGTCGCGCAGCACGATCACCTCGCGGTCATCCGCATCGAGGCGCGCCAGCGCAGCGCCGAGCCGGGCCCTGACTTCGGCGCCTTCGAGCAGCGCGTGGGGCGAATCGGTTCCCCACCCGGCGCGCGCGCCCAGCTCGGCCAGGGCCTCGGGCTCGGTTGCGTCCTCGCGGCGCGGACGCGCCTGCCGCAACGCGGCGTTGCGCGCCACCGTGAACAGCCACGAGCGCGCCGACGCCGGGCCCCGAAACGTGGCAGCGCTGCGCCACACCGCCAGGAACGTGCGCTGCAGCGCGTCCTCGGCGTCGGCGTCGTTCTTGGTCAAGGAGCGCGCGTAACGGTGGACGGCTGCCCGGTGGCGCTCGACCAGCTCGGTGAATGCCGCCCGGTCGCCGCTGGCCGCGCGTGCGATCAGCTCTGCGTCGCCGGCGGACCGTGTCGCTTCACCGAGCAAGTGGTCCATCCGAGCAATGTGTAGAGCGGGCAGCTGCCGACGGCACCCGTGACCAGCGGGACCAGGCCGATCAGCCCCCAGAGGGTCTTTGGCCCGACGAACACCAGAGCAAGGACGGCCAGGCCGATGATCACGCGCGCTGCACGCTCGACGGGATGCTCGTTTCCGGGAAGTAGCTTGGACATGGCGAACTCCTTGGTGCCCCCACGCGGGGCCCTCGACCGGTAGAGTCATCCGTTGGCGGCGAGGATTCAGGGCAGGCGCACTCCCCGTGACCGCAATCGTCATCGGCACACGCGAGTGATCAGCGTGACCGACGTGCCGCGGCAGGCCGGGCTACACGCCCGCCACGCCACCTCGTCATCCGCGCAGATAAATGCCTATAACTATTGCACATCAAACATAAGCGGCTTACGCTTGGCCGATGCATCCGCGCGTCAAGACCTACCTCTCGGAGCTGGGTCGTCGCGGCGGGCGGGCGAGCCGGCGGCGCCTCGACTCCGCGACCGCGCGCGACATGGTGAGGGTGCGCGTCGCGCGCGCAGCGTACCGCGAGTTCCACACCTCGTGCTTCTGGTCGCACGATCCGGGGTATCGGGTCACGCTCACGGACGTCCCGTGGGTGGCGGAGCGCCTGATGCGATACGGCGGTCGCCGGGGCTGGGAAATCGGAGCGAAGCTGTGCCACTGACCGCGTTTCAAGCTGGCGTCGCGCGCCTGCTCAGCAGAAACCGTACCCCTGACAGCTATCTCGCCGGCGGTGCAGCCCTTCACATCGAGCCGACCTCCAAGCGCTACAGCAACGACCTCGACTACTTCCACGACTCCGAAGAGCGCGTCGCTTCTGCGTTTGCGGAAGACCGAGCGCTACTCGGGTCCGAAGGATACGCAGTCGAGGTCCTGTTGAATCAGCCGGGGTTCATCCGCGCGATCGTCAAGAAGGCTGCTGGCGAGACCAAGGTCGAGTGGGCCCACGACTCGTCGTGGCGTTTCTTGCCCACGGTCGAGAGCGAGCTTGCCGGTTTCCAGCTCCACCCCATCGATCTGGCGATCAACAAGCTGCTCGCCCTCGCGGGCCGTAACGAACCTCGCGACTTCATCGACGTGATGGAGGTTCATCGCAGCGTCTTGCCGCTCGGTGCGCTGTGCTGGGCGGCCGCCGGCAAGGATCCGGGCTTCACGCCCCCGCTGCTGCTCGACCTGCTCCGACGGCGAGGAAACCTGCGTCCGGAAGACCTGAATCGCTTGCGCCTGAACCACACGCCCGATCTGCCGACTCTGAAGCGCGAGTGGCTCGCGGCGTTGGACGCCGCGGAGCACTTCGTCGCATCGCGCCCGCCTGACGAGCTCGGGTGTCTCTACTACTCGCCCTCGCTGGGGCGCTTCGTGGGCAATCCGCAGGAGGTCCCCGACGCGTGCCCACACCACGGCCGCCCCGGCGGCGTCCTTCCGAGGGTGGTACCCGCCGACGACTGAGCGCTGGGGGCGCATCAGTGCGGCCATCCCGCCCTGGTGAGCGGCCGCTACGAACGCGAGCTCGCTGCACCGGCCGCGCCCGAGGCCGGTGATCGCCTTGCCCTGGAGCTCGCGCCGCGCTCGCGCCGCAGCGAGAGCCCGCGACGCCACGCTCATGTCGATGCTGATGAAGGGGATGGCCCGGGAGCGCCGAAGTACGCGAGCGGAGGGGCGGCGAAGCCATGGCCGGGGGCGGCGTCCGCAAGCGCCAGCCTTCGGAGGTTCATCCGGCCGCGATCGCCGATCGGGACGGGAGCTGCAGCATCGGGCGCACCCCTGACTTGCCGCACCGACTGGGCGTGATCCGCGCTACCTGGGAGGTTCGTCAGGTTCTCCACGGATGATGAGGCGATCTTGCGCGAGCTGAACCTCGTCGCGCGCTCCTACGCGGACGAGGTCATGGACGCGCTTTACCATCGCTGGCTCCAGTTGCTCGGCGCACGATCGGGGGTGCTTCGCCCTCGCCCATGCCGAGTCTGCCGCCGCTGGTTTCGTCCACATCCGCGGGCCGGTGATCGGCAGCGCGTGTGCGGCTCGGCGGACTGCCAGCGCGAGCGCCACCGCCGG
>JACPVJ010000209.1 GCA_016191785.1 Myxococcales bacterium | reverse complement strand
CGTCCGTCTGGAGGACAACTCGTGTGGGGCACGTCACGTGACCCTCATGGATTGTCCGTCTGGAGGACAACTCGTGTGGGGCACGTCACGTGCCCCTCATGGATTGTCCGTCTGGAGGACAACTCGTGTGGGGCACGTCACGTGACCCTCATGGATCGTCCGTCTGGAGGACAACTCGCGTGGGGCACGTCACGTGACCCTCATGGATTGTCCACCTGGAGCATCTGGAGGGCGACTTGGCGGCCCCAAGTGCTCGTTCACGCGTGTCCTTGTGCTGCCGCGCGGCGCGGCTACCCCGGCTACCCATCACGGGTGCCATTCTTCGGGCAAGTAGAGCACGCGCGCGGGTTGCGGACTTTCGGGCTGCCTCGACCTGCGCAAGGACCGCGACGAGCTCTCTCGTCGCGACCGGCCACAACCTCCGCAAGCTTTACCCGAGGCGCTCCGAGCCTCGTCCCCCCTCCTGAGCCGGCGGAGCCGGCGATTTGGAGGGGGCGCCCACCCGCAGGGGCGAAGCCCCGAGGATGGGCGGGGGGAGGCAGCATCAGCTCGAGCAACTCGCGTGGCCGCTACCGCGAGCACGAGTCCCCGAGCGCTTGCGGTTGCTCCAACGGCCTCCTAGCGCCTGCGCGGCGGCAGCTCTTCCTCGACCATCGCGCGCACGTCGTCGTGATCGCGGGGCGGCGGAGGCTCGACCGCCAGCTTCGCCTCGAGCGCCTTGACCCTCCGCGCCAGGTGCCCGACGTGCTCGGCCAAGCGCTGGTCGCGCAGGCTGTTCTGCGCGAGCGCCGTCGACACGTCCCCGTCCGTCACGCCGCCCGCCGCCGCGGGGGCCATGGCCACGTTGACCTCCAGGCGGCCGACCGCGGTCTCGAGCGCGTCGATTCGAGGCCTGAGGCCGTCGAGGGTCGCCTCGAGCTCGAGGAGGCGCGACAAGAGCTGTGAGCCGGAATCGCGGTACGCCATGGGTCGATCCATACCCTCTCCTGGGTTTCCGCGGTGCGTGAAGTGATCTGCCTGGGGACCTCGGTCCATCCGGGTCGCGATTCGCGTCATCGCCCGGGCCTGGCAGGGCGGCTCTCTGGGCGTGGCACGCGAGCGCTCACGTGGACGACGCGATAGGCGAGGCCCTTGCGCTCGACCCGGGCGAGCACGACGGACCACGTGCTCGAGTGGCGCACGGACACGGGAACCTCGGTCGTGCCGTAAAGGTTCCAGAACGACTCGACTCGAAACTCGTCGGCGTCGAGCAGAAGGTCGACCGCGCGCATGCGCGCCGCCGTCGCGCCCTCGTACCGCTCGCCTTCCTCGAGCCCGTTCGGCGGCCGGGTCACCGCCGGGCTCGTGCACCAGATCTCCTGATAGGGGTCCCGCGTCACCATCGGCGGCGGCCGTGCCAGCCACCCGGCCATGCACGACACCGCAAGGGTCTGGAGCCGTCGGTTCAGGTAGCCGACCACCACGGCGACGGCGATGACCGAGAGCACGCAGAGCAGCGCGTACTTGGCATACGGGCGGCGTTGGGGCACTTCGTCCGGGCCCCCGGCCTCCTCGACACGCTCAGTCCCGTTCCCGGCGCCCATCGCGCGCAGCCTACGCGCCCCATCAGCGCGACGTCAGCGCATTCTTCTCGATCTCACCGCTGCTGTTCTTGACCCAGCGGGCCAGCTCGTCGGTTTCGCCCAGCACCTTCTTGCCCAGCCGCTCGGCGGCCCGCGCGATGGCCACGCCGTCTTCGGCGGCCAGGGTGCGCTCCGAGCCGATCAGCCAGGTGACCTTCGAGCTCTGGTAGGGCTCGCGCACGGTGTAAAGCACCGTCCCGGTCTTGACGTCGAACAGGCTCGCTTCCAAGAGGCCCTCGGTGGACACGGTCTGACCGGGGGCCAAGAGCACGCCGACGCCGGTGGCATAGAGCCAGGCCCAGTTGTTCAAGTGCGAGCGATCTTCGCTCACCGTGCTGACCAGCATCAGGTAGCGCGTGCGATAGCGCGCCGCGATGGCCCGCAGCCCTTCGAGCCCAGACGGGTTCGGCAGCTCGGTCGAGACGTCGGTCACCGCGCTCACATGGGGCGACCCCTTCAGGGTGCGGGTCAGCGACTTTGCCACGATGGCCTGCTCGGCCACCGGCGCTCGCTTCTCGGGATCGAAGGCGGCGTCGAGCGCCACCACGCCGACCCGCGCTGGCAAGGTCACGTCGACCTTGGCGGCGAGCACGCGCTGCAGATCGTCCTCCGAGAGCGACCCGCTCGGATCGCGGCCAAAGAGCGACCGCTCCAGCACCGGACGCGGCGCCGCGGCAGCGGGGCTCGCGGGGGATTCGAGGGCGGACTTCGGGGCGGCGGCGCAGCCCGCCAGGGTGGTCATGAGCAGAGCGAAGTGAGCGACTCGGGGAAGCATGGGCTCCCAACGCGGTCGCGCTTCGCGCGCTTACACCCGAGGGCCGCTCAGCTCGGCTTCTTCCACCGCGCGCGCACCCGCGAGCGCACCTCGGGATCGTGCCAGTGGCGCTCGAGCCAGGCCGTGCCGGCGCCCGCAGCCTCGTCGTACTCGGCGGGCGACAGCGGCACCAGCGACAGCACCGTCACGGGCTGCCCCTTCGGCATCACCACGAACCCGCCCTCGGCCAGCACGAAGCCGCCGATGTCCAGCTCGGCGATGGGCGCCCGCAGCGTGTCGCCGACCTTCCACGGCTTGGCGCTCGGACCGCGCTCGTGCAGCGTGCGAGCCAGGCGCCCGACCCAGGTCAAGAGCTCGAACGAGTGCTCGTCGACCCACGCCGCCAGCTCGACGTGGGGGAAGCCCACCGCGTCGCCGCCGGCCTGCGCGATCCGGCCCAGGCCCGCCGTCAAGATCACGAAGCCCGGATCGCTGCGGGGCCGTCGCACCTCGATCGAGTGCGGCACCACGCCCTCGGCGGTGCAGGGCACGTCGGCGACCACGTCGCTGGGGTACGCCAGCGCGAAGCGCGAGCTGAAGAGCGCGCGATAGGTGTTGGGCGCGATGAGCTGCGGATCCCGCGCCTCGGGCGCAGAGGCCAGGGCCCAACGCTCGGCCGGATCGACCGCCGAGCCGTGCGGCGTGAGCTCGATGCCGCCTTCGGCCACCGCCGCGGCATAGCGCACGACGTCGCCCGCGATCGCGGGCACGGGATACGCCCCCACACGAGTCCCGATCGGGACAGCCAGCTCTTCCCCGGACTCGAGCTCGCGGTTCTCGCGCACCATCCGCGCGCAGGCCGAGAGCACGGCCTCGTGTCGCCGCGAGCGGTCCCAGGCGTCGTCCGGGTTCACCGCGACTCGCACGTCGGGCAGCGCGAAGGCGTCCATGCCCCAGCTGCGATACACCGGCGGCGCACCCTCGATGGTGAAGTCGAGCCACGCGGTGAAGGGCACGCACTCGGGGTCGTCGAGATCGCCGAGCTGCCGCAGAAACTCGCGACCGTCGACCACCAGGTTGCCCGCGCGGTGCAGGACCACGCCCCGACCGTGCCGGAGCAGCAGGGCCGCCAGCTTCGACAGCGCCCGCAGCGCGCCCTTCGGGCCCCACAGGTCGCCCACGCCGCCGGTGGCCCGTGAGGCGCGGAACAGACCGGGCTCGCCCAACCCCAAAGCCACGAAGCCCCGGCCCAGATCGAAGCCCTCCCCCACGTCGCGCAGGTCCAAGCTCTCGGGAGACAGCGCGCGATCACTCACGTGGGTGAGCACGTCGGTGCCCAGCACGCGGAACGCGAGCCGCGCCTCGGTGTGGACCTCCACTGCCGGATCCGCCAGGCCGAGCTCGCCGGCCCACACGCGCTGAGCCTGCGGCCCCTGGGGCACGGGCCGATCGAGCAGCACCGTGATCCAGCCCAGGGCCCGCGCGGCCGCCGCTGCCTCTTCCGGCTTCTCTTCGGGATGAATGCCCGCTTGGCTGTCGCGGTTGCGCAGCAATTGGTCGTAGTCCGCGTCGGTCGGATCCAGCTCCAGGCGCGTGGCCCGCGGACCGAAGCGGCTGGGCTCGGTCTCGCGCACGATCACCTTGGCCCCCACCACCGGCTCAAAGTCACGACACGCCGAGCGGCCGAAGCGCAGCGTGGTGGCGGCGTCGACCTTCAGCGTACCCACCGCATCGGTGACATCGAAGCTCGCGATGGTCGCGCTGGCGGGCAGGGCGACCAGCGGCCCCATGGGCGGCGGCGGGGCGGTCGGCTTGCGGGTGAAGCGATCGAACAGACCCATGCCCTCGCAATACACCGAATCGCGTCTCTCTTGGAGGTCGCACGGGTGATTGCTGGTGCCTCCCCCCGCCCATCCTCGGGGCTTCGCCCCTGCGGGTGGGCGCCCCCTCCAAATCGCCGGCTCCGCCGGCTCAGGAGGGGGTGCGAGGCTCGGAGCGCCGACGGGGGTGGATGGCGG
The DNA here is from genome assembly GCA_016191785.1 of Myxococcales bacterium. Classification (GTDB taxonomy): domain Bacteria; phylum Myxococcota_A; class Polyangia; order Polyangiales; family Polyangiaceae; genus JADJKB01. The sequence continues at coordinate 386 of JACPVJ010000209.1, read as the reverse complement.
AGGCTCGTGCTCGATGCCGGCCACGTGAACCCGGTCCTCGCCGAGCACTCCTGATTGGAAGTCGGGCCGGATAGTAGCGATAAGGGCACGCGTGATCGATCACTTGGGCGTGTCGGAGTCCAGGTCCGCATGTGGTGCACAAATTCGCGATGGGGCTGAGGATGGTGGCGGTGACGGTGCCTGAGACGGTGACGGTGCCTGAGACGGTGACGGTGGCTGCGCGAAGCAGGCTCGTGCCAGCCCGTGCGGGCTGGCACTGCGCCCGCACGAGCTGCGCGTGGGGCAGAGGCCTCGCGCTTCGTCCTTTCGCCCGCCCGGCGGCAGGCGGGTCGTGCGACCCGCCGCCGGGCGGACGAAAGGAGCTCACCGATGCGATTTTCCACCCT
>JACPVJ010000208.1 GCA_016191785.1 Myxococcales bacterium | reverse complement strand
TGGGCGTCGGCCTCGCGCTCGAGGCGCCCCTTGGTCTGCTCGAGGGCGTCCTCGACGGTGTTGGCGCGCCGCAAGATGGGCTGGATCTGCCGAGCGTAGTCCGCGGCCCCGGGATCGCCGCCGCCGGCCACGAGCTCGACCTCGCGGTTGAACACTTCTCGGAAGCGCCGCCGGACCTGATCGTCATCCACGTAGCGCTGGTCGCCGAAGCCGATCTGCACGCGCCCCATGTCGACCATCTCGCGGAACTCGGTGATGCGCTTCTTGTAGGCCGCGAGATCCTTCTCGTTGGCGGTGATCTCGGCCTGGAAGCGCTGGCGGCTGGTGGCGTCGCTGGTGACGCCGAACTTGTCGGCGTCTTTGAGCACACGCTTCAGACCGTTGACGATGGCTTGAAGCTTGTCCGACTCGAGCTCGAGCTGCTGCAGCCGCTGGCTCACCTTGTTCCATTGCTTCTCGCCGGACGCCTCGCGCTGCGCGAAATCGCCGGGGTTCACCGGCAGCTGATCCATGCGCTTCATCAGCGCGCGCCGCTCGGAGCGCACCTTCTCGAGCTCACCGCCGGCGCTGCCGGCTTCGTCGTCCATGCCCTGCGCCAACGTGCGCCGCGCCTGGCCCGACTTGTTGAGCAAGCCCAGTGCTTGTTCCATCGCGGCCACCAGCTCGGGGAAGGCCCGCATGCGCGTGCCCGACCCGAGCACGGCGTTCAGCTTGGTGACCAGTCGACGCGACTTCTTGAGGAGGTCACGGGACGCGGTCACGTCGTCGATCATGCCGAAGGCGCGGTCGTTCTCGGCCTCTTCCCGGGCCCACTGGATGACCACCGGCGAGAGGCCGCCCTTCTCGGAGCCGAGCTGCTCGCCCACCAGCTTGTCGTAGTAGATGGCCGGATCCTGGGTGTCGGCCAGGAAGGTGGTGACCTGCTCGCGGATCGGATCGAAGCGGCTGCGCACGCTCTTGTAGAGGGTGAGGGCCTTCTCGAACTGGCCCGAGCGAAGCATCAAGTCGGCGCGCAAGAGCGAGCCGTCGGCGAAGCGCAGGTTGTCCGGATCGGTGACGGCCAGAACCTCGAGCGAGCGCTGTGCGCGCTGGTAGTCCCCGAGGCGAACGTAGACCCAGGCCAGCTCGTAGAGCATGCCCGAGAACTCGGGGCTCTTGCGATCGACGTGGCTGTACGCGTCGGCGGCGTCGAGGAAGTTGTCGGTCTCGTAGAAGAGCCGCCCGATGGCCATCCAGGCCAGATCGATCACGTGCTTCTGCGCCTCGGTCTCGGCCTTCATCCGGGTGACGCGCCGGAACTGCTCGATCGCCGCGGCGTAGCGCGCGGTCGGCACGGCCTCGGTGGCGCCCTTGCTGACGATGCTGGCGGTCTCTTTGTCCACCTTCTCCGTCGCCGGATCGACCGCGGGCGTCGCTTGCTTCACCAGGATCACACCGAGCAGATACTGCCCTTGAAGCCCCCACGCCCCGGTCGTGGGCACGTTGCCGATGGACACCTTGGCAGCGTCGTAGTCCTTCTTGGCGAACAGCGCCTTGCCCCGGGCGTACTGCAGCGAGCCGCTGCTGTCCGAGGTCGGCAGCGACGAGAGCTTGGCGAACACCTCGTCGAGCACGTCGTAGTTCTGCGTGCGCAGCGAGACGTCGACCAGACGACTGACGGCGCGACCGGCGTAGCTGTCGTACGGACTGGCCGAGGACTTCTCGAGGATCTCGCGGTAGGCCCGGCGGGCGGAGAGGTACTGCTTGGATTTGAAGTAGCTCTCGCCCAGGTAGAACAGGCCGTCGGCCTGCGCCGCGGCGTCCGCGCGGCCCTGGCGACCGAGCTCCACGACCTGCGAGAACACCTCGATCGCCCGCTCGTAGTCCTTGTTTCGGAACAGGATGTCGCCGGCGGCGATGCGCTGCGCCGGCGTCATCTTCTGCTTGGTGGCGCGCGCGGCGGCCTTCTGGACGTTCCCGACGCCACCCTCGACCCCGGCGATGGCCGACTCGGCCCGCGTTCGGGCCTCGGAGGCGGACAGCGCAAGAGCCGGGTCGGCCAGCGCGAGCGCAGCCAGCGCGGCGCCGAGCGCGATGAAGCGCGGCGCGAGCGCGCGGCGCAGGTCGAGCCAGCCGGCACGCGGCGAAGCTCCGGAACCGCTGATCATCACTTCCCTCCAGAGCCGAACGAGAACGAACCGGAGAGCCCGGACTTTTGATTGCTGGCGCCGCCGGAAGGCGATGCCGACGTCCCGCCGGTCCGGAGCTTCTCGACGAAGCGCACCGCCGGGCGCTGCTCGACCGGCGTGGTCACGCCGCCCTTTTCGTAGGCGATGGCCTCGAGCTCCATGGTCTTGCCTTCGGTGACCGTGAACGAGTGCGAGGACTTCACTTCGAAGCGGTAGCCACGGAGGTACGAGAACACGCCGTAGCCGTGGCCCTGGAACTGCAAGAGCACCTGCAGCGTGTGATCCCCGGGAGGCACCGAGCCGGCGAAGATCGGGATTTCTTTCTGCGCCGCGAGGGCGCCGGTGTCGTCCTGTTTGTTGTACTGCACGGCTCCGTCGAGCACGAAGAGCGCGCGATTGAGGCGGAAAACGCTGCTCATGTCGTTGGTGAACTTGACCTCGGCGCGGGCTCCACCCACCCCGCCCGACAAGATGGTCTCGCTCAGCAGGCTGAGGCGGGTGTGGCTCCGACGGATCTGCTCTTTCAGCTCGTCGACCCGCGCCTCGAGCTCGCGCAAGCGCACCTGGTAGGTCGGGCCATCCATCGCCCCGCCGGCGGCGGCGGGCTTGGGCGTGCTGGGCTTCGCAGGGTCCGCCGCGACCTCGGGCTTCTTCTCACCTTCCGCAGGCTTGGCGGGGTCCGCGGCGGGCGGCGCGTCCGCCGGCTTGGCCGGATCGGCCTTCTTCGGGTCCGCCTTCTTGGGGTCGGCCTTCTTGGCGTCCTTGGGATCCGCCTTCGGGTCGGCCTTCGCCTCGTCCGCCTTCTTCGCGTCCGTCTTCTCGGCGGGCTTCGCCTCCGCGCCCGCCTTCGGAGCGGCCGTTCCCTGTGCCGCGGCGACAGGTGCGAAAGTGAGCGCCGCGATCAGCGGCAACGCGAATGCCTTCCAGAGTTGCATCGTTGTCCCTCTCTCGAGTGTTGAGACGGTGGATGAGGCCATTTCGGATCACCGACCCCACGCCCATCGGAGAGCGGGGTTGCGGCGCCCTAGGGGCACCATCCTGGCTCGGCAGTAACGCCCTCTTATGTTCGGGATTTGGCGAGGGTGCAACAGGCCCGCGCTCGACCCCCTGGGGGCCAGCGCCCCCGCCGGCTCCGAACCGCGCCCGGGCACCGATGGAACAGTGGCGGCGCGGCGCACGGTCCTCTAGCGTTTGGGGCGTCCGCAGATCGAATCCCGTGTTGGGACGTCCGACAGAGGTAAGGGACCCGGGTCGTTTCCGGGGGCTCTTCGGAACCAAACCAATAGCGTGGGCGCTCGTCCATCACCTGCCCAGGTCGGGGTGACGGATGGCGACTTCACGGGGCGATACGACGGACGAAATGCTCATGGTGCGCTACCAGCGAGGCGACCGTGAGGCGTTCGCGGATTTGGTGAGGCGTCACAAGACGCCGATCTACAATTTCGTGCTGCGCCAGGTTCGCCAAGGCAACACCGCAGAAGACGTCACCCAAGACGTGTTCTTGCGCGTGGTGCAGAACGCGAGCGAGTTCAAGCACGAGGCTCGCTTCTCGACCTGGCTCTACACCATCGCGCGAAACCTGTGCGTGGACCATCTGCGCAAGCAGACCCACCGACGCCACCCGTCCTTGGATCAGCCCGTCACCGCGAGCGGCGAGGACTCGCGCCCCCTGGTCGATCACGTGGCGGACACCCACCCCCGTGCCAGCGTCGAGCGCACGGCCGTTGCGGGCGAGGTCGCCGGACGCATCTTGTCCGCCGTGGAGAAGCTGCCCGACGACCAGCGCGAGGTCTTTCTGCTGCGCGAGGTCGCCAACCTTCCGTTCAAGGAGATCGCCGAGATCACCGGCGTGGGAGAGAACACCGTCAAGAGCCGAATGCGCTACGCACTGGATCGATTGCAAGAAGCCTTGAGTGACTTCGAAGAGTACGCACGCGCGCTGAGATAGCCATGGATTGCGAGAAGTTCGACCGGGTGGTGCTCGACCTGCTCTACGACGAGCTGGACGAGCTCACGAGCGCCGCGGCGAGGCGCCACATGGACCACTGCGCGCGCTGCCGCGGGATCGGGTCGGGACTGCGCGCAACCCGGCAAATTGGCGGGCTTCCGCTGGTCGAGGCGCCCACGGGTCTGGAACAACGGATCCTGGACGCCGAGCGTAACGCCCGGGCGGCGCTTCCGCTTCGGCAGCGCCTGGGGCGCAGCATCTCGGTGATGGCGGGGTACGCCATGCGACCCCAGCTGGCCATGGCCGCGCTGCTGCTGCTGATGATCGGCTCGAGCCTGCTCTTCTTGCGCGCCAAGCCCGGCGCCCGAGAGAGCCTGCAGGTCACCGAGCGAGGCATCCCCGAGAGCGAGAACGAGACCGTGACGGTGGTGCCGATGCCCGCGAAGGCGCGCGCGGGGGAGCCGCCGAGCGAGGCGCGGCCGAGCACCGCCGAGCGAGACTCGAAGAAGGCCGAGCTCGGCGCGGGCGCCGACGACCCCGAGCGCGGCTTCGCCGCGAGCCCGCCGCCGGCCGCAGCGCCGGGCGAGGTGGAGGAGCAGAAGGCCGAGAAGTCGCCGACCTCCGGGCTCACCCTCGACGACGGCAACTCCGGCGATCAGGACTACGACCAAGGGATGGTCGACTACCGCGCGCGGCGCTTCGGCGCGGCGCAGAAGAACTTCGACAGCGTGGCCAATCGCGGCGGAACCAAGGCTCCGATGGCCGAGCTCTTTGCCGCCCAGTCGGCGCGGAACGAATCCGGTTGCTCGGTGGCGGCGCCGCGGTTCGAATCGATCAACGGCAAGCACCGAGGCTCGAGCGTGGGCAACGAGGCCCTGTGGCAGGCCGCGGATTGCTATCGGGCGATGGGCGACCGGGAGAGCGCCCGGCGCACCTTCAAGCAGCTGATCGGCGTCTCGGGCTACGACGACCGCGCTCAGCGCGCGCTGGCCTCCCTGGACGAAGAGCCGGTCGCGGACCAACGCAAGGCCGCCAAGCCCGGGGCGGCGAAGGCGCCCGCGCCCGCCGGCGGCAAGCAGCAGCAAACCCAGAAGGCGGTGCCCAAGGCGAAGCCCCCGTCGACGGTCGAAAGCCAGTAGCGGACTGCGCCCACGACCGCGAACGCGAACGCGAACGCGATCGCGAACGCGAACGCGAACGCGCCCACGACCGCGAACGGGGACGCGACCACCACGACCGCGAACGGGGGCGCGACCAGGCGCGCCCTGGCGGTCATCGAGCGTGGATCGACGCCGTGACCGACGCGTTTCGTCCTCCCCGCGGACACCGAGCGTGGGCCACGCGGCCGTTCCTTGCAGGGCAGCGCCCTGCCCGACACCCTTTGGCCGCCACGCGGTCGTTCCTTGCAGGGCAGCGCCTTGCCCGACACGCTTTGGCCGCCACGCGGCCGTTCCTTGCAGGGCAGCGCCTTGCCCGACACGCTTTGGCCGCCACGCGGTCGTTCCTTGCAGGGCAACGCCTTGCCCGACGCGTGCCCTCAGTTCTTCACGGCCTCGCGGACGTACGCGATGGTGCGGACCAGATCGACGATTCGCTCGCGCTCGTCGTCCTCGAGATCGACGAAGCTGACGCCCATGCCCGGGTTCAGGTTCTCGCCCAGCACCTTGAGCGCGTTCACCCACTGCACCACACCCGACACGACGAACGAGTCACCCGCGCCCGGCGCGGCGAACCGCAGGGTCACCCGCGTCCCGACCTGCAACGGCTGGTTGGTGCGCACGAAGATGCCGAGCTCGGAGATGTTGGTGATCGACGCGTACAGGAACGTGTCGTCGGCCTCGCAGTCCACCGACCAGACCACGTCGAAACGATCCGCGGCGCGGCGGTCGCGCAGGCGACGCTCGGACGCGTCCGGGGGCTCGTCGTCGTGACTCACCCCCCGGCCTTAGCCCCGAATCGCGGCGGTGTCCAAACCGGCGCCGGGGCGCGGGCCGCCGGCGGCTCAACGCACGCGGATCCGGCCCGCCTCGAGCCGGTTGTCGTTGTGGCGCCCCTTCTTCACCTCCAGCCGCCGGCTGCCGATGAACAGCCCGAAGAAGACCTCGTAGTCGCCGGGGGTGAAGTTGGGCTCGAGCGAGAACGGGAACACGTCCACCATGTGATCGCCGACGCGCCAGAGGTGGAAGGCGTACTTGTTCTCGAGGGTCTGGTGGTCGCCGTTGAACCGGCGCTGGAAGCCGTCGATGTGGATGAACGTCTCCCAGTTGCCCGAGATCGCCGCCACCACCTTGTAGTAGATGCGGAACTGAAACTGCTTGCGCGGGACCACGCTGTCCACCGGCCGCCCCTTCAGATCGGTGACCTCCCAGCCGACCACGTCGAGCTGCCCCCCCAGGTTCGCGTCCATGCGCACGGTGGGGTTCGGGGGTTGGTCGAGCACCCAGGCCGAGAAGGGGTTCTGATTCGTCTCGCCGCCTCGGAGCTGGTTGCTGAGCAGCAAGATCTCGCTCGAGCGAGCGTCGAGCACCGGCACGTTGCCCGGCGCGGTGGGCAAGCCGCGATGGAGTGAGTTGACCTGGGGCAAGTCTCCCGAGCGCACCACCAACCAGCGACGATCGGTCCCTTCGGTCAGCCAGTTGAACGCAGAGCTCGCGTTGTCGAAGGTCGGGACGTTGCGCCCCGCATAGTACGCGGCCGCCCCCGTGCCGACGCCGACGATCCCGAGCCCCTCGCCCGGCCGGGCGTGCTTGCGGTACGCGTCGAACACCTCTTTGGGGCTGATCTGCGCGGCGAGCTTCGGATAGTACCCGAGGCTCAGCACCGCGCCCGACGCCGCGACGCTGCACGCCGCCACCGTGGCCCGGGACACCGGCACCCTCAGGAACAGCTCGCGCACCACGTCCCGCGCCAACAGGCCCAGGGTCGGCAGCACCACCAGCGCGGGCAGGGCGACGTAACCCCAGGTCGCGAGCTGCCGCGCCATCTCGCCAGCGGTCTCGAATTGCTTCCAGTGGAAGTGACGCTGACTGAGCCAGGTCAGCGCCGCGTAGCCGACCAGCGCTGCCTCGGCGACCAAGAAGGTGAACCACAGGTTGCCCGACCACAGCGTGCGGAGAGCCCGGGGCCAGGCCAGGTACTCCTCGCGATCGAAGCGCTGCGCTCGAGGCTCGGTGCGCTCCATGAACGCCGCACCGAACCCGCCCAGCACGAGCAAGGTGCTGACCTTGAGCAGGCGGTGCGCGGACTCCTTGAAGCTCTCGGGGAAGCGAGGGTCGTCGACGACGAACGCCGACAGCCCCTTCTCGGGGAAGTTCTTGAAGTCGTAGTAGAGCAGGATGGCGAGGGCAGCGACGCCCATGGCGAGGGCCCGCGAGCCGGGCGCGCCGCGATCGAAATCCCGGAGCGCGAGCGCGGCGATCACCGCCAGCGAGCAGACCGCGGCGTAGGGCAAGAGCCCCACCGTCGGCGCGACCGCGCCGTGGGCGCCGAAGGCGATGGCCGCGACCAGGATCGAGAGCAAGCGCAGCGCCGTCTCGGGCACGACTCGGCCTTGGGCCACGCCGTGCGGCGGGGAGAGCAGGCGCCCGACGGCCAGGGGCACCACCGCGCTCCAAGGAAAGAGGCCGTGCCCCAGGTAGTGGATCACGGCGTCGTAGGTGGGCAGCATCTTGGTCGGCTTGACCACCGCGCCCAGCGCCAGCGACAGCTGGGTGGGCTCTGCGCCGGCGCGCCCCAGGGCGCGAAGCCCGATGACCAGCGCCACGAGGCCGATGACCCCCGCCAGCACCCCGACCCCGTCGCTCAGGCGGTCGCGACCCAGGCGCGACCGGACGAGCCCCCAGGTGACCCCCACGCTCAGCGCCGGCGGAAGCACACCGATCAAGAGGCCGCGCGCGCCGAACCCGGCACCCAGCCCCGCGAGCCCGAGCACGAGCCACGCCACCCGTTTCGCGGTCGAGGCCTCGGTATCGAAGGTCGCGAGGCCCAGGCCCGCGGCGGCCATGGCCAGCGACGACATCGTGACGATGTCGCCCAGCATCGTGCGTGAGTGCAGGAAGTAGAGCGGCATGCTCCCGAGCGCGAGCACCGCGAAGGCGCCGGCCACCCGATCGGCTAGACGCGACACCAGCGCGTAGGTCGAGAGCGCACCCAGCACGCCCCAGATCGCGAGGGGCAGCCGCCCGGCCCACTCGTGCAGCCCGAAGAGCTTGAACCCGATGGCGATGGAGGTGAACGGCAGCTGCCCCCGGGACAGCTCGCCCAGCGTGGGCACGCCGTTGGTCGAGCCCTCGATCGCGAGGCCGGTGGCACCCAGCAAGGTGAGGGCGATGCGCCGCGACAGCTCGGCGACCCGGAGCTCGAAGGGATCCCAGATGCCGCTTTGGGCGATGGGGCCGAAGAGGCTGGCGAGGAGGAGCAGGAACGCGACGGCGACCAGCACGCGGCCACCCCGGCTGCGCTCGGCGCCGGCGCTGGCGGCACGTGGCGGCGCGCTCGCGGCCGCGCCCGTGCCGTCGGCTTCCGCGAGGTCCCCGCTCGATCGATCGATGTCCGACATGCTCATGGCAGAAGGCGAAGCGGGCGGGACCTTAGCAGAAGTTTCCGAGGATAAAGGGGATTGTCGGACAAGCCGCTTGCGAACCCGGATCTGCTCGTGAGAAGACGCGCCCCGGCCCGTCATGCGTTTTGGTTCCGTCGCCCTGCTCGGTCGCACGAACGTCGGCAAGTCCACGTTCCTGAACGCCGTGCTCGGGGAGAGCCTGGCGGTGGTCTCGCCCATCCCGCAGACCACCCGGGAGGCGCTGCTCGGCGTCGTTCATCGCCCCGAAGCGCAGATCGCCTTCGTGGACACCCCCGGCCTGCACCGTCCGAAGAGCGAGCTCGGCCGGCGGATGAACGCGACCGCGCTCGAGGTCGCCCGGGCCGCCGACGTGCTGGTGGTGATGACGGACGTGGACCCGGCGCTCGTCAAGACCCCCGACGCGCTGCTCGAGCGCGACCGCGAGGTGATCGACCTCTTGCCCGCGGGCCCGGCACGCCTCTTGGTGCTGAACAAGGTCGACCTGGTGCGGGACAAACAGAAGCTCTTGCCCGTGCTGGTCGGCTACGAGCAGATGCACCCCTTCGCCGCCCTCGTGCCGGTCACGCTCCGGTCCGGGCGTGACGCCGAGCGCGTGCTCGACGCGATCGTCGAGCTCTTGCCCCAGGGCGACGCCGGCTACGACACCGACACCCTGACCGACCGCACGACGCCGTTCTTCGTGCGCGAGTACGTGCGCGAGCAGGTCCTGGTCGCCGCGCGCGGTGAGGTCCCCCACGCGGTCGCCGTGAGCATCGACGCGATCGAGGAGCGCGAGCGCCTGCTCTCGGTCAAGGCGACCATCCACGTGGAGAAAGAGGGCCAGCGCCGCATCTTGATCGGAAAGGGCGGGGCGACCATCAAGGCGATCGGGACCGGCGCGCGGCAGCGGCTCGAAGAACTCTACGGTCGCAAGCTGTACCTCGAGCTGTTCGTGCGCATCACGCCCAAGTGGAAGGACGTGCCGCGCCAGCTGGCAGAGCTCGGCTACGAAGCGCCCAGCGAGAAGCGCCTCTTGACCGCCCTCCCCGACGCCCCGAAACGCCGCGCGCGAGGTCCGCGATGAGGCCCGTGGTCGCCATCGTGGGTCGGCCCAACGTCGGCAAGAGCACGCTCTTCAATCGGCTCGCGGGCAAGCGCCTGGCGATCGTGGACGATGCGCCGGGGGTCACCCGCGACCGAAACTACGGCGACGTGCACCTCGGCGGGCGCGAGCTCGTGCTGATCGACACCGGCGGGTTCGATCCCACCGACGAGGACCCGATGCGCCAGGGCATCGCGCGGCAGGTGCGCGCGGCGCTGGCCGAGGCCGACGTGGTGATCTGCGTGCTCGACGGCTCGATGTCCCCGACTCTGGCGGACCGCGAAGCGGTGAAGCTCCTGCGGCGCAGCGAAAAGCCGGTCCTCTTCGTCGCGAACAAGTCCGACGACCGGCACAAGGCGATGGTCGCCAACGAGCTGTACGAAATGGGCGTGCCCTCGCTCATCCCGGTGTCGGCGCTGCACGGGCGTGGAACCGCGGAGCTGATCGCGGCCCTCGGAGCGGTGCTGCCGCCGGGGGACCCGGAGGGTGAGCCGAGCGCCGACGGCGGCGCAATCCGCGTCGCGATCGTCGGTCGTCCCAACGCCGGGAAGTCGTCGCTGGTCAACCGACTGGCGAAGTCCGAGCGGTCGCTGGTGGACGATCGCCCGGGCACGACCCGGGATCCGGTCGACACCCGAATCGAGATCGACGGCCAGGCCTTCATCGTGGTCGACACCGCCGGGATCCGGCGACGGGCCAAGGTGGAGCGCGGCGTCGAGGCCGCCAGCGTGATCCGCGCGATCCGCAGCATGGAGCGGGCCCAGGTCGTGGTGTTGCTCTGTGAAGCCACCGAGGGCATCGCCGAGCAGGACGCGCGCCTGATGGGCCTGGTGGCCGAGCGCGGGCGGGCGGTGGTGATCGGCCTGAACAAGACCGACCTGCTCGACAAGGCCGGCCGCAAGCGGGCCGAAGAGCAGGTGCGCGACTCCCTCCGGTTCGCGCCCTGGGCGCCCTTGGTCCAGGTGTCGGCCAAGAACGGCTGGGGCGTGCAAGACCTGATGCGCACCGTGCGCAAGGCCGCCGAAGAGTTCGATCGGCGGGTGACCACCGGGGAGCTGAATCGCTTCTTCGCGACGGTGCTCGAACACCGCACGCCGCCGACCCACAAAGGGCGTGCGCCGCGCATCTACTTCATCACCCAGGCGCGCTCGTCCCCGCCGGTGTTCGTGGCGGTGTCGAACGCTCCCGAGCACATCAAAGAGAGCTACAAGCGCTACGTGATCAACCAGATCCGGAAGACCTTCGGCTTCGAGTGCGTGCCGATCGAGCTGGTCTTCCGGGGCAGAGGCAAACGAGAAGAGTGAGGCGCCGGCCCGACGCGGACGACGAGGTCAGTCCGGGCACAAGAGCTTCGCGATGCCGCCCAGCGTGCTCAGATCGTGCACGTCGCTCGGCAACGCCGGGATCTCGATGCGAATCGGCTTGGCACCGCGCTGGCCGGGCACGAGCGCGCGATCCAGATTTGCCAGCTCCGCGGCGTCGGTCTCGGCGAGCTCGGTCTCTTCTCGGAGCGCGCGCGCCAGGCGCTCGGCGCCCGAGGGCCCGAGGGTCAGCTGGTGACGCGCGACGGCTCCCTCGATCTCGTCCCGGCTGGGGTGCGCCCGCGGCCGCTTGTGGACTCGGTTCACGACGAAGGCGTCGCGGCGCATGCCCTGCTCGTGGAGCCGGTCGGCGAAGAAGAGCGCCTCGCGGATCGCGGCCGGGGCCGGGGTGGTGACCAGCACGTAGGCGAACTCGGGGCCACGGAAGGCGGCGGACACCTCGGTGGCCCGCTGGCGGAAGCCGCCGAACAGGTCGTTCAGATCGGTGACGAACGCCGCCATTTGCTCCAGGAACCCGCCGCCGGTCAGCTTGCCGATGCCGCGCAGCACGACCGCGACGCTCTTGGCCACCAAGTTCAGGCTGAAGCGCCCGGACTGCTCGAAGGCCTGCATCAGCCAGCGCACCGCCGCGCTGTCCAGGGCGTTGATCAGTCGCTCGGGCGCGTCGAGGAAGTCCAGCGCGTTGCTGGTCGGCGGAGTGTCGAGCACGATCAGGTCGTACGCGCCGTCGCGCTTCACCGACAGGAGCTTCTCCATCGCCATGTACTCTTGAGTGCCGGCCAGGCTGGTCGACACGTACTGGTACAGACGGTTGTTCAGGATCCGATCTCGCGCTTCGGGGCTGGACGCGTGGCGCACCACCAGCTCGTCGAACGTGCGCTTGGTGTCGAGCATCATCACGCTCAGGCGGCCCGCCACGCGCAGGCCCACCCGCTCGAACAGCTCTGGGGAGACCACCTGCTCGTCCCCGGTCATGCTCGACAGCCCCAGGCTGTTGGCCAGCCGCTTGGCCGGGTCGATGGTCAGGCAGAGCACGCGCTTGCCCCGTTCGGCGGCGGCCAGGCCGAGCGCGGCCGTGACCGTGGTCTTCCCTACGCCGCCGCTGCCGACGCACAGGACGACCCGACGGCCCTCGAGCAATGGTGTGAGCGTGGGCGCGGACATGGGCGAACGCGCCGCGGGGCTTACCAGCTTTGTCGCTGCCAGTCACCGCCTGGTCGCCGGGCGGAACTTGGCCCGAGCGGCCCGGCTCTGGCAACAAGTCCGTCCGATGGACGTCCGAGGATCTTGCCCGGGTGACGGACCCGACCGACGGGGGGCGAGGCGGGACGACACCCTGGCCGCCCTGGGCGAGATGCTGGACTCGGTCCGGAGCGACAGCGACTTCCGAGCCATCGCCCTCGCGGACGGCAGCGGGGTGCTGGTCGCCGGCGCGGGGGCGTTCTCGGCCTGCGAGGAGCTGGCGGCCTTTGCCCCGCTGGCGCTGAGCCGGGTCGCCAACGACATCGTGCCCACGCGGGTCGACGTGGCCTTGCGCAAGATGCAGGTGCGACGGCTGACCATCGACGGCATCGAGGTCTTGCTCTGCGGCGACGGCGGCGAGAGCGACGCCCTGCGCAAGGCGGCTGCCGGCTGCGCCCGGATTCTGGGCGCCCGACGACAGCGGGCCTGACGGCCGGCCAGGCATGCTTTGGGCTCGACCTGCGCGCTTTCGCGCGGCAAGAAACCCGCCGCGAAGGGGTGTTCGGGGTCAGCGGCGAACCCTGACCCGCCAGAAAGTCGCGACTCATCCTGCGCATGAGGAGGCACCCGCCGGCCCCGCCGGCAGTCATTCGTGGATCTTCCTCATTCATGACGATCGCGATCTGATCATGGCAAGACTGCCGAATTCGAGTCTACGCTCCCGCCGACATGAGCGGCTTCATCGACCTGCACTGCCACTGGCTGGCTGGCATCGACGATGGCGCCAAGACCCCGGAAGACGGCGTCGCGATCTTGCGGGCGCTCGGCGAGCTCGGGTTCGCGCGGGTGATCGCGACCCCGCACATGCGACCCGGTCTGTTCGACAACACCCGCGAAAGCCTGCAGGCGGCCTTCGACCGCATGCAAGCGCATCTGGTGCCGGGCCTGCCCGCGGTCGAGCTCTCGTCCGAGCACTACTTCGACGACGTGATCTTCACCCGCATCGTCAACGGCGAAGCGCTACCCTACCCCGGCGAGCGCGCCGTCTTGCTCGAGTTCTACGAGAGCGACTTCCCCCTGAGCATCGACCGGCGGCTGGCCGATCTGCGGGTCAAGAAGCAGCTCGTGCCGGTCATCGCCCACCCGGAGCGCTACCAGCGCATCTGGCGCGATCCGGACGTGCTCGAGCGGCTTGTCGACGCCGGGGCCGCGGCGCTGCTCGACAGCGCGGCGCTGGTGGGGAAATACGGGCGCAAGCCCAAGCAGTCGGCGGAAGAGCTGCTGGAGCGCGGGCTGTACCACGCCGCGTGCAGCGACGCGCATCGGGTGAGCGACCTCGACGAGGTCGCCGGCGGGATCCGCCGCATCGAACAGCTGTACGGGCAGGACGAGGTCGATTTCCTGTTCCGCACCGGGCCGCTTGAGCTACTGAGCGGCCGGATCCCCGAATGAGCGACGCACGGAGCGGCTGGCTCAAGCGCCATTGGCTCAAGCTACTGGCATCGCTGCTCGTGGCCGGCGCCTTCGTGTGGCTCTTGCGCCAAGGCGCGTTGCCCATCGTCCCGCCGGCGAACGCCTTCGCGAAGATGCGCTGGTGGACGCTGCCGGTGTACGTGGTCCTGTGGTGCGGGGTCCACGTGATCCGCGCGGTCCGCTGGCACTGGCTCCTGGCCCCGATTCATCCCGTCCCGATGCGGCGGGTGATCTCGGTGGCCTGGATCGGCTTCGCCGCCGTCTTGCTCTTGCCGTTCCGAACCGGCGAGGCGGTGCGCCCGGTCCTGATCCGCAGGCAGGGTGAGCTGTCGGCCTGGGCCGCGACCGGCACGGTCGGGGCCGAGCGCGTGATCGACGGCTTCTGCATGAGCGTGATGTTGCTGGTGGCGCTGCTCGCGTCGACCCCGCTCGACCCCTTGCCGAGCTCGATCGGGGCGCTGCCCATTCCGGCAGCGATCGTCCCGGGCGCGGCCTACAGCGCGCTCGCGGTGTTCGGCGCCGCCTTCCTGGTGATGGGGGTCTTCTACTGGCGCCGCGCGCTGGCCCGGTCCCTCACCGAGCGCGTCGTCGGGCTGGTGTCGCAGAAGCTGGCCGCCTGGCTCGCCGAGCGGGTCGAGAAGGTGGCGAGCGGCCTCTCTTTCTTGCCGCGCTGGCGCTCGAGCGCGCCGTTCCTGGGGTTGACGGTGAGCTACTGGTTGCTGAACGCCGCGGCGAGCTGGCTTCTGGCCTGGGGCGCCGGCTTCGACCGGATCACCTACGCACAGGCCTGCGTCAGCATGGGAGTGCTAGCGCTCGGCATCCTGGTCCCCAACGCGCCGGGCTTCTTCGGCGCGTTCCAGATCTCGATCTATGCAGGCCTGGCCATGTATTTCCCGGCCGAGCTCGTGGTCGGACCGGGGTCGGCGTTCGTGCTCTTGATCTACGTTTGTCAGGTCGTGATCACCGGCGCCGGCGCGGCGATCGGGCTCGTCTGGGAGCGCACCAGCGTGGGCGAGGCCCTGGACGCCAGACCCGAGGACCTGGACGGCTCGAGCGCCTGAGCCGGCTCCCGGAACTTGGCCGCCGCCTCGGGTCGGAGTTACGCAAGCAAACCATGAAGAAAGCCAGGGCCATTTGGCTCGGGGCGGGTCTCTTGGCGGCGGCGGCCGCGGTGCTGGCGAGCACCGGCGCGTCGGCCCGCGTCGAGGCGGACTCGGACTACAGCAAGGCGCAGACCTACAACGGAGCGCTGCGCTACGTGCGCGTCGATCTAGGTTACGAGATCGTCGAGAAGGATCCCGACGTCGGCTACTTCCTCTTCCGATACGAGCCCCCGGGTCGGAAGAACGCCCCCACCAGTGGCTCGATCGAGGTGATCGAGAGCAAGGAACGCGTCAAGGTGGTGGTCCAGCTCCCGCAGATGCCGACCTATCACGAGACCACGCTGCGGGACGGCCTGATGAAGAAGCTTCGGACCGAGTACGGTGAGCCGGTCAAGAAGAAGAAGGACCGGGACAAGGACAAGCCGCCGGAGGCGGACGGCGGAGTCGAGGGCGGGTCGAGCTTCACCCCGTGAGCGCTCCCGACGACGCGAGCGGCCCGCCACTTCCGGCCGGCGTCGGCCGCTACCGGGTGCTCGGCTCGCTCGGACATGGCTCGATGGGGCGCGTGCTCCGCGCGCGTGATCCGAACCTGGATCGCGACGTGGCGGTGAAGCTCTTGCGCGAAGACCTGAAGCTGGGGCAGGCCGACCGCGACTCGCTCTACGCGCGCATGCGCCAGGAAGCGCGTGCCTCTGCCCGGCTGTCGCACCCCAACATCGTGGGGCTGTACGACATCGGCGAGGAGCCGGGTGTCGGGCTCTACTTGGTGTTCGAGTACGTCGAGGGGCCGACCCTCGAGCAAGAGCTCGAGCAGGGTCCGCTGCCCCCCCCTCGAGCCGCCGAGCTCTGCCGCGAGCTCGGCAGCGCGCTCGGCGCTGCGCATCGAGCCGGCATCGTGCACCGCGACATCAAGCCCGCGAACGTGATCTTGGCCGCCGCCGGCGCCAAGATCGCCGACTTCGGCATCGCCCGCCTGCCCGGCTCGACCCTCACTCAAGACGGCCGCGTGCTCGGCACGCCGGCGTACAGCGCTCCGGAGGCGATCGAGACGGGCGAGCTCGGGCCGGCGGCCGATCAGTTCTCCCTGGCGGCGACCCTGTACGAGGCCATCTCGGGACGCCGGGCCTTCCCCGGCGACGACGCGGTCACGGTCGCGAGGAACATCACCAGCACCACGCCGGAACCCGTCGCGATCCGCGCCGGCGTCGACCCGGAGGTGGACCAGGTGCTCGCGCGAGGCCTGGCGAAGACACCGAGTGATCGCTTCGCGTCCGCGGTGGAGCTGACGGACGCCCTGGCCGAAGCTCTGACCCCGGCCCCGCGGGCCCAGATGCCCACCCTCCCCGACGTGCGTCACCGCGCCGCTCGGGACGCACGCGCCATCCGACGCGATCTGACGGTGCTCGGGCTCGGAATGGTGCTCGGCGCGTCCCTCACCGCGTCGGTGGTCCTGCTCTGGCCGCGCTCCGGGGGCGACCCCGCCACGTCCCCGGCACCGCCGGCGCGTCGGCGCGCCGACGCGCCGGAGCCAGGGGTTTATCCGCCCGCCGCTGCCGGCGACGCCCAACGCTGACGGTCTCGGAGGCCAGCCGAGCGAGATCGGGCTATGGTGGTGCGCCCGCATGACGTCGCGACACCTCTTCGCCTCGCTGTTCGCCCTGGCCACGACTTCCCTGACCGCCGTCGCCTGCTCGTCCGACAGTGACGCCGGCGGCACCAGCGGGGACGGAGGGTACGGCTGCTCTCAGGCCCCGAACTGCAGCGGTTGCCAGCAGTGCTTCGACACCTGCTTGTGCAACGGTGGCGAGGCTCAGGGCTGCCTTGCGCAGTGCACCGGCGGCGGTACCGGCGGCACCGGCAGCGGCGGCTCGGGCAGCGGCGGCTCACCTGCCGGAGGCTCGGGCGGCGGCGGAGGCGCGAGCTGCACCAAGCTCACCACCGGCAACCCCGGGTGCGACGCCTGTGCGCACGCGTCGTGCTGCAGTCAGATCGACGGCTGCTTCGCCAACAGCGACTGCACGGGCTTCTTGAGCTGCCTGAGCCAGAACTGCGCGAACGCCGGCTCCAACTTGAACGCGTGCGCTCAGCAGTATTGCAGCCAGTTCGCCAACGGCATCAGCGCCTACAACGCAGTCGCCCAGTGCATCGGCCAGAGCTGCGCCGGTTCGTGCTGACCACGCGACCATGAAGCGCGCGGCGCCGCTGGCAGTGCTCCTGTCGCTCGCGGTGACCTTGCCGCGGGGTGGGGCCGAGGCGCGCCAGCCGGCCCCGACCCCCGACCCGTTCGGGACCCGGCCACCCGCGGAGCACGCACTCACCGGCGGGGTCGTGGCCCTGCGCCAGCCGGCGTCGACCATGATCCGGGTCCCGGCCGGCAGCTTCGCCATGGGCTCGACCCCGGAAGACGTGCTCGACGCGCTCACCGACTGCGCCCGCGAGCCGCTCGGGGGCCGCTGCAAAGAGGAAATGTTCTCGGACGAGATGCCTCGCCACTCGGTCACGCTCTCGTCGTTCTGGCTCGATCGGATGGAAGTGACGGTTCAGGACTACGCGCGTTGCGTGGCGCTCCGTCGGTGTCGAGCGGTGCCCTTCGCCCGGGGAGGCAAGCGCTTCGACTCGCCAAGGTTCCCGGTCTCGCTGGTCCGGCACGCCGACGCGCGGGCGTACTGTCGTTTCCGGGGCGCGCGCCTCCCCACCGAGGCCGAGTTCGAGCGGGCGGCGCGGGGACCGCTGGGCCGGCGGTACCCCTGGGGCGACCTGTACAACACGCGGGCCGCGAACCACGGTCGTCTCGGGCTGGACACCACGGACGCGCGCGACGGATTCGCCGAGCTCGCGCCGGTCGGCTCGTTCCCCGCGGGTCGCACCGGTGAAGGCTTCCTCGATCTGGCCGGCAACGTCGCCGAGTGGGTCTCCGATCGGTACGCGCCGGCGTACCCCCGTGACGCGGTCGTCGACCCCACGGGCCCGGCGCTGGGCGCGGGCTCGGGCGGCCAGGTCGTGCGCGGCGGACACTTCTCGACCGGAGCGGCGTGGCTCCGGGGCGCGTCGCGGGCCAGCGCCGACCCCGAGTCGCGGGCGCCCACGCTGGGATTCCGCTGCGCGAGGTCCCAGGTCCGATGAGACCCGAGGATTTCCCGGAGGTGACGCCCAAGCCGGAGCTCACACTGCCGATCCACTCGGCGACCACCTTCGTGCTGGTGCGACCTCACTACCCCGAGAACGTCGGCGCGACCGCCCGAGCGATCAAGACCATGGGGTTCGTCGCGCTGGCGCTGGTGAAGCCCGGGCGCCTCGCCGTGCCCGAGCACGAGATGGCCCTGAAGATGGCGGTCAAGAGCAAGGACGTGCTGCTGGGCGCGCCGCTCCACGACGACCTCGCGCCCGCCGTGGCGTCCGCCGATTGGGTGGTCGGAACCACCTCTCGCCGTGGCGTCTCGGGAGTGCTGTTGCCGCGCGAGCTCGCTCGAGACGCGGTCGATCGCGCCGCCCGCGGCCAGCGGCTGGCGGTGGTGTTCGGCAACGAGAAGACCGGGCTCGGGGAGGCCGAGCGCGCGCTGTGCCACGACTTCGTCCGCATCCCCATGGCGGCCGATCAGCCCTCGATCAACCTGGCCCAGGCCGCGCAGCTCATCGCCTACGAGCTGTTCGTCGCGGCGCTCGAGGCACGAAACCGAGGGGGATAGGCCCGCGGTTTGGTAGGCTGCCCGCCCATGGTTCCCATCGACCTGCGCTCCGACACCGTCACCCAGCCCACGCCCGCGATGCGGCAGGCGATGGCCGGCGCCGAGGTGGGTGACGACGTGTATGGCGAGGACCCGACGGTGAAGAAGCTGGAGCGTCAGGTGGCAGCGTTGCTCGGGAAGGAGCGAGCCCTGTTCGTGCCTTCGGGCACCATGGCCAACCAGATTGCACTGATGCTCCACACTCGTCGAGGCGACGAGGTCGTGATCGGCGAGGGGACCCACTGTGCCGAGTACGAGTCAGGCGCCGCCGCGGCGCTCTCGGGGGTGCAGCTGGCGGTGGCCGGAACCGGAGGCCTGTTCGACGTGCCCGAGCTCGACGCCAAGATCCGACCGAGCGCCTACTGGCTCCCGAGGACCAGCCTGCTGGTCGTCGAGAACACCCACAACCGCGGAGGCGGCCGGGTGTTTCCCCTCGACCAGCTCCGGGCGGTGACCGCCCACGCGCGGGCCCGCGGGCTCGCCGTGCACCTCGACGGTGCGCGGCTGTGGAACGCCGCCGCGGCGAGCGGGGTGCGCCTGGACGAGTTCGCGGCAACCGCCGACACGGTCAGCATCTGCTTCAGCAAGGGCCTGGGCGCACCCGTGGGCTCGGCGCTGGTCGGCCCGTCGGACTTGCTCGAGCATGCGCTCCGGCTGCGCCGGATGCTGGGCGGGTCGATGCGGCAGTGCGGGGTCTTGGCAGCGGCGGCGCTCTTCGCCATCGATCACCACCGCGCCCGCCTGACCGACGACCACGAGCACGCGCAGCTGCTGGCCCGCGGGCTCTGCAACGTCCGCGGCGCCCGGGTCGATCCGCGTGGGGTCGAGACCAACATCGTGAACATCGAGCTCGACGGCCCCAGCGCCGAGCGAGTGATCGCGCGCGCCAAAGAGCTGGGTGTGTTGATCGGCAGCATCGCACCGCGCTTTCTTCGCGCCGTGACCCACCTCGACGTGTCACGCGACGCCGCCACCCGGGCGGCCGCCGCGCTCGCCGCCGCCATCACCGACTGCCACGCGACATGAACGCCCGCGCCCTCGCCGCCCTGCTGGTCTTGGGGGTCGCCTGCGCCCCGGCCCTGCCTCGGAGCTTCGCCGAACAGCGCTCGGCCGCCGAGCGCGCCTACGCCGCCGGCCGCTACGACGAGGCAGCCGACCATTGGGCCAAGGCCGAAGCCGCCGCGAAGCGCCGGCGAGATCAGACCGAGGCACGCTACCGGCGCGCCGCCGCGCTTCGCCGCGCGGGGCGCCACGAGGACGCCCGCCGGCTCTTGGAGGAGCTCGAGCGCACGCGCCCGCGGAGCGCACGGGCGGCCCGGGCGGCGTTCGAGCGCGCCGACATCGAGATCGAGACGGGCAACGCCGAGCGCGGCTTCGCCGAGCTCGAGGCCGCGATCCGCAAGTACCCGCGCTCGGGCCTGGCGCTCGGAGCGCTCGCGCGGCTGGCTCGGCAGCGCGAAGAGCGCGCGGGAGCCGAGGCGGCGCTGGCACTGCTCGCCGAGATCGGGCGCACCGGGGGCAGTAACGAGCTGCGCGAGCGGGCGCTGTTCGACCGCGCCCGCCTGCTCGAGAAGCTCGGGCGCGACACCGAGGCGCTGGCAGCCTTCCTGGATGCGGCGGCACGTTTTCCTTACCCACAGGGCGCGCTCTGGGACGACGCGCTCCACTCGGCGTCGGTTCTGGAAGAGAAGCTCGGGCGACCGGATCGCGCCATCGCTCATCTCGAGCGCATGCTGCGCGAGAAAGAGCCGTCGTCGCTCAAGCAGGGCTCGTACGAGCGCCCGCGCTACGCGGCGGCTCGCTATCGGGTCGCCGAGCTGTATCGCGACCGCATCGGCGACAAGGCGCGCGCCGCCCGGGAGTTTCGGCGAGTGTGGGACGAGCACCCGACCAGCCTCCTGAAGGACGACGCGCTCTGGCAGGCCGCCCGGATCGAGCGCGAGCGGGGTCGCGCCGAGGCCGCGTGCGAGCTGCTCGAGGTGCTGCGGTCCGACGCGCCGGACTCACGCTTCGCCGCGTGCGCGCCCGCCCTCTGTCCGACCTTGCCCCGGGGCAAGGTCGAGTGCCACGACTACGTCTTGCGCGACCTCGACCCGAAACAAGACCACTGACGACTACTCGTCGTCGTCGTCCTCTTCTTCTTCCTCGTCCTCGTCGTCGTCGTCGTCGTCGTCGTCGTCCTCGTCGTCCGCGTCGAAGTCGTCGGTCGATTCGGAGTCGTCGTCCTCTTCGTCCTCTTCGCCCTTCGCTTCGGTCTTGAGGTCGATTCCGACCTCCCCGAGCTGGGTTTCGAGGAGCTCGAAGAGCTCGTCGACGTCGTCGCCGTTCCACTCGTCGAGCACGTCGGTCAGAAACTCGTAAAAGTCCCCGGTGTCGAGCCGGCGCTCGATCTCCTCGACCTGCTCTTCCTTGAAGGCTTCGAGGACGTCCTCGCGCAGCGACTCGGTGTCGCCCTCTTCGATCGCCTCTTGGGCAGACAGCCGAATTTGGCGAACGGCACGCCTGTCGAGGTAAATATCCATTTCAGGTTTGTTCTCCGAAAGCCCAGCGACCCCGGCAATAGACGATGGGCGCAAAGCAAGTCAAGGCCGGTCGGTTGGTCCGACGAGCAGAAGCTGCCGGGGAGGCGAACGGCGCGAACTGCGATATACCCAGGGGCGTGGTGCGCATCGCAGTCGCGGCCCTGGTCGTGTTCGGGTGGTCCGCGCCCGCCCGCGGCGCGGACGCGGTCGAGCGGGCGGTGCCGCCCCCGTCGACCTTCGACTACCTCCAGTACGGGGTCGCCTTCGCCGCCGAAACCGTGGTTTCAGCCGGGGACGTCTGCCCGGACCGGGCCGTCGACCCGTGCATCCTCGGCTCCGGGGGTGGTCTCGCCATCCGGGCTGGCTATCGCTCCCGAGGCCCGTGGTACGTCGGTGGCGCCTACGAGTCCTCGCGCCACGAGTCGTCCAATCTGCTCCGCCTGGCGATCTTGCAGCAGCTCCGGGCCGAGAGCCGTTTTTACGTCGATCAAGGGCAACGCTTCACCCCCTACGCGGCCGGGGGCGGGGGCGTGGCGCTCTACGGCAGCGAGTGGTCCTCTGACACCGGCGGGATCACCGCCTTTCTGGGCGGGGGATTCGAGTTCCAGCTCAGTCGCACGGCCGTGGTCGGGCTCGCGGCGGCCTACCGGCCTTTCCTGCTGCGAGGCTGGACGGACCGCGCCAACCAGCGCCGGGCCGACCGTTACCTGGGTTTTGGCCTCGCTCACGTGGTCGCCTTGGAGCTGGTCCTGGAGATCCGGGACCCCCTTCCCCGCTGGTGAAGAGGGGTGAGCTGCTGAGAACCCTTGACGTCTTTGGCCCAGCGGGGTTCCGTTGGCCCCCGTGAAGTGTGATCGCTGCGGTCGGGACAACCCCCCGAGCCTCAGGTTCTGCCAAGACTGCGGCAACCGACTGCAAGCTGCGCCGGCCCGCGTGGTGGAACCAACCCCGCCGCGAGGCGTGCCACTCGCCGACGTCCGCGCGCGTCCCCCCGCGCCGGAGTTCGACTTCGCACCCCGCGGCGTGCCCCGCGCGAGCGAGACGCATTGCACTCGCTGCGGCGTGGCCAATCCGGCGGGCTCGCGCTTCTGCGCGGAGTGCGGCGCGAGCACCGGAGCGGCTCCCGCGCCCGCAGAGCCCGCCGTGGATGCGGCTCCGGTGGCTCGCCACGCGCCAGCGGTGCAACCCGCGCCGGTCGTCGGTTTGGCGAGCGCGAGCCACGAGCCCGCGCCCGTCGTCTGTCCCCGCTGCCGCGGAAGCAACGGCGCGCACATGGCGTACTGCCAGTACTGCGGCGGTCGCCTGCAGGACGGCCCGCCGATCCGCGAGGCTCCGGTCACCAGCCCCGAGACCCCGCTCAGCCAGCGGGGGCCATCGCGTCCGCCCCCGCCTCCGGCCCGACAGCCGGCGGCGGTGCCCGCAGCCGCACCCGGCGCTGCCGCCGCAGCGGCCCAGCCCGCCCCACCCCGCCCCGCTGCGGCCGCTGGACCCCGGGCGCGCCTGATCGTCGTGGCCCAGGACGGCAGTCCGGGGCGAGACTACCCGCTCGCTGCCGCGGTGACGGACATCGGCCGGAGCGAGGGGTCGATCCTGCTGCCGAACGACCCCTACGTCTCCCCGCGCCACGCCCGAGTCTCATGCCGAGACGGCCGGTATTTCATCCGAGACCTGGGCAGCGTCAACGGCGTCTTCGTGCGGCTCCGCGGCCCGGCCCAGCTGCGTTCTGGGGACTTGGTGTTGATAGGCCTTGAGGTGTTAAGGTTCGAGCTGGTGAGTGCCAGCGACAAAGGCTTGGGTCCTGCCGTGGACGGGGAGACGAACGTCTTCGGGTCGCCGATTCTGCCCCGGTACGCCCGCTTGTGTCAGCGCACAGTGGAGGGCGTCACCCGCGACGTGTACCACGTGTCGAAAGACGAGCTGGTGCTCGGGCGCGAGGCGGGGGACGTCGTGTTCACCTCGGATCCCTTCATGAGCCGCCGCCACGCGTCGCTCACCCGGGGCCGCGACGGGTCGTTCACCCTCACCGACCTCGGCTCGTCGAACGGGACCTACCTCGCGATCCGCGACGAAGTCGCCCTGGAGAGCGGCGATCACGTGCGGGTAGGGCAGCACCTCTTCCGACTCGACCAGACCGGCGGTCAAAGCTGAAATGGCGGAAGCTTCATCGGCCATCCGCATCCACGTCTTCGGGCGCACCGACGTCGGACAGATCCGCGAGCACAACGAGGACAACTTCCTCGTCGCGGACCTGAGCCGCAAGAGCCGGAGTCTGCTCGAGTCCGACCGCCACCAGGTCGTCGGACCGCGCGGCACCGTGCTGGGCGTGTGCGACGGAATGGGCGGGGCTGCGGCCGGTGAGGTCGCCAGCCAGCTCGCCGTCGACATCATCTACGAGAAGCTCACCCAGAGCGACGCCCCGGCCGACCGGGACGACCTGGCGCGACGGCTGGTGCAGTCGGTCGAAGACGCCGGAATGCGGATCTTCAACGAGGCCCGCGCCGACCGCACGCGCCGGGGCATGGGCACCACGGCGACCATCGCCGCGCTGCTCGACGGGCACCTGTTCGTCGCGCAGGTGGGCGACAGCCGGGCCTACATCCTGCGACAGGGCACGCTGGTTCAGGTCACGCGCGACCAGTCGCTGGTCAATCAGCTGATCGAGGCCGGCCAGCTCACCGAGGAAGAGGCCGAGACCTTCGAGCACAACAACATCATCTTGCAGGCGCTGGGCACCGCCGACACGGTGCAGGTGGACCTGACCCACGTCGCCTTGCGCCAGGGCGACGTGCTGATGGTCTGCTCGGACGGCCTGTCGGGAATGATCCGCGCCGACGAGATGCGCGAAGTGCTGACCACCGTGGCGGACCCCCTCGAGGCCTGCAAGGTGCTGACCGAGCGCGCCAACCTCGCGGGCGGGCACGACAACATCACGGTGATCGTCGCGCGCTTCGAGGGGGAGTCGCTCCCGGCCCCCACCCCGTCCGACGTGGTGAAGTACACCAAGTACGCGCTCCCGGACGCTTCGGCGGAGCAAGACCGCGCGTCGGTGAAGTCGGTGGAAGATCTCGCCGTCGGACCGCTCTCCGACGAGGCCCAGCGCGAGTCCCGCCGCCTGAAGGTGTCGCACACCATGGTCGGCATGACGCTCTCGGCGCTGGAAGCCGAAGAGGGCGAAGCCGCGCCGGCGCCGGCCCCGCACCGTCCGCTGTCCAACCCCCCGCCCGTGTTCAACCTCGACGACGAACCGGTGCAGATCCCGACCACGGGTCTCCCTCCGTCGGCGGTCGGGTTCCTGGTCGTCGGCGCCCTGCTCGTGGTGTCGGTGATCGGGTTCTTCCTCTTGCGCTGAGGCGCGTCGAACCATGCGCCACGCGCTCCGGCGGATCCTGTGGATCGTGCCGACGTTGTTCGTCATCTCGCTCGGGGTGTTCTGGCTCCTCTCCGTCACCCTCGGCTCGCGCCCGCCCAACGCTGCAGAGGACGACGACCACGAGGGGTTCGGCGCCCACCACGTGCCGCGCTTCCTGAATACCCGCCCGACCAGCGTCCGCGAGCGCGCTCGGGCAGCCATGCTCAGCATCGCGAACGACGACCCGAGCGCCACGGCGGCGCGGCGCGAGCTGGCCCGCCTGGGCGGCGCGGCGCTGCCTCACGTTTTGCCCGAGCTGGACTCTCTCGAGCCCCGCGGCCGTTCCCGGGTCGCGCTTGCGCTTGGGCCGGTCGGCAAGCGCATGAACGTCGGCAGCATCGAAGAGCGCGGGTCGCCCGAGGCCGCAGTGCTGTTCTGGACCCGGTTCTGGGCCGATCGGTCGATCGACTTCCGTCCGGCCGTGGTCAAGCGCGCGGTCGGTCGTCTGGGCGAGAAGTCGACCGCGGGCCGGCGCGACGCGGTCGGGCAGCTGGACACCTTCGCGCTCGCCGAGCTGCTCGCCGCGATGCGTCCGATCGACGGCCCCGACGACGTCAAGCGCGCCCGGCGCCTGGCCGCCGCAGCGGCGCGGATCACCGACCTGCCTTGGCGCGTCCCCAAGGACGCCACCGTCGCCGAAGCGCGAAGCGTGGAGCAGACCTGGCAACGCTGGTGGCTCGTGCATCGCACGGACTACGTCACCCACGACGGGGCCGAGCGCGTCGTCTCCATGCTCAGCGACACCGAGTACGGGCGCTGGGCCACCGACGCAGCAGTGAACCAGCTCGGCGTGACGAGCCGTGGCGAGCCGGTGCTCGACGTGCTGATCGGGCGATCACCGGTGACGCTGTGGCTGCTGGCATGCGGGTTCGTCGGCGGCTGGCTGGCGGGGATCCTGGTCGGCCTCGCGGGCGCAGCTCAGGCCCGCCGGGGACCCGATCTGGTCACGAGCGCGGCCGCCGTGGTGGTCGCCGCGTCGCCGGTGGCGCTCGCGGGGTTCTGGCTCGGCCCCGGGGGCTCGGCGGGCGCCGCCCGCGCGATCGCGGCCGCGGTGATGGTGCTCACCGCGGGTGCGATCGTGTCTCGCTACCAGCGAAGCGCGACGCGGGTCGCGCTGGATCAGGAGTACACCCGCACCGCTCGGGCCTTCGGCGCGGGCCCCTGGCGGCTCGCCCGCTGGAGCTTCCGGGCCTCGAGCGTCGCGGCACTCTCGCTGCTCGGCGCGCACTTGCCGCCGCTGCTCACCTCCGCGTTCGTCCTCGAGCACGCCTTGGGTCTGAACGGCGTCGGCCGAACCACGCTCGATGCCGTGGCCGCCCACGACGTCGCCTGGCTGATGGCACTGGCGCTGGTCCTCGCGGCCTCGCTCGCGCTCTTGCAAATCGTGAGCGACGCGGCCCTCGGCGCCCTCGACCCGCGAGTACGACTGGGCTTTTCGAGGCATCGGGGGGCGCTCGAGTGACGCCGCGGTCGCACTGGGCAGCGCGCGCGGCGGCGCTGGTCTTGGCGCTGGTGGCGCTGATCGGGATCTTCGCCGACGTCCTGGCGTCCGAGGCGCCGCTGATCGCGCGGCGCGACGGGACCTGGCTGGTGCTGCCCGCGGTCACCGCACCCGCGACCTGGGCCCGGACCGACCCGTCCGAGCTCGGCGCGGTCGTCTGGGCGCCGCTGCGCGCGAGCGCCTCATCCGACGCACCGGCTGCGAGCCCGGCGCGCTCGCTGGCCGCCACCGTGCACGGCGCGCGAACGGTGCTCGTCACCACCCTGGGCGTCCTGGTCATCGCGCTCTTCTTGGGCGTTCCTCTGGGAGCGCTCGCGGGTCGCCTGAGCCTGGCCGACGCGCTCTTGTCCCGAGCGGTGGAGCTCAGCGGCGCGCTGCCTGCGTTGGTGCTCTTGGCCGCCCTCGGCGCGGGGCGCCTCGGCCCGAGCTGGCTCGCTCTGGTGCTGGTGCTCGGCGTGCTGCGCGCGGTCGAGGTCGCACGTCTGGTCCGCGGTGAAGTGCTGCGCGTCAGTGGAACCGAGTTCGTACTGGCGGCGCGCGCCCTGGGCGGTTCTCCGCTCGGAGTCACGCTCCGTCACGTGCTCCCGCACGCCTGGGGACCGGTGACGGTCAACGCCGCGTTCACGGTTTCCGCGGTGGTGGCCCTCGAGGCCGCGCTGTCATTCGTGGGGCTGGGGCTCCCCCGCGACGTGCCGAGCTGGGGTCGTGAGCTCGCCCTCTCGGCCCACGGCGGCGGGCTCGCGGCGGGCGTGGGACCCGCGATCGCCGTCATCGTCACGACCGCCTGCGCGTACCTGGTCGCCGACGCCCTCGACGATCGGCTCTCGGCGCGCCGCAAGGGCCCGAGCCGCGTCTGACCAGACTCGACCTGGGCGGTCCTGGATCGTCGACGCCCGATGGGCCTTGCGCCGGCTCCCGCGCGGATGAATATTCCGCGGCCCATGGCCCTCAAAGCAGTCACCGAGCGAGACTTCGAACGGGAGGTGCTCGGAAGTGAGCTACCGGTGCTGCTCGAGTTCGGTGCCGAGTGGTGTGGCCCCTGCAAGGTGGTGGCGCCCGAGCTCGAGGCGATTTCGCGAGAGCTCGAGGGCAAGGCCAAGGTCCTCACGGTGGACATCGACAAGTCCCCGGTGCTCGCCCGGGAAATGGGCGTCCAGTCCGTGCCGACCTTCGTGGTGTTCCACCAGGGCCGTCCAGTCAACGGCCAGGTCGGCGCACTCAAGAAGGCACAGCTGCTCGAAATGCTCGAGCCGCTCTTGCCTCGGGCGGCGGGCGCGCTGAAGGCCGAAGAGGTCGGCGCCCTCCTCGCGCGCCGACAAGTCAGCCCGGTGGACACGCGAGAGGCAGCGGCGTTTCGCCGCGCCCACCTGCCCGGTGCCATCAACATGCCCCTGGAAGAAATCCCGACCCGGCTCGCCGAGCTTCACATGCTCCCGGGCGCGCCGGTGCTCTACTGCCGCAGCGGCGACAAGACCAAGGACCTGGCCCGCGATCTCGCCAGCCAGGGCGTGCCGGTCTCGTTCTTGGACGGCGGGCTGCTCGCGTGGGAAGCCGCGTCGCTCCCCATCGAGCGCCCGGACTGACCGCCCGCTCACGCGCCGGCGGCGCGGAGCGCGGCAGCGAGCACCTCGCGGACGGGGACCCCCGCCGCGTCGGCGGCCCGCACGCAGGCGTCGAACTCGGGCTTGATCTGCGGTGGACCAAAGGGCCCCTCGCTCACCTTCACCGGGATCCGGCCGAAAGGAGTGTCGACCTCGACCATGCGGCGGGGTCGCTCGAGGCGCCGGGTGTCGGCCCAGCGCACGCCGATCGTGCTGGTTTCGCGCAGCAGCACCTCGGCGAGGCGCGCCTCGGAGCCCCGGTCCGCGAGCGCCGAGAGGGTGAGCCCGGGCCTCCCCTTCTTCATCGTCACGGGCACGGCCCACGCGTCGCGTGCGCCCGCGGCCAAGAGCGCGCCGAGCGCGTGGGCCGCCAGCTCGCCCGTCATGTCGTCGACGTTGCACTCGAGCAAGACGTGCCCGCCTGGGTCCGAGGCTTGGGCGGGGCGTTGCCCAAGGACGACCCGGAGCGCGTTCGGGCGATCGGGCAGCTCCCGCGTCCCTTTCCCCCAGCCGACACGTTCCGGAGACATCTCGGGCCAACGCGAGAAGCCCTCGGCGACCGTGGCGACGATGGCGGCGCCGGTCGGGGTGACCAGCTCCGCGTCGAGGCCGGCGTCGTAGGTGGGGACGCCGGCCAGGCACTCGACGGTCGCCGGCGCCGGCAGCGGCAAGACGCCGTGACGACACACCACGGTCCCGCGCCCCATGGGCAGCGGGCTCGCGACCACGCTGGCTCCGAGGTGCGCGAAGGCCGCGGCGGCACCGACGATGTCGACGATCGCGTCGACGGCACCCACCTCGTGGAAGTGAACGTCCTCGACCCGCACCCGGTGAACTCGAGCCTCGGCCTCGGCGAGTCGGCGAAAGATGCGGCGGGCAAGGTCGGTGACCGCGAGGCCCAGGCCCGAGCCGGCGATCAGCTGGTCGATCTCGGCGAACGAGCGCTCGCGCTCGCCAGGCCCGGGCTCGACCTCGAAGGCGGTGGCTCCGATCGCACCCGCCATGGCCGGGACGGCGGTGATGCGCACCCCCTCGAGGGCCAGGTGCTCGATCGCGTGGGTCACGACCTCGGTCGGAACGCCGAGATCGATCAGCGCCGCGACGGTCATGTCCCCCGCGATTCCGGCAAACGCGTCCAAGAACAAGAGCTTCCCGTGGCCGGCACCCGAGGCGAGCGGCGCTCGCTCGTGCTGGTGCGGGTGCTCGTGCCCGTGCTCGTGCTCGTGCCCGCCGTGGTGGTGGTGGTGGTGGTGCGAGCCCGCCATGCTTCACCGCGCTCCGGCGTTGACGATGCGCAGAACCGCCATCGCGGCTCCGAACCCGTTGTCGATGTTCACCACGGTCACGCCCGACGCGCAGCCGGTGAGCATGCCGAACAGCGCGGTCAGCCCGCCCAGGGCCACGCCGTAGCCGACCGAGGTCGGAACCGCGATGATCGGACCTCGAATCAGCCCGCCCACCACGCTGGGCAGCGCGCCTTCCATGCCCGCCACCACGATCACCGCCGGCGCGTCGGCGAGCGACGGCAGCTCGCCGAAGATGCGGTGGATCCCGGCGACCCCGACGTCGAACACCCGCGTGAACGGGACCCCGGAGAGGCGCAACGTCTCGGCCGCCTCTTCCGCGACGGGCAGATCACTCGTGCCCGCCGTCACGATCGCCACGGGCAAGCAATCACGGACCTTCACCGGTGCACTCTCGTGGCTCAGCACTCGGGCCGTGGGAGCGTGGCAGAGCTCGGGCACGAGCGCCTGCACCGCGGCGACCTTTTCGGTGTCGACGCGAGTGACGAGCACGTTCTGCCCCGCTTCGATCAAGCGCCGAGCGATGCCGGCGATCTGCTCGGGGGTCTTGGACTGCCCGAGCACGACCTCGGGCATCCCCATGCGAAGCGCCCGGTGGTGATCGACCCGCGCGAACCCGAGATCCGAGTACGGCAGGTGCTCGAGCTCGCGCAGCGCGGCGCCCACCTCCGTGTCGCCCGTGCGCACGCGTTCGAGCAGCTCTTTCAGGCGGTCCGGGCTCATGACTGCCCCGGTCATAGTGCACGCCTCGGCTCGCGTCGACCTCGCCCGCCCGGTGACGAGGCGCTCCGGGCGTGCCATCCTCGCACGAGCCGTGCCGACCCCCGCCGCGCCGTTCTTGGGATTCTTGCTGGGGTCGCTGTTCGCTTGGGTCGCCGCGGACGAGCTTTCACGCAGCGCCACGCTCCAGGCCCGGACGTTGATCGTCGTCGCATCCTTCGGGCTCTTGGTCTACGCGCCCATCGCCGGCTACTTCCTCGCGTTCGCGCCGGACTGGTCCTACGGCTACCTGGTGGACAGCCAGCGCCTGCCCGGAGCGATCGACACCGCCTGGGTGCTGGTCGACGCGGCCAGCGTCCCCTTGGGCTTTGCCCGAGCCGCACGCCACGTTCGCACCAAGCGCAACGGGCCCATGATGCGGCTGATGGCGGTGCCGGCGCTGGCCGCCTCCGGGCTGGTTCTGGCCGCGCTGCCGCGGCTCGGTGTCCACGCCACCTACAGCCAGTTCCACGGGGACTTCGGCACCCGCCCGGTGGCGGGCAGCCCCCTCGGCTACGCGCTCCTGGCGATGACACTCGTGCTGCTCGCCGGCGTCGGCATCACCGTCGCGTGGCTGCGCCGTTCGAGCCGCGCTGCGCAGCGTGATTGATTTGCTGCGCGCTTGTTGCAAGGCTCCGGTCCGCCGCCATGAACGACGACCGCGAGGCCCTGCTCCAATTGGCATCGAACCTGGTGGACCGCGCCCGCGCGCTCGGCGCCGACTTCGCGGAAGCGACCGCACGCTCGGGCTGGGAGCTCAGCACCAAGGTGCGCCTGGGCGAGGCCGAGCTGGTCGAAGAGGCGGGACACCGGGGGGTCGCGCTCCGCGTGATCAAGGGCCAGCGCGTCGCGGTCACGTCGACCAGCGATCTGACCGACGCGGGGCTCGCGCGCTGCGTCGGCGACGCGCTGATGCTCGCTGAGCTGTCCGAACCCGATGAGTACGCCGGCCCGGCCGATCCGAGCGAGCTCGCGTCGCCGCCCTTCCCCGATCTCGAGCTCTACGATCCCGCCGTCGAGGGGGTCACAGCGGAGGGCGCGCTGGACCGGGCCCGGCGCGCCGAGCGCGCCGCGCTCGACTTCGACCCGCGGATCACCCTGAGCGAGGGCGCCACGTTCTCGCGGACGACCGGGGCGAGCGCCCGGGTGATCTCGACCGGATTCTCGGGGACGCAGCGCGGCTCGTACGCGTCGTTGGTCGTCACCCCGGTCGCCGAGGACGAGGGCGGAAAGCGGCGCCGCGGCTTCCATTGGAGCGCGCGGCGGCACCTCTCGGAGCTCGACCCCGAAGCGAGCGTGGGGCAAGAAGCCGCGCGTCGCACGCTGGCCAAGCTCGGCGCGCGCAAGGTCCCGACCGCCGAGGCCGCCATCGTCTTCGACCCCGACGTCGCCCGCTCGATCATCGGGACCTTCGCGGGGTGCCTCTTGGGCGGTTCGATCTGGCGCAAATCCAGCTATCTCGTGGGTCGTGAGGGGACCCCGGTCGCGAGCCCCCTGGTCACGCTGGTGGACGATCCACTGCTGCTCCGCGGGCCGGGCTCGCGCCCCTACGACGGAGAGGGCTTGCCCTCTCGCCGCACGGTCGTGGTCGAGGCCGGCGTGCTCCGGACCTACCTGCTCGACTCGTACAGCGCCCGCAAGCTGGGCAAGAAGAGCACCGCCAGCGCGGCGGCCTCCGGCGGCTCCGTCGGTCCGAGCACCTCGAACTTCATCCTCTCGCCCGGCCCCCTGACCCGCGACGAGATCATCGCGAGCACCCCGTCGGGCCTGTACGTGACCGAGATGATGGGCTTCGGTTTCAACGCCATCACCGGTGACTTTTCCAGGGGCGCGGCCGGGTTCTGGATCGAAGACGGCAAGCTCGCCTTTCCGGTCAGTGAAGTCACGGTGTCGTCGAACCTGAACACCATGCTCGAGAACATCGACGCCATCGGCAGCGATCTGGACCTCAAGACCAGCACCGCCGCCCCCACGTTCCGCGTCTCGAAGATGACCATCGCCGGAACATGAGGTCACTCGACGACGACGTTCGCCCGGCCGGGTGACGCTCCGGGCGACGCGTGGTGCCCGAACCCCGCCGGGTCGTCGTCGAGGGTCCACGGCGCACGGCGGGCGACGCTCACGCCGGGCTTGGGCTTCGGCAACGCCGGAAATCGCGACACGACCGAGCCGCCGGCCCCCACCAGCTCGAGGGCCTCGCCGCTGTTCGAGAGCCCGTTCTTGCCCAAGCTCTCGACCCGCAGGATGACGGAGTCGCCGGGCGGCGTCGGGTCCGGGCCACCGGCTGGCGCGTAGTCGCTTCGCGCCACGAGCACGAACGCGCCGGGCGCAAGCGTGAATTCGGGCAACTCGATCGCGCCGCCTTGGTCCCGGAGCTCGAGGGTGGCAAGGTCGACCGGTGCGCTGCCGTCGTTGGTGAGCTCGACCCACTCGGCGGCCGGCTCGGGACCATTCGGATTCGCGAAGACCTCGTTCAGGACGACGTGGGGGAGCGGGGCAGCCGTCGCGAACGTGACCTCGCCCCGGAAGAGCTCCGCAAACGGATCGCGGACCCACAGCGAGAGACTCTGGACCGACGCCGGCGAGAGCCCGCGGACGACGACCCGGCCACCCGACGCGACCGTGAGATCGCCGCCGAGCCACCACAACGTGGGAGCCTCCGGCGTGCGCACGACCGCGCGATCGTCGAGCACCGTGGCGCATCCGGGGCCGAGCGGGATCTCCGCGCCGACACAGCCGATCGGCGCCGACGCTGCCCCCTTGGCCACGACCAGCTCGGCGGGGTCGAGGGATGTCCCGAGGGCCCCGAGGGGCGGGACCAGCGACCCCGTCGCAGCAATGGGAACGGGTGCACCGAGGCTGACGCAGCTCGTCCCGGGCTCGACTCGCGCCAGCACCGGGTGCGGACCGGGTTCGAGCCAGGCCGCCTCGAAAGCGGACGAATCCACCGCGCCGTCGCCGCAGAACAGCCAGTAATCGGCGCTGGCGGGCACAGCCGTCGGCGGCCAGAGGCGCTCGAGGACGGGCGTCGGATCAGGGCGCACCACGAGCTCGGAGACGAGCCCGAGCTCCGCGCTGGCGAGCGCGTACGACTCTCCCGGCTCGAGGGCGACCGTGGGGCGGAGGGTGTGCTCGCCGCCGGCGACCCAGTGGCGAACGGGCACGAGTCGCTCGAGCAGGGTCTTGGGCAGGTCGCGAGCTCGGATCTTGCCCAGGTGGTAGCTGCCGAGCACGCCGCGCACGAGGACCACGTCGTCCCCGGGCGGCGCGGTGATCCGGAAGCGCGACACCGGATGAATCCGACCTGCTTCCGCCGGCGGCTCGACCACCAGGGCTCCGCCGCCCGCGGCGGGCTCGTTCGACGGATCGGGGAGAGGCGCCCGACAGCCACCGAGCAGACAGACGACGGCGAGCGCACGCACACGCATGTCCCCGCCTCGGGCCGGGCCCCGCGCGGGTTGCGGACTTTCGTGTTAGACGGAAGGGCGTGTCCCCTGAAGAGCTCGAGGCCCTGAAAAGAGCGCTGCGCTGCACCACCGGCGAGCTCGCGCGTACGCTGAACGTCGACGCCACGACCGTCGTGAAGTGGGAGTCCGGCGAGCTCTTTCCGACCAAGCGGCACGTCGAGCAGATGAAGGCGCTGGCCGAGCGGGGCCCCGACGCGATCGTCCGGGCGGCCAAGGGCGCACGCGCCGCATCGCCCCTGGCTGCCCTCGCTGATCCGAAGCTGTGGGAGATCCTCCGCAAGCTCGCGGCCCACCCCCGGTTGCTCGCTCAGGTGACCAAGCTGGCCGAAGGCCACCCCGACCCCGCCGACGACTAGCCTCGACTTGGGCAGCGGTCAGTCGTCGTCGTCGTCGTCGTCCTCGTCGTCGTCCTCGTCGTCGTCGTCGTCGTCGTCGTCGTCGTCGTCCTCGTCGTCGTCCTCGTCAGCCGCCTCGGGCGCATCGCCCGCTTCAGGCGCCTCCGGCGCCTCGTCGTCGTCGTCGTCGTCGTCGTCGTCCTCGTCGTCGTCGTCGTCGTCGTCGTCGTCCTCGTCGTCGTCGTCGTCGTCCGAGTCGGGCGCGCTCGACTCGTCGCCTCCCGGTGCGCCTCCCTCCGCAGCCTCGGGCGACGGCAGCACGCTGTCGTTCGCGTCGTCCGCGGAGTCACGGCCGTCGTCCAGGTAGGGGGGGCTCGACTCACCCGCAACCGCCGTCGCTTCGCCTTCCGGCGGCGGGGTCGCGTCGCCCCCCTGCGAGAGGTCGATGGGCCCCTCCGGCGCGTCCTCGCCGATCTCGCGTTCGAACACCGAACGCGACTCCTCGCTGAGCTCGGTGAACTCCTTGAGCGTGGGCAAGTCGCGGAGCGACTGCATGCTGAAGAGCTCGAGGAACGTCGGCGTCGTGCCGTACAGCATCGGGCGCCCGGGCTCGTCTTTCTTTCCCAAGATCTTGATCAGGTCGCGCTCGAGCAAGCCCTTGAGCACCGGTCCCGAGTCGACCCCGCGGATGTCGTCGATCTCGGGCCGCGTGAGGGGCTGCCGATACGCGATGATCGCCAGCGTCTCGAGCTGCGCTCGCGACAGCCGCACCGGCCGCATCGCCACGAAGTTGCGGACGTAAGGCGCATAGAGGGGGTTCGACCGCAGCACCAGACCGCCGGCGACCTCTTCGATGCGCACGCCGCGGGCCGCGCTCTCGACGGAAAGCTCTGCCACCAGCTCTTCGGTGCGTTTCTTGTCGATCTTCGCCGCTCGGGCCAGCTCTTTGGTCGTCAGCGGGTGATCGGCCACGAAGATCAGCGCTTCGATCAAGCCCTTGAGGAACGTTCGCGTGTCCTCGACGCTCGCTTCGTCGACCTCCGCGGTGGGGTCGTACGACACGGCCGTGAGCTCGTCGCCGCCGGGCGCGGCCCGAGCGACGCCTGGGGCGGCGCCGTCGTCCGGCGCCGCTCTGAACGGCTCGTGCTCGCTCGAGTCGGGCGCCTCCGAGTGGGCGCCCCCCGGACCGGGCTCGAGATCGGGCTCCCGCGCCGGCGGCACCAGCCCGAGCCTGCCGCGTGCCCGGCCCCGCGGCGCCTTGCCGCTCTCGGGAACGGGCTCGTCGTCGTGGGCGGGCTCGACGGCGCGGAGCTTGGACTTCGCGGGCGGCTTCGCCGGCGCCTTCGCCGCAGGCTTCGCCGGCGCCTTCGCCGCAGGCTTCGCCGGCGCCTTCGCCGCAGGCTTCGCCGGCGCCTTCGCCGCAGGCCCGGCCTTCGCGGCGACGGGCTTCTTCGCGGGACCCTTGTTGGGCTTCGCACGGGCCGCCAGAGTGGCCTGGGGCCGATGCTTGACGGGCTTCTTCGTCGGCGCGGCCGCCTTCGCGGCAGCGGTCGCTCGAGCGCGATTCGGCTTGCCTTTGGCCGGCGGTGTGGCCGTCGCCGGAGCAGGCTTCTTCGTGGGCCCCTTCGCCTTGGGCGCCGTGGCCTTCTTGGCGGAGGACGCCTTCGCCTTGTCCTCTGGGCCGCTCGTTCGTGCTCGGGCGCCGCGGGCGGGCTCGTCGCGTCTTGCCGCACCAGCGGGTGCCGCCTTCGGGCGGGAACGCTCTTGCGCCTTCGCGGTGGTCTTGCTCGCCATCAGTCGGTGTCCTCTTTCTGCTCGTCGTCGGAGTCGGGAACGGGGTCGTCCGCCGGCTCGCTCACTTCCGCCGGCTCGCTCGCGTCGCCGGGCTCGCCGGGTTCCTCGGCCTCGCCGGGTTCCTCGGCCTCGCCGGCTTCCTCGGCCTCGCCGGGTTCCTCGGCCTCGCCGGCTTCCTCGGGCGCGCTCGCCCCCATCGGCGCCGGCGGCATCGACCCGCCGTCGCCCAAGCTGTGGGTGGCTGCCTCGGCCATCGCCGCCGCTTCGTCCTCACGCACCGAGAGCTCGACGAAGATCGGGCCGAGCGCCTCGTCTTGCGACAGGCGGGTCATGCGCAGCCGCGTCATCTCGAGCAACGCCAGGAAGGTGACGACCAACTCGGCGCGGGTCGTCTGCCCCTCGAACAGGTCGTCGAAGGTCAGGCGAGCTCGTGCCCGCAGCACGTCCGAGAGCTGGTTGATGCGATCGCTGATGCTCAGCCGGTCGAGCTGGATCTCGTGATCGAGCACGGTCTTGGCCCGGCGGAGCACGGCCTGGAACGAGTCGAGCAGCTTGAACAGGTTGATCGGCGCGAGCGGGGCCTGGCCCTCGGCCTGCGGGCCAGCCAGACCGCGGCCGAACACGTCGCGGCCGAAGATGCTCCGGTCGGCCAGCTGCTGCGCCACCTGCTTGTACTTCTGGTACTCGAGCAGCCGGCGGACGAGCTCGAGCCGTGGATCTTCCTCGGCCTCGGCTTCGTCCTCTTCCGCCGCGCTCGGATCGGGCGGCAAGAGCATCTTCGACTTGATGTGCGTCAGCGTCGCTGCCATCACGAGGTATTCGCTCGCGATGTCGATGTTCAGCTCCTGCATCAGCACGATGTATTCGACGTACTTCTCGGTGACGAACGCGATGGGGATGTTCATCACGTCCAGCTCGTGCTGCTGAATCAAGTGCAAGAGCAGGTCGAGCGGACCCTCGAAGTCGTCCAGCTGGACTCGATAGGCGTGTACGCCCCGCTCTTCCGCCAGCTCTTCCGCCACGCGGCGCGCGGCGTCGGTCGCCGACTCTTTCTTCGGCGGCGCGGGCGCGGCGGCGGGCACCGGCTCCGGCGCCGGCGCAGCTTCGGCGACCTCGTCTGCGGCGCTCACGAGAGCACCCGGGCCGGCAATGCGAACAGTCCCTCGAGGCCGCCGCCGACCAGGCGCACGGGTTTCTCGATCAGCCACGTCCGCAGCGTGGCGCTGTACAAGATCACGAGCAGCAGCATCACCGACATCGGCGCGATGGTCTCTTGCAGCGAGTCGAGCCGCCGCGGCAACAGCCGGCTGCCGTCGAGCGGGGGGATCGGCAGCAGGTTGAACACGAACAGGCCGACGTTCAGGACGTACATCGCGCGCAGCAGATACACCAAGGCGCCTCGGCCGTCCTGCGCAAACATCATGGCCGGGCTCACGCGCAGGATCACGGCCAGGGCGCCCACCGAGAGCGTCGCCAAGAGCAAGTTCGAGAGCGGGCCAGCGAGGGCCACCAAGGCCATTCCGGTACGCATCGAGACCCGGCGCGAGAAGGCGGTGGGAGTCACCTGCACCGGCCTGGCCCATCCGATGAACGAGAACCCGCCGAAGACGACCGCCGCCACCGGCACCAAGATCGTCCCGAAGACGTCGTAGTGCTCCAGCGGCGACAGCGTGAGCCTGCCCTGCCGGCGTGGAGTGTCGTCGCCGAGCTTGTCGGCCACGAGGGCGTGCGCGAACTCGTGCACCGAAAGCGACAGCACCATCGGCACGAGGTTCAGCACGATGCTTCGGATCAAGTCCGGAGAGAACACGAGCGCCGCCGTATAACAGCCCTCTGTGCGGCGGGGAATCCGCCAGCACCACGGAGACGAATTCGGGCCTGGCGCATGCTACCCTGCCCGGCGATGGCGGACCCCGACCGAGTCTGCACGCGGTGCGGCGCGCGGTACGACGGCGGGGTCATCTTCTGCCCGAACGACGGCACGCCCCTCGGGGCGAAGAAGCTGCCCGTGGGGGACGATCCCTATTTGGGTATTGCCATTGGCGCCGACCTGCGCATCGAGCAGCTGATCGGCATCGGCGCCATGGGGCGGGTCTACCGCGCGCACCAGGCCGGCGTCGCGCGCAAGGTGGCCGTGAAGATCCTGCACCGCGACCTCTTGGGCAGCGAGAGCGTGGTCGCGCGCTTCGAGCGCGAGGCTCGGATTGCCAGCCGACTGGTCCACCCCAACGTGGTTCAGATGCTGGCGACCGGGCGGCTCGCCGAGGCCGGCCCCGAGGTGGGAGGCGAGGCGTACCTGGTGATGGAACACCTGGACGGCATCTCGCTCCGCTCGGCGCTCGCGGCAGCCGGCGGCGCCCTGTCGCTGCCACGGGCGCTGCACGTCGTCCTGCAGTGTTGCGACGCGGTCGGCGACGCCCACGCCCAAGGCATCGTGCACCGCGACATCAAACCCGAGAACGTGATGCTGGTGACGCGCGGCGACGACCCGGACTTCGTCAAGGT
>JACPVJ010000216.1 GCA_016191785.1 Myxococcales bacterium | reverse complement strand
GAACGTGGGCGGCGGCGGCGGCAGCGCGGCTGGGGGAGCGGGCGGCGGGGGAGGCGCGGCCGGCGCGGCCGGCGCGGTGGCCGACGCCAGCGTCCCCGACGTGACCTTCGCCTACAACCCGCCCGAGGGCGGCAGCGAAGACGCCTGCGCGGCGGTGGCGGTCGTCCCCGACAAGCCGCCGGTCGACGTGATCTGGATCATCGACCAATCGAGCTCGATGAGCGACGAGATCGCCGAGGTCAAGGCCAACGTCAACGGCCACTTCGCCAAGATCATCCAGGACAGCGGGCTCGACTTCCGCGTGGTGATGTTCGCCAACGCCGACTACCCGGTGGCCTCGCGGCGGGTGTGCGTGCTGCCCCCGCTGGGTGCGGCCAACTGCGGTGACGACAACCCGCCGCGCTTCTTTCAGATCAACAAGAACATAGAGAGCCTCGACTCACTGGTGCTGTTCACCACCATGACCTGGTGGGACCAGATCAAGACGCGTTTGCGCAGCGAGGCGTTCAAGGCCTTCGTCGAGGTGACCGACGACCAGTCGAGCCTGGGGTCGGCCCAGTTCGACGACTTCCTGTTGAAGGGCTCGGCGGCCGGCTACTTCGGCACCGCCGCCAAGCGCAGGTACGTGTTCCACTCGATCGTCGGGGTGAGCAAGCCGCTCGGCCCGAGCGCCCCCACGACCACCGACAAGTGCCCGAGCTCCGAGAACCCCGGGCCGCAGTATCAGGAGCTGAGCGTGCTGACTGGCGGTCTGCGCCACCCCGTCTGCGACACGGATTACTCGGTCGTCTTCAAGGACATCGCCACGAGCATCGTGAACGCCGTGTCCTGCGAGCTGCTCACGCCGAGCCAGGCGGACGCGGGCATGATCGACTGGAGCAAGGTGAAGCTGCAGTACACCCCCGGCAGCACCGGGTCGGCGGTGACCTTCCCGCAGGTGGCTGGCGCGGGCGCCTGCGCGGGCAGTCCAGGCTTCTTCTACGACAACCCGGCGAAGCCGACGAAGGCAACGCTGTGTCCGGCCAGCTGCAGCGCGGTGAGCACCGACAAGGCGGCGAAGATCGAGCTGTTGCTCGGCTGCCAGGGCAGCTGAGCGGGCCCGGCTCGCGCCGGTGATCGCCGCGCGGCGCATCGCCCCGGGTTCGAAACCTGCCCACCGCCGTCGCCTCTGGTGGTACGAAGATGGGTTGGAGGAGGCACGGGGCATGAAGCGGTGGCTGAAGCGCGTGAGCGCGGTCTTGGGCGGGGTGGTGCTCTCGGCGGTGGTCGGGGGCGGGGCGTACGCGACCATGAAGTCGTCCGCATACGAGAAGAGCATGTCGAAGGTGTACGACGTGCCGTTGCCGGTGGTGACGCGCTCGACGGACGCCGCGGTGATCGCCCGCGGCAAGCACCTGGTCGAGGCCACGGCGGGCTGCGTGTCGGCGGATTGCCACGGCGCGGACCTGAGCGGCGGCAAGCCGCTGGCGATGGGGCCGGTCGGCACCATCACCGGGTCGAACATCACGCCCGGCGGCGTGCTCGCCGCCTACATCGACGGCGAAGTCGCGCGGGTCGTGCGGAACGGCATCAAGAAGGACGGCCGCTCGGTGCGGTTCATGCCGTCGCAAGATTTCTCGTGGCTGTCGGACGGCGAGCTCAGCGCCATCGTGTCGTATCTGCGGACCGTTCCGCCGGTGCAAAAAGAGAACGGCGTGGTCGAGATCGGCGTGCTCGGTAAGGTCCTCGACCAACGCGGCGACTTCGTGATCGACGTCGCGCGACGCATCGACCACGCAAAACGCGAGGCCGCAGGCCCGCCGGAGCCCACCGCCGCCTACGGCAAGTACCTGGCCCGGGGCTGTCAGGGCTGTCACGGCGAGGGCTTCTCGGGCGGTCCGATCCCCGGCGCCCCGTCGTCCATTCCGACCCCCAGCAACATCACGATGCACGAGACGGGCATCGCGGGCTGGAGCTACGAAGACTTCGACAAGCTGCTCACCCAGGGCATCAAGAAGAACGGCGCGAAGCTCAACCCATTCATGCCCATCGAGGCCTTCGGCAAGCTGGACGAAACCGAGAAGAAGGCGATCTACGCGTTCCTGAGCACGGCTCCAAAGAAGCCCTTCGGCCAGCGCTGAGCTCGGATCGAATCCGGGTTCTGGGTGCCGCCCGGTTCTGCTAGAAGGGGCGGTTCATGAAGCACTCCATCTCGGCTCGCACACTCACCGGCAGCGCTGCTGTCTTGGTCCTGGCTCTGCTCGCCTGCAAGAAAGAGGCGCCCGCGGCCGGGTCGTCCGCCTCGGCGGCGGCCGGCGCTCTGCCAGCCCCCAGCGCCTCCGCCAGCGCCGCACCCAAAGCGTCGTTCGAAGAGCTGGTCGCCCAGAGCAAACCGCTCGCGCTTTCGCCTGCCGCGCAGAGCCTGGGCGCGAAGAAGGTCGAGGCCACGCTCTGCAAGCTGCCCGGTGCAGGCTTTCTCGCGCCCAGCGCGTCGAGCGTGATCCGCGCCATCGAGGTGGTGGGCGATCAGCTGCTGGTGGCAGACCACGAGGGGGTGCTGCACGGGTTCAAGGTGTCCACCGCCGGCGGCTGCCAGCTGAGCGTGGACGCTTCGTTCGGCGACGGCGGCAAGCTGAAGCTGCCGAACAAGATCGAAAACCTCTCGAAGGCCGACTCGGGCCTGGTGATGGCCGCGTCCGGCATCTTCGACACCTATGCTTTGCAGGCCGGAAAGAAGCTCTTCGACTGCAAGGCCACGGGGCACTTCCAGCTGGCCGCGAGCGGCAAGTGGGGCATCGTGCCGTGGGTGAACTCGACGGTCGAGATCTCGGAGCTTGGCAAGGACTCTTGCCAGCGCAAAGACTGGGTGCTGCAAGACCTGAGCGACGCCGCCAAGCGCAAGGGGCCGTTCACGATGGTGAACACATCCGCGGTGATCAACGAGAAGATCTACATCGGCGGCATCCAGGCCGAGAAGGTGGACGGCCGCGAGCCGCGCATCGTGGTGATCTTCGACAAGGCCGGCAAAGAGCTTGGGCGCTTCGGCAACACCGGCAAGGGCTTCGGCGACGACTCGTTCGGCTGGGTGCACGGCATCACCGCCTGCGGCGGCAACGTGTGCGTGGTCGACTCGAACTTCCGGCGGATGAGCGTGTGGAGCCCCGACGGCAAGAAGTTCGTCGGCGCCATCAAGCTCACCGCGCTCTTCGGCGTGCCCGGCAGCGTGGCCTGGATCAACGACGTGACCCAGGCCAAGGACGGCGCAATCTGGCTGCCCGCCGGCGTGGACCGCGAAGGCGGCAAGGTGGCCGAGGGCCACGTGTACCGCGTGACCGGGATGTGAGGGCAGCGGCCGCAGAATCAGCTTCTGCTCGCGCACGGGAACCCACCCGTCACTGCGCTGTCTGCGCTGTCATGACTGATGCGGCATGCCAGGCCAGATATCTGCTCTTTCGAGTTGCAGCAGGCGAGACGGTTCCAGCCATCGGCACTATCGTTGAGCTCAATCGTCTTCCCGGAGTGGGAGACGCGCAGGAGAGCTTGGAACTCGCTCGCGATCAAGCTGCAGTCATCCAGCGCGGCGAGCCGCCCGGAAGCATCGTAGTGATCTGCGACGCAACGACTTGGCGTCGAGTCGGATAGCGATGCGTCCACCGTTCATGACGGCGCCGAGCGCCCCAGCGCGAGGGCCGAGTCCAGCCATTTCGGCGCCGGTGCCGGTAGACCGCCGCCGGGGCGTGGTGGCGACAAGTGGTATTCCGCCGCCCCGCAGCTCCGCCGTCTCCGCACGAGCGGGAAAAGCGCTTGCGGTCAGCGCGTCCGGCCTGACCGGGGTCAGCGCTTCCTCGGGACACTCGCGGTAGGATGGCAGCTCCAGGGAGGAGAAATGGCGAGGCAATTTTCCATCGCGCAGCTCGCGTCCGCGACGCTACCCATGGCAAGCCGAAGTGCTGCCGCTCTCGCGCCCGCCATCCTCGCCTTTGCCTGCGGTGGACCGACGCCCGCGTCCAGTTTCGCCACCCCGCCTGAGTACGCCTCCGCCGGCGAAGCCAAGTGCAAGATCAGGAAGAACCAGAGCAAGCCGCTGGTCGTCGAGTGGCCTTCTGGAGATCGCGCTGAGCTCGAGGCGCGAACCCGCACCGGCGTGGTCGTGGTTCGCTATTCAGGATGTGAGCTACGGATACTTCCGGAGTGCTCGACCAAGGGTGCATACGCGTACATGCCGGTCACGCCCAAGTCGGACCTCGTGACGATTCATGACGAGGACGAGCTGTACGCGAACATCCCGGTTGGCGCTGCGGGGCTGGAAGGCACGCTCAAGAAGACCGGTCAACTCAACGTGTCCACCACGACGGTGGGTCGATACGTCGCGTACCCATCTGCGGTGTACCGAGACGAGCTCAAGGGCGGCTGCGCTGGAGCCACCCACATCATCTCCGGGTTCACCGTGGGTGCATTCGAGTTCTTCGCTGGCGCCAACGCTTCAGGGGGGGGCGGGGTGTCCGTTCTCGGCGCCGGAGTGGGCGCATCGAGCCGAGCTCAGCGCAGCACACTCTCTGCCGACGGAGACGCTCGGGCATGCCGC
The DNA here is from genome assembly GCA_016191785.1 of Myxococcales bacterium. Lineage (GTDB taxonomy): Bacteria > Myxococcota_A > Polyangia > Polyangiales > Polyangiaceae > JADJKB01. The sequence continues at coordinate 5,896 of JACPVJ010000216.1, read as the reverse complement.
TCTGCTGGGGCGGACCCCACCGCTCCACCCGCCGGCTGCGGCGCACTCGTTCGGCTCGAGGTCGCCGAGATCCTCGCGCCCGGGCAGGCTCGGTCGACGCACAACAGCAAATCCCGTGTCGGAACCTGGGTCGCCGCTGGAAAGATGTGCAACGGGGTCGGGGTGCAGACCCACGGTCTGCGGCAAACTCTGGTCGTGGGCGAAACGGAACTCACCGCGACCATGAGCACCCAGAACTGCACGGTGACCAACGCCCGCGTCCCCATCCGCGGCGACGACGTGCTGGTGGGGGCCGGGAAGATCGGGTGTGCCCCGAATCCCTGCACGATCTCGTACAAGGCCAGCGCCAACGACGGGTCGTCGTTCGATTTCAGCAAGGTCTGCCCGGACGAGTTGCCCATAGTGATGCCGGTGCTGCTCGGTGGCGGCGGAGACCAGCTCTTCCTCACCACGGGAGACGCGAACGTCGCGTGCCTCGAGACGTTCGTTCGGCAAGGGGGCGCGCCAGAAACCCAGGCGTCAAGCGCGCCGAAGCTTACCGCTGAACTCCCGCCGGAGCCGAAGGCGGTGCCGCGCGACGGTCGACGACCCGCGCCTGTCCTGGGGGCGGGCCCGTCCCACACGGCAAGCTACGTTCTCGGCGGTATCGGGGTCGCTGGCGTGACGGTTGGGCTCGTCACAGGTGGGATGGCACTTGGCAAGAAGAACACCGTGGACAGCGAGTGCGATGGGGCCACGCGCACTTGCACGCAGGAGGGGCTTGACGCAGCGAAGTCAGGGCGAACGCTGACCGCAGTGAGCAACGTGAGTTTCGCGGTTGGAGTAGTCTCGTTGGGTGCGGCAATCTATCTGATACTAGACGCTGATGAGGCCCCCAGCGTGGCGGTTCTGCGCGGCCCCGGACCGCGGGGACGCGGTACCACGTTCAACGGAGTGCGTTGGTGACGGGGGTCCGACGCGAACTCTTCGTGGCCGCGTCGGCAGCCGTCTGGATCGCGGCGTGCGCCGACATCCTCGGCGCCGACTTCGGAGACTATGACCCGGCTGCGATCGCAGGTGGCGGGAGTGGCGGGGCTGACGCATCCAGTGGCGGTGGCGCAGGTGGCGGTGGAGGCGCGAGCGGCGAATCTGGCGCGAGTGGGGGCAGCATCTCCGGCGGCGGCGGCAGCGGCGGCGGAGCCGGCAGCGATGGTGGGGGCGGGACCGGTGCCGATGGCGGAGCGACCGGCGGCAGCGGCGGGCTCGGTGGCTCAGACGGACCGGCGGATGCGGGCCAGGATTCGCCGGACCTCGGTGTCGACGCCGGCGCCGTCGGTTGCGCCATCGAGCTGACAGCCGGCGGGACAGCCGCGTGCGTGCTCCGTGCCGACGGTACCGTTTGGTGTTGGGGGGACAACCGGTACGGCGCCCTCGGCGACGGAACGATCACGGGGCTGAATTGCGGTCCAAACACCTGCAAGCCGACGCCCCAACAGGTCAGCGCGGTTGGAAGCACGGCGACCGAAGTGTCCGCTGGGTTGGGCGGCTCGGTTTGCGTTCTGAAGCAAGACGACACCGCTTGGTGCTGGGGACGAAACGACCACGGGCAACTGGGCGACGGGACAACCGGTGACGCCGGTTGCGCGGGTGTCTCTTGCAAACCGAGCCCTGTTCAAATCACCGCGTTGGGCAAGGACACGGTTTCCATAAGCGCCGGTGGCGTCTACGCTTGCGCGCGAACGAAGAATACGAAGGTTTCGTGCTGGGGATACAATGGCTCGGGCGAGTTGGGGGACGGAACGCTGGCGCAGAAGACGCTGCCCACGGAGCTTGCCGCGCTAGGCGCTGGCTGTTCCTTTCTTAGCGCAGGTCTTGATGTGAGCTGCGCGGTCAAGTCGGATGGGACCACCTGGTGCTGGGGGCGGAATGACTTTGGCCAAGTTGGCGACGGGACGTTCTCGGGTTCGCGAACGCCGCCGGTGCAAGTCGTGCCGCTCGGCTCGACGGTGAAACAAGTAGAGTCGGGTCAGTACTTCACTTGCGCTCTCAAGAGCGACGGGACGGTATGGTGCTGGGGTCTGAACGACAAGGGGCAACTCGGTGGTGGCGCTACCGACGGCGTACCGTGCAACACTTCCTGGAAGTGCAAACCGACGCCAACCGCGGTCGTTGGGCTGGGCGCCTCCGTCGAGCAGATCAGCGTGGGCAACTCTCACGCTTGTGCGCGGAAGAAGGACGGAACCGTCTGGTGCTGGGGCGAGAACAACCTTGGGCAACTCGGCGACGGAACCACCGCTGGGCAGACATGCGGGCCCACGTTTTGCAAGCCAGCGCCGGTCCAGGTTGCCTCGCTCGGGAACAGTGTCAGCGACGTACAAGCCGGCGGCGCCTTCGGTTGCGCGCGGCGGGTCGACAACACCGTATGGTGCTGGGGCCACAACGCTTTCGGCCAGGTTGGAGACGGCTCTCCGGCGGGGCAGCAATGCTCCGGAACAGTGTGCGTGCCGACACCCGCGAAGGCGCTGATTCCGTGCCCCTAGGGGCGCTCGGTGACCACTAGACTCCAGGGGACCGCGGTGGCCTCGCGGCCCGCTTCTCGGTGTTCGAGCAGGGTGATGCCTCCAAGCCGCCGGATGAACTCTTGGGCGTAGCGGCGTACGCGGTCACCCGCACCAACTCCCACCGTCAGGTAGACGCCGCACTGGTACCGCCCGTACGACACGTATGCGATCAGCTTCTCGAGGTCCTTCCGCGCCGAGCGCCGGTCGACTCGAGCAACACACTTCACCTCGACCACGCAGATGTTGCGGTCCATTCTTCCAGGCACGTGAAGGACGAAGTCGGGGATCTTCGCGAGCTTCGTGGGCAAGGTTGGATGCGCGCGTTTGTCGAGTTCGCCAGCCAGCTGCAGCCCGGCCGGCAGGGCGCCGGAACTTCGGAGCTGATGATACAGCTCGTAGCAGTAGACCCGTTCGCGGTAGACCGGGGAGTGGCCGCCCGCAGCACTCGGTGCGAAATACTCCGAGGTGATGCCCGCCGTGGCGCGTGCCAGAGCTTCAATAAACCGCTCCCCTTCGTTGTCGCTGCGCCGCGGTCGCGTCGGTTCGGTCTGGGAGGAGCTCGGCGGCACGGGTCAGCACGGTTTGCCAGCGGGGGCCCTGCGTCAACGGTAGCCACAACCATTCGGGCAGCCGCCTATCCAGCCCCGACCCGGCCCAGTGCGACTGCAGCGCGAAGCACCATGGGTGCGGCAAAGCCGGATGGGCGCGAAACCAAGCTTCGTCGGCGACGCGCAAGCGACAGTTTGACCTGGCGTGAGTGAGGGCAGGAGGCGCGGGCGATTGGAGAGCGCGCAGGCGACGGGGCGCCAGGACTGAGCGGGTCTCCGCGGCGCGGTTTCTCAAGGTACGAGCACGGCGAGCGCCGCGCGGAGTAGCGGCTCTGGCCGGGCCTCGACCCCGCGACGGCGCACTTCCTCGAGGGCTCGCCGCGCCTGCGTCTGCTTGAAGCCCGAATGCACCAGGGCAGACTGCACCTTCTCGAAGGCGTCGCGCTCCGGCGGAGCGGCAGGTGCTCGTCGACGCGCGCGAGCTTCCGCGACCTTTCGAGCGACGTGCGCCTGACCGAAGGCCTGTCGCGCTCGGTCAGCGTTGTGAGACGAGCAGAGCAAGCAGCAATTCTCCACCGTCGTCGGCGCGTTCATTGCGAAAGGCTCGACGTGCTCGATGGTCAAGAAGCGCTTCTCGGAGCGCCAGCGCCCCTCACCGTCGACGAAGGTGCACTGATCATCCCGTTCCCTGACCGCGCGCTGGACTTCCACCGGCACATGTCGCGAGCCCGGCTGCGTCTCGCGACGCTTGCGCGGCTGGACGCGCTCCGTGGCACCCTACCGGCCGACGGGGTGGGGCGTGCACGGGATGCCGTCTGTGCTCTCTACCAGCGGCGGGAGCCGTGAAGCGGCGGCGCAGCTCCGCCGGAGCGCAGGACGCGCCCGGCGGCTTTCGGGTCGGCCGTTCCGGGGCCTGCGTCTGCGGGCACGCGGCTCCCTCGTCGCCGAGTGGATCGTCGCGTAGCCTGAAGCAGATGCGCGTCATCCCCTGGCTGGCCCTGGCGCTCGCGATGAGCGCGTGTCAGCGCGCGCCCAAGTGCGAGGGCGAGCTCGACGATCGAGATCTCGAGCGGCTGCGCGATCTGATCGAGTCAGGCAAAGAACCATGCCCAGAGCACCTGCACCCCAAGATCGTGCTCGATCGCGGCGGCCTCGCGCTGAACGGCAAGCGCCTGACGAGCCGGGACGCGATCGGGCGGGGGCGCATCCCGCCGCTCTTCTCCGCGCTGAAGCAGAACCGCGAGTCGTGGAAGACGACTCATCCAGGACGCTCGTTCGACGCCGAGCCAGTGCTCTCCATCGACCCCCAGACCGACACGGCCATCGCTGCCAGCGTGATGGTCAGCACGGCGTTTGCCGGCTACCCGAATCAGAAGCTGATGGTGGGCAAGCTCGTGCTCGTGGTTCCGTACTGGGTTCCGGGGCCACCCTCGCCGGACGGCGCATCGCCGGTGGAGCTGGTCCTCGAGCGAAGAGCAAACGGCGCGCTCGGCGCTCGGTTCATGATCGCCAAAGTGGTTCGCGAGTGGTCTCCGGATCTCGATGGCTTCGCGCCGGTCGCAGATTGGGTGGCGAGTCGGTGCGTCGAAGAGTCGAAGCCCTGCGCCAGCGCCATCGTGCTCAGCCTGACGGGCCCGTTCGTCGGCGCGCTGGAGCTCCTGCAGGCCGTGCAGTCGCGCGCGCCGTTGCAGGGCGTTGGGGTGCGGTTCACGGGTGACCGTCCCGAGATCCCAGCGCCTGGCTGATCCCCACCGCGCTGGCGCCGCGCTCCCCGGGGGGACGAGCGCGACGCCAGCCGCGACGTTCCGCGGCGCCTCTCAGAACGCCGTGACGAGGTCGATGTTCGCGGGGAGCACGCCGGCAGCGTACGACCCCTTCGCCGCGCTCCACGGCGACGCCTCGGTGAACACCACAGTGCCACCGATGCCGTCGGACTTGCGATAGAACAGCGTCTGGCCGTTCCGCAGGCGGACGATGTGGGACCAGTCCCACGTGAAGGTCGTCCAGCTCGTGAGGTGCGTGGTGGGCGCGGTGTTGCCCCACTGGTACAGCCAGCCGCTGCCGTTGTTGGCGTAGATGAAGATCAGGCCCTTCGCCGAATCCACGCAGGTGGCCAGCGCGCCCTTCGCCACGGTGATGCTCGTCACCGTCGTCCCGAGCCCGCCCGCGGTGTACTCACGGCGGTACAGCTTGTCCGTGTCCTTCTCGTGGAAGTAGACGTACTTCTGGTCGTTGCAGGCGAACATCGAGGTGTAGGCCGCCGCCGCGAACGTGCCCTCCTTGGCGGTCGCGGTGTCCCAGGCGCTCGCGCCCCAACCGCCGGCGACCCAGTGGCCGGTCGCGTTGTCGAACCAGAGGCCGCGCCCCTCTTCGACCTTCGTCGCCAGATCGTGGGCGAGTCCGAAGAAGTTGTTGGTCTTTTGCGCCGAGGTCGTGTCGTTGTTGAAGGTGACGTCGGCGATCACGTGCTGCGTACCCGAGGTGGCGTGCGTGTGGAACACCACCTCTGCGCCTGCGCCCGCCAGGTTCTTCACGCTGGTGATGGTCTGCCAGTTGGCCGACAGCGAGTAGCTGCCGGCCACGCGCTGCGTGCCGTCGCTCTTGATCCAGCGCAGCGTGTTCGAGCCGTCGCTCTTTTAGTAGAAGAACGCGCCGACCTCGTCGGCGGTGGCCGCCGCCGCGCCGCTGCCACCGGTGCCGCCGCCCGTGCCACCCGTGCTGCCGCCCGTGCCACCCGTGCTGCCGCCCGTGCCACCCGTGCTGCCGCCCGTGCCACCCGTGCTGCCGCCCGTGCCACCCGTGCTGCCG
>JACPVJ010000215.1 GCA_016191785.1 Myxococcales bacterium | reverse complement strand
CCTCCCAGCCGCCGAGGCTGATCATCGGCTCGTTGGTGAAGGTCAGCCCGGGCCGGAGCCGGATCCCTCGCCCCCACGTGCCATAGTGGCTGACCTTGGGCTCTTCGTGGAACTGGCGCCCGATGCCGTGCCCGACGAAGTCGCGGACCACCGAGCAGCCCTGGGCCTCGGCGAAGTCCTGGATGGCGGCGCCGATGTCGCCCAGGCGCGCTCCGGGTTTGACCTGCGCGACGCCCAGCTCGAGCGAGCGGCGCGCCACCTCGGTCACCTTGATCGCTTCGGGTTTCGGGGTGCCCACGTAGAACGTCGCCGACGTGTCGCCGTGGAAGCCCTTGTAGATGTGGGTGACGTCGACGTTGATGATGTCGCCCTCGACCACCACCCGCGAGCTGGGGATGCCGTGGCAGACCACCTCGTTGATGCTGGTGCACACGCTCTTGGGGAAGCCCTTGTACTTGAGCGGCGCCGGCCGCGCCCCGCGGCGCACCGTGTCTTCGTGGACGAAGCGATTGATGTCTTCGGTGGTGATCCCGGGGCGCAACATCTCGCCGACCAGCGCGAGAGTCTCGGCCGCCATGCGGCAGACCTCTCGCATGCGATCGATCTCTTTCGGCCCTTTGATCTCGACGGATGTGCTGCGAAATCCCATGATTTTCACTGCCGAAGCTCTCCCATGATGCGCGCGCGGTCGATGGCTTGGGCTGCGCGCGGGCCGTCGGCTTCGATGTGCCAGCGCAACGTGGCCTCGCCGTTCTCGGCGTAGCGTTTGTAGATCACGATCACGGTTCTGCCCACCAGCTCGGCCTCGAAGCTCTTCACGAAGCCAAAGCTGGGGTTGGTGGTCGGGATGGACAAGGCGAGGGGCTCGGAGACGTCCCGACCCTTGAGCGCCGGTGGCACCGGGGTCAGGGTCACGACGAAGCTCTCGGCTCGCCCGGTGCTGTCGCGGGTGACCGTGGTGATGCGAGCTCGGACGATGCCGTCGGCCAGGGAGGCGCGCCGGGCCACCGGATCGGACGAGTCGACCTCGGCGCCGAAGACCTCGGGGCTGAAGCGGTCGTCGAGCAGGGCGGCGTCCGCGGCGGTGTAGGGCGGCAGACCCCCGAGGGTGTGGTCGACCGGGCCGGAGCGAGTGCCCCCGCAGGCCCCCAGCGTCAGGACGAGGACCAGGAGCATGCGATGGAGGGTCATGATGGCGGGAACGGTCCGGGGCCGGGGGAGCTTGCTCCATCGTTTGGCGCCGTCCAGCGTCTAAAACGGAGCGGTCGCTTGAGCGCCGAAGCGCTTCGGTGCTAGCGTCCCGCCACCCGCAGCACTGCACCTATCAAGGATTTCGGGAGGATAGCCACATGTTGCTCCGCGTCTTCGGGATGCTCGCGATCACCAGCGCCGTCGGTCTTGCCGCGGCCCCCGCCGCCGCCGAGGGGAAGGCCAAGGCCGCCCCCGCCGACAAGGCAAAAGCCGGCGCCAAGAAGGGCGAAGAGCCCGCGCCGACCGGCCCCGCCAAGATGAAGGGCAAGCTCGGGCTGAGCCCCAAGGGCCTGGCCTGGAACGTCACCCTCGAAGGCCTCGCGAAGATCTACGACAAGGTCTTCGACGAGGAGTTCATGCCTCTCTACAAGAAGGTCCAGCCGGGGCCGGCGATGGAGTCACTGGACGCCGAGGTGGCCGACAAGAAACAGCTGCTCCGCCGCAACAAGATCCTGTTCGGGGACCTGCCCACCGGCGTCGACTACAGCGCGCTCAAGGGCGAGTACACCTACGGCAACAAAGAGAGCATGACCAAGCTGGTGCTGCGCACCGGCGTCATCCGCAACTTCTTCTTCTTCGACGACAAGCTCTGGAAGGTCTACGACGAGCACAAGCTGCGCAAGGGCGGCCCCTACGGCGAGAACTGGGAAGAGGCGAGCGAGCTCTTGACCAAGAAGTTCGGCGCCACGCCCTTCAAGGTCGAGGCCGATTTCGCCAAGGGTCGCAGCTTCAACGAGCTGCAGTGGACCGACGGGACGACCGTGATTCGAGCGATCGACCGGGGCAATGTGATCGCGCTCGTGTACCAAGACGCGACGGTGTTCTTCAATCTGCCGAAGCACCGGCCGAACAAGCCGAAGAACCCCCACGCCATCGACAAGGACGTGGCCGCGGCCACCGCCAAGCCGCCGCCTCCGGAGCCGAAGAAGCCGGACCCCAAGGACAAGCCGAAGCCCAAGGGGAAGAAGTAAGCGTTCAGCCGGTCAGCTTCTGGGCGCCCTTGGGAACGAGGGCGCCCGAAGAGACGGTCACGTGAGCGTTGGGCGCCACCGCGCGGATCGCCGGCTCGATGACCTGGCGCCGGGCCAGAGCGTTGCCCGGGCAGCCGGCGTAGCGCCCGGCCAGGTGCAGGTCGACGGTGTCGTCCTCGACGCGCACGAGGTAAAGCTCCCCGCCGTCCGCCCGGACCAGGGGGGCCAGCACTTCCCGCACGACCCGCAGGATTTCGTCGCGAGCGCCCATCGAACGGAGGGACGCTACCACGGCGCTTGACCTGCCTCCTACCCTTACTCTACGTTCCGCGCCCCGTCGCCTCCCGGGCCGCTCCCCTCGGGGCCGGTCGGGCGCTGGCGCAGCAGGCGTCGGGTGCTACCTTCCCTGGGTCCGGGCGACCCGCGATTCGAAGCTTCAGAGGAAACCATGGTTACCATTCGTCTTGCCCGACACGGCAGCAGCAAGTCGCCGTTTTACCGCATCGTCGTCACCGACCACCGTAACAAGCGCGACGGCCGCCACATCGAGAACATCGGCACGTTCGACCCGAACGAGACGCCGGTGCGCTTCGAGCTCGACCGCACGCGCCTGGCCTACTGGTCGGAGCGCGGTGCACGACCGTCGGAGACGGTGACGCGCCTGATCAAGCGCCACCCGGCTCCCACCACGGCGTGATTCAGCCTCGGGTCGCAGCTCGCTCGAACTCCTCGACACCCTCCCTGTACCCTTTCGGGCGCGCCCCTCTCCGGGGAGCGCCAGCGACCTCGGAGCTCTTTCACTCATGGCTCTCAAGGAACTGATCACCACCATTGCGCGCGCGCTCGTCGACGAACCCGACGCGGTCGAAGTCACCGAGATCGAGGGCGATCACAACTCGCTGATCGAGCTCAAGGTCGCGAAGAACGACATCGGCAAGGTCATCGGCAAGGACGGCCGCACGGCCCAGTCGATGCGCACCATCCTGACCGCGGCTTCGACCAAGCTCGGGCGGCGCGCTCACCTCGACATCGTCGATTGAAGACCCTCGAGCTCGGCCGCGTGCTCAAGCCACACGGGCTCGGAGGCGAGCTGAAGGTGCGCCTGCACTGGGAGGGCAGCACCGCGCTGTCGGACGTCGAGAGCGTGATCGTCGGCGAGGGCGCCCTGGCGAAGCCCTACGTCGTAGAGCACGTGCGGCCCGGACCGAAAGGCGTCTTGCTCAAGCTCGAGGGGGTCGACGATCGCGACGCTGCCGAGCGCCTGAACGGCGCGCCGCTCGCGGTGCTGCGGAGCGCCCTGCCCGAGCTCGAACCCGGCGAGTACTACCTGTCCGACCTGGTGGGCGCCGAGGTCTTCGGGCCCGACGGGCTGGTCGGTCGGGTGATCGAGCTCCGCAGCCACCCGAGCGTGGACGCGATCGTGGTGCGGCTCGTCGACGGCCGGGTGGTCGAGCAAGCGCTGACCCCGCCGTGGCTCGAGACGGTCGACGCGGAGTCGGGGCGCATCGTCCTGTCGAGCACCGACGGGTGGGTCTGACGATGCGCGTCGCCGTCGTCACGCTGTTCCCGGAGCTGTTCGCGCCCTTCTTGGCCACGAGCTTCGTGGCCCGCGCGATCGCGGGCGGGCAGCTCGCCGTCACCCTCGAAGACCTGCGGCCGCACGGCCTCGGCAAGCACCTGTCGGTGGACGACACCCCGTACGGGGGCGGGGCGGGCATGGTGATGCGTGTCGACTGCCTGGTCGCGGCGATCGAGGCCGCCGAGGCGACCCTGGGGGCGCGCGCCCACCGCGTGCTTCTCACGCCGGGCGGCGAGCGCATCTGCCAGCGCCACCTGGAAGAGCTCGCGACGCGCGATCCAGTGCTGTTCGTCGCCGGCCGCTACGAGGGCTTCGACGAGCGGGTGGCACAGTTCGTCGATCGCGAGCTGAGCCTCGGCGATTTCGTGCTGACCGGTGGTGAGGTCGCCGCCATGGCGCTGATCGAGGGTACGGCGCGCCTCTTGCCGGGGGTGCTCGGCAACGCCGACTCGCCCCGCGAAGAGTCGTTCAGCCCGGGCCACGGCGGCCTGCTCGAGTACCCGCAGTACACGCGGCCCGCCGAGTTTCGAGGGCATTGCGTGCCCGAGATCTTGAAGAGCGGCGATCACGCCAAGGTCGCGGCCTGGCGCCACGAGCGCGCGCTCGAGCGCACGCGTGAGCGGCGACCGGATCTGCTGCCCGGCAAGGACGAGTCGTGAGGCGGGTCGCCGCCCTCTTGGCCCATCACCCGGTGCTCGATCGCCAGGGCGCGGTGGTGACCACGGCCATCACCAACCTCGATCTGCACGACATCGCGCGCAGCGCGTTCACCTTCGGGCTGACGGACTTCTTCGTGGCGCACCCGATCGCCGCGCAGCGCGAGCTGGCGTTGCGGGTCCGCGAGCACTGGACGGCCGGCAGCGGCGCGCGGCGCATCCCCGATCGCAAACCGCCGATGGAGGGCCTGCGCGTGGTCGAGTCGCTCGACGCCGCGCTCGAGGCCCTCGGCCCGGCAGAGATCTGGGTCACCAGCGCGAAGGCGAGCGACGGCGCGCGGTCGTACGCCGAGGCGCGAGCGAGCCTCAGCGAGCCTGGCCCGGCCGTGCTGCTGGTGTTCGGCACCGGTTGGGGGCTCGCGCCCGAGATCGCCGCGCGCGCCCGGGTGAAGCTCGAGCCGATCCGCTCGCCCCGCCCGGATGGCTTCAACCACCTGAGCGTGCGCGCCGCCGCGGCCATCAGCTTCGATCGGCTGCTCGGCCCGCTCTGAGGGCCACGAGCTCGGCGCTCGCGCGTCCCCGGCCCGACCACTCGACCAGCGGCGGCTCGACCACCAGCCCACCGGGCTTGGCGCGGCACAGCTCGACCAGGACCACCCGCGCCGGCTCGCTGGCGAAGGCGTGCACGAAGCGGAGCCGCTTGGGCACCAGCGCGTGGCGCTCGGCCAGCGACAAGAGGCGCGTCAGGTTCCGCGCGGGGTAGACGAACGCGGCCCGCGCCCGCGGCCCGGTGAGCCCCCGCGCCGCCGCGCGCACGAAGGGCTCCAGGGCTCCGGCCCGGGCGGGCTCGCGCTCGGCGCGCGCCGGTCGCCGCTCGCCGGGCTCGAAGAAGGGCGGGTTCGACACGATCCGGTCGAAGGGGCCTTCGACGCGAGCCCGGGCGACGTCCACCTCGAGCACCCGCGCGTCGATGCGAGCGCGCTTCAAGTTCCGCGTGCAGAGCTCCGCCATCAGCGGGTCGCTCTCGATCAAGGTCGCGCGCCCGACGCCGCCCAGGTGGTGCGCCGCCAGGGTGACCACGCCGACGCCCGCGCCGAGATCGAGCAGGTGGCGACAGCGCTGCCCTCGGAGCGCGAACTCGGCCAGCCAGAGCGCGTCGACGTTGAAGCGGTATCCCCGCCGCGGTTGGGTGATGCTGACGGCGCCCTCGAACAGCGCGTCGGTGGTCGTGAGCGCGTCGCGGCTCACTTGACTTGGAACGGACGGTATCCGCGCAGCGTGACGCTGGTCACGCTGTTGGGGAACACGCGCACGTCGAAGTAGCCCAAGCTCACCAGCTTGTCCTTGTCGCCGTCGGGCACGAGGCCGGTGCCCGCGACGCGGGTGAAGGTGCCCGTTGCACTGCCGCCCTTGATGTCGAACGCCGAATACAGGGCGGTGCGGCCCGTGCCGATCTCCCGGCGGCTGCCCTCGGGCAGGGGGTCGTCCTCGCTGTCGTTGAAGTACTCGAGCCCGACGCGGTTCTGAGACACGTCGACGCGGGCGAACTGCAGGCGGACGTTGTCGCAGTCGTGGACCTCGCCGCCGATCACCCCGTTGCCGTCGGTGATGGTCTTGCCGATGGCCGCGGTGGGGATGGTCCCGAAATCGTCCTCGGCCAGGGCGCGGATCTTGTAGGTGAACGTGCCCGCCGTCGCGTCGTAGTCCGGGTCCCCCTCGTGCACGTAGATGTTGTACGTGTAGAGCGGCGTCCAGCCCGCGCCGTAGGTCTTGATCAAGAGCTCGGTGTTCATCGGCACGTCCGGGTACTCGTACTCTCGGTCGAACCGGATCTTGTCCACGCACGAGTCCTTCACCTCGGTCTCGACCAGCTTCATCTTGTCGTTGGCCTCGACCGTGGTCCCGACCAGCTGACCGAGCGTGCCGTCGGTCGCCGGATCTCCCGTGCGCTTCACGGTGTAGACCTCGATCTTCACGCCGCCGTGGGCGGTCGCGCTCGGGCAGTTGCTGCCCGCCGCGCACCACGCCGACCCTTCGGTGTTGATCAGATCGTACTCGCCACAGCCGCCGTTGGAGAACGGTCGCAAGATGCCGGTGAGCTTGACCTTCTTGCTGCTCGCGGCGGGCTTCTTCGGATAGCCCTCGGGGTCGAAGCACTTCAGGTTGGGCGGGCCGCCGTTCGGGTCCGCGTACTCGGTGGTGTCGGTGGTGCGCTTCAGGTACTTGCTGGCCGCCGAGTTACCGGGCTGGCCGACCATGACGCAGCAGCTGTCCACGGGGCGCTTGGGGCAGGCTTGGTCGCCCATGCACGAGCCCTGGCAGAAGTCGTCGTTGGCGGGGCGCGTCGAGCCCTCGCACACGCCCGGGCCATTGTTCACGGTGCTTCCGCTCGAGCCACCGCTGCCGGTGGTCGCGGGGTTCTTGTCGTCCGAGCAGCTCAGGGGCAGCGCGGCGAGCAGGCAGAGGGCGGAGTGGATCACGAAGCGCATGGCAGTGGACCTCTCGTGGCGGACGAGCCCGCCCGCGTGAAGAAACCCGCGCGCCCCGCGTCTGACGGGGCGACGGACGCCTGAAACTTAGCCAAAAACGCCGCCCATCGCATGGAATTCGGGCTCGGGTTGGAAGGCCCGCCGGTTTGGTGGCAGATTCCCGCGCCGCTCGGCCCGGGGGGCGCGAGAGGGGCGAAGCAATCATGAACGGAATCCGAAGGATCAATCGTGTGTGGGTGGGCCTGGTGGTGCTCGCCCTGACGGGCACCGCAGCCGCCGAAGATCTGGCCGCGGCGGCCAAGAACCCGCCGAAGGACCCGGAAGCGGCCCTCGCGCTCGGCCGGTCGCTGCGACGGGCCGGCTTGTTCGACGAAGGGCTCAAGGTCCTGCGGGGCGTTGCCGGGCGCGGCAAGGGCGACGTGGCCGTGGCCGCTCGTTACGAAGCCGCGCGCACGCTGATCGCCGCGAGTCGCCAGAAGGACGCGCTCAAAGAGTGCGCCGCGCTCAAGACGCCCGCGCCGGTCAAGTCGGAGACCTGCGTCGCCGAAGCGCACCTCTTGTGGAAGCGCGCGTCGCTGGCGCTGCCGGCGGCGGACCGGGCGCTCGCCGCAGCGAGCGACGACTACGACGCGCTGGTGGCCAAGGGGCGCGCGCTGCGCATGCTGGGGCAGAACGCCGAGTCGGACGCGGCGTTCAAGGCTGCGCTCGCCAAGGACGGCTCACGTCACGAGGCGCCGATGTTCCACGCCGAGCTCCTGTCGGGCCTGGGCAAGGGCAGCGAGGCGATCGCGGCGCTCCGCAAGGCCGTCGCGGCGGCGCCTGGTGAACCCGAGCCGCTGCTCGCGCTCGCGTCGGCCCTGCCCGCAGGCGCCGAGGCCGCCGAGCTGACGAACAAAGCCCTCGCCATCCGCAGCAAGTACGGCGCGGCCCGGGCGCGCCTGGGTGAGATCGAGCTCGAGCTCGGCAAGGTCGCGGAAGCCATCGCGGCCTTCCGTGCGGCCATCGCCGTCGACCCGAAGGTGGCCGACTGGCAAGCCGGGCTTGCTCGAGCACTGGTCGCGAAGAACGACTGGGACGAGGCCCTGAAGGTGAGCGCGCTGGCCCTCAAGCTGGTGGGCAATCACGCCCTGGCCAAGCTCGCCGAAGCCGACGCCATCGCCGGCAAGGGCGACATCGATCTGGCGATCGAGGCCTACGAAAAGGCGGCCAGCTATTCCCGCGACAACCCGAGCCCGCTGGTCCACGCCGCGCGCGCGTGCCTGGCCCAGAATCGGCCGACCACCGCGCGCGCGTTCGCGGACCGCGCCACGCAGTCGTTTGCCGACTTCGCGCCGGCGTGGGAGGTCCTGGGCGACGTGGCCGCGCTCGCCAAGGACCGGGCGACGGCGAAGGCGGCTTATCAGAAGGCGCTCGGGGCGCCCCGCGGACGCGTCGACAAGGCAGCCCTCAAGAAGAAGCTCGCGGCCATCAAGTGACGCCGGACCAGGCCCAGTCGGGCGGGGTGCTCGCGCCGGGCAGCGCGTTCTGGCGTCGGTTGGCTTACGCCGGCGCGCGCTTCGGACCCGAGGCCTGGCTCAGGATGAGCCCGCCGGTGTTCGGAGTGGCCTTCGCGCTGGCGCTGCCGCGGGCACGCCGGCGTGTGCGCGACAACCTCCGCCGCGCGCTCGGGCGGCGCAGCGCGGTCGAAGAGCAGATCGACGTGGCGCGAACCTTCGTCAGCTACGCGGGGTGCCTGGCCGAAGCGCTGGCCAGCGAACGCCCGTCGTCCAGTCGCGCGGAGCGAAGGTTTCGCGACGACGAGCTGCGAGCGCTGTTCACCTCGGGCCGAGGGCTGATCGTCGGGACCGCGCACTTCGGCGCCTGGGACGCCGCCGCCCCGCTCTTGTCCCGCGACTTTGGCCGACCGGTGCTGGTCGCGATGCAGGCCGAGGCGGACCCGGGCGCCCGAGCCGTCCACGACGCGGTGCGGACCCGCTCGGGGTTGAACGTGGTGCACGTGGGTCGCCACCCGCTCGACGCGCTTCCGCTCCTCCACCACCTCAAGGACGGCGGGATCGTGGCGGTGCAGCTCGATCGAGCGGCGCCCGGCAGCCGCAGCCTCGAGGTGCCGTTCCTGGGCGGCCAGCTCACCATGCCTGAAGGCCCCTTTTCGCTGGCCAGTGTCGCGCAGGTCCCGCTGGTTCCGGTCTTCGTTCGCCGTGCGGGCTACCTGAGCTACGAGTTTCGCGCCGGAGGCACCGTCGTGCTGCCCGGGCGGGCCAGCCCCGCCGATCTGGCAACGGCGGCCCAGCGCGTCGCCGCCGAGCTGGAGCACTCGGTGCGGGCGTGCCCCACCCAATGGTTCGACTTCGGTTGAAAGCGATGGCGCTCGGCGCTCGAGTTTGGCAATAAAGGCCCCTCCATGCGGCTCCACGTAGGTACCGACTCGCTTCGCGGTGACATTGCAGCCTACGCCCGCCGCTTCGACCTGCTCGAGCTCTTGGCCGAGAAGGGGCGGCTGCCCAAGAAGGCGCGCCTCGCCGAGATGAAGCGGGCGGTGCACGAGCAGTTCTCGTTCACCGTGCGCTTGCCGGCGAGCGTCTCCACGCTCGAATGGAACGCCGAAGCCGAGGCGGGTCTGGCGTATGCGCTCGACGTCTCGGGCGTGCTCGGTGCCGAGATCTTGGTGCTGCAGACGCCGCCATCGGTGATGCCCAGCGCGCGCAATCGTCGTCGCCTGGTCGAGCTCCGACAGCGGCTGCCCGTCGGGCGGGCGTTGGCCTGGGAGCCGCGCGGCCTGTGGGACGACGAGGTCGCCGAAGCGGCCGCGCACGAGATCGGCGCGGCGCTCGTGCGCGACGTCAGTCGCGAGCCTGCGCCGGAAGGCGACACGCTGTACACGCGCCTGCGGGCGCTGGGCCGAAGCGGCGTCTCGCTCGACGCGCTGGCGCGCACGGCGGAGGCCGCCCTCGGCGCCCAGCTCGCGTGCGTGGTGATCGAGGGCGACGGCGCCGCCACCGCTGCGACTCGTCTCAGGAAGATGGTGATCGAGGCCGCAGAGGCCGCGTCGTTCGAGGACGACGACGAGGGCGAAGCGGAAGACGACGACGAGCTCGAAGGCGAAGACGAGCTCGAAGGCGACGACGAAGACGAAGACGAGCTCGAAGACGACGACGAAGACGAGGACGACGAAGAATGAAGCGCCGCTCTGCCGCCGTATCCAACGATCCGGTCGCCGCCGAGGCGGCTCGCGAGCAGCTCGGCGCGGGCGCGTCCGCCGTGGGCGCGGTGCTCGCGGGCTTCTTCGCCGCGGCGGGTGCCCACGCCGGCGTGCTGCTCGGGCCGGTCACCCTCTTGGTTGGCGGGGTGGGGACCGGTGTTCGGGCCTTCGACGGGCGGCTGCGACAGCCGGGCGTCGGTGCCAAGCGACCGCGCGGCGTCGTCGCGTCCGCGGTGGTGCCCGATGCAGCGCGGGTCGCGGTGCCCACCGCGGTCGCGGCGCTGGCGGTGGCCCTGGCCTACGACGGAGGCAAGAGCCTCGGCCCCCTCGTCAAGCCCGGGATCGCAAGGGCCGAGCGCGGCGGCGCCGACGCACGCGCCGGTGTGCTGAGGCTCGTGCGCAGCGCCGGCGCCGGCGCGTTTCACGACAGCGGGTTCGTGCGCGCCATGCTGCGCGTCGCCGGTCCGAGTCAGGGCGGGCTCCTCTCGCCCGCCGACTTCACGGCGGTGCCCACGGTCGACACCGAAGCGGCGGCTCGGGCCCGGGGCACCGCTCGCGTGCTCGAGGCGCCCTGGGCCACCGACGCCAAGGACCTCGAGCTCGAGGCCTTGGGCTTCGGCTGCGCCATCTGCGCGGTCGACGTGCGTCGGGTCTGCGCGGCGCTGTGCTACCGCCGCGTCTCGACGGGGTTCGCTGTAGAAGAGCTCGAGCTCGAGGCTCCGCTGGCCGCGGTTCCGGTGATGCGCGGCGTGACGCGGATCACCCCGGGTGAGCCGCTGCCCGCGCCGGCGCCGCTGGCCTTCATCGCCGACGCAGCGAACACGCAGATCGACGTCTTGGCCACCCCCGCCGCCAGTGCGCTCGGGCCCGCGGATCTCGACACCCCGGCGCTGCGCCTCCGCTGTCACCTCGGCAGCGGCGAGGTCGAGACCCTCGCCGGCGGGTGACCCGCGCTCAGGCCGCCTTGGCGCTGAGCTTCTTCGCGTAGGCCAAGAGGCCGATCTTGTCGATCGTCCGCAGGTCCTTCGTGGTGAGCTTGAGCGTCACGTAGCGCCCCAGCTCGGGCACGAAGAGGCGGCGCTTCTGAACGTTCACGTTCTGCCAGCGCGGCGTCTTGATGTTCGAGTGAGAGACGTTCCGGGCGCGCATCCGGCGCTTGCCGGTGATTTCGCTTCGGGCCATAGGGGGCGCGTATCTAGCCCAGGCTCACCGCTCGTTCAAGCGCTTCCGTTGCCAGAGCTCGGGGCCGGCCCGACCAGGGACAAGCGCCGGGCCTCCGGCGCCAAGAGCGTGGCCAGCAGCTGGAACAGGCCCATGCTGGCCACGATCCCCGCGCAAATCAGGCCCACCGCGGTCGCCGGGTAGGTCAGATAGCCGGTGGTGACGTCGGCCAGGGTGAACTGCCGGAGGCCGTATTCGAGGGGGATGCCTCCGAGCAGGAGCGCCGCCCAGAGCGACGCGCCGCCGGTGGTGTCCTTGCCCATGAACCCGAACAGCGCCAGGGAGACCAGCGCGATGCTGAGGCCAGCGCCGGCGCGGGCCACGACCGGCGCGGTTCCGTCCGCGATCAGCAATCCCTCGAGGACCACGAAGGGCAGCGCGAGCCCCAGGCCCACGGTCAGGATGGCCCGCGCCCGACCGAAGGCGGGGTAACGTGCGCGGAAGAGCAGCGCGGCCGGGAGGGTAGTGAGGGTGACCAGGCGGGCAATCCCGCGGGCCAAGCTGCCGTCCACGGTCAACCCGCCGAGGGGACCTCCGCTCTGCAGTCCGAGACCCATCAGCACCAGGCCCACCAGGACCGCCACCGCCGCCCGAACCGAGTAGGGGAACGGCAACCCCGCCACGGCGGCCAGGGCGCCGGCAGCGGAAAATGCGATGGTTGCTGCCTGCACCCGGTCCGCCGGCACGCCGACCCCGAAGCGCATCGCGAGGCCGAGCGCTACCAGAGCGAGGGCGACGAGCGCCAGCCAGAGGCGACACGAGGCACGGCCCGGCTGCAGCGGTGCAAGCTCTTCCCTCAAGACCTCGGAGGCCAAGAGCGGCGGCTTG
This sequence comes from Myxococcales bacterium, assembly GCA_016191785.1. Classification (GTDB taxonomy): domain Bacteria; phylum Myxococcota_A; class Polyangia; order Polyangiales; family Polyangiaceae; genus JADJKB01. The sequence goes on along the minus strand of JACPVJ010000215.1, from coordinate 4,900 downwards.
GGATCGCTGACCGATCGGTGGATCCCGGAGGTCGGTCCGCGCTGAAGCGGCGCGGTGGAGGGTTCTGGCATCAGGTCAGCCGGGACTCATGCTAGCGCTACAGCCCCGAGGCGCGCCACCACCGCGCGGCAGTAGTCCTGGGTTTTGACGAAATCATTGGGCTTTTTCTCGAGGGTGCGCTCGTTCATGTAGAGGCGCCGGCTGAGCTCGACCTGGACCGCGTGGACGTGGGCCCGCGGTTGCCCGTATTTCGCCGTCGAATACCCGCCCTTGTAGGGGTCGTCGTGGGCCACGGTCCACCCGCGGTCCCGCGCGAGCTCGTCTGGAACGGCGATCACCGACCGCGCCGCGGTGGTCCGGCCGCGGCTGCCCGGAACCACGTCGGCACGGGGTCGCCCGGGATCGGCATGCCCGGCACGGCCGCGGGAGGGCATCGAGTGAGCGCAGAGCAGCACCGCGTGGCCGAACCGCGCGACCTTCGCGTCGAGCAACCCCCGGAGCGTCGCGTGATACGGCTCGTAGATCCGGCAGAGGCGCCGGTCGAGCTCGCCCCGGGGCAGGGCCTCCTTGAGCGCGGGGAGGTTCTCAGTGGTCGCCCGCCACACCAGCCCGTGGGGTGAGGGACGGCCGTTGCCGCCTTCGACCGTCAGGTGATCGACGTCGTCGGCGGCGCGGTTCAAGTCGCAGACGTAGCGGCTGACGTGTGCCACGAGGAGGGTCGCCCCCTCGGCGGGCGCGTCGGCGTAGAGCGCATCGACGTACAGGTCCGCGTCCTGTCCCACCGCCCGGGCCGGCGCCACCAAGGTCGCGAGCGCTTCGGGGTCGATGAACAGCCCCGCGTGCGGGACCTCGACGACGACGGGCGTCTCGCGGGTGGTGGGCTCGTGGACCGAGAAGTACACGGGTGCGCATCTTGCCACGAATCGCGGCTCCGATCTTCAGCCGCGGGGGTGCGCCTTCCGGTGCGCGCGCTTCACGTGGTCCTGGGTGACGTGGGTGTAGATCTCGGTGGTCGAGACGTCGCTGTGACCGAGCAGGGTCTGCACGCTGCGCAGATCTGCGCCGCCGCTCAGGAGATGGGTCGCGAACGAATGACGGAGCTGGTGGGGATGGGCCCGAAAGCTGATCCCGGCGACGCGCGCGTAGCGCCGGACGATCTTCCAGAACGCCTGCCGGGTCAGGGGTGCGCCGCGCGGACCCGCGAACAACACCGTGCTCTGGACCGCGCCCTCGGCGCGCCGCGCTTCCAGGTACGCCGCCAGGTGCTCGAGGGCGACCTCGCCGAGCGGCACGAGCCGGCGCTTGCCGCCCTTGCCGAGCGCGCCGACGATGCCGCGGGCGAGGTCCACGTCCCCGAACGTGAGCCCCACCAGCTCGCTGACGCGCAGGCCTGCGGCGTAGGCCACGCTGAGCATGGCTCGATCGCGCAGCCCCCGAAGCCGTCGCACGTCGGGTGTGTCGATCAGCCGCAGCATCTCTTGCTCGCCGAGGGTGTGGGGCAGCTTGCGCCCGAAGCGCGGGCGCGAGGCCAGCGCGCTGGGATCGGACTGGATCACGCCCTCGCGCACCAGGAAGCGAATCAGCCCGCGCACCGACGACAGGTGACGGGCGGCGCTGCGTGGGCCCAGGCCCGCCTTGGCCAGCTTCGACTGCCAGGCGCTCAGCTTGCCCAGATCGAGCTCCCGTGGGTCCGCCGCGCCCTGGTCCTCGAGGAACAGGCTGAGCTTGGCCAGATCCCGGGCATAGCCGGCGACGGTATTGGCCGAGAGGGCGCGCTCGACCCTGAGGTGGGACAGGTACGAGTCGATGGCCGCGTCGAAGCGCACCCCCGAAGCTTAGCCAATCTGCCCCGCCCGACGAAGAATCAGCCGGCCGCGGCCCGCATCTCGGCCAAGAGCGGACCGGGATCGGCCTGACGCATCAGCGCCTCACCGATCAGCGCAGCATCGACTCGACGCGCGGCGAGGCGGCCCACATCGCCGGCGGAGCCCACCCCGGACAGGTGCACTCGGGTGACGCCGGGGGGCAGCCGGTCGAGGACGGACGCCGCGCGCTCGGCGTCCATCGCCAGGGTGTCGAGGTCCCGGGCGTTCACGCCGACCCACTCCGCGCCGGCGTCGAGGGCGCGGGTGGCTTCCGCGTCGGTGGAGACCTCGACCAGGGCCGCCAGGGCCCGCTGCCGGCAGCCCGCCAAGAGCGCGTCGAGCTCGGGCGGAGCCAGGCAGCGCACGATCAACAGGACGGCGTCGGCGCCGGACGCGCGAGCCCAGTCCAGCTGGCGCTCGCCGACGATGAACTCCTTGCACAGCACCGGCAGCGACGTGGCTTCCCGGGCCTGACGCACGTGCTCGAAGGCGCCGTCGAAGTACCGGGCGTCGGTCAGCACGCTGAGCATGTTCGCGCCGGCGCGCTGGTACACCGCGGCGCGCTCGCGCACGGGCAGGGCGAGCGACAGCGACCCGGCCGACGGAGAGCGAAGCTTGATCTCGGCGATCAGGCGGAGGGGCTCGCCCGGGCCCCGAGCCAGCGACACCGAGCGCGGCTCGAAGCTCGAACGGGGCGCGGGTCCCAGGCGCGCGAGCTCGGCGCGCTTGTGCGCCAAGATCTCGGCGAGGAGGCTCACGACGCGGCCCTTCGCCACCGCTCGAGCAGGGCCAGCGCGCGCCCGCTGGTCAACGCGTCGCGGGCGCGCTCGGCGGCGGCCCGGGGCTCGATGCCCTCGGCCACGACCAGGGCTGCGGCGGCGTTGAGCACGAAGGCGTCGCGAGCCGGGTGCGGTCGGTTCGAGAGCACCTGCTCGATGGCGCGCGCGTTGTCCTCGGCGCTGCCCCCGGCCACTGCGCCCGGCGCGCACGGCGGTAGGCCGAAGTCGTCCGGACGGACCACGAGCTCGGTGACCTGTCCGCGATCGAGGCAGCTGACCCGCGTCGCCCCGAACGGGCTCACTTCGTCCAGGCCGTCTTCGCCGCGCACCACCCAGGCGCGAGTGACCCCGAGCGCGCCGAGGGTCGACGCGAGCACGGACCGCAGCGCGTCGTCGTAGGCGCCCAGCAGCTGATGGGTGGCCCGCGCCGGGTTCGCCAGGGGCCCCAGGCAATTGAAGATCGTGCGGATCCCGAGCTCGCGACGTGCCACGCCGCCGTGGCGCATGGCCGGGTGGTGAGTCGGCGCCATCAAGAACGCGATCCCGATCTCACGCAGCAGCGGCGCCGCGGCGCTGGCCGGCAGATCGGTCCGGATGCCGAGCGCTTCCAGCACGTCCGCGCTGCCGGCGCGGCTCGAGACCGCACGGTTTCCGTGCTTGCCGACCACCACGCCGGCGGCCGCCACGATGATCGCGGCCCCGGTCGACAGGTTCAGCGTGCCGCTGCCGTCACCACCCGTCCCGCAGGTGTCGAGCACGCGCGGAAGGCCGTGGTCCACGGGCACCATGGCGTCGCGGAGCGATCGCGCCGCGGCCTCGATCGTCTCGGCGCTCTCGCCGGTCAGCCGCAGCGCCACGGCGAAGCCAGCGACCTGGACCGGAGTCCATTCGCCGCGCAGGATGGTGTCGAACACCTCCCGGACCCGCGCCGGCGCGAGGCCCCCCGGCTGGGTCAGCTCGGCGAAGATCTCGGCGAAGGTGATCACAGCGTCGCGAGCCAGTTCTCGAGCAACCGGTGGCCGTGCTCGGTCAGGATGGACTCGGGGTGGAACTGCACGCCCTCGAGCGGCAGCTCCCGATGGCGCAGCGCCATGATCTCGCCCTCCGCGGTCCGCGCACTGACCTCGAGCGAGGCAGGGAACGAGGCTTCTTCGGCGATCAGCGAGTGGTAGCGCGTGGCCAGGAAGGGCGAGGGGAGGCCCTGGAACAGCGTGCGCCCATCGTGCTCGATGGGCGAGGTCTTGCCGTGCATCAGCCGCGGTGCCCGGACCACCCGCCCGCCGTGCGCCTGGGTGATGCTCTGGTGCCCCAGGCAGACGCCGAGGATCGGAAAGCGGCCGGCCAGCTCCCGGATCACCGCCAGGGTGACGCCGGCGTCATCGGGGGTGCCCGGCCCCGGAGACAGCAGGATCCCAGCGGGGTCGGCCTCGGCCACGGCCTCGACGCAGGTTCGGTCGTTGAGCCACACCTCGCACGCGGCGCCGAGCGTCTCCAGGTACTGAACCAGGTTGTAGGTGAACGAGTCGTAGTTGTCGATGACGATGACCCGCTTGGCCACGCGGCAGAAGGTGTCACCGCGGGCGGCGACCGTCAAACTTGGTCCGCGCCGCGCGGCCTCGGTACGATCGCGGCCATGACCGAGCGCCGCCGCTTCCCACGCCAGGCCGTCGACGTCTTCTTGAACAAGTTCATCGGTGGCTATCCCCACCTGTGTCGTGTGATCGACATCTCGCCGAGCGGGATCCAGATCGCTCGGCACCGCGAGCCGGCGACCTACATGCAGTCGTTCCAGCTCGAGCTCCGGCTGCCCGGCGACTCGCACACCCTCTGGCTCTGGGCCCGGCGCGTGTCCGAGCGAGGGCGCCGGCAGGTGCTCGAGTTCGTCAGCCCGAGCCCGGAAGACACGCACCGCATCGAGCGGTTCGTCGCGACCTACCAGCCGGCGTGACCGGGGCGTGAGCCGCCGCCGCCGGCACGACGCCGCGGCGTTGCCCGACACGTTTCGACCGCGCTGCGGCCATCGGTTGCAGGGCAAAGCGTTGCCCGACACGTTTCGGCCGCGAGGCGGCCATCGGTTGCAGGGCAGAGCGTTGCCCGACACGTTTCGACCGCAAGGCGGCCATCGGTTGCAGGGCAAAGCGTTGCCCGACACGTTTCGACCGCGAGGCGGCCATCGGTTGCAGGGCAAAGCGTTGCCCGACACGTTTCGGCCGCGAGGCGGCCATCGGTTGCAGGGCAACGCGATGCCCGACCCGT
>JACPVJ010000214.1 GCA_016191785.1 Myxococcales bacterium | reverse complement strand
GCGCGGGCGGCTGTGGCCGCGCGGGCGCGGCGGGCTCGTCCGGCTCGACCTCGATCGCCTCGGGCTCTCGAGCCGACCTGGTGGCCTCTTCGAACACCGCGTCGAGCCCCCAGGCGCTCGTATCTTCGAAGCCACCGCCCCCCGCCTCGATGCCGGGGGTGCCGAGCGTGGCGCGAATGGCCTCGGAGGCCACGCTGCCCGGGGAGCCCGAGAACTGGTGTAGGGCGTCGAGCACCAGATCGCCGATGTCGCCCGCCTGGGTCTTGCCCTCGGCCTTTCGGCGGCGCGCGCGCTCGTCGGCGGCCAGGCGCACCACCTCCGCGATGTCCAGATAGGTGACCGGACGCGACAGCTTGCGAAGCGTGAGCCCCAGGTCGCGCGCGAAGTCGTTCCCGCTCTGGTAGCGCTGACCTGGATCCTTGGCGAGCGCCTTGCCGAGCACGGTCAGCACCTCGTCGGGGATGTCGGGGCGAAACTGGCGCGGGTCGGGGATGACCGCCGCGCGGACCAGCTTGAAGGTCTCGACGTCGGTGTCACCCAGGAACAGCCGGCGCCCCGCCAGCATCTCCCACAGCAAGATCCCGGCGGCAAAGATGTCGACGCGCTTGTCCGGGCGCTGCCCCGTGGTCACCTCGGGCGCGAGGTAGCCGAACTTGCCTTTGACCATGTCCTCGTCCTCGTCGTTGAGGTGCGAGCTGGCCTTGGCCAAGCCGAAGTCCACCAGTTTGACCTCGCCGAACCGCGTGATGAGCACGTTGTGCGGCGAGATGTCGCGGTGCACGATGTCCAGACACCGGCCGGTGTGATCGCAGGCGGCGTGGGCGTAGGCCAGGCCCTCGCAGACGTCCATGGCGATGCGACACGCCACCTCGATCTTCATCTGTTGCTTGTGCGCCGAGAGGTAGTCGAGCACCTCTTTCAAGTCGGCGCCGTCGACGTACTCCATCACGATGAAGTGCGCGCCGCCGCCTTGACCGATGTCGAACACCTGCACGCACTTGCTGTGACTGAGGTAGGCGCCGAGCCGAGCCTCGTCCAAGAACATCTGGATGAACTCGGAGTTGGCGCTGAGCTTGGGCAGCACGCGCTTGATCGCCACCTTCTTGCGGAACCCCTCGATCCCCGCGCTCTCGCCCCGGAAGACCTCGGCCATGCCCCCGGCGGCGATCTTCTCGATCACATGATATCGCTGGCTCTCACTCACGATCGACCTCTTGCCTTGGCGACGAATATCCCATGCTCTGCCGCCGGAAGGCCAGGCCGCTCACCCGCGCGCCGTGGTAGGCTGCGCCGCGAGTGCGACGCGCCCTCTGCTTTCTCGCCCTGATGCCGCTCGCGGGCTGCGCGGACGGCGAAGAGCGCAGCCTGCCCGAGCCGGTGCGCGCCGATCTGTTCGCGGCGATCGACCCGCGGATCGGGAACGGCGGGATCGGGTTCGCCGTGGGGTCGACCTACCCCGGCCCGGCGGTGCCGTTCGCGATGATCCACCCGAGCCCCGACACGCGAACGGCGTCGGGCGCCGTCAGCTTCTATCACTGCTCGGGGTACTACGCGGACGACCCGCTGATCAGCGCGTTCTCGCTGGTGCACTTCGAGGGCACTGGCGTGCCCGACTACGGCACGATCGGCGTCTTGCCGACGCTCGGAATGACCGACGCGAAGCGGACGCAAGACGGCCACATGGTGGGCTTCGACAAGGCCAGCGAAGAGACCCGGCCAGGCTACTATGCAGTGACCCTGGCCGACGGCATCCGGGTCGAGCTGACCTCGAGCGAGCGGGCCGCGATCTTCCGCTTCACCTTCCCCGCCGGCTCGCCCCCGGTGCTGCTGCTCGATCTCGACCATCGGCTCGAGGGCGAGATCAAAGCCGCGGACGTGCTCTTGGACGACAAGAGCGGGAGCTTCTCCGCACACGTTCGGCACTTCGGCAACATGACCGGCGGCGCCGGCGGCTATGACCTCTTCGCTCGAGGGGCGCTCGACGTGGCGCCCAAGGCGGTGGGCACCTTCGACGCGAGTGGGCTCTTCCCGGGTCAGACCGCCGCCAGCGGCGTGCCCCTCGGCGCTTACCTCGAGCTGCCGGCGGGCACCACCCGCGCGACCCTGCGCCTGGCGGTGAGCTTCGTGGACGCCGAAGGCGCGAAGAAGAACCTGGCCGCCGAGTCCCCGAGCTTCGACTTCGACGGCATGCGCGCGCAGGCGGAAGCGCGCTGGCGCGCCGCGACCGACCGGTTCGAGATCTGGGGCGCGTCGAGCTACGACGCCACGCTGATGTCGACGGCGCTGTACCACGCGCTCTTGATGCCCACGTTGACCAGCGACGTCGACGGCCGCTTCGTGAACGCCAAGGGCGAGATCGCCAAGGCCAGCCGGCCGCGCTATAGCGACTTCTCCCTCTGGGACACGTATCGCACGCTGCACCCCTGGCTCTTGCTCACCGAAGACGAGAGGAACGAGCCCTTCGCGGCGTCGCTGGTGGGCATGGCGGCCGAGGGTGGCGCGGTCCCGGTCTGGGGCATCGGCCACGGCGACTCGCACACCATGATCGGGTCGCCGGGTGAGATCGTGCTCGCCGAGTCGGCGCTGAAAGGCGTGGCGTTCGACGACGAAGCCCAGGCCTACGCGCTGGCGCGCGTCGCCGCCTTCGGACCGTCACCCGGCCCGGTCGGGGGGCGCGACGCCGACAACTCGGACTATCTGGCCAAGGGGTACGTGCCGTCGGACGTCGCCAGCGGCTCGGTGTCGAAGACCCAAGAGTACGCCGTCGCCGACGCTGCGCTGGGGCGCTGGGCTGCGAAGCTCGGAAAATCGAGTGACCAGAGCGTGCTGTCGGCGCGCGGCCAGAGCTACCAGAACGTGTACGACCCGAGCTTCGGCTTCTTCCGCCCGAAGAAGAGCGACGGCTCTTGGGCGCCGATCGGTGACCCGACGGCGATGCACAAGGCGTACGTCGAGGGCAACGCCTGGCACTACCTGTGGATGGTGCCGCACGACCCCGAGGGGCTCGCCCAGACCTTGGGCGGCCAGGACGCCGCCCTCGAGCGCCTGCGCGAGTTCTTCGACGCCAGCCGAGAAGACGTGCCCATCTTGGGCGTCCGCGCCCACTACTGGCCGAGCAACGAGCCCGACATCAGCGCGCCCTGGTACTTCGCCGCGTGGGGCTCACCGGGGGAGACGTGGAAGTGGGTGGACTGGATCGTGAACGATCTGTACGGCGACGGGGTCGACGGGCTGCCCGGCAACGACGACGGCGGAACGATGAGCGCGTGGCTCTTGTTCGCCGCCACTGGCCTTTACCCGCTGCCCGGAACCGATCGCTACATCGTGTCGGCGCCGCGCTACCCCAGGGTCGTGCTTCGTCGACCGGGCGGTGATCTGACGGTGACCGCCTGGCCGCCGCCCGAGCGGGGGATGCGGCCCGGCCGCGTGACCTTGGACGGGGCAGAGGTCGAGGGCACGACCCTGACCCATGCCGAGCTCGCCGGAGCCCACGAGCTCCGGTTCGAGATGCGGTGAATCAGGCTCGCTTGCCGGGCAAGAGGGACGCGACGGAGTCGTGGGTCACGAGCGGGCGACAGCGGCGCGTGCGCTCGCGGGCGCGGGCGAACACGACCCGGAGCTCGACCGCGGACAGGTTGGCGAGCCAGGGAGCCGACGGAGATTGGCGACGAGTGGTCATGGCGATCTCTGCCCTCCGCTCAAGCACAGGGCGTGCCGTCGGGGTGCGCCCGACGAACCGCTGGTATTTTGCGGGTTTCTGCGGGAGCAGCGGGAGCAGGCGTGTGCGTATCCGCACACCTACCGTGGCTCGGCGATCAGAGCCGCGGGGTGCCATACTGCGCGCATGCGCGGTCTCGCGTGCCTGGCGCTCCTGGTGATCGGCTGCGGAAACGACGACGGCAAGGGCCCACCGGTCGTCGATGCCGGCCTCGGCGGCAGCGGCGGAGACGCTGACACCTCGCCGCCGAAGGTCGCGTTCGTGACCTCGACGGAGTACACGGCCGTGTTCAGCTCGGCCGGCGAGGCCGACGGCCTGTGCCTCACCCGCGCCTCCGAGGCCGGGCTGCCGGGCAGCTTCCGCGCCTGGCTGAGCGACGCCACCTCGTCACCGAGCACGCGCTTCACCCGTCCGGACGGCAACTACGTTCGCCCCGGCGGCACGGTCATCGCCCACGGCTGGGCCGGCCTCACGGCGACCGCGTTGAAGGTGTCCCTCGACTACGACGAGCTCAACGAAGAGACGCTGATGGGGTTCGACGCGTGGACGGGCACCAACGCCGACGGGACGCCGAGCGGGCAAGACTGCACGAACTGGACGGGCAAAGGCCAGGTGACCTACGGGGACCTCCGCGAGCAAGACGCGCGCTGGACCAAGATGCCGAACGCGGGCCAGTGCAGCGGCTTCAAGCACCTGTACTGCTTCGAGCAGTGACTCGACTCGACTTGGGCAGTCTTGCCATGATCAGATCGCGATCGTCGTGAGTGGCGAAGACCCACGAAAACTGCCGGCGAGGCCGGCGGATGCCGCCTCGCGCGGCGGATGAGTCGCGATGTTCTGGTGGGTCACGCCTCTGCGCGTCACCTCGAAGAAACCCTCTCGTGTCGGGTTCTTCGCGGCGCGAAAGTGCGCAAGTCGAGACTAGATCTGAACGCCGAGCAGCGAGGCGGTGAGCGCCGCCGCCAAGGCAGCCGAGAGCGGAACCGTGAGGTTGTCGTCGATGCGGACGCTGACGGCCTCGGCGATGGCGCCGGCGACGCCCGCCGCCGCCGAGACCACGAGCAAGAGCGGGACCGATGCGGTGCCGTGCCACAGTGAGATCACGGCGAAGGCTGCCAGCGAGCCGAACACTGCAAAGGCCACCGTGCCCTCGAGGGTGCGCCCACCGGTGAGCGGGCGACGCCCCCAGCGCCGCCCGACCAGGCCCGCGGCAGGATCGCCGAAGCCCAGCACCGCGAGGGCCGCTGCCGATGCGAAGGGCGGGCTGACCAGGGCCAGGATGATCAGCGCGGTGCCGTACCAGGTGGCCGAGTTGATGTGGTGGTGCTCGTGCGGGTGGATGATGGCCTGGAAGAACCGCACCTTCAGCAGGCGCTCGTTCCAGCGCTTGCTCAGGGCGCGGCCGGACTCGTTGACCCAGCAGTACGCCGCGAAGGCGCCGGTCGCCCAGAGCGTTCCGGTGCGCGACAGGAAAACCTCGAGCAAGAGCAGCGCGCCGACCGCCGAGCTGACGTGGAAGCCGATGCGTGCCCAGTTGGTGGGGCGGAGCGTGGGCGCGCGCACCGAGCGGCGACGCAGCTCGCCGGCCAAGCGCTCGTACTCGGCCATCAGATGAGGGCGGAGCGTGGTCCAGTAGCCGACCGACTCTCGCGGGCTGTCCGCGGGCTCGTCCATCAGCGCGCGGAGCGTCGCGACGGACGCGCTGATCGGCGGCGGCGCCGCCGTCTCGGTCGAGAGCTCTTCCACCGAGGCGCGGATGCGCGACCAGCGCTCTTGGGCGCGGTGGCTCACGGTGTCGGTGAAGCGAGCGGGATCCGTCTCACGCAAGAGCGCGAACAGCTCACTCGCGAGGTCTCCGGTTTGGCTCAGCGTCGCGGAGTTCATCGGCGAAGACCCAACCCCTAGCTCAAATTGGCCGTCGCTGCGAGATCGTCGCGCACGCGCGAAAAACAGTTCGCACTCTTGTCAGGAATTCGTCAGGACGCTCACCGGGGCTTCATCCGCGCGGGGGTGACCCACTCGTCCCAGGAGCTGGCCCAACCGTCGTAGTGAATCAGGTACTTGTCCGCCTTGACGGTGAGAACGGTGGCGGGCCACCAGCGGTCGCCCCAGTGCACCGACACCTTGGCGCCCACACTGTACGCGGCGGGCTTGGTCGCGGCGGCGCCCCCGTCCCAAAGCCGTGGCGCCGTGGGCTTCGTCCGCGCAGAGGGCACCGGCGCTGCCGGCGGCGCCGACGGCGCCGTCGAGACGAGCGGCGCCGCGACCAGCGACGACCTCGACGAGTCGATGTAGTACGGGGCGAAGCCGGTCTCGGCGAGCCAGGTGCTCAGCATCGGGCGCCACTCGGACTCGGCCAGCCCCGTGTCGCCGAGCGAGCCTTCGACCGCCAGGCTCGCCACCTTGGCACACGAGTGCTCACCGGGGCGCGCGCCGGCGTCTTCGGTCAGCTTGCGACAGGTCGCGAAGACTTTCTCGTATTTCCCGAGCAGCCGCTTGGCCCGCATCTTCGGCGTGCATGCGCCGTGCGCGAAGGCGAGCAACAAGACGAGAGCGAGCGCTCTGCCGCGGGCCACACGCCGAGCGTGGGGTCGAGCCGCGAAGGCCGTCAAGGAGCCGGTGTAAGGCCCGCTCGGGGCCAGCCGTTTGTCGGTCACCGCCATGGCACTTTGCGCAAAGCTCCCGAAAATCTTGGCCGTCGCCGCGCTCGGGCTCGGCGCGGCTCTGACCCCGGCCTGCCACAAGTCCACGACGGGCGACCCTCTCGCCAAGGTCATCCAGCACCACTCACGAAAGACGCTGACCGCCTTCGCGTCGGAGGACGAGCTGTCGCGTTTCTTGAAGGACATGGCCAAGGCCCAGCGCTCCGCTGGGCCGCCCGGAGGGGCCTTCGGCTACGGGGTCGAGTCGGGCTCGGCGCCGCCCGCCCAGGCTGCGCCGGCCCCGTCGGCCGCGCCGCCCGCGGACAAAGCGTCGTCGGCCAAGGAAGGCGAGTCGGTCACCAACACCCAGCACGCCGGCGTGGACGAGGGCGGCATCGTGAAGGTGCACGGCGACCACCTGGTGGTGCTCCGACGCGGCCGGCTGTTCACGGTTCGCACCGCGGACCTGACGCCGGTGTCGAACGTGGACGCTTTCGGTCCGGACATCGACCCGGGCGGCACCTGGTACGACGAGATGCTGATCGGAGCGAACACCATCGTGGTGGTCGGCTACAGCTACAGCCGCGGCGGCACCGAGCTCGGGCTGTTCGACATCAGCGACTCGGGCCGACTGAAGTACCGCTCCACGTATCACCTGCGCTCGAACGACTACTACTCGTCGCGGAACTACGCGAGCCGACTGATCGGCGACAAGCTCATCTTCTACACCCCGCTCTACCTCTCGGTGGGTGACGAAGATCCGTTCCGCTCGTTCCCGGCCCTGCGCAAATGGCGGAAGGGAGTGAAGGACACCGACTTTCAGCGCATCGCCTCGGCCACCCGTATCTACCGTCCGATCCAGAAGTCGTCCTCGCTCACGCTGCACACCGTCACGGTCTGCGATCTCGGCAAGCGCGACCTACAGTGCGACGCCACGGCCGTGCTCGGCCCCGCGGGCCGCGTGTTTTACGTGTCACCGGGCTCGGTCTTCGTGTGGGTGACCGACTACGAGCAGACCGGCGAGCGGGCGCTGCCTCGCTCGTTCGTCTATCGCATGCCGCTCGACGGCTCGGGGCCGTCGGCCCTGGAGACCGCCGGCAGCCCGGTCGATCAGTTCTCGTTCCTGGAGGACCCGGAGGGTCACTTGAACGTGCTGGTGCGCGCCGACGCGGCCGGCGACGGCATGTGGAACGCCGAGGTCACCGGCGGCGATGTGGCCATGATGAGGGTGAAGCTCTCGAGCTTCTCGGATGGCGCCGACAAGGTCCCGGCGTCGCGCTACCGCGCGCTGCCCAAGCCCCAAGGCTACACGTTCCAGAACCGCTTCGTGGGCAAGCACCTGCTCTACGGCACCGGCAGCGGCTGGGGAGCGCCCGAGCAGAGCGAGCGTGGCGGGCTGGTCGCCTATCGCTACGACGGCAGCACCGAGCCGCTGAAGCTGCCCCTCACCCACGGCGTCGATCGCATCGAGGCCCTGGGCAGCGACGCGGTCGTGGTCGGCACCGACGGCAAAGATCTTCACTTCTCGCCCATCGCCCTGGGCCAGCGTCCCAGCGTGGCGCAGCGCTACACCCGCAAGAACGCGTCTCAGGGCGAGCTCCGCAGCCACGGCTTCTTCTACAAGCCGCTCGACGAGAAGTCGGGGCTCTTGGGCCTGCCGGTGGCGGAGGCCGGCCGGCCCGGCTACGAGCACCTGACCCAGGGCTCCGCCTCGGTGCTGTTCCTGCGCAGCGACCTCTTGCGGTTCACCGAGCTCGGCACCCTGGGTGCCAAGCCCGAGGCGAACCCCGACGACGGGTGTCGCGCCTCGTGCGTGGACTGGTACGGCAACGCGCGCCCGCTGTTCCTCAAGGGCCGAGTCTTCGCGCTGCTCGGGTACGAGATCGTCGAGGGTGAGCTCGAGGGCGGCCGCATCAAGGAGACCCGCCGCGTGAGCTTTTCCCCGCGGCGTGCACAGATCGCGCAGTGATTGCCCCGGCCCGAGACGCGGGCCGGCGTGACGCAGCGCGGAATGACCTTTGTCACATGACGCGGGCCGGTCCCGTGGCAGTCTCCCGCCATGTCGACCGACCTCTCGGATTTCGTCCGCCCCGCCGACGGTGCCCCACGCGTCTCGAGCATGGCCGCAGGCATCGTCGGGTCGGAAATCTTGAAAATCGCCGCCGACATCCGGGCGATGGTCGCGAAGGGACAGAAGATCTGCAACCTCACGGTGGGCGACTTCGATCCGAAGCAGTTTCCCATCCCCGAGTCGCTGCGCCAGGGCATCGTCGCGGCGTACGACGCGCACGAGACGAACTACCCGCCCTCGAACGGAATGCCCGAGCTCAGGAGCGCCGTGCAGCGCTTCTACTCGCGCGAGCTGGGTCTCGACGTGCCGCTCGACTCGATCTTGATCTGCGGCGGCGCCCGGCCCGTGATCTACGGCGTGTACCGGACGCTGGTCGACCCCGGCGACGTGGTGGTGTTTCCGCTCCCCAGCTGGAACAACAACCACTACGTGCAGATGACCGGGGCCCGCGGCGTGGCGGTGAAGTGCGGCGCCGAGACGCGCTTCCTCCCGACCCGCGACAGCATCCTCTCGAGCTTGAGCGAGGCGCGCCTTCTGTGCCTCAACTCGCCGCTCAACCCCACCGGCACCGCCATGAGCCGCGACATGCTGGCTGGGATCTCGGAGGCCATCTTGGCCGAGAACGCCAAGCGGGCGAAGACCGGCAAGCGTCCGGTCTTCCTGATGTACGACCAGATCTACTGGATGCTCACCGCGGACGGTCACGAGCACGTGACCCCGCCTGAAATCGCGCCAGAAATGGCGCGCTACACCGTGTTCGTGGACGGCATCAGCAAGGCCTTCGCGGCCACCGGCGTGCGCGTGGGCTGGGCCGTGGGGCCCGTGGACGTGATCGCGCGCATGAGCTCGATCTTGGGTCACGTCGGCGCGTGGGCGCCGCGCGCCGAGCAGGTGGCCACGGCCAAGCTGCTCGACGACGCGGAGGGAATCAAGGCCTACGTCACCGAGATCAAGCGCGGCATCGTGAGTCGCCTCTCGGCGCTGCACGAGGGCATCCAGGCCTTCAAGGCGCAAGGTTTGCCGGTCGACAGCCTCTCACCCGAGGGAGCAATCTACCTGACCGTACGCGTCGCGCCCTTCGGAAAGAAGACACCCGACGGCGCCGTGATCACCACCAACGAGGACGTGCGCAAACTGCTGCTCGACGGCGCGGGCGTCGGCGTCGTGGCGTTCCAGGCCTTCGGGTACCCTGACGACGACGGCTGGTTCCGGATGAGCGTGGGCGCCGTCTCGCTCCGCGACATTCAAGAGGCGCTGCCGCGGATCGGCGAGGCACTCCGCTCACTCAGCTGAGTCCGAGCGGTGGGAGGCTCTCCCACACGGACCCAGCGATTTTCGTCCGAAGCTTGGCCCGGGGCCACGATCTCGACTCTTTGTCGCGTGGGGACGTCCCATGGACGATGGAGCCTTCTACTTCGAGCCCGAGCTCGACAGCGGCGTTTTCGCCGCAGCCAGCCACGGCGACGCCGGAGCACTGGCGGCCCGCGCGCGCTATGCGGTGGCCTGCGACGTGGCGGCCGTGGTCGATCTGACCGGTAGTGTGGCAAAGCTGGGGATCGCCGGGTCGCCACTCGAGCTCGGCGACGAGAAGCAGGCCCTGCTGATGGCCTGGATGCAAGAGGTCGAAGCGCGGGTGGTGCGCTCGACCCCGCCCAAGCTCGCGCTCGCCTTCGGCAGCCACGAGCTCCTGGTGATCCCGATCCATTCGCCGGCGGCGCTGGTTGGAGTGATCGCGGTGTCGCTTCCGTGTGCGGTACGGCGGCCGGCCACCGTGCTCGAGGCGCTGGCGGCAGAGTGGGCGCTCACCCTGGAGGCCGCCGAGAGGAAGTCGTCGCGGGTGGCGCGGGCACGCTCGGAAGCAGAGACGGATCCGGCGCCGCCACCCGAGACCGAGATCGAATACGCCGTGATCCACGCCGGCCGCTGGTGATTGTCCTCGCACATCGGGCGGCGATGAGTATGCTCCCGCCCCCTGAACGGCCCCTGGGGCCCAAGAGACGAGGTACGCGGTGCGGGTTCGAGAAGTGATGACGCGCAAGGTGCTGACGGCCGGAGCGGACTGGACGCTGGCCGAGCTCAAGACCTTTCTGCTCGAGCACGCGATCAGCGGCGCCCCGGTGGTCGACTCGAGCGGCAAGCTGGTGGGCGTCGTGTCCGCGACCGACGTGCTGCGCTCGGAAGACACTCGAGAGATGACCCAGGGCGGGTACTTCGCGACCTCGCTCGATCGCCCGTTGGCCGAGGAAGAGCTGCGTTCGCTGGTGGTCGAGGGCGCGCCGAGCCAGGTGGTCGGCGACGTGATGACCCCGGTGGTGTTCCAGATCGGTGCAGACGCACCGGTGGACGAGGCCGCCGACACCATGGCGCGGGGTCGCATCCACCGCATCGTGGTCACCGAAGGCGACGCCGTGGTCGGCATCGTCACCGCGCTGGATCTGGTGCGCGTGCTGCGCGACGTTCTGCGCCAGAACCGCTGAATGTCGCCGGTGGACGGCGGTGACGCCGTATTGGTCGCGGTCCGGCTGCCGGAGGTGAGCGAAGCCGAGCTCGACGCGAGCCTGGCCGAGCTCGGGCGCCTGGTGAAGACCTTGGGCTATCGTGTCGTGGGTCGCGTGACGCAGGCGCGCGACAGCCTCTCGCCCGCCGCGGTGCTGGGCGAGGGCAAGCTGGCCGAGCTGGCCGAGCTCACCGGGGGGAGCGGCAAGAGCGGGACGCTGCTGCCGCTGAAGAAGAAGACCAAGGCGCGACGCAGCTGGGAGCAGGGCGAGTCGGCCCGAGACGGCGAGCCCGACGAAGAGGGCGCCCCCACGGTCGCGCTGATCGCGGTGGACCACGACCTCTCGCCGAGCCAGGCCCGAAACCTCGAGCGCGCTACCGGCTCGCAGGTGCTGGACCGGACCGGCGTGATCATCGAGATCTTCCACCGTCACGCCAAGAGCCGCGAGGCGCGCCTGCAGGTCGAGATCGCGCGCCTGACCTACACCGCGCCTCGGCTGCGCGAATCACCGTCGGGTAAAGAGCGCCAGGCCGGCCGCGGCGCCGGCGAAGCCGCGCTCGAGCTCGATCGGCGCAAGATCCGCGACCGGATCGCCGAGCTCCGGGAAGAGCTCGCCGCCATCCTGCGTGAGCAGGGCGTGCGGCGGGCCCACCGGCGCGACTCTCGGCGCGTGGCGCTGGTGGGCTACACCAACGCGGGCAAGAGCTCGCTGATGCGGGCGCTGACCGCGAGCCAGGTCTACGTCGAGGACAAGCTGTTCGCGACGCTGGACACCACGGTGCGCGCGCTTCAACCCGAGACGCGGCCCCGTATCTTGGTGAGCGACACCGTGGGCTTCATCAAGAAGCTGCCCCACGATCTGGTCGCGAGCTTCAAGTCCACGCTGGACGAAGCGCTCGAGGCCTCGCTCTTGCTCTACGTGGTGGACGCCAGCGACCCGAGCTGGGAGAGCCAGCTCGAGGTGACGCGCGGGGTGCTGGCCGAGATCGGGGCAGAGGGCATCCCCGCTCGCCTGGTGATGAACAAGATCGACAAGCTCGACGCGGAGGCGCTCTCGGCGCTCACTCGGTCGCTGCCCGACGCGTGGTTCGTCTCGGCCCACGCGCCGGCCGACGTGGCAGCGCTGCGCGAGAAGCTGGTCGAGCTCTTCGAAGCGGCCTACGTCGAGGCCGAGCTGTTCGTGCCGTGGAGCGCCCAGCGCCTGGTCCCCGAGGTGCACGAGGCCGGCCGCGTGCTGGAAGAGCGCTGGCAAGAAGACGGCGTCACGCTGCGCGTACGCACCGACGAGGCCACGCTGGCGCGGCTACGCGCCGAGCTTGCGACCGGCTGAGCGGGCGGTACGCTCGGTCGATGTCGAAGGCGCGGGTCCTGCCCGACGACCGGGTGGTCCAGGTTCTCGCCGGCGAATCGTTGCTCGAGGCATCGCTCCGCGCAGACGTCGCCCACACCCATGTGTGCGGCGGGACCGCGCGCTGCTCGACCTGCCGGGTCCGCGTCGAAGCGGGGCTCGACCATTGCGCGCCGCGCACGCCTGCCGAACAGCGCATCGCCGATCGCTTGCGATTCGGCGCCGAGATCCGCCTGGCGTGCCAGACCACGATCGACGGCGACGTCACCGTCCGGCGATTGGTGCTCGACCCCGACGACGTCCGCCTCACCGATCACCTGCGCCCTGACGCGGGGTCGCGTGCGGTGGGACAGCAGAAGACCGTCGCGGTGATGTTCGCCGACATCCGCGGCTTCACGGCGTTCTCCGAGTCGCTGCCGCCGTACGACGTGATCCACACGCTGAGCCGCTACTTCTTCCGGATGGAGGCGGTGATCAGGCAGCACCACGGCACCGTGGACAACTACATGGGCGATGGCCTGATGGCGCTGTTCGGCGCGGACGACCGCCCCGACGCGGCCCTGGCCGCGGTCCTGGCCGGCCTCGAGATGCTGGCCGCCGTCGAGGCCCTCGGGCCGTACTTCGAGAGCGTGCTCGGAAAGCGCTTCCAGATCGGGATCGGCGTGCACTTCGGAGAGGTGGTGATGGGAACCATCGCCCCGCCGGGCGCGGACAAGATCACCGCCATCGGGGACACGGTGAACACCGCTAGCCGCATCGAGGGCGCCAACAAGCTGCTCGGAACCCGCTTCTTGATCTCGGAGGCCACCCGCGACGTGCTGGGCGAGCGAGTGCGCGTCACGCGCCACGAAGGCGTCGCGCTGGCGGGGAAGGCGGGCCGCCACGTGCTCTACGAGGTCCGCGGCCTTCAGGGGTCTTCGTGACGGAGCACCGTGGCCACCTTGCCCGCCTCCGCGTCCCAGCTCTCACTTTGACGTGAGTCGGTGTGCGCGCCGGTGTGCCCCACCGGTGCGTCACACACGAGCTCGGCGCGCCGCTGAGCCACATTGGTGGTGGTCCCCTGCACGCTCTTGGTGACGATCAGGACTGCTTTGGCTCCGCAAGGCATCGCCCGCTCCCTTACCCCCGCGTTGCACTGAAGGCGAGACCGCGTGTACCGTGAGAGGGATGCCCGCTCGCCGAATCGTGTGCGCCATGGCCCTCGCGGCGCTTCCTGCGTGCGGGCTCGCGCCCGGCGGCGAGTTCAGCACCGGCGGTGGCACCGGAAGCGGCGGCTCTGCGAGTGGAGGGGCGGGCGGGACCTCGGCCGGCGGAAACGCCGGGACAGGCGGCGCGGGCGCGGCGGCGGGAGCGGCCGGGGCAGGCGGAGCGAGCGGAGGCGCGGCCGGCACGGGCGGCACCAGCGGCGCCGCCGGCACCGGCAGTTCGGGTGGCGAAAGCGGCGCGGGGGGCACCGGCGGCACCG
>JACPVJ010000213.1 GCA_016191785.1 Myxococcales bacterium | reverse complement strand
GGCGGCACCGGCGGCACCGGGTGCCAGCCCAAGAGTGGCGACGCCACGGCGCTGCCTCGCGCTGCCTATCTGCTGCTCGATCGCTCGGCCAGCATGGCGGACAGCCAGAAGCTCAACACGGCCATCGCGGGTATCAACGCCTTCGCCACCGGATCGAACGCCTCGGGCATCGAGCTCGGCCTGCAGTACTTCGGGCTCGACACCGGCGGCACCTGCGCGGGCGGCGGATATGGCACCCCAGCGGTGGGCTTCGGGTTGCTCCCGGCGCTTGCGCAATCGGTCGCGAGCTGGCTCGCCGCGATCACTCCGAACGGCGCGACTCCGTTCGAGGGCGCGCTCAACGGCGCTAAGCTCGCGGGCACGGCCTACCTGAGCAGCAAGCCCGGTCGACAGCTCGACGTCGTGATCCTCACCGACATCAGTCAGATCACCGGTGGTGGCGGGTGCACGTCCAACTCGTCGCTGTTCGCGTCGATCGTGGGCTCGACGTGGCCCGCGATGGCCACGCACTTCGTGGCCCTCCCGGCCTCGACCAAGAGCATGCTCGACTCGCTGGCGAGCGCCGGCGGAACGGTGACCGCAGTGTCGGCGAGCTCGCAGCTCGGGGTGACCGCCGCGCTGAATCAGGCCATCACGCCCTGTCGCTTCGCCATTCCCAGCGGGCACACCGCGGCCCAGCTCTCGCTCACGTTGGGAGGTCAGAAGCTGACTCGCCACTCTACGCCCAGCTCATGCTCGTTCTCCGACGGCTGGTTCGAGCACGCCGGAGCCGCCGTGCTCTGCGGCAGCACCTGCCAGGACTTGTCGATGGGCGGCAAGGTCACGTTCACCGCGTCGTGCGGCTGACTCGGCTCAGAAGCGCCCGCCGAGCCCTGCGCCCATGCCCTGACGCTGGGGCAGCGCCCGCAGATACAGGCTCTTCTCGGTGGGCCGCTTCTTACCCGACAGGTACAGGTAGCCACCGACGCCGCCCGCGACCAGCGCCACGCCCAAGGAAATGTCGGCCAAGAGGTAGCTGCTGCGCATCGAGTCGACGTCCCCGCGGGAACAGCTCGGCTTGCATCCGTCCAGATCGCTCTCTTTGCTCTTGCCGGCGAGCCCGAACCCCACGAACCCGCCGAGCCCGATCACCGCGACGCCGCCGAGCACCCAAACCACCGGGCTCACGCCGGGCTTGGCGGGTGGCGGTGCGGTGGGCGACTGGGGCTCGGCGCGCGCCGGCAACGCGAGCTCGAGGCGCACCTCGACGTCGCGCTGCCCCGCCTTCAAGCTCACGCGCTGCTCGGCGACGCGACCGTCGGCCGCCTCGAGTCGGAGGACGTGGTCCCCGGGCTCGAGCTCGACCGCACCCGGGGTTGCGTCGGCCGGGGCGCCGTCGATCGTCAGCTTGGCGCCCGCTCGAGCCTTGCCCGCGTCGAGCGCGACGATCACCACCGACGGTACGGCCGCGCTCGACTTGGTGAGCTCGCCCTCGCACTCGGTCTTGACCAGCTTGGGGCAGGCCGCGTCGGCGCAGATCGCGAAGGCCCGCTTCGCGGCCTTGGGCTTCCCCTCTTTGTTCGCCAGCTGCGCCTGCTCGTGGGCATCGAAGCACTCGGCCTTGGTCGGCGGCTTGCTCTGCGCCAGAGCCACGGGTGAGAGCGCGAGCGCACAGCCGAACGCCGAGAGAGCGGACCAATTCATCACAGGCAGTGCCGTTTGAACTTCTTGATGCCGTTCGCGTCAACCACCCAGGGCGGATTGCAGTCTCCCGGGGGCTTCGGCGGCGGCGGTTTGGGCGCCGCCGCCTCGACCGGCGCGGGCACTGCGGGCTTCGGCGCGGCGGGCTTGGCTGGCTCCGGCGCCACCGGGGCGCTCTTCGGCCGGTCGGCAGCAGAAGCCACGAGCTTCGGTGGCTCGGGCTTCTCCGGCTCGGGCACGGCGGGGGCGGCGGGGGTGTCCGGCGCAGGCACCGCCGCCGGCTCGGGCAGCGCTGGGGGCTTCTGTGCCGCGGCCGGCGCGGCGACCTGCACCACGTCGGGCTCGGCGTCGCCCTTGCCGCGCACGCTCACGAAGATCAAGACCACGACGAAGAACAGCGCCGCCGAGCCGACCACCGAGGCGACGACGATCTTCAGCTGCCTGCCCTGTCGCGGGAACAGCGACCGCTGCGCTGCCGTGTCCCACGCCGCAGTGGACACCTCCGACACTTGCGAGCTCGGCTCGGCGCGCGGCGCGGAGGCGGGCGGCGGCGTGGCCTCGGCCGGGGTCGGGACCGGACCCGCGGGCTCTGTCGGCGCCGACGCTCCGACGGGAGCCTCAGTCGCCGACGCCACGACCGGACCCGCGGGCGGCGCCGGCGCCGCGGCGGCGGCCTCCGGCGGTGGAGTGACCGGGGGCGGAGTGACGGACGGCGGCATCACCGACGCCGGCAAGGCCAGAGCTGCCGATGCGGCGCTGGACTCGCTGCCGAGCTCGATCAGGCGCGCGGCGCGCTGCTTGAGCGCGTCGCCCACGAGCGCCTCGACCCACTCCCCGATCACCCGGGGCACCGCCGGCGGAATGGCATTTTCCAGGTCGATGGCCATCTCGCGCGCGCTCGCGTAGCGCTCGCTCGGGCTCCGCGCGAGGGCCCGTATCACCACCGCGTCGACCTCGGGGGACAGCTCCGGCACGAGGCTCGAGGGCTTCGGGATCTCGTGCTCGAGCACCATGCTCATGGTGCGCATCGGCTCGTCCGCCACGAACAAGCCCCGCCCCACCAGCGCCTCCCACAGCACGATGCCGGCGGCGAACACGTCCACGCGACAGTCGAACTTGTCGGCCCGAATCTGCTCCGGCGCCATGTACCGGAACTTGCCTTTGATCCGGCCCGCCTCGGTCTCCATGATGCGGCGCGCCGCCTTGGCCACGCCGAAGTCCACGACGCGCGCCACGCCGTCGAGCCCCACCAAGATGTTCTGCGGCGAGACGTCGCGGTGCACGATCGACAGCGCCTCGCCACGGTCGTCCGCGGCGGTGTGGGCGGCGTGCAGACCGTAGAGCACGTTGCTCAAGATCCCGCTGACCACCCCCGGCGGGATGCGCTGGTCGCGGGCGTGGACCCGCTTCACCAGGTGCGAAAGCGAGTCCCCCTCGACGTATTCCATGACCAGGAACAGGTCCCCCTCGAGAGCGACCACGTCCAGGGTCGCGACCACGTTCGGGTGGCGGATCCCAGCCGCCAGCCGGGCCTCGTCGATGAACATCGCGACGAACTCGGGGTCCTTGGCGAAGTGCGGGTGCAGCCGCTTGATGGCGACGGTCCGCGCGAAGCCGACCTGACCGATCATGCGGCCGAGGTGGATCGTCGCCATGCCCCCCGACGCGATCTCGTCGTAGAGCACGTAGCGGCCGACCACCCGCCCGGCTTCCTGCGCGTTGCCCAAGGACCTGGATGGTAGCGCGTCCCCCGCGTCACCCCAAGAGAGGCGGCGATGACGGCGCGGGGCGGGCATGGTAGTTCCGTCGTCGATGCAGAAACTGTGGGCGGCGCTGCTGATTCCGGCGCTGGGGTGCGCTTCGACGGTGGCTCGATTGCCGGGGGAGATTCCGACGCAGAGCGGCAATGCCACCACGCCCTGCGAGTCCACCGAGTGGCTGGTGCTGGCTCCGACCGAGTCCCGAGAGGTCAGTCACAGTGGTCGTTCGAGCGTCGCGCGCAAGGACGGCTTCGGCGCCTACCGAGTCGGTGAGAGTCACCCCGAGAGCATTCCGGGTCTCGCCGAGCGGCTGGGGTCGTCCCCGATCATCGATCGGCACAAGGCGGGCGTGGAGCGCCACGACAACAAGCTGATGCTCGCCGGCGGGCTCGGCGCCGCAGGGGTGATCGCCCTCGGGATCGGATCGTATTTCTTCGCCACGTCGTTCGACACCAAGACGACCAAGAACTCCGACGGCACGACGGAAGAGGACCAAGACGTGAACGGCGGCCGCCTGGGCGGGGGCGCCGCGCTCATCGCCGCCGGGTTCGGCCTGGGCATCGCCGGGATCGTGGTCAGCCCCAGCTCGGGCGAGCGCGCGCGCGCCGACCAGTCGCGCTACGTGTTCACGCCACCCGAGGACGATCCCGAGGCGGTCAAGTCGATGGTCGCCCGCCACAACTCGGGAGTCCGCGACCGCTGCGCCAAGCCGGGCGCGGCCGCGGCGCGCTGAATCAGACCGCGATGGCGATCTCGGGCTCTGCGACGACCTCGGACGGTCGCGCGCCGTCGGCCGGCGCGTTGGCCACCCCCAGCGTGGCTCGTTCCACGATCGCGACGCACAGATCGGCGAACGAGTAGCCGGCCTCGGCCGCGATCTTCGGCAAGAGGCTGGTCGGCGTCATGCCCGGCAGCGTGTTGACCTCGAGCACGTACTCGTTTTGGCCCTCGGTCACCAAGAGGTCCACCCGGACCGCGCCGGCCACGTCCAGCGCCTGGGCCGCGCGCTCCGCCAGGTTGAGCACCCCACGGTAGCGCGTGGGCGGCAGCCGAGCGGGCATGAAGTACTCGGTCACGCCCGCGGTGTACTTCGCGTGAAAGTCGTACATCCCGGTCTTGGGGGCGATCTCGATGGCGCCGAGCACGCGGCCGTCCAGGATGCCCACCGAGATCTCCTTGCCCGCGATGTAGCGCTCGACCAGCACGCTCCGGTCGTAGCTCTGGGCGTCGGCGATGGCCCGGGCGAGCGCCGGCAGGCTGTCGACCTTGGCGATCCCGAAGCTCGAGCCCTCGCGGCGCGGCTTGACCACGACCGGGAATCCGAACGACCCGTGGACCTCTTCGACGTCGGCGCCATCGCCGTCGAACACGTAGTAGGGCGGCGTCGGCACGTTGTGCAGCCGGAAGAGCTCCTTGCTCTTGACCTTGTCCATCGCCAGCGCGCTCGCCATGACTCCCGAGCCCGTGTACGGGATGCCCAGCACCTCGAGCAGCCCCTGGATGCAGCCGTCTTCGCCCAGCCGGCCGTGCAGCGCCAGGAACGCCACGTCCACCCGGGCCCGGCGAAGGACGTCGACCGTGTCGACGCCGCCGCCCAGCTCGACGGGAACGACGGTGCGGCCCGCCGAGGCCAGCGCCTCGGCAACGGCACGGCCGGTCCGGAGGGAAACCTCCCGCTCGGCCGAGGTTCCACCCATGACGACTCCGATTCGACGCGCTTTCATCCGAGCTCCTCACCCCCGTCGCTATCGGAGGTTGGTGCGTTCGGCCAAATAAACGCGGGGACCGGTCAGGTCACTTCCACCAGCACGGCGGTGATGTTGTCGCGGCCACCGCGAGAGTTCGCGATCTCGATCAGCTTCTTCACGCACGCCTCGCCGCCAAGATTGGTGACTTCTGGGATTTCCGCCGTCCGCAGGTAGCCGTGGAGGCCGTCGCTGCAGAGCAGGAAGTGGTCGCCCAGCTCGAGCTCGACCCAGTGGGTGTCGACCTGCACGTAGTCCCGATTGCCGACCGCGCGGGTGATCACGTTGCGGTGACGGCTGTGCTTGGCCTCTTCGGCGGTGATGAGACCTTGCTTCAGCTGCCAGGCGATAAGCGTGTGATCTTCCGTCAGTTGTGCGGCCTCACCGGCGCGAACGCGGTAGATGCGACTGTCCCCGACCTGGGCGAGGACGGCATAGTCCCCCAGCCCCATCATCGTGCTGAGCGTGGTGCCCATGCCGGCCTTGTTGGAGTCGAGCTCGGCCATGGCGAACACCATGTACGTGGCAGCCTGGACCGCGCCCTCGAGCATGCGGGCGGCGGCGCGGCCCTTCTCTTCGGTGAACTCGCCCTGGAGGTCGAGGGTGAGCTTGCCGCGCTTGACCATGCCGTAGACGGTGTCGACCGCCTCTTGGCTGGCGACCTCGCCGGCGGCGTGGCCGCCCATGCCGTCGGCCACGACCCACAGCCCGAGCTCGTCGTCGCACAGATAGGCGTCTTCGTTGACCTGTCGGCGCTTGCCGAGGTCAGTCGCCCCGTACGACTTGATTTTTAGTCCGCCGGACTGGCTCATGCGCTTCGCTGCCGCCGAACAGCGACAGTCCTCTTTAGCGGAACCGCCGCCCCGGCGACAGTCGAGAGGCGGCCCTTGCACCCGGGGCGGTCGTTAAATAACGTGGGCGGCCCATGGCGGGAGCGACGAGCTTCGTGGTCCAGACCCGAAGCGCTGCGCGTGCGGCCCGAGAGCTCGCGTCGGCGCTGCCCCGCGTGCCGCGGCCCGCCGGTGCCCTGGTCTTCGCCAGCGGGTCGCTGACCGACGGCGCCGCCGAGCTGGCCCAAGAGCTGGCGAAGGCGGCCCCCGGGGTACCACTGCTCGTGGCCAGCGGGGCGGGCGTGCTCACCGAGCGCGGCGAGGTCGAGAACGACTCGGCTCTGGCCGGCGTGGTGTGGGCGGGCGGGCGCTCCGAGGTGCTGAGCGTGGCGGCCGGTGGCGCCGACGAAGCGATGGAAGGGCTCGCACGCGCCCTTTCGGACCGGAGCGCGACCAGCGCGCCGACGGCGCTGGTGTTCGTCCGACCCGACGGGTTCTCTCCCAGCAGCCTCGAACCCCTGTGGAGCACCCGCGTCACACCGAACCTGCTCGGCGCGGGGACTACGGACGTGGACCCGATCTGCATCGACGCCGAAGGGCGCGTGAGCTCCGGGCGGGCGGCCGCGCTCTTGATTCGCGGGCTCTCGGCGCCGGTGATCCGAACCTCGCCGGCGTGTCGCCTGCTCTCGCCGCTCCGTAGAATCACCGAGACACGCGGCGCCCTCGTGACCCAGATCGAGGGCGAGCCGGCGCTCGAGGCGCTCAGCGCCGTGGGCGAGTCCCTGGCCGGCCAGCCCCTGGTGTTCGCGGTGCTCAGCGACGACGATCCCGCCGAGGGGCGTCCCGAGCTCTTGATCCGCGCGGTCCAGGGGGTCGACCCGGTGCGCCGCGGGCTGCTCATCTCCGACGAGGTGCGCGAGGGCACGCTGATGGCCTTCGCGGTGCGCGACGCCGCCCGCGCACGCACCGATCTCGAGGCGGCGGCCCGCGACGCGCTGCGCACCGCGGCCGGGGCCGCTCCACGCTTCGGCATCTACGTGAGCTGCGCGGGGCGCGGCGCCGCGCTCTACGGCAGCCCCGACGTGGACACCAAGATCCTGCGCGGCCGCTTCGGCGAGATGCCGTTCGCCGGCCTCGCGTCGTCCTTCGAGATCGCGCCCCACGCGGGCCGCGCCTCGCTCCAGCTCTACACCGGCGTCATCGCCCTGTTCTCCGCCCCCAGCTGAGGTTCCATGGCCACACCCACCGCCCTGCGTCTCGGAGCCCAGAAGAAGCGCTTCTCCACCGCCGAGGTCGCCCTCGCCGCGCTGGTGATGGCGGTCGTCGGGCTGATGATCGTGCCGCTGCCGACCTGGCTGCTCGATCTGCTGATCGCCTCGAACCTGGCCTTCTCGGTCGCCATCTTGCTGGTCACGCTCTACGTCAGCGACGCGCTGCGGATCGCGGCCTTCCCCACCCTGCTCTTGCTCACCACGCTGGTGCGTCTGGCGCTGAACGTGTCCAGCACCCGCTTGATCTTGCTCCAGGCCGACGCCGGCGAGGTGATCCGCGCGTTCGGCACCTTCGTGGTCCGCGGCAACTACGTGGTGGGCGGGGTGATCTTCCTGATCTTGTCGATCATCCAGTTCGTGGTGATCGCCAAGGGCTCGGAGCGCGTGGCCGAGGTCGGCGCCCGGTTCACGCTGGACGCGATGCCGGGAAAGCAGATGGCGATCGACGCCGAGCTCCGCTCCGGCTCGATCGACGGCAACGAAGCCCGCCGCCGGCGCCGCACCCTCAGCCGCGAGAGCCAGTTCTACGGGGCGATGGACGGCGCCATGAAGTTCGTCAAAGGCGACACCATCGCCACCTTCCTGATCACCGCCATCAACATCTTGGGCGGGGTCGCGATCGGCGTCGGTCAGAAGAACATGGAGCTGGTCGCCGCGGTGAAGCGCTATGGCCTGCTCACCATCGGCGACGGGCTGGTGTCGCAGATCCCGGCGCTGGTCTTGGCCACCGCCGCGGGCATCTTGGTGACGCGGGTCGCCAGCGAAGAGCCCGACACGCCGCTCGGGCAAGAGCTGGCGTCGCAGATCTTCGGGGCTCCCCGGGCGCTCCGCGTCGCCAGCGTGTTCGTGGTGATCCTGGCGGCGATCCCCGGGCTGCCCGCCCTGCCCTTCCTGGTGATCGGCGGGCTTCTGTTCTTCGCGTCGCGGGCCAGCACCGCGCGCCGCGCGCCCCTGGGCGAGCCCAGCGTGAACGAGCCGGTGCAGCGTGGCGAGGACCGCGAGGCCCCGCCGCGCTTCGTGCCGGTGGTAGTGCCCTGGTCCCTGGACGTGAGCCCCGATCTGGCTCACCTGCTCGAAGACGACACCCGCGGCGGCGAGCTGCGCCGCGCCGGAGTCAGGGCTGCGGCGTCGGCGATCCAGGAGGTGTTGTTCCGCGACCTCGGCGTCCCTCTGCCCACGGGTCGCGTGGCGGTGAGCAGCGAGCTGCCCGAACGGACCATCGTCCTCAGCCTCTCGGAGGTCCCGGCCAAGTCCATGACTCTTCCGCCGAGCGTGGCCGACGGAGATGTCGCCGGCTTCGTGGTCGCCGAGTGCCTCGCCGTGCTGCACCGGCGCGCCGCGGACTACCTCGGGATCTCGGAGACCCAAGCCCTTCTCGATCAGCTCGAGCTGGTGGCGCCGGCCACCGTGCGCCAGGTGGTCCCCAAGCCCGTGAGCGTGCTGTTGCTCGCCGACGTCTTGCGCCGCCTGGTCGAAGAGGGCGTCAGCGTGCGCGATCTTCGCGGCGTGCTCGAGTCACTGGCTCAGGTGGCCCACGCCGAGCGCGACCCGCTGACCCTGGCCGAGCTGGCGCGCGCGAACATGCGGCGGGCGCTGACCCACGAGCTGACCTCGGGCACCGGCGACCTGGAGGTGGTCCTGCTCGATCCGATGATCGAAGAGACGATCCGCGGCGCCATCTCGCGCACCGCCGCCGGCAGCTACCTGACCCTGGCCCCGGCCGCCGCCCGGGACATCGTGACCGCGGTGCGCCGGGCCCGCGAGTCGGTGGCCGTCCCGACCACCGTGCTCCTGACCCAGCCCGACGTGCGCCGCTTCGCCCGCAAGCTGCTCGAGCTCGACATGCCCGAGCTCAGGGTCGTGTCCTACGCCGAGCTCTTGCCCGAGATCGCGATCCGGCCCCTGGCCAAGGCGACGCTGGCGGGGCTCTGACTCACAGCCCGCGCTGCACCACCATCTTGCGGGGCAGCTGACCGCTCTTCTCGAGGGTCTGCTTGGCCTCTTTCTGCAAGAGCGGGTGGGCGCGCTTGGCGAGGAAGCCGCCGAGCAGACGCAGGTCGATGTCGGCCAGGCGCCGGACGCACCGCTTCATGCCCTTCATGTCGCTGGTGTGCGCGTAGGCGTAGGCCAGCGCGCGATACAGCTGGGGGCGAAGCTGCTCGTATTCGGCGTCCTCGGGGTCGATTAGCTCGAGCGTGTCCAGCGCCTTCCTGGCCTGCCCGCTCCGCGCCCAGGCCTCGCCGATCACCGCGGTCATCATCGCGCGGCTCCTGGGATCTTGGTGGCGGCTGAGATCGATGCCGTCCGCCAGCGGGCGAGCGTCACCGACGTCGCCCATCAAGAGGTGGATCATCGCGCGCTGGGTGCGCGCCTCGTCGGCGACGGTGGCCTGCACCTTGCCGAGGTCGATCTGCTCCAGGGTCACCAGTGCCTTCTTCGGGTCCTCTTGCAGCTCGAGCTGGGCCCGGGCGAAGATCGCAGCCGGGTCCTTCTTCTTGAACGACGCATCGAGCTCGGCGAGGGCGGCCTTGCGATCTTCGGCCGTCTCGACCTTGTTCAAGATGCCGGCGACGCTGCGCGCTTTCTTGGCCTGCTGCACGGCCCAGAACACCACGCCGAAGAGCAGCAGCGTGGCGAGCGCCGGCAGCCCGATGGCCAGCGCCTTGCCGGTCGTCGAGTGGGTGAAGCTGGACGCGAACGCGCCGATCAGCCACACGGCGATCAGCGGCAAGCTGAGCCGCTTGAGCAGCGTCTTGAAGGCGTCGCCCTTCAGCGGGTCGGGCACGTCCACGGGCCGAGGCTTCATCGGCTCGTTGATCGAGGACTTCTTGCCGCGCTTGCCGTCGTCGTCGCGCTTGTCGGCCGCGCGCTTGA
The DNA here is from genome assembly GCA_016191785.1 of Myxococcales bacterium. GTDB lineage: Bacteria > Myxococcota_A > Polyangia > Polyangiales > Polyangiaceae > JADJKB01. Next base: position 7,254 of record JACPVJ010000213.1, on the reverse strand, counting down.
GCTTCCTGGCTTCTTTGGCCACGGGCGGCTCTTAGCGCTCGAAGGGCCCGGGGCGCAAGTCGCCAGCTCGCGCCCTCCGAAAGACCCGCCTAGTCCGCCGCGGGCTTCGGCGGTGGCAGCAGGCTGTCGGGCCCGGCGTCGGGGAGAAGCTCGTAGCGGAAGTGCAAGAACACGCTCTGCGCCAGCGACAGCGCCGGCACCGCGAGCAGCGCGCCCCACAGGCCGAAGAAGTGCTCGCCCACGATCAGCGAGAAGACGACCAAGACCGGGTGGATCTTGGCGGCCACGCCGATGATCTTGGGGTTCAAGAGGTTGGCCTCGATCTGGTGAATGCCGATGATCCAGAGCAGCACCCAGAGCGCGATGAAGAAGTCCTGGGTCAGGCCGATCAGCACCGCGGGAATCGTGCTGAGGATGGACCCGAAGATCGGGATGATGCTCATCACCCCCGCCACCAGCGCCATGATCGGCCAGTACTTCAGGTCGAACAGCCAGAACCCGATGGCCGAGAGCACGCCGTTGACCAGGCAGATCAAGAGCTGCCCGCGCACCACGCCGGCCAGGCCGCGATCGATGCGGTGAAGTAGGCGGTCGAAGCTCTGTCGGGCGTGGGGCGGCGGCAGCGAGCGGAAGAACGCGGTGATCGATTCCCGCGTCAGCATCACGTATGCCGCGACCATCAGCGTCAGGAAGAACAAGAACACGCTCCGGGCCACCTTGCCGAAGATCGCCTGCCCGACCTTGAGCAGGTCGAGCGCGTTGCGCTTCAGGTACTCCACCGCCTGGCCCGCGGCCTCGCGCGCCAGCCGCGCCGCGCTGAAGCGCTCGCCGGTTTCGGGCGTCGCCGGCAGCACCTTCCAGTGCTTGGCGTCCTCTTGCACGATCTCCACCCCGGACCGAAGCTCGACGCTGAACGAGCCGTCGGGTCGCTTCTGGATCTCGAAGGCCGGGGCCGGCTCGGCAGGCGGCACGGGCGGAGAGACCCGGTCCAGGATGCCGCGCGCGAAGCCCTCGACCCGTGGGGCCCAGGTCGTGGTCAGCTTCTCGCTGAGCTGGGGCGTGTCCCGGGCCAGCGTCATCGTCTCTTGGTACAGGCGTGGCGCCATGGCCGCGATCGCCAGGTAGGCGGCGCCCAGCGTGACGACGTAGACCAGGATGATCGACACCGCCCGGGGCAGCTTGGCGCGCTCGCACAGCTCGACGGCCGGCGTGAGCACGTAGGCGATGATCAGCGCCATGATGAACGGCAGCACGACCTCGCGCGAGAGCAGCAACGTGGCGAGCACGAAGGCCGCCGAGAGCGACAGGAACACGACGCGCGCGCGCGTCCAGCCGAAGCGGCTCGGCCGCGCCTCTTCGATGATCAGCGGATCTTTCACAGGCCCGCGCCTCCCGGCGCGAAGTGCGGACAGAGCGCTTCCCACGTGGCCTCGAGGTACTCGGGCATCACGCGCACGTCACTGACCACCGGCATGAAGTTGTTGTCCCCCACCCACCGCGGCACCAGGTGCACGTGCAGGTGCTCGTGGATCCCCGCGCCGGCGGCCCGGCCCAGGTTCATGCCCAGGTTCAGCCCCTCTGCGCCGGTCGCGCGCTCGAGCCGCGTCGCGCTCTGGGTGGTGAGCGCCCACAGCGCCGCGTGCTCGTCCGGCGTGAGGGCCTCGAGGCTGGCCACGTGCCGGGTCGGCACCACCAAAAGGTGTCCGGCGGCGTAGGGGAACTTGTTCAGCACCACGAAGGCGTGGGGCTCGCGGGCGAGCACCCGGCCCTCGCTGCTCGGCTCGACCCCGACGTAGGCGCACAGGGCGCAGCCCGCCGGGCGATCCGAATCCCGGATGAACTGCATCCGCCACGGGGCCCAAAGGCGGTCCGACATCGGCGCGGAACGTAGCAGAACCGACCGACAGGGGAAGCCGGCGTGGGCAAACCGGCGCCGGCAGGCTCCCGCGCGGACGATCCGCGCCGGGCTGCTGCCGGCACCTGGCGAGCCGAAGCCCCGCCTACTCCTTCTTCTCGCCCGCCAGCTCGGCCAGCTTGCCACCGAGCTTGTTCTTGAGCAGGTCGCCGAGGGTCGCGCCCTGGCCGGCCTTCTCGCGCGCGAGCGCCTGGAACTGCTCGGCCGCCGGGCTCGAGCCCACGTTGCGCATGGTCAGCGTGATGCGGCGATCCATCGAGTCCACGTTGGCGACCTCGGCCTTCACCTTGTCGCCCGGGCTGAGCGCGAGGTTCGGGTCGGTGTCACCGCTGGGGATCAGCGCCTCGATGCCCTCTGCGATGCGGACGAACGCACCATAGTCGACCACCGACAGCACGGTGGCCTCGGCCACGACCGCGCCGGGCTTGTACTTCTCGAGGATGTTGCCCCACGGGTCGTCCCACAGCTGCTTCACGCCGAGGGAGACCTTCTTCTCGTCGTGGTTGATGCTGAGGATGATCGCCTCGACCTCGTCGCCCTTGCCGTAGAGATCGGCCGGGTTGTTGATCTTGACGGTCCACGACAGGTCGGTCTTGTGCACCATGCCGTCCACGCCCTCTTCGATGCCGATGAAGACGCCGTAGTCGGTGATGCTGCGGACCTTGCCGGTGATCTTGTCGCCGGGCTTGTACTTGTCGGTGAACAGCGTCCACGGATCGGGCTCGAGCTGCTTCAGGCCCAGGCTGATGCGCTTCGCGCGCGAGTCGACCTCGAGCACCTGGCACTCCACCTCGTTGCCGATCTCCATCATCTTGCTCGGGTGCTTGACCTTCTTGGTCCAGCTCATCTCGCTGACGTGGATCAGGCCCTCGACGCCGGGCTCGAGCTCGACGAACGCGCCGTAGTCGGTCAGGCTCATCACCTTGCCCTTGACGCGCTTGCCGATGATGTAGACCTCTTCGGCGTGGTTCCAGGGGTCTTCCTGGGTCTGCTTCAGGCCCAGGCTGACGCGCTCGGTCTCGGCGTTGTACTTGAGGACCTTGACCGTGACCTCGTCGCCGACCTTGAACACTTCGCTCGGGTGATTGACCCGGCCCCACGACATGTCGGTGATGTGGAGCAGGCCGTCGATGCCACCGAGATCGACGAAGGCGCCGTACTCGGTGAGGTTCTTGATGGTGCCCACCAGGACCATGCCCTCTTCGAGGTGCGCCAGGGTCTTGGCCTTGAGGGTGTCGCGCTCTTTCTCGAGCAGCACTCGGCGCGAGAGCACGATGTTGCCGCGCTTCTTGTTGAACTTGATGACCTTGAACTCGTAGGTCTGACCGATCAGCTTGTCCAAGTTGCGGATCGGGCGCAGGTCTACCTGGCTGCCCGGCAAGAACGCCTTGACCCCGCCGCGGATGGTGACGCTGAGGCCGCCCTTCACGCGCTGGCTGATGGTGCCCTCGATGATCTCGTCACGCTCGCAGGCGCTCGAGATCTCGTCCCACACCTTCATCTTGTCGGCCTTCTCCTTGGACAAGGAGATCATGCCGTCGTCGCTCTCGCGACTCTCGATGAACACGTCCACCCGATCGCCCGCCTTGATGGTGAGCTGACCCGCGGCGTCGATGAACTCGTCCGCCTTGATGACGCCTTCGCTCTTGCCCCCGATATCCACGATGACCGCGTCGCGATTCACCGCGACCACGATTCCGGTGACGATCTGGCCTTCGCCGCCCATCTCGGTCGCGCCAGCTCCCTGCGCGGCTTGCTCGAACAATGCGGCGAAGCTGTCGCCGGAAAGGGTGTCAGTGGTTTGGGTTTGGGTCATGGGACGGTTCGATGCCTCCTTGGCCTTCGGACTGACTGGTCGTTCTGGGGGGGGCCGAGATGGACCGCGCCCATGCGCCTCGCCCGAAGGGACGCCTCCCGTAGCGCACGGTGTGGGCCCCGTCAAACGGGAAACCGGCCCGAGGTCATTCGCATCCGCCGCCGCCGGCGCAACGAACGACCCGAGCCAGGGCCTCGCTCGGCAGCTTCAACCGAACCACGGCCCGGGCCCCGACCGCCTCGATCACCAGCCCCTCGGCGATCTGCGCCCCGAGGCCCCGGGTCTGGCCGAGCGCGCGCGCCACGGACCCGAGGGATTCTGCGACGGCGCGGGCCTCGGACTCGCCGCCGAGCTCGAGCTCGAGCTCGGCGCGGAGCCCCTGGCCGTCCAGGTCGGCGGTGACCCGGAGACGCTCGGAGCGCTCGAGCAGCCGCCCCACCGTCGGGAAGTGGTGGGTAGCCAGCCGTCCGAGGGTCCGGGGCCGGGCGTCGACCGAGAGCACCCCCTTCTCGGCGGGGTCGAGGTGGTCGTCGAGCACGCCCTGCTCGAGCCGGCGCTCGACGCTGTCGAGGGCCGCGACAGTGACGAACACCAGCACGTCGTCCCCACGGGCATAGATCCGCGCCGGCTCGCTCCGGGGCGCCTTGCCCTTGCGATCGAACCGCCGCCAGCCGGCGCCGAGATCCGTCGCCGGCCCCCACTCGGGCCGACGGTGCGGGTCGATCGCTCCGAAGCGACCTCGCACGATGGTCACGCTGTCGTCGATCGCCCCGCGGTCGCTCGGACGGAGCGCGACCCAGACCGTGTCGGCCCGCGCCAGCGCGTCGGTCGTGACGGGGTCGCGCGCGGCGCTCTTGTCGCGGAGCAGGTCGAACGCGGTCTCGCCGAGGGCGCCGCGGATCTTCGCCAGATCGATCCGCAACGCGAAGTCCAGCTCCGCGGGGATCGCGTCGCTGGGCTCGCGGAACGCGGGAGGCGGCGCCTCGGGCGGAGGAATGCGCCCTCGGCCGGCGCAGGCCGACAGCACGAGCGCGAGGATCAGGCCGGCGAAGCGAGGCGTCGCTCGACCTCCCGAACGTGGGCGACGATGCGCCCCACGACCTCGTCGATACCGATCCCCGAGCTGTCCACCAGTACCGCGTCCGGCGCCTGAGTGAGCGGTGCCACGGGCCGCGTGCTGTCGCGATGATCGCGCTCGCGCACCTCGCGGGCGATCACCTCGAGATCGGCCGGCTCGCCCCGTGCCTCGAGCTCGGCCTTGCGGCGAACCGCGCGGACCTCGACGCTGGCGGTCAGGAAGAACTTCGCCTCGGCGTCGGGAAACACCACGCTGCCGATGTCGCGCCCTTCGAGCACCACGCCGCCGGGCAGGCCCGCCCGGCGCTGCATGTCGAGCAGCGCGGCGCGCACAGCCGGGATGGCCGAGACCAGGCTGGCCCCTTCAGCGATCTCCTGGGTCCGGATCGCGGTCGAGACGTCGTCCCCATCGAGCAGCACGCGCTGCCCGCCGTCGGCGCTCGCGGCAAAGCGGATCGCCGAGCGCTCGGCCAGCGCCTGCGCCAGCGTGCCCACCGCGCCGGCGTCGGCGAAGTCGAGGCCGTGCCGCTTGGCCGAGAGGGCCACTGATCGATAGATGGCGCCGGTGTCGACCAGGAGGTAGCCGAGCTCGGCAGCGACCTTGCGGGTCACGGTGGTCTTGCCCGCGCCGGCGGGCCCGTCGATAGCCACCACCGGGCGACGGCGCGTCATGGCTCGATCTCCAGCTGGGCGCCGAGCGCCCGGAGCGTGCCGACGAAGCGCGGGAAGCTGGTGGCGATGCACGCGACGTCGTCCACCACCGTCGGCCCGTCCCCGAGCAGGCCCAGGACCGCGGCGGTCATCGCGATGCGGTGGTCGCCGCGGCTCTCGACCTGGGCTGCTCGGAGCCGCCCACTCGGGCGACCCTCGACCGAGAAGCCGTCTTCGTGCTCGGAGGCCTCGACGCCGAACGCGCCGAGCATCGCGACGATCGCCGCGATGCGATCGCTCTCTTTGACCCGGAGCTCGGCCACGTCGAAGAAGCGGGTGCACCCCGTGGCGCGGGCCGCGAGCGCGGCGCAGATCGGGATCTCGTCGATGGCGCGCAACGCGAGCTCGCCCCCCACGCTCTGCCCGCGGAGCCCCGAGAAGCGCGCGGTGATCTCGGCCCGGGGCTCGCCCAGCGACTCGCCGCGCGGCACGACGGACAGCTCGCCCCCCAGGCGCCTGACGATGTCGATGAAGCCCGAGCGCGTGGGGTTCACCCCGGTCGCGCGGGTCGTGACCACGCCCCCCTCGGACAGGAGACCGGCGGCCAGGACGAACGCCGCCGCGGACAGATCTCCCGGGAGCTCGACCGTGAACGGGCGAATCGACTTCGGATCCGCGGGGGGATGCAGCTTCACGATGGGTCCTGCGGTCTCGATCAGGAGCCCGAGCGCGCTGAGCATGCGCTCGGTGTGATCGCGCGAGACCAGCGGCTCGCGGACCAACGTCGGGCCGCTGGCCCACAGGCCCGAGAAGAGCAGCGCGCTCTTCACCTGGGCGCTGGCCACCGGCAGCTGGTACTCGAGCGGCTCGAGCCGGCGCCCGGCCGGCAGCGGACCGACGGACAGCGGCGCCGTCACCTCGTCCCCCGCCCCGGCCCGCGGCGTGCCCGAGATGACGGCGCCCCTCAGCAAGAGGGGCTTCACGATCCGGCTCATCGGGCGGCGGCTGAGCGAGGCGTCCCCGACCAGACGTGACGCGAACGGTTGGCCCGCCAGCACACCCGCGAGAAGCCGCATGGTGGTGCCCGAATTGCCGCAGTCGATCTCGCCGCTCGGAGCCGCGAGCCCGTCGAGCCCGACGCCGTGTACCCGCAGGGTGCCATGGGCGTCGTCCTCGATGCGCACGCCCATCTGGGCAAACGCCCGCTGGGTCGCCACGTTGTCCTCGCCGTACGAGAACCCCTCGAGCTGACACGCGCCGTGGGTGAGCGCCGCCATGATCAACGCCCGATGGCAGATGCTCTTGTCGGCAGGCACGGGCACACTTCCGCCGAGCGGTCGAGACAGAGGCTGGACGATCAAACGCGCCACGCGAGCGACCTCACTTCTTCGGATCGCCCGGGCCACCGGTCAGGCCCGGCGCCTGGGTGGCCGGGATGACGGTGGGCTGGTTCTGCACGCCCAGGTAGCCCGACAGTTGATCGAGCATCTTGCCCACCTCGGTCGCGTCGAGCGCCGCGACGAACTTGGTGTCCTTGCCCTCGGCCTTCGCGTCGAGCTGCCGAATCGGCTGCCCGATGCCCAAGAGCGACGCCAGCCATCCGAAGTTCGCGACGGTGTCCTTGATCGCCGTGAGCGATTGCGCCCCGGCGGCCGCCCCGGCCGCGTCGCCGTAGGTCATGGTGCCGGCGACGTTCACCCCGGGGGACTCGAAGTTGCCGACCATGCGGGCCGTTTCCATCCCGCTCAGGAACGGAAACTGCTGGCGAGCGGCGTCGCTGAGCGGTTGGGCGCGC
>JACPVJ010000212.1 GCA_016191785.1 Myxococcales bacterium | reverse complement strand
GAGCGCCGCCCGCGCCGCCCGACGGAGCGCCGCCCGAGCCGCCCGACGGAGCGCCACCGCCACCCCCGGCGGTTCCGCCGGACCCACCACCGGCGCCGCCGCCCGCGGTGCTCCCGCCCGAGCCAGGTACGCCCCCGGTGTTGCCCGCAGCCGCACCGCCGCCGCCGCCGACTGCTCCGCCACCGCCCCCGGCGTCTTCCCCGCCGCACGCGACACAAGCCAGCACGATCACGCTCGTCCCCAATCCCCGCCGCATGGCACCGCTCCCTTGTGGAAAGTGGAACGTGCTACTACGCTCTGTCCGCGTGGAGGTCAACCCTCGGGAAAGCGGCCTTAGAAGACCCGGTCGCCGACCGCGGTCTGGCGCATCGGGTCCTGGGCACGCCGATCGCCGCGCCCTATGCTGGACGCGATGCGTGGATGGATTGCGGCTTCGATCATGGGGGCGGCATTCGTGGTGTCCGCGTGCGGCGGCGACTCGAGCGACGGCGCGAGCGGGGGCACGGGCGGCGCGGCCGGCGCGGCCGGCGCGGGCGGTGGCGCAGGCAGCGGTGGATCGGCGGGCGAGGTCCCGGGTTGCGCGCCCGAAGTGAAGCTCTTGGCGAAGAGCACCGACCCCGGTCAGCCTGGCCCCTGGGTCGTGGGCGCGCGCACCGCGCAGGTGGGAAAGCTCACGGTCGAGATCTGGTATCCGGCCAAGCTCGGCAGCGACAGCGGCAAGTCAGGCAAGGTCTACGACCTTCGCACCTGGCTCCCGGCGACCGAGAAAGACAAGATCCCGGACGCGGACAACCCGTGGCAGAAGTCGCACAGCTTCGCGGATCTCGCGCTCGACGCCGACCACGGGCCTTACCCGGTCGTGCTCTTCGTGCATGGCACCGCTGGCTTCCGCACGCAGTCCCTCGAGCACATGGAGCACTGGGCGAGCCGAGGCTTCGTGGTGCTGGCCGCTGATCACCCGGGCCTCTATCTGGGCGACATGCTCGAGCTCGACACGGCCGAGCGCGATCTCGACGGCGACCTGAACGCGTTGGTCGCCGCGGTGGGCCAGACCGCCGGGGATCTCGCGTTCCTGAAGGGCCACGTGGACACGGCACGCCTGGCCATGGCCGGGCACAGCGCCGGTGGGGGCGCGGTGAAGGCTCGCGGCGCGGAAGCGCGCGTGCTGATGCCACTCGCGGCGGGTGGAACCCAGGCGGGCGCAAAGCTCGAGTCGACGCTGGTGATGGGCGGGCAAGCCGACAAGGTGGTCGCCTATTCCGAGACGGTGAAGGGCTACGACGCCTCGCCGAAGCAGAAGCGTCTGGTAGGCATCGCCAAGGCGGGGCACCTCTTCCCCTCGGCGCTGTGCTGGCTCGAGAGCTCGAGCGGCGCGAACATCTTCGAGGTGGCGCAGAAGTACGACGTGAAGAACGCCAACCTGGCCGGCTTGTTGTTCGATTGCCCCGCTGGCCAGCCCGGCGCCACCGAGATGCGCGCCCTGGTCAACTTCGCCACGGCGGCCACGCTGGAAGAGACCCTGCACTGCGCGGCCGGTGACCCCTTCGCCGACCTGAAGGCGCGCTTCCCCCAGGTGGGGGAGTACCGTCACGACCCGTAGCGGTGCGCGCCGGCGCCGAACGCCGCCCTGGCAGGCTCGCCAGTTGACCCCGCTCGCAAAGCGGGCTGAAACCCGGGGCGTGGCGTCTGGGAAGGGCCGCGTCCTCACCGCGGTGGTGGTGCTGATTCTGTTGGTGGTCGGGGTGTACCGCGACGCCGACGCCATTCTGGCACCGTCACCCGAGGGGGTCGCTGACAGCACCGAGGTGCAGAGCACGGAGTCCCGCACGCGCACGTTCATGCTGTTCATCGACTCGTTGCCGCTCGCTCCGACGCGAAACCCGGCCCGCATGCCCGAGCTGTCGCGCTTCAAGGCCCAGGCCAGCTGGATGCCGTGCAGCGGCGCGACCGACCAGGTGACGAACCCGGCGCTCCTGGCCGCGTTCGTGGGCGCCGATCGGTTTCGCATCTTCGGCTTCGTCGAGAACTTCGTCGAGGGGCGCGACGCGACGGGGTCGATCTTCGACGACTGGCGCCGCACGGGGCGGAAGGTCCTCGTCTACTCCGACGATGCATTCCTGCAATTCGGCAAAGACGGCGTCGACTACCGCAGATACGAGGAGCCTCGCGCGACCCACGAGCTCGAGCCCCGACAGCACCAGCTGTTCGCCGAGTCCCTCGACCAGTATCGGTCCGGGGCGTTCGACGTCGTCATCTTCCACGCGACGTTCGTCGACACGGTGGCCCATCGCGTTCGACATGACGGGCCCGAGTACCGCGCCACGCTCTCCACCGCCGATCGATGGATCGGGGAAGCGGCCAAAGCCGTCGCCCCCGGCGAAACCCTGATCGTCTTCGGAGACCACGGCCACAACGACAAGGGCGTGCACGCCGCCGGCCTCGACGTCCCGACCTTCATCGGAGTGCGCGGTCCGGGCTTCGCCCGCGGACACGAGCTCGGAACTCAACCGATCACCGTTCTGCGCTACCTCATGAGCTGGGCCACTGGAGTCCCGCTCGCGGCCGACTACGAGGGCCCACGGCTGCCCCAAGCCTTGATCAGCCGCGGGGCTTTGCCCGTGGAGTTCAGCGATGCGCGCGCGCGGGCGCCGCGGGGCGAGCCGCAGGGCGCGACGGCCCTCGCGCTCGCAGTCGGGAGCCTGCTCGCGCTCTGGGTGGTGGGCGCCTGGAGCGGCTGGGGCGCCGTGGAGCTGGGCGGTCTGGCCGTGGGCCTCGGGATGCTCCTCTTGACCCGGTGGCATCCCGCGAGCGCGTGGGCGGCCGCAGTCGTCGGCGTCGTCGCGCTCGGGACTCGCGTCTTCCGCGGACCCAGGTCACGCGAGCTCGCTTGGGCAGCGGCCGCTGGGCTCTTGGCGGCTGCAATGGTCCCACATGGGTACTGGCTGGCCAACCACCTTCTGAGCGAGCACGTCAAGGAGTTCGCCAGACTGCGATGGGTTCTTCCCATCGCGCTCACGCTCGTGTCCGGAGCGGCCGTTGCTCTCGGGCCGAGCCGTGCCACTTGGGTCGGAATCGGTGCGCCTCTGCTGCTGTTGCCGACGACCTGTTACGCGTGGGGGGCGATGAGCCTCTGGGCCTCGCAGTTGCTCTTGGTCGCACTGTGCTTCGGAGTGGTGGGCCTTGCGGCGCGGCACCGTGAAGGGGGTACCCCTTCCAGAGCCTTGGAGTGGGTGTCGCACGGCTTCTGCGTGCTGCTCATGGGGTGGATCTTGCAGCGCTACGCGTTCTCCAACGGTTTCGACTTCGTGTTCCGCCGCTGGGATCCCTGGTCGTGGCACCTGGCAGCGACGGGGCCGTGGCAATGGCGCGTGGGCTCCTTCCTCGCGAAGATCTTACTGCTCTTCCACTGGCACCGGCGGCCCGTCACGCATGCCGCTTCGTTCTTCGGCGTGGGCTTGCTCACGGTCTACGAGTGCGGGCTCTTGCCCAGAGAGTCACCGTGGACCCTGGTGCTCGCGGCCCTGCTCTTGGCCGCCGCGCTCGCAGCGCGGACCCGCGCGCTGAGCAAGCTCGCAGACGACGCGACCTCCGAGGTGCTGCAGCTCACCGCGCTGCTCCTCGCGTTCTTCTTCCTGGTGCGCACGGATCGAGACACGCACTACTGGCTCAGCCTGTGCGCGGCCGCCCTCTCGCTCTGCGCCAGGATGATGCAACCCCTGCGAGCCGAGCTTCGGCGAAGTGGGCATGCTCTGTTGCTCTGCATCGGCCTCGTGATCTCCGGGTGGGTCGACACCTGCTGGTCGAGCGGGCACCTGGAGTGGGAGTTCTTGAGCAGCGTTCTGTCGGCGTCGTTCATCCGCAGCCACGTCGTGCTGTTCCTTCCCGCACTGCTCGGGCGCTACGTGCTCCCGGTGTTGGTCATCCGAGCGGTGCTTCGACGCCAGCTGGGCCCGGAAGACGTCGGGCTCGGACGAGTCGTGCTCACGGCGTGGGGGCTCAAGACGATCACGGTCGTCGCGCAGACGATCGGGGTCGGGCTGGCCCACCGCGGGTCGGGCTTCTTTCTCGAGGGCCTTCATCACACGGCGGTCTTGTTGGTGCTGGGCTTCGGCCTCGTCGGCATGCGGGCGACGCCGGTCGCCGGCGCCAACCAGCAAGAGACCTCGCTGCTCTTCGGCGCGATGGCTGCCGTGGGGCGATGGCGTCGCTCCGAGCTGCGGGCGGCCGAGAGCTGAGACGCTGAGGAACTACCGCGCGGTCGTGCCGCTCGCTTGCACGTTGCCGACCACCGAACGGCCGCCACGCGGAACTTTGCTGGCCGGCACCACGTTGCCGACCACCGAACTGCCGCCCCGCGGAACTTTGCTGGCCGGCACCGCGTTGCCGACCACCGAACGGCCGCCACGCGGAACTTTGCTGGCCGGCACCACGTTGCCGACCACCGAACTGCCGCCACGCGGAACTTTGCTGGCCGGCACCACGTTGCCGACCACCGAACTGCCGCCACACGGAACTTTGCTGGCCGGCACCACGTTGCCGACCTCCGTTCTGCCACGACGAAAGCCCGGCGACGGGGCTTGCGCTCTCCACACCGAGGACACGCTAGACCCGGCGGGCCGGCGGGCCAGGCGTGCACGAGACGCCGTCTGTCCCGCGCGTCGTGCGTTTCTTGCGCGACCCGCTCCGCGAGTCGTGCGCCAGGCGCACGAAGGCGCGTCGCAAGGCACGGGTTTCCGCGCTCGAGTCCCGTTGGCCCTCGGGTTGCTGTAGGCGAAGCCGGATGGTTCTCTCGGATGTCACCGATGCCGCGCCCCGGGGAAGGGCGCTCTTCGGGGTGGGCGTGGCGCTTGGCCTGGTGGCGCTTGGGCTGGCGGTGCTCGGCGCCTGCGGCGACCGCAGCGTCGGCTTCGGAGACGACGAGTCGGACGCTGGCTCGGATGCCGCTGCCGCTCCCGATGCCACCGCCGACGCGGGGCCGGACGCCTCGGGGGTGTGCGACGACGGCCAGTTCCGCTGCGTGGGCGACCAGCTGGAAATCTGCAAGGCCGATCAGAGCGGGTTTCAACCGGTCGCCATGTGCGCGGCAGGGCGCTGCGACGCGCCCGGCAAGCAGTGCGACACCTGCACGCCGGGCGAGGGCAGCTGCGACTCGTCGGGCAGCGGCTACACCGTCTGCGACGCCACCGGCCAGAGCGAACAGACGGTCGGCTGCAGCGCACCCAAGCCGTTCTGCGTGGTGACCACCGGAGCGCCCTCGTGCGTCGAGTGCAAGACGAACACGGACTGCCCTCCGACCAACAACGAGTGTCAGGCGTCGTCGTGCTCGGCGAGCGGAAGCTGCGGCGTATCGCCGGTCGTCGGCGGCACGCCGTGCGGACCATCGGGCGCGGGCGGCAAGTGCGATGGCGTGGGTGCGTGCGTGTACTGTCAGCCCGGCGAGAAGCGCTGCTCCGGGACCGTGCCCGAGACCTGCGACGCGAAGGGGCAGTGGAGCGCGGGCAACGTGTGTTCCGGGGCCACTCCGATGTGCGTCGGCGGAGACTGCGTCGAGTGCCAGGCACCCAGCTCCTGCCCGGCGACGACCAACGACTGCCTGAGCGTCACCTGCAAGAGCGCCCAGTGTGGCCTCTCGCCCAAAGCTCAAGGCACGCCGTGCGCCGCGAGCGCCGGCACCTGCGACGGCTCGGGTCAGTGCAACGTGTGCCAGCCCGGCAGCAAGACCTGCAACGGCAACGTGCCGATGGTCTGCGGGAGCAACGGGCAGTACACCCCGCAGCCCGCCTGCTCGGGGGCGAAGCCGAACTGCTCGCCGGCCACGGGCTCGTGCGTCGAGTGCACCAGCGCCGCCCAATGTCCTGGGACCTCGTCGCCGTGCCTTCAGGCGGTGTGCGCGTCGAACGCGTGCAGCATCGGCAACCAGGGCGACGGAACGGCGTGCGCCCTGTCCGGCGACAACGGCTCGTGTGCCTCGGGCGTGTGCAAGGTGTGCACGCCCGGGCAGACGCGCTGCAAGTCCGGCTCGACGACCACGCTCCAGAGCTGCGACTCGAGCGGACAGTGGCAGGATGGCGCTTGCCCCACGAGCACGCCCAAGTGCGAGAGCGGAGTCTGCAAGGCGGTCGAATCGTGCCACGCGGTGAAGGTGACCAGCCCAACGGCGCACCTCTCGCTGCCGAACACCGGGTGGGGCATCGGCACCTCCGACTGGACACTGGAGGTCTGGCTCAAGGCCCACGACGAGTTCGCGGGCGACGGCATCCTGATCGCGCTCAACGAGAGCTACCTCACGAACGAGATGCGCTTCGCCTACGAGACCGCCACCAGCCGGATTCACATGACGACCTACGGCGGCGCCTGCCCCTGCGGGAAGGGGACGGGCAACCTGAACCTCACGTCACCACCCCTGACCAAGGGCGTGTGGCACCACATCGTCGCGGTGCGCACGGGCGGAACCGGCAAGCTCTACGTCGATGGTGGGGTGGTCGACAGCGACGTCATCACGACGCAACTGGTCCAGCAGTCGCCGGTCGCCGTCGGGCGCCCCAACGGATACCCGGCTTACACGACGGCTCCCGTGCTCTTGGGGCCCTGGCGCTTCTCGAAGGTCGCGCGCTACACGGCCAGCTTCACCCCCGCGAAGACCTGGCCCGTCGACGGCTCGACCGTTGCTCAGTTCCTGGTGCAGGCAGGTCTGGCCGGCGGCGCCCTCACTGACGAGGCCGGCGGCGACAACTCTGGCAGCGGCGCCGTCGGTCTCGTTGCCTGGGATACCGACACGCCGTGCAGCCTCTGAGCCTCCGCGCGTTCGAAGGCCACGTGCGCGCAGCCCGCGCGCGCGCAGCCCGCGCGTTCGAAAATTTTACTCACGCGACGGTCGGCGCAGACCCTTGCAGCAGCCTTCGCGTTGGGCGACGCTGAATGACTGTGAGCGCTGCTGGGGACACGCCGGATCCGCAAGTCGCACGCGCGCACGCGCGCACCGGGAATACTCTCCGCGGCAAGTGGCACCTCGATCGCTTGCTCGGGGTGGGCGGCATGGCGGCGGTGTACTCCGCCACCCATCGCAACGGCACCCGGGCGGCGGTGAAGCTGCTGCATCCAGAGCTGTCGCCCCACGACGAGGTGAAGTCGCGATTTCTGAAGGAGGGCTACCTCGCGAACAAGGTGGAGCACCCGGGCGTGGTGCGCGTGCTGGACGACGACGTCGCTGAAGATGGTTCGATCTACCTGGTGATGGACCTTCTGGATGGCGAGTCGGTCGAGGCGCGCCGCGAGCGCAAGGGCGGGTGCCTGGATGCCGGCGAGATCCTCTCGATTGCCGATCAGGTTCTCAGCGTGCTGACCGCGGCCCACGACAAGGGCATCGTGCACCGCGACGTCAAGCCCGAGAACATCTTCCTGACCCGAGACGGTGTGATCAAGGTGCTCGACTTCGGCATCGCCCGCTTGCGAGAGCTGTCGAGCACTGCCAAGAGCGACACTCAGACCGGCTCGACGCTGGGCACGCCGGCCTACATGGCGCCGGAGCACGCCCGGGGGTTGTGGGAAGAGGTCGACGCGCAGAGTGACTTGTGGTCGCTCGGCGCGGCGATGTTCAACCTGGCCACCGGCCGGCTGGTTCACGAGGGCCGAACCGTCAACGAGCAACTCGCGGCCGCCATCGTGAACCGCGCCACCCCGATCCGCGCGGTCGACCCGCAGGTGCCCGCGCCCCTCGCCGAGCTGATCGACAAGGCGTTGGCCTACGAGAAATCCGAGCGCTGGCCCGACGCGCGGGCGATGCAGCAGGCAACGCGGGTCGCGTACGACTCGATCCGCCACGCCCCGATCGAGAGCTGCCCTCCCCTGGCGGTGCCCGAGTCGGTGCCGGATCGCACGGCTGTCGCGGTGGGCGCGGTCCCACCGGCGCCGCGCCTTCCGTCGGACACCGGGGCCTCGGTGGTGTCCGGGCGCACCGGTGTCCCCCTTCGTGTCAGCGGCGCCCATGCCCTGCCGAGGAACATGCTGATCGGGATCGGCATCGCGGCCACCAGCGCGGTGGTGGCGCTGTTCATCGTGGTCTCTGCACTGGTCGACGCGGGGCCCCCGGCTGCGGGCGCGGCACACTCGGCCCCGGCCACTGCGGCGACCACGCCGAGCGCTCGCCTCGCCGCCGAGCCCGCCCCGGTCAACCGCGCAGCTCCCTCGTCGAGCGCGGCGCCCGCGTCATCGACACCGCAGCTGTCGATCACCGACCTGCCGCTGGCACCGCCTGGCGCCGGCGGCGGCATCAGCACGAGCGGTCGCGGCACCCGGCGGTGAGCGCCGGACGCGCCCGGAAGGCGGCCCTTCCCGGCGGCCACGGCCTGGGGTATCCGCCGAAGCTCGGTGCGACAATGAGCTCGACCGCGCATCTCTCCGATGCTCGATGCTTCCTGCAGCGGCGCCTGGCGTTGATGCATCGGGTGGGCTTCGCGTTGTGCTTCGCATTCTTGCTTGGTGTCGTGGTCGTACGGGGGGCGATCGGCGGGGACATCACGAGCGAGCTCAGCTCACCATCGCGCTGGTTCCACATCCTCGCGACCCTGCTGACGGGGGGCTTCTGGCTCGTCCTTCGCGGCCGGCCGCTGACCCTCAGGACCTTGGAAGCGGTGGACGCGCTAGGCATCGTCGCCCTCTCCGTCCTGCTGCACTTCAACGGCGCGTTGTTCCCGATTCGAACGGTCGCGGTGTTCAACCTGGCTCTGACGACGGGCACCGCCGCCGTGCTCCGGGCGGTGGTGGTGCCGAGCACCGCGCTTCGCACGTTCACACTGTCAATGATCACCGGAGCGTTCGCGGTGATCGTGTTCTTCTTGTCGGCGCTCCACCCCCGGTGGCCCGTGCAGCAGATCGGGCCCGCGGACTGGCCGCTCCCGTTTCAGCTCATCAGCCTGGTGCTCTGGCTCGGTTCGTTGCTCGCCACGGCCACGCTGGCGTCACGCGTCATCTTCGGACTGCGTCGTGAGGTCACCGAGGCACGAAAGCTGGGGCAGTACACCCTTGGCGCGAAGATCGGCGAGGGCGGCATGGGCATCGTCTATCGAGCGACCCACGGCATGCTCCGACGCGAGACCGCGCTCAAGCTGCTGCCGCCGGACCGGATCGACGCGCAGTCGGTGCGCCGCTTCGAGCGCGAGGTCGTCGCGACTGCGCGCCTACGGCACCCCAACACCGTGGCCATCTTCGACTATGGCCGGACGCCGGACGGCGTCTTCTACTACGCGATGGAGTACCTGGACGGGCTGACCCTCGACGAGCTGGTCGAGCACGAGGGGCCGCTCCCGCCCGGCCGGGTGATCTGGCTCCTGTCGCAGGTGTGCGCTTCGCTGGACGAGGCCCATCACCTGGGGCTCGTGCACCGCGACATCAAGCCCGCGAACATCATGGTGATCGGTCACACCGCCGCCTACGACCACGTCAAGGTCTTGGACTTCGGCCTGGTCAAGACCCTCGCGCCGGTTCCGGACGGCTCGTTGTCTCAGGCCGACGAGCTGACCGGGACGCCGCTGTACATGGCGCCCGAGCTCATCTCTTCGCCGGACGGTGCCGAGCCGCGGAGCGACCTCTACGCCGTCGCCGCCGTCGGCTACTACATGCTCACGGGCAAGCACGTGTTCGAGGGCAGAACGGTGATCGAGGTCTGCGCCGATCACCTGCACACCCCGCCCACACCGGTTCACCAGCGACTGGGGCGGGCCGTGCCGGCGGCGCTCGAGGCGATCATCATGCAGGGCCTGTCCAAGGCCCCGACCGATCGCCCCGCGAGCGCTGCGGCGATGCGCGAGGCCCTGGCCCGGTGCGATGTGGCGCCCTGGGGGCAAGCCGAGGCGCGAGCCTGGTGGCAGGCCAACGGCGACGCTTCCCGCCGCGGCGCCGAGGACGCGCTCGACCCCGCGAGCGCACGGACGCTCGAGGTCACGCGGCTTCCCCCGGCGTGAGGTCGCTGCGGCGCCGCGCAGCCGAGTGGGTCACTGCGTGGCACCGACCCCGGCAAGGTCCAGGGTGACCCCGGGCGCGCCGCGGATCAGGGGCGCCCGGTGGTGCTCGGCGATGGGGCGCTTGTCGCCGCTCGTGGGATCCACCACGACGTAGACGGTCTCGATCTCCGTCAACACGAGCCCGTCCGGGCGGCGGCGGAACACACCGGAGAGCGTGAACGAGGTCGTGCCGACTCGCGCCGTGGTGACCGAGATCTCGAGCACGTCGTCGAATCGCGCTGGCGCCTTCCACTCCGTCACCTGCCGGACGAGCCGCCAGTCGATGCCGGTGGTGGCTCCGTCGACGCCGCCGAACAGGGTGCGCGAGTACTCGCAGGCTGCTACGTCCATGTACTCGCCGTAGCGCGCGTTGAAGACGATGCCCTGCGCGTCGCACTCGGAGTAACGGACACGCAAGAGGAGCCGGAACGGGTCGGACACGGCGGGCGAGCTTACAACGGCGCTCGCGGACCTTCCAGATGCGCGGGGGCTCACTTGCGAACGATCGACTTCACGACGACCTCGGTGACGGGCACGTTCGCCATGCCCGACTTGGTCTGCGTCGCGACCGCGCTGATGGCGTCGAGCGCCGCTCCGCCCTCGAGCATGTGTCCGACCTCGATCGCGACGCTCACTGGCGAGCGAAGTGCAACATCAGCTCGCGCCGGGAAGCGAAGCCGAGGCGCTCGAGCACGCGGTGGCTGTAGGTCCGCGCGGTCCGCAACGACACGCCCAACTGGTCGGCGACGTCCTTGTCCGACGCGCCGTTCGCGAGGGCAGCGGCCACGCGCTGCAAGGTCGGGGGAAGCTCGACCGAAGGCCGCGCTTGGGCCTTCAGCGTCACGACCTCGAAGCGACGGCCGCCGAGGTCGATGGGAGTGACCCGAGCGCCTGCGCGGGAGGCGCCCGAGCAGGCGTTCGCGGCGGCGTTGGCGAAGACGACGCGGTTCTGGCGGACCAAGAGGGTGGGAGCAGGCACCGCGTCGAGCAATCTCACCAGCTGGCCTTCCCCGAAGGGCACCATCCCGAGCGCCGCTCGATCGGCGACCCACGTGCGAAGCGCCGGACCGAGCGCGAACAGCTTGGCGTGATCCGCCATCTCGTCGGCGCGGTCCGCGCGGTCGCGGAAGACGCCGACATAGGCGGCGAAGCGGTCGCCGTCGTAACACGCCATCCGGAGCTGGTGGTCGAGACCGTTGGGCGCGAGGATCCCGCTCAAGTAATGCTCTAGGTCGTCGTCCGAGCGGTAGATGGTCGGAAAATTGGCCGGCCGATTGGCGAAGGGGTCGCGCCGCTCGAGCTCGTACTTCCGGAACGAGAAGATTCGCTCTCGACCGAAGATGCGCTCGGCGTCCGGGCGGAGCTGGCCGCCGACGTCGGTGATCACCCACGCCGGCTGTTCGGGCGACGGGGGCCCGTAGCAGACCACCTTGCGGCCCGGGAAGGCGAGGCCCAGCGCCTTGGGCAACGCGGCCCACGGCTCTGCGTCGGTCGCCGCGGCATCGAGCAAGCCCCGAGCTGCAGAGATCGAGCGCGCATCCCTCGGGGCCAGCGCCCTCTGCGCGACCGTGGGGCTCGGCCAAGGGAGCTTGGCAATCCGAGTGCCGTACTGGCGAAGCAGCGCGTTCAACCTAGGTCGGCCACGATCGCATTTCGTTACCGTCGTCGCAACGACCGTAGTGGCACCGGGGTGTGGGCGGTTGTACTCCGTGCGGCGCCACCACGCGGCGCGCAGGCTCACTTCAGCGAGGGCAGCTTCTCGCGCAGCCGCGCGGCGAGGGCGTCGAAGTCGAACTTCTCGGGGCGGTGCCCCTCGGGCAGCACGGCGACGTCCATGGCGGCGGACGCGGCCAGATCGAGCTGCCGTTGCGGCAGGTCGAGGCGGCGCCCGAGCAGCGCGAGCTGCTTCATCTCTTCCGCGTTGGTCACGCCGTCGAGCTTGGCGAGCCAGCTCGCAATGGCATAGGTGAGCGCGCGCTCCCGCGGGTCGAGCCCGCCGAGGTCGACGCTGTCGAGATCCACCCCTTGCTTCGCGGCCTCGCCCACCGCTGCGCGATCGGCATCCGAGAGCCCGCACGCCTCGGCGGCGCGCAAGAGCCCAGCGATCTCGGTCTTTCTCATCCAGCCGTCGGCCCAGCCCACGGTGGCGATCGACAGGAACGACTGGAGGGGGAGCGACAGGGACATGCCCGTGACGCTAGCAGGCGTGAGGTCGCGCGGGTAGCACCGGGGCGACCGGGGTCGATGGCGATTGACGCATTCGCGGGCGAGGGGCACGCCTATTGGTGTGAGTGGGCAGAAGAGCGACTGGACCGCCGACGCATGGGGAGGGCTGGCCTCGACCCTCGTGGCCATTCCGTCGTCCATCGCGTTCGGGGTGGCGACCTTCGCGCCGCTGGGCGGAAGCAGCGCCGCCATCGGTGCCGTGGCGGGCATCGTCGGCGCCACCTTGCTGGGCATCATCAACCCGCTCTTGGGCGGCACCCGCGGGCTGATCTCGGCGCCGTGCGCGCCGGCCGCCGCCGTGCTGGGCGCGCTCGCAGGCCAGCTGGCGCGCACGCACGACGGAGGGACCACGTTGCTCCTCTTGAGCCTGGTCGCGGGGCTCTCGGGCGGACTCCAGATCGTCTACGGGCTGATCGGGGGCGGCAAGATCATCAAGTTCATCCCCTACCCAGTGGTCGCGGGGTTCATGAGCGTGGTGGCGGTGCTGATCTTCGTCAAGCAGCTGCCGGGCCTGTTGGGCGTTTCGTCGAAGGTGCCGCTCCTGACCGCGCTCGGGGACCCGGGAATGTGGAAGGCACCGTCGATGATCGTCGCCGCCGCGACCATCATCGGCGTGTTCGTCGGCCCGCGGCTGACGAAGAAGGTCCCGGCCGCCATTCTCGGGCTGCTCGCCGGCGCCCTCGCCTACGGGGGATTGGCCGCGACGAACCCCGCGCTCCGAACCCTGGTGGGCAACGGGTACGTGGTTGGTGAGGTGGGGGCTTCGTTCGGCTCGCTGTGGGCCGGCATGCGCGATCGCGGGCTCGCGCTGGGCGGGCTCGGCACCCACGATCTGGCCACCGTCATCGTCCCGGCCCTCACGCTGTCGGCACTCTTGTCGATCGACACGCTCAAGACCGCGGTGATCGTCGACGCCATCACGCGTTCGCGACACGACTCGAACCGCGAGCTCCGAGCGCAGGGCATCGGCAACGCGGTCAGCGCGGTGCTGGGTGGCATGCCTGGCGCCGGGACCAGCGGCCCAACCCTGGTCAACGTCACGAGCGGCGCCAAGACCCGCCTCTCGGGCATGCTCGAGGGGGTCTTCTGCCTGGTGGTGTTCACCCTGTTCAGCGGCGCGGTGGCTTGGATCCCCCTGGCGGCCCTGGCCGGCATCCTCACCGTGATCGCGATTCGGATGTTCGACACCAAGATGTTCGCGCTGCTGAAGCGCCGCTCGACGGTGCTCGACTTCGTCGTGGTCGCGGCGGTGATCGCCGTGGCGGTCTTCGTGGGGCTGATCCAGGCATCAGCCGCGGGCTTCGCCCTGTCGGTGATGCTCTTCGCCCGCGAGCACATGGCGGCGTCGGTGGTGCGGCGCAAGTCCAGCGGTGCGCAGGTCTTCTCGAAGCAGCGGCGGATCCCCAGCGAGATGGAGGTGCTCGAGCGCGAGGGTGAGCGCACCACGATCTGTGAGGTGCAGGGGAACCTCTTCTTCGGGACGACGGATCAGCTCTTCACCGAGCTCGCCAAGGACCTCGAGAAGAAGGACTTCATCGTGCTCGATCTGAAGCGCGTGCAGGGTGTGGACTTCACCGCCGCGCGCCTGCTCGACCAGATGGACATTCGCCTCGAAGAGCACGGCGGCCGGCTGGTGCTGGCGGGCATCCCCGCCAACCTGCCGACGGGCAAGGACCTGCGGGGCTACCTTGCGGATCTGGGAGTGGGGAAGACCAGCGGCGGGGTCGAGATCTTCGACGACCTCGACGCCGCGCTCGAGTGGGTCGAAGATCAGATCCTGGACGCGGCCTTGCCGGGCCGCCTGCAGCGGGGGCCGCCGCTCGGGCTCACGGAAATCGATCTCTTCCACGACCTCGAGTCCGACACGCTGCTTCAGGCGGTGTCACGCTGCCTGGAAGAGCGCTCGTGCCCCGCCGGGCAGAAGCTGTTCGCGCGGGGCGACGACGGGGACGAGCTGTTCGTGATCCGCAAGGGCACGGTGCGCATCTTGATCCCGCTCGACGGTGAGCGGGCGCTCCACGTCGCGTCGTTCGGTCGTGGCGACTTCTTCGGCGACATGGCCTTCTTGGACCGCGGCAAGCGCTCGGCAGACGCAGTGGCGCTCACGCCCGTGGACCTGTTCGTGCTCTCCCGAAAACGCATCGACGCGCTCTCTCACGAGGAGCCCGCGGCGGGGGCGCAGCTCTTCGCGCGGCTGGCCCGAGCACTGTCCATCCGCCTACGTCACACCGACGCCGAGGTGAGCGCGCTGCAGAGCAGCTGATCGGCGCGGTTTCCCTGCGCAACGCTCGGTCCGGCGTGGCGCCGTGCCCACCCCGGACGCCGGCGCGTTACACTGTCACCCGTGGGCTCGCGTCTCGTCTGCTCCCTCGTGCTCGGCGCCGCGGCGGCGCTCAGCGCGGCCTGCCTCGACATTGCCCCGACCGAGCCCGACCCAGGGCAGGGCGGGTCGAGCGGCAGCAACGTGGGCGGTGCCGCGGGCTGGCCAGGGCCTGGCGGCAACGGCGGGTTCGGGGGCGGTGCCGGAGCCGGTGGAACGAGCGCAGGCGGCAGCAGCGCCGGTGGCACCAGCGCGGGTGGAGCCGGCGCAGGCGGTACCGCGGCCGGCGGTGGCGGCGGCGCGTGGGGGTTCGCAGTGAAGGGAGTGGCCTTCGACGGCGTGCAGGACTGGCTCGAGAACGCGACCGCGTTCCAGGGCGTGGCGGACACCAAGACCGTGACCGGTTCGCTCTGGTTCAAGCGCGTGGGCCTCGGCAAGACCCAGTGCCTGGGCCCCGAAGCGGCAGGGTCGGGCTCACCCAACCAGCTCGAGTTCAGCAGCAACGACTCGTTCCGCGTGGTCTGGCGGAAGGCCGGTGGTGGCGTGGCGTGCGATCTGTCGACCACGGCGGTCACCGACACGACCAGCTGGCACCACGTGGCGTTCAGCGTCGACCTGTCGAGCTCGACCAAGAAGCACCTGTACCTCGACGGCGCTGCGTCGATCAGCACTGCGTACTGGGCCGACACCCTGCTCGACAACACCGGCAGCCAGTGGGGGCTCTTCGCCGACAACGGTGGCGATCTCAAGTACCAGGGCGAGGTCGCCGAGCTCTGGCTGGCGATGGGCACGTACCTGGATCTCTCGCAGGCAGCCAACCTCCAGAAGTTCCGCAGCGCTGCCGGCAAGCCGGTCGATCTCGGGCCCAGCGGCGCGACGCCGACGGGCCTTCCGCCCACCATCTATCTCAGCTCGCGGCCCGGCGAGGCGCCCAGCCAGTTCGCCAAGAATCGCGGGACGGGCGGCGGCTTCTGGGTGCACGGGGCCCTCGCCACCGCGGCAACGTCGCCGAGTGATTGAGCGGGCAGCGTCCCCTCGTCAGGGCGGCGCGTCGGATTCGCGTCTCGCGGGCGCATGCCTCCCCGGGATGAAAAGCGAAAGAGCTGTCCACTTCTGGACAGCTCTCGAGTGGGTTGGTGCGTCCAGGAAGGTGCGTTAGGCTCGCGCCGGTTCATGGGCAGGGTAGGGTTGGTGTGGGCGGCCCTCGCCGCGGTCCTCGGCGCGGGTTGCTACATGCGTTCGCAGGAACCAGTGGAAGCACGTTGCGTGCAGGCGTGCGCCAGGGACAAGGACGCCTGCCTGCTGCAGGCGTTTTCAGCCGATCGCCTCCAGCGCTGCGATGTCGAGGGGAAACAGTGCGATCAGTCGTGCCGCAAGTGATGTTGGTGGCGTGCACCGTAGTGCTGCTGGGCGCCGGCGGGTGCGTGCTCCCGTATCGGCCGCCCAGCGCTGACGAGCCGCACGCCGTCCTCAAGATCCGACGCTCATACTCCGAGTCAGCGGGCGCGTTGCTGCGGGAAAGCGCCACGGTAGATGAGCGGAGCGTCTTGGTCCAAGAGGTAGACTCGCAGCTGGCAGCGGCCTCGCGCACGGATGCGTTGTTGGTCCACCCGGGGCCAGCTACCGTGAAGCTCTCGAGCGCGTTCGGCAGCTACTCCAGTCGCCAGGTTGAGGAGACCTACACCGAGCAGGTGCCTTATCGGGCGACGGAGAGCTACAGCTGCGGCTCGTACAGGAGCTACCGGACGTGTACGCGCTCCGTTACCCGCTACCGCTCGGAGCTCAAGCAGCGATGGGTGACTCAGACGGAGTTCGTGCCCTTGGGCGTCTGCAGCAGCGCCGTGCGCTTCGCGCCACAGGTGGGCCGCGCCTACCTGATTCAGTACGACTACCGCGCCAGCGGCTCATGCTCGGTGCGGTGCCTAGAGCAGCGCGCTGAGGCCGCCGGCACCTTCACGAACCAGCCCTGCCCTGTACCGCCCGCGGCGAAGTGACGCGCCGCCGGAATGATGCGCGTTTCCTAGCGTCCCGCCTTCTTCGCCTTCTCGTCGGCCTTCTTTGCCAGGTCGTCGAGCGCGGTTTGAAGCTGTTCGCGGGTGTACGGCAGCTTGTCGATGGCGTCCTTCTCGGCCTTCTGCGCGCGCCGCAGCTTGGCCTTGGCGTCGTCGGCCTTCTCGACCCACGCCGACTTCTCACCGGTGCGCGCCGACATGCTCAGCGTGTGCTCCATCATGGTCAGGGCCTTGTCGAGCAAGATGCTGTAGCGCAGGCGCATGGCGCCCTCGAACAGCTGCCGCTTCTTGTCGGTGTCGGCCTTGGGCTGCTGGACGTCCATCAGGTCTTCGTGGAGCTTCTGGTAGAGCTCGCCCACGCGAAAGCCCGCCATCGCCGACCAGTGGGCGTCGTGCGCTCGCATCGAGTCGGAGTACGCGCTCTGCGAGTCGAGCAAGAGCTGGCAGCGCTCTTCGAGCACGGCCGCGAAGTTCTCCGGCAGGGGGTTGAAGCGGATCTTCTCGGCGCGCAGTCGGCGCACCTCGCCCAGCGCGAAGTAGACCTGGGCCACGTCGCGAGGGATCTTCCCGGCGGCGTCGAGGCGGTGTTCTTCCACCAGCGTGCGCGCCTTCTCGATGTTGTACGTGGCGCCCGCTACGTCTGCTTCGGACACGCGCCACAGCGCCTTGCCACCGAAGGCGACGATGCTCTCCACGTGGTCGCGGTCGGGGTACCGCGACAGGAACAGATCCGACGCCTCGCCGCAGCGCTGCCAGCGCTCGAGGAAGCACGACAGGCGAATCACCCGCAAGAGCGCGTCCCGCGCCAGGGCGTGGGTGGGAAAGCGACTGGCCAGCTGCTCGAACCGCTGCAGGGCGGTCGCGCGGTCGCCGGCCTGCTCGTGGGAGAGCGCCCCCTGCTGCAGGGCCTCGGGGGCCCGCGGGCCGTTCGGATCGAGGCGGTACGCCCGGTCGAAGCCCTGGGCGGCCTCCGCCGCCGCACCCGCGGCCTGCCGGGCCGATGCCGCGGAAAACAGCTGGTCGATGTCGCCCTCGCTGCCCGGCGTGATGACCTGCCGGGGCACCACCACCGGATCCCGGGGCCCGGGACCGGCCGATTCCGGGGGCTTGGCCGCGCCCCGCGTCGGGCCCACGCCCGCGGCACAGCCGAGTACCCAGGTCGCGGCGAAGAGTGCTGCAAATCGCATGCTCGATGAGTGTAGCTCGCGGCCTTCAGAGTTCCCGAAATTACCCGTTGACCCCGGATAGAAGGCTCCTAAGTTGGATCCGTGGTCGTTACCGCACGCGCGCGTCGATCGCGTCCAAGGGGGGCATGAAGACGCGCGTTCGTGTGTCCATACGATCGTACAACCGGAGGAGCCCATGGGTGAGCGTACGTCACGGAACAGCCTCTCGAGCTTGGAGCAGCAGCATCACGAGCTGAAGGGCATGGTGAGGGTGCTCGAACGCCGCGCCTTCCTCACGCCCACGGAACAGCACCACATGACGGAGCTGAAGAAGCAAAAGCTCGCCGCCAAAGATCAGATCGCTCTGCTGAAGCGCTGAGCGATCAGATCGTCACGCACTCGCCAGCCTGGCAGGTCTGCCCTTCGGCGCAGTCTTTGTTGGCGTTGCACTTGCCAGGCGCGGCGGGCGTCGGGGGCGCTTGCTCGGGCCCCTTGGTGGTCTCGGTGGCGGTGGAGCGGCTCTTGCCGATGCCCTCGCCGCCGCCGTACACCTCTTGGTTCAGATCGTTCAGCGCCTCGTCCAGGCGCTGCTTCCACTGCGCGCTGAGCCCACCGGGGTGCTCTTGCTCCACGGCCTTGGCCACCGCCAGCCAGTGGCGCGCGTCGGCGCGGAAGCCCAGGCGGTAGTCCGCCATGCCGCGCAGATACGCGTACCGGGCCTGATCGGCCAGCTCGAGGGAGTCCATGTCCGACTCGAGCACGCGGAAGATCGCGAGCGAGCGCTCGTACTCGTTCTCTTCGTAGAAGCGCTGTCCGCGGTTCAGATCTTCCCGGTAGGTGGCGCAGCCAACCACGGAAAGCGCCAACGCGCCCAGGGCGAGCCAAGTGCGAATCACGGTGGCGAGGGTAGCCCCACCGGTCCGGCCGGATCAACTGCCGCACGATTCGCCCGGAGATCGGCGCCGCCAGCGCATGCGGACCACCGGCAGGCCGTCCTCGATGGCCCGGCGTTCCCGCGGGCTCCGAGCGCGATAGGGGTTTTCGGCGACGCGCGGGTCGCCCTCCCACGGGGCGAAGGCCGGCTCCTGGGCCACCACCTGCTGGTAGTCGTCGGCGCGCTCGGGCACGTCGGTCTGGACGAAGAGCTCGCCCCCCGGGACCACCACCCGCGCGAGCTCGCGACAAAGGTCGGGGGTGAGCACCAGCCGCTTCTGGTGACGCTTCTTCCACCAGGGATCGGGGAAATGCAGGTACGCAACCCGGACGCAAGCATCGGGGAACCGAGCAATGGCAGGGCGGACGTCCTCGGCGAAGACCCGGGCGCGATCCCCGAAGCCGCGACCGGCCAGCCGTCGATCGACGATGGTCGCCCACTTGCGGCGGATCTCGAGGCCGACCATCCGCACGCCGGGCTCGGCCTCGAGCCGCTCGATCAGGAACCAGCCGCGCCCGGGCCCGATCTCGAGCTCGATGGGCTCGGAGCCCGCGCCCACCAGCGTGCGGGGATCGACCGCGTCGCCCTCGGGCAGATGCGGCGCATCGGCGTAAGGGTCGCTGCGCATGGCCGTCCGGATATCATGCCCGCGGTCCGAGAGGGCAGCGCCGAGCCGCTGCGCGCGCCGACCAGGGCGCGTTTCTTGGTCGTAGTCGCCCGAAGCCGGTGTAACGAGCTTGGTCCTCAGGCAAACGGGTCTCGCGTCGGCAGCTCAGGAAACAGGGAGAAGTCGCGGTCACGCGTGAGCAGTGCGTCGACGCCGTGGGCGAGGCAGATCGCGGCCACGCGTGCGTCGTGGATCACGGGGCCACGCACCCTCGGACGGTCCAAAAGCGGGGCCAGCACGGTCAGGAAGGCGTCACTCTCGCCGATCAACACCAGCGAAGGTGAAGCGCACCAGGCCTGGACCTGGGCCGCGGCCTGTCGGCCAGTGCTCGCGGCGTCTCGCCAGATCCTCGGGTTGGTGACGACACTGAAGAACTCGTAGACGCAAGGCCAGGGGATGGCCCATGCGTCTGCGCCGCCCGCGAGCGCGCGGAGCTCGCGCGACGCGACCGCATGCTCGTTCGCTTCGCGGCGGTGGGCGTAGACCAGCACATTGGTGTCCACCGCCAGCAATGCTCAGCGGCCCCCGTAGATTTCGTCGCGGAGGTCTTGCCAGGAGAGGGCCTCGAGCGGGTTCGGGTCGCCGGCCTTCCCCACACTGAGGTCAGGAAGCTCGTACTTGGGGCGCGCCGACTCCGCGCTCAGCACCTGCCGCAGACCCTCCTCCACCAGCGCGCGCAGGGACTTGCCCGTTCGGCGGGCGTGACGCTTCGCTCGGGCCAGGAGCGCGTCGGAGATATCCATGGTCGTCTTCACCCAATACAGCCTACCCATATCAAGATGGGTGGGCAACCCAGCCCGCGCAACCGCGGGGGTGGACGGCGTCGCCGTCGGGCAGCTGCGGCGTAGCGGCGAAAGGGTCGCTGCGCAGGGCCGTCCGGATATCATGCCCGCGGTCCGAGATGGCAGCGCCGAGCCTTTTGACGAGAGCCAAACCGTGGCTGCCCTGGGCCGCGGTCTCGACGGTGCTCGCCGTGCTCACCGTACGAACCATCCTGGCCGAGACCGGCGGCGAGGCCGCGGTGCCGCTCGACGACAGCTTCATCCACTTCCAGTACGCCAAGAGCTTCGCCGCCGGAAAGCCCCTGGCCTATTCGCCCGGTGCGGCGCCCACGCCGGGTGCGACCAGCTTGCTCTGGCCGATGGTGCTGGGCGTGTTTCACGCGCTGGGCCTGGGTGAGCTTCGCCT
The DNA here is from genome assembly GCA_016191785.1 of Myxococcales bacterium. Lineage (GTDB taxonomy): Bacteria > Myxococcota_A > Polyangia > Polyangiales > Polyangiaceae > JADJKB01. The sequence continues at coordinate 10,206 of JACPVJ010000212.1, read as the reverse complement.
GGTGTGGGTGGCGTGGGTGCTGGGGTTCGTGAGCCTGTCTTTGCTCGCGATGGAAACGCACCGGCTCGCGCTCGGGCTCGTGAGTCGCCCCGTCGCCCTCGCCGCCGGCGCGATGGTCCCGGCGTTCGGCGGACTGGTCTGGTGCGCCGGCAGCGGGATGGAGGTCGTGCCGTTCGCGTGGCTCCTGGTCTGGTCGGCGCGCCTGGCCGCCGAGCAAGCCGAGAGCAGCGAGCCGGTGTCGAGGAACGCCCGCATCACGTTGGTGCTGGTCGCGTGCGCCGCTCAGCTCATGCGCCCCGAGGGGGCCATCGCGCTGGTGTGCGCGGCGGTGGCGCTCGTGCGTCGACCTGGCCGTGGCTGGGCGGCCTTGCCGCTGGCGGGCCTCGGGTTGCCGGCGCTGATCAACTGGCTGTTCACGGGACAGGCCGCAAGCACCACGGCGCTCTCGAAGTGGCTGCCGTTCAATCCGTATCACCAAGGCGAGCGACTGTGGGCCGCCATCCGCGGCAACTTCGAGCTGCTCTTCGGCACGCTCTTCGACGGCCAGGTGTGGAGCGCGATCTTCATCCCGGCGGGCGGTCGTCTGATCGCCTGGCTGGCGCTGCCGGCGCTGGTCGCCCTCGCCTTCCGGCAGAGGCGCGTCCCTCGGGGCGCCTTCGTGGTGCTGATCGCCCTCGGCATGCTGATCCCGGCGAGCTTCGACTGCATGCTGTGCAACCGCCTGCGTTATCTGTGGCCCTTCGCGCCCGGCTGGTTCATCGCGCTGGCGGCGCTGTGCGAGGGGGTCGGGCTCGCGCTGGCCCGGTTCACCCCGCACGCGGGGGTCGCGCTGGCCGCCGGGCTCACGGGCGCGTTCGCCTCGCAGCTCTCGCCGGCGATCGACGACGTGGCCCACAGCGCGGACGCCATCCGGCGCCAGCAGTCGAGCCTGGGGCGGTGGGCACGGGACACCCTGCCCAAGGACGCGATCATCGGCGTGAACGACACCGGCGCCATCGCCTACTTCTCGGGACGGCGCACCTTCGACGTGGTGGGGCTCACCACCAAGAGCGAGCCGCGCTACTGGGCCGCGGGCGCCGGCTCGCGCTTCGAGCACTACGAGCGGCTGCCGCGGCACGAGCTGCCGACGCACTTCATCGTGTACCCCGAGTGGATGGCGGTCTCGCCGCTGATGGGCGAAGCGCTCACCTCGCGGACGGTGGACGCCACCATCTTGGGCGGCAAGACCATGACCGCGTACCTGGCCGACTACGCGCCGCTGCTGTCGGCCGAGAGACCCCTGGGCGAGGTGAAGGGCGAGCTCGTCGACCGGCTCGACGTGGCCGATCTCGAGAGCGAGGCCGCGCACGGCTATGCCCTGTTCTGGGCGACGCAGCCCGAGAACCGCGTGCACGAGACCTGGGTCGACGAGCAGCATGCGGTGGACGGCGGACGGGCGGGTCGCACCCTCGATCGCTTCACGCTGGCGGTGCGTCCCCGGGCTCGGCTGGTGGCGCGGGTGATCGTCGAGGCGGCGATGACGCTCGAGCTGTGGGTCGACGGGCGGAAGGTCGGTCCGCTGGCGGCCAGCGCCCAGCTCGACTGGCAAGAGCTGGCGCTCGAGCTGCCGCCGGACACCCCGGACAAGATCGCGAAGGTGGAGCTGGCGGCGCCCAGCGGCCAGAGCTTCACCAGCCTGCACTACTTCGTGCTGGCTGCGCCGTAGCACGTCCGCAAAAATTGGTGGCACGAATCCCAGGCCGGCTCTAGCTTTCCTGCGTGCACCTCGCGGACGGCATCGTGACGAGCCCGGCCTGGCTTCTCGGCGCAAACGCCGCCGGCGCTGCGGCGGCAGCGCTGGTCGCGGGCCGCGTGCGCGGCCAGGGCACGCGCGGGGTCGCGTTCACCGGCACGCTGGCGGCCTTCGTGCTCGCCGCGCAGGCGCTCAACGTGCCGCTGGTGCCAGGCGCCAGCGCCCACGTGATCGGCGCGGGCCTGCTCACGCTGGCGGTGGGGCCCGGGCGCGCGGTGCTGGCGCTGTGCGCGGTGCTGGTGGTGCAAGCGCTGCTCTTCGCCGATGGCGGGGTCACCGCGCTGGGGATCAACGCGCTGAACATCGCGGTGCTCCCGGTGCTGGCGATGCACGCGGTGAGCCGGGTCTGTGGCCCGAGGCGCGTGGCGCTGTCCGCGGTGCTGGGCACGGTGGTGGGCAGCGCCCTGGGCGCCGCCAGCCTGGCGCTCACCTTGACCCTGGGCGCCGCGGTCCCGGCCAGCCTGGCGTTTGGGTGGCTGGTGGGGCTGCAGACCCTCGCCGGACTGATCGAAGGGGTGCTCACCGCGCTCGCGCTGCGTCACCTGATGACCGCGGCGCCCGGGTTACTCGCGGCCGCCGGGCAGCACCCTCACCTGCCGCCCCTGCTCGACGAGGCCGCGGTCCCGGCGCGCTCGCAGCGGGTCGCGCTGGTCTGGGCGGCGCTCGCCGTCGGGCTCACGTGTGCGCTCTTGCCGCTGGCCACCGAGGCGCCCGACGCGCTCGAGCGCGTGGTGCAGCGGGCGCAGCCGTGAGCGTCACGCCGTCGGCGCGCGTCGCGTGCCTGCTCGTGCTCGCCACGGGGATCGCGACCGCGCCCCTCGCTTCGGGTCGGAGCCGCGCCGCGCTGGCCGCGCTGCTGGTGGGGCTCGCGCTCGTGACGCGGCCACGCTTCGGGTGGCTCGCTCGCCGGCTCGGGGCGGCGCTGCTCGCGCTCGGCGCGCTGCTCGTGCCGCTGGCGATCGCGGACCCCGATCGCGCTCTGTTGGTCGCGCTGCGCGCGGTGGGTGCCGCGTTCGCTGCCTCGTGCCTCGCCAGCACCCTCTCGCTCGGCGAGCTCGGGCCTGCGCTGCGCGGGCTGGGCGTGCCGCGGTCGCTTTCGGGCGCGGTGCACGCGCTGCTCTGGCAGCTCGAGCACGTGGCCTCGGAGGGCCGGCGCCTGGTCCTGGCCAGGCGCCTGCGCGGCGCCACTCGCTTCGGGCCCGAGGTCTTGGCTCAGCTCTTGGTGCGCACCTCCGCCCGGGCCGAGCGCGTCGATCTGGCGATGCGCCTGCGCGGCGCCGACGGCGCGCCCGCGGGCCCGCGCCTCGGTGCGTCGGGCGTGCTCTCGGCACTGGCCGCGCTGACCGTGGTGACGGCGCTTCACTGGCTGCCGTCATGACTCCGCTCGGCATTCGGCTCGCTGGCGTCCGGGTGTGGCGCGAAGACGGCGTCGGCGGCGATCCGGCCGAGGTGGTGCACGACGTGACCGCGACGATCGCTCCGGGCCGCCGCGTCGCGCTGGTGGGCGCCAACGGCGCGGGCAAGACCTCGCTCTTGCTCGCCCTGGTCGGTGCGGCACGCTTCGCGGGCACGATCCAGGTTGGAGACCTGACCCTCGATCGGCACAGCTTGTCCCAGGTGCGAGCGAGCCTGGGTTTCGTGTTCGCCGAGCCCGCCGATCAGCTGTTCTCGGCGACGGTCCGGGACGAGGCCGCGTTCGCGCCGCGGCAGCGCGGCCTGACCGATGCCAACGAGCGCGCCGAGCGCGAGCTTCAGCGGGTGGGGCTCAGCGGTCTCGAGGCGCGGGTCCCGCAATCGCTGAGCCTGGGGGAGCAGCGCCGGCTGGCCATCGCGGCAGTGCTCTCGGCCGATCCGGCGGTGCTCTTGCTCGACGAGCCCACGGCCAGCCTGGACTCGCGGTCGCGGCGCGCGGTGCTCGACGCCATCCGCGCCAGCCCGGCCACGACCGTCTTCGCGACCCACGATCTCGAGGCGGCGCTCGAGCTCGAAGCGGACGTGCTGGTGCTGGGCGACGGCCGCCTCTTGGGCCATGGCCCCGGGCGAAAGCAGCTGGCCGACGCCGCGCTCTTGGATGCCGCGGGGCTCGACCGACCGCGGACCCTCGACGCAGGCCGAAGCACCGCGCCCGGCGCTCAGGGCGAGAGCAGCCCGAAGTAGAAGAGCGCGGGCAGGAGCAGCCCCGCGATCAGCGCTTCACCGCCGATGAAGCCGCTGGCCAGCGTCACCGAGTGGTGGCCGTGGGAGCGCGGGTTCACGCGGTGCCAGATGAAGCCGGCGATCGCTCCGATCGCGATCGGGATGTTGAGGGTGCCGGGCAGGATCAGCGCGAAGCCGAAGCCGGCGACGCTGGGCAGCCATTTCAGCCCCTTCTTCTGCTTCAAGAGCTCGATCACCACGCCCAGCACCGCTGCGATGGCGGTCCAGGTCAGCGCGCCCTTGGGGAAGGCGCTGATCCCCTTGGTCATCAGCACCGCCATGTTCGCGAGCTTCAGACCCGTGGGCGCCGCCAGACCGTCGCCGCCCAAGCCGTAGCGCCGGATCAGGACCGGGTACATGATGGCCACCGCCGCCGCGCCGATGGGGATCGACGCGAACTGAACCCAGGTGAGCACCCGGGGCACCGAGCCGACGATCTTGCCGGTCTTGTAGACCTGCATCGTGCCTTCGCCCTGCGAGTTGATGTTGCCGGCGGTGCCGGCGCTCACCAGGTTGTGGCCGATGTCGGCGCTGAAGAGGCGAAAGATGGCCTGGAGCGTGTTGGCCATCAGCGACACCGGACCCTGGTTGGTCTCGCCCAAGACGCGCACGCCCACCAAGATCAGCGGCAAGCCGCACAAGACCGAGATGATGGTCTGGTAAAAGGGCAAGTTGAACGGCTCGCGCGCCTGCACGAAGGCCAGCGCCAGGGTGATCACGCTGCCCAAGATCAGGATGGTGCGAAGCGACATGTCTTCGCTCTTGCCGCTCACGCGCTCGGCCTTCAGCGTCGTGAACATGCTCGCGATGCTGCGCCACTGCAGCGCCACCGCGGTCATCGCAGAGGTGATCATCATGGCCGTGGCGGGCCACATGAACCAGAGCATCACGATGGAAAACTGCTTGCCGCCCAGGTAAGCGCCCATCATGCCGCAGTGATCTTGGAGGAACGCCGCCTGCTCGGCGCTCCGCGCCGTCACGCTCGCGAGCGCGTCGCACTGCGCCACGTACTGGGGTGCGATCGAGCCGTGGACGATCTGCATCCCCGCCGCCTCCATCACCATCGGACCGAACAGCCAGGTGACGACGGACCCGGCGAGCATGCTCAGGCCGACGTTCAAGCTGATCAAGAGGCCAGTGCCCACCGACAGCACGCTGAGCTCGATGCCCACGCCGTAGCGCATCGCGATGGGGATGATGGGGATCTTGCCGAGCCCGTCGCGCACGAACGCCAGCAACATGCCGACCAGCGTGCCGACGCCCAGCGCGCGCAGCTTGTGTCGCGACTCGTCGCTGCCCGCGTCCAGGACCTGGATGGTCTCGGCGGCCGCGACGCCGTCGGCGAAGATCATCTCCGGATCGTCGATGAAGTAGCGGCGAAACAGCGCGGCCACGAGCACGCCCACCGCGCCGGAGCACGACAGCCACAGGAACATGTTCCACGGGTCGATGTGCGTCTTCACGTTCACCGACTCGTTGGCGTTGAGGTAGCCGAAGGCCGCGGCGACCACGCACATGAACGCCGTGGCCGTGGCGCTGGTGGCCGCGGTCTGGATGATGTTGTTCTGGACCGCGTTCTGGCCGCGGGTCTTCCTGGCGGTGGCGTAGAGGTAGAGGGCACCGATGAAGGCAGCCAGCACGCTGACGTTCGGGCCCATCCCGAGCTTGAGCACGATGTACGGGTAGGCGAGCGAGATCAGCGCCGAGACGAAGAACGCTCCGCTGACCGACTGCCAGGTGATTTCTTGTTTCAAGCCGCCTCCTCGAGCCCCCGGCTGGGCGACTTACGGCAGATGGCGGCGAGCGGGAAGGGCGATCGCTCTCACTTCACGATCGGCACGCCGGTTTTGCCTAGCGCACGAACAGGCGCGCCAGCTGCGCGTGCGTGCAGACTCCCAACTTCTGCATCCCCCCGCGCAGGCGCCGCGAGATCGTCGCCTCGCTGAGACCGAGATCCATCGCAATCACCTTGAGCCCCTCGCCGTGCGCACGGCGCTCGAGGACCACGCGCTCGAGGGGGGAGATCGGCTCCCCGGTGCGACGCTGCGCCACCACGTGCCGTCGCCCATCCACGTCGAACAGCTCCACGATCCGCCACCGCCCGCTCATCAGCTCGTCCCAGGTCTTTGCGTCATCTGCTCGATCCGCATCCGTTCCCCGTACCGATGCTCTCTCCACCATGCGCACCTCCTTGGTTTCACCGTTTTGGAGCGGGCGTGCCCGCATAAGAGCGTGCAAGCTCGGCCCGCGAGGTGATGCCGAGCTTGCGGAAGATCGACTGCAGCTGATTGGCCACGGTCCGCGGCGAGGTCCGGCGCGACGCTGCGATCGCGGCGGTGGTCGCCCCCTCGAGCACGCGTCGCACGACCTCTCGCTCCGCCTCCGTCAGAGCAGCGCTCGGCGCCGGCGCCAAGACCGGGAAGATCAGCACCAAGAGCTCCTCGGCGCCGAGCTGGATGTACCGCGCGCGGAGCTCCCGCGGCGCATCCCCCGAACACCCCGACCGTCCCACCCCGACCGACCCGTCCGCCATAGTGGATTAACCAGTTGCAACAAGGGTGCCTCTGGGCATCCCGGATGAGCGGCAATATTTTCGGCTCCGCCGCCGCGAGATCCACCGACGGGACCGCTCAACTGGCTCTACCAGTTCGCAGTGCGGCGCTTCGCGCCCGCGTACCCCTCTTCACAGCCGCAACGCGTCGAAGCCGGCGTCCCTTGCGGAGACGCCGGCTTCGCGCGGGCAGAGCGATGGGGCTACGGGAGCTTCTTCGGGAACGGCTGACCCGCCTCGTCAACGATCGCGTTGCCGTCAGGGTCCTTGGCCGCGGGGCAATCGAACGCCCCGGCGGCCGGCGCCGACTTGGGCTCGATGAACATGGGCTGGTGCAGCCACTTGTTCTGGTAGTTCGCGAAGGCGTTGCAAGACACCTCGATCTTGTTGCGCTCGATGACCAGCTTCAGCGCCGTCGCGTCCTTCAGCATCGCGATGTCGGTGTCCGAGTCCCCCGCCACGAAGACCGGGCGCTTGGTCAGGTCGGGGTTCGGCGCGAGCTGCGAGGCGGCCGGTTCCCCGAAGATCGCCTTGTTGATCCAGCAGCGCTTGCCGTTGTAGTACGTGATGAGGGAGGTCTGGCCGTCGGTCAGCGTCCCGCAAGCCTGAAAGCCGTAGGTGATCTTGCCGCCCGTGACCACCGGACGAATCCCGACCACCTGGTGCGGGGGCACGCCGATCTCTTCGGAGATGGCCTGGACCACGTACTCGGGCGAGGCGGTCACCACCCAGACATCGAAGCCGTTCTCGTCCAGGGTCTCGGCCAGGTCACGGATCTGGTCGTAGATGCGAAGGTAGCCCGGCATCTCGACGCCGCCGACGGTCTGCTTGGTGCCGATGGGCGCGCTGACGTTCTCTTCGAATGCGGCCAGCGCCCAGCTGCGCACCTCCGAGGGGGTATGGCCCGCCTGAAGCTGCGACACCCAGGCGTAAGGGTAGTTGGTGGTCGTGGTCCCGCCCTTGGCAGGCCAGGCGTCCCCGCTCGTGCCCGCCACGGTCTTGCCGTTGTAATAAATGTTCATGATCTCCGCTGCGCAGGCGGCGTTGGTGCTGGTCGGCAGCGGCTGGCCCGCGGCCGCCGCCGAGTCGCACGCCGCATTCAGCGCGGCCTTGGCCGCGGTCGTCAGAGCCGGGCTCGTCGCCCCCCAGTCTTTCCCCGGCGGCTGCAAGATCACGTCGTGCTTCACCATCCAGGCGAACGTCGCGTCGCCGATGTCGTTCTTGACCACGGTGTTGTCCCAGTCGAAGACGGCCACCGGGCGCTTCTTGGCGTCGAAGCTCCCCCCGGCGATCCCGTACTTCGTGATCATGGCGTTGATGGCGTCGGCGTTCGACTGCACCCAGCCGCCGATCTTCGCGTCGAGCAGGCGTGGCGGCGTCACGGGACCCGCGTCGCCCTGAGGGCCAGCGTCCCCGGGAAGGCCGTCCTGTCCGTCCTTGCCGTCGATCCCGTCCTTGCCTTCGGTCCCGTCCTTGCCGTTGGTTCCGTCCTTTCCTGCGGCCCCGGGCTCGCCGTCGGCCCCCGAACAGGCCCCGACCGCCAACGCCCCCACCAACACCGCCGACCTTCCCAACGCATACAACTTCGCAACCATGTCGTACCTCCGTGGTCCCGACTTTAGAGATCGCGAAGCGCACGCTCCATGGTCACTTGTTACGCTCGCTCAGCGGCGCGCCGGGCCGTCGAAGACCTTCTTCTGCGTCGTGCCGCGTCGCTCGTAGCGGACGCGGTACTCGCGGAATCCTCTCGGGAGCGGCTGGCCCTGCGGCGTCTCCCCCAGGTAAGTCGTCTGGCTCCAGACCGTCTCGAGCTTGCCCTTCACCCACTCGTGCTCGCTGCTCACGTAGACGTTCCCCCCTGCCCGCCCACCGGCCGCGATGCGCTTGCGCTTGGCGAAGAAGCGCGGCATGAGCAGCACCTCGAGCTCGGTGCTGCGCACGAAGCGCTTGGTCGACGGCTCGAAGAGCCAGTACCGCGAGCTGCTGTTGTAGGCTCCGCTCATGGCCTCGACGGCCAGGTCCAGGTAGCCGTCGAAGTTGGCATCGACGAACAGGGGCGGAGGCCCCTCGCCGAGCGCGGCGGCCGCGCCGAGCTTGCCCGGGTTCGGCAAGAACCCTCCTTGCAACGCGTCGAGCGCCTCTGCGAGCGCCGCCTTCCTCTCGACCTCGGCGTCGTACACGACGTGCGCGGCGCAGACATCGGTCGCCAGGAGCTCGATGCGCGAGATCGCCATCAGGTAGCGGCCGATGTCGAGCGTCGAGCCCACACCCGCGCGAAACACGAATTGGCACGGCGCCACGCCGGCACGCAGCGCAAAGCTCGCGCGCACGACGGGCGCGGACGCGGCCTCTGGATCGGCAGCGGCCTCGGGCGTGGGCCCGGGCTCGGCAGCGTCCGAACCGGCATCGATGGCGGGCGGCGCGGGCGCGGCCTCGGGCGTCGGCGCGGGGGTGGGCGCGACGCTTGGGGCAGCGGTCGCCGGGGGCGCCACCTCGGCGCTCGGCGCCGCCGCCGGCGAACAGCTCACGGCGACCAGGCAGGCGACCGAGCGCGGCGTCACGCGCCAAGTCCTAGCCGGGTCGGTTCTTGCGGTCCACGGGTTCGCTCGCCGCCAGTCGATCCGGACACGGACGGAGCAAGAGCTCGTGAAACGCGGGCCGAAGCGCGCTAACCTTGCTCGGTGCCTCCCTCCGACACGCATCCGGACATCGAGGCCGTCCTGGTCGAGGGGTACCGTCGGATGAGCGTGGCGGAGAAGATGGCCCGCGTGAGGGCGCTGACCTTGGCCGTTCAAGAGCTCGCGCTCGTGGACGTGCGCCGTGCGCACCCCGATGCGGACGAGCGGGAGCAGGCCCTGAGGCTGGCCTCGCGATGGCTCGACCCTGAAACGATGCGACGCGCCTTCGGCTGGGATCCAGCGACCCAAGGGTTCTGACCGTGCTCGGCGACCCGCTCCTGGTCGCGAGCCTGATCGCGCAGGCACTGGAGGAGCTGGGCGTTCGCTTGGGCGATGAGACGTCGGAACGGCAGTGGAGCGATGTCCTGGGGATCCTCAAGATCCAGGGGGATCGCCTCGAACATGGCTATCTCGACGAGTGGGCCGAGCCGCTCGGAGTCGGGGACCTCCTCGCTCGCGCGCGGCAAGATTCGCGGCCACGCTGACCCCCGGAAGCGCAGACAACGGCACGCGCGGGATCGTGACGGGGCGCGCGGGATCGTGACGGGTCCGGTGGTGAAGCGCGGCGTTGGACGAGCCCGGCGCGGCGGGGCGCGTGGCGTGGCCGGGGGCGCTAGGGGCAATTCGGTGGGTCTGGGCGGACGGAGCAAGCGGCGGCGTCGGCCGCGAGCTGCGCCGCTGGTGGTCAGGATCACCCGGAGAGTCGCGCATGACTCGAACGTCCAGGCGCACTCAGTCGCGCGCGGCGCGGCAGGTCACGATCCCCGCCGCGCAAGCGGCTTCGTCCAGCGGCCACAGGGCAACGCGCACCGGCGTGGTCGGTGTCGCTGTGGGCTCCGCTCCGGGGCGCACCGGCGTGGTCGGTGTCGCTGTGAGCTCCGCTCCGGGACGCACCGGCGTGGTCGGTGTCGCTGTGGGCTCCGCTCCGGGGCGCATCGGCGTGGTCGGTGTCGCTGTGAGCGACATTGGCCACAGGGCAACGCGCATCG
>JACPVJ010000203.1 GCA_016191785.1 Myxococcales bacterium | reverse complement strand
GGGTCCCCGTCCGGGGGCGGCGGCAGCGGCGGCACGGTGAGCGGCGGAGGCGGCACGGTCGGCGGCGGCGGCACGGTCGGCGGCGGCGGCACGGTCGGCGGAGGCGGCACGGTGAGCGGCGGAGGCGGCACGGTCGGCGGAGGCGGCACGGTCGGCGGCGGCGGCACGGTGAGCGGCGGCGGCGGCACGGTCGGCGGTGGCGGCACGGTCGGCGGCGGCGGAACCGGTGGAACCTGCGCCGCCGGCGTGACCGAGAAGACCGTCGCCGCGGCAGGCTCACCCGGTGGCACGCCGATGTATGGCGCGGTGATGCCGAGCGGCGACACCGCCATCGCATGGGCCAACGCCGGCAACGTGTACGTGACCCGCGTCAACCCTGCGGGCACGAAGCTCGGCGCTGACTTCAGCGTGCCCGGCCTGCACGTGCACGGGCTCACGGCGTCGAGCGATGGCTTCGGCCTGCTGGTCGCGCGAAACCCCGATCACCTGGTCTTCGTGAAGCTGTCGACCGCCGGCGCCGTCGCGGCAGAGAAGACGCTCACGGGCGGGTGCGACCACAACGTGGTGGGTTGCGAGTGGTACAGCTACTCGAGCACGTTCGCGGCCGAGGGCGGTCGGCTGCACTTCAAGGGCACCGGCTACGTCGCGTACTTTCCCATCTACCGGCGCTGGCCCGACAACATCGCCCACACCGGCGACACCCTTCGGCACCTCGATCTCGCCGGCAACGCGGGCTCGGGCAGCGTCGGGGGCTGGGGCTGGGGCTGCAGCCATTCGCTCGACCTGCGCCTCGCGCAAAACGGGACCACCGTCGGACCCGTGTGCCTCTCGGACTGCTACGCTTCGAAGTCGATCTTGTGGGCCGACAGCAAGGTCATCTCGAGCGAGCCGAGCGGAAACTGCGCGGGCACGAGCAGCGCTGCGCTCGGTGGCTTCGTCTCGGTGACCTCGGGCTACTGGCTGACGTACGTCTCCCCCGAGGGGCGCCCCAACAAAGACGTCGCCATCGCCAAGCTCGACACCGCGGGCGCCGTCTCGACCAAGGTCTGGCTGACGAGCAACGCCGTCGATGACGACTCGGCGCACCTGGTCGCGTTCAAGGGCGGCCTGCTCGCCGCCTGGCGCAGCGGCACCACCCGCACGCTGCAAGAGGTCGATGCGAGCACCGGCAATCCGGTGGGCGCGCCGGTCACCACCACCAGCGCCTTCCGCGCCAAGGACGACTTCTTCAGCTACCCGAACGGCGACGCCGGCTGGGTCTACGGCAGCGGCGCGAACCTGATTCTGGCCCGCTATTCCAAATGCCCGTAGTTCCAGCTTGACGGTGCAAGCTTCCTGAATAGGCTAGCGACCCCATTCCAGCTTAGCTCAGTCGGTAGAGCAGGCGGCTGTTAACCGCCGGGTCCCTGGTTCGAGTCCAGGAGCTGGAGCCATTTTCGAGTCGCGCCAAGAAGGGCGACCAGCAGGTAAACGGAACCCCGAGCGGCGCGAGCTTCTCGGGGTTCTGCATTTCTGGCGGAACGGCGCGGGGATGCGCGGCGTGACGGTGCGCGCGCGGTGTGCTCCGTCGTGCGCGAGGAGAACGCGCGAGGCGGCGTCGAGGTGGTCGCGGGCGTCGCCGAGGGCGTTCCTCGGCGGCCTCTTCTCCAGGAGAATCGGCCTCGCACGGTGCGGGGCGTTTTACTCAGCGACCGGTGGGTGAACGCGAACGGGCCGACGGCTATTTCACGAGCCCCGCGGTCTGGAGCGCCTGCCCCAACTTCGTCGTGCTGGCGAGCGTGGGGAGACCGAGCTTCCGCATGTGCCTCACGAGCGCGGAGTGGCGCTTCTTCGCGTCACGCGACAGCTGAACTACCCCGATCTCTTGTCGCCACCGATTCAGCAGGATCTTCTCAGCGGGCACCGCGACCGTGAGCTCGGCGTCGATCGTGAGCACGAGCCGGCGGAGGACATCACTGAAACCAACGGTACCGTAGAGGTCGAGGATGACCGGTGCGTGCAGCACCAGCGCAGCGTGTTTTGGGATCGTGAACGGCACCGAAGTAGGAAGCGCCGCCATAGCTGCGGCTGCGGTCACGGCCGTCGAGGTCGCCCGCCCTCCGAGGTGCATCAGGCTGTTTCGGCACTCCTTGAAGTAGCGGTAGACCACGAGCATGTCGTCGAGGTGCTTGGGGTGAACCCCCTTCTGCGTCACGAGCACGGCGTGCAGCTCCGCGGTGCCGCCACTTCGCGAGCTGGTCAGGTGCTGGAGTTCAGCACCGATGCCCCGAAGCGTGCCTTGCTTGTCGGTTGAAGACGGAAACTGCAGCACCTTCTTGGCGTCGACTCCCTTGGGCCATGCGGCTCCGATCTCCCCCATGAGTTCGACGGTCCAGCTCTCGTACACGGCGAACAGGTTGACGAGGACGACGAACGCCAGGTCCGAGCGCTGCTGGTCCCACGTGTGTTCGATGCACGCGCGATGGAGGTTGGCGCCATGAATCCCTGAGCCCTCGATGAAGCGGGCCTTCAGCTCCTCAACCGTCGTGGTGCCACCGCGAATGTCGTTGTAGCCGGCCACCTGCCACCGCAAGTTCCAGAGAGCCGCTGCAGTCGGCCACACGAAGTCGTACAGGCGCGTGATCGCGTCCAGAGCGTTCCTGCTGGCGTTGAAGTACGGGTAGGACGTCGCCACACGGTGAGGTTACACCGCATCCGCGTGCTCAGCTTCGCCGAAGGCTCTCCTCGATCGCCTTCCGGATCATCGCCGTCCGGCTCTTGAAGCCGAGCCGACGCCACGCCTCGTCGAGGGCCTCGACCTCGGCGGCGGCCATGCGGAGCGGCAGGACCTTCACGTCGGCGGCCTCGTCGGGTGCGCGCCGCTCGATCGGCCCGACGCGGACTCGGCCCTTCTGGGCCTGGCGCAGCTTCCACACCAGGTACGCCGAGTTCGTGGACCGGGTCTCGCGGCCCACAGCCTCGCGATACATCGCCTGGAGCTCGGCGACGGAGAGCTTGGTCAGCTTCACCTTCGGGCTCGCCTCGGTGGTCGTGGTGGCCGGTGTCGTCGGCTCCGCGTTCGTCTGCTGCTCGCGGGCCTCGAGCACTTCGCCGATCCGGCGCAGCAAGAAGGTCTTGTTCGGCGAGCGGGTGGGCTGGCCGACGATCTCAGCGAAGCGCGCCTGCAGCTCGGGGAGGCGCAGCTTGGCGAGGGACTCGAGGGTGCGGCGGGTGGTGTCGGTCATGTCTGGCTCCTTTGCGTTGGTGCCCGGCGCCGCCGCCGGACCACCCGGCGTGGTCACCGGGCGGGTCGGGTTAGGGGTTCTTCGAGAGGTGGCGGAAGCACGCGAGGTCGACGGCGCGCGCGTCGCTGGTGACGAAGCTCCAGCGCTGCTCGCGCTCGACCCAGGGCTGGACCTCGATGCGATCGGCGGCGGTCACGCCCCCCGCGCGTTCGATCTCGTCGTCGTCGCGGAGGATGGCGCCGTCGCGGTCGGGATCGAAGTCTGGCGCCGCGGCGCCCTTCATCACGGCGACGATGCGGACTCGGTGTCCGCGCACGTAGGGGTGCTCGTCGCCGTCGTAGGTGGTGATGGTGCCGATCGTCCTCGCCATGCTCGTCCTCCGGCGCGGGAGCGGTCCGCGCGTGTCCGATACAGGCTTCCGTTCGCGCGACCATCAAGGCGTATCTGGGATGTCGGCGAAGAACGCGACCCGGCCTTGCCTTCGACGCGAAAGGAAGCCGTCATGCCCGCATGGCTGCCTACGTCGAGTCGATCCGTCGAGCGCCGCGCACGCTGACGGAGCGCGAGCAGAAGGCGCTCCTGCGCGTGACGGGTGAGCACTGCGCCGGCTGGCGCGATCACGTCCTGTTCGCGATGGGGCTCGGCACCGGGCTGCGCGCGCACGAGCTGGTGGCGCTCGACGTGGGCGACGTGTTCGACGACGCCGGGCGCGTGCGTCGCCGCGTCGCTCTGCGCGTGTTCAAGGGCGATGGACGCGGCGACGAAGAGCGCCAGGACGTGCTGCTCTCCGAGGGCCTGCGCGCCAAGCTCGAGAAGCTCCGCAGCTGGAAGGGACGCGAGGGCGAGAGCCTCGACCCCGATGCCCCGCTCTTCGTGAGTCAGCGAGGTACTCGCCTCTCGACGCGCCAGCTCCGGCACGCCTTCGCGGTCTGGCAGGAGCGCGCGGGCTTCGAGCGGCACGTCAGTCTGCACATGCTGCGGCACTCGGCGATCTCGAGCATCTATGCCGGCACCAAGGACATTCGGTTGGCCCAGCGGTTCGCGCGGCACTGGAGCGTCGTCACCACGATGGTCTACACGCACCCGAGCGACGACGACCTCGCGCACGCTGTCGAGCAGCTGCGCTGCTGAGCACCGGAGCGGGGCTCGCGAGCTACTTGCAGGTCGAAAGTGACCAGCGCGTTCGGCGAGGGCGCTGTTTCTGGACGCTCACTTCGCCGCGCGGGTCCCGGTTATTTCCTCGAATCGACCTCCATCGGAAGGGGCCCCGGGCACGCTCCCCGGCGCGCGCGGCGTCACGAAAATTCACCCTCCCCCCGGGGGCCATCGTTGTTCACGCGGCGCCGGCCGATCGTCCCTCATCACCACCGCGTGCGCTCGGAAAGCGGCCATCGTCCTCGGTCCGTTCGCGCTCCGTCACGCGCACCAAGTCCGCGAGAACGCGTGTCCGCGCACGCCGAAGATGGCCGCTTTCAATCGGAAGCGGCGGTGTCGGTGTCGCGATCATCGCCGTCGTCGAGCGCCACCTCGTCATCCGCATCCACGTCATCCTCGATGTGACCGTGCAGTTCGGCAGAGCCGTTCGCGAAGGCGGCGACTGGGGGCTCCGCGAGCAGCGCGCGTTCACGCGACGCGGGCTCTCGGTCGCGATGGACGACGCCGCCCGCGTTCGGGCCTTCCTCCCTCTCGCGCCGCTGCGCCTCGGCGTAGCGACGGGACAGCTCCTCGAGCGACGGCATGCCGCGCACTTCCTGGCGCGAATCGGGGCCTCCCTGCAGGAACTCGCGCAGGCGCACCATGATGTTGAGGTCGGCGACGCTGTCGACGCGCACGCGGCCCTCCTCGAGCGCCTTGCCAAACTCCTCGAGGAAGCGGTCGATGATCGCGAGGATGCGCTCCTTGGCCTCGGCCAGCGCCGTCCCGCGGCGGGCGATGACCTTCTCGTCGGTGACCTTGCGGATCTTCTCCGAGGCCGCTTCGCGACGGCGCAGGCAGTTGTGCCTCGACGAGTACGCGGCGACGAGGCTGTGGCTGATGCCGAAGCGCTTGGCGAGCTCGCGGTATGACGGGTACTCGGTCACCGGACCGCGCTCGGCGTCGACGCGCATCTCGCCCATGACGAGCAGCGTGTCGAGCTGGTGGTAGTCGACGCGCTGCGGGTCGGCCTTTCGAGGGCGTCCCAGCTTCTTCGCCGCCTGTGCGGCGTTCGCCTCGGTGGTGTCGGTCATCGTCGTGCGCTCCTTCGCTGCCTAGGCAAAGCCATGAAGTGCGCGTTCGAGGGGACGATCTCATCCATCCACACTTGCTCGGCGAGGTAGTCCCAGGCGCGCTCGCTCCAGACGTAGAGTGCCGGCAAGAGCCGAGCCCCCTCGCGCTCGACGATGAGCTCCGTTGGCATCGGCGGCTCGACGGCGGTCTCGTCTTCGTCGCGCTCGGAGGCCCGCACGAGCTCGGCGAGGTAGGTCGCGAAGCGGAGCAGCTCGCCGGGGAAGACCGCGAGTTCAAGCGTCCACCGCGGAGAGAGGCACGGTTCGCCCTCTTCGACGAGGCCGCTCTCGCGTGCGACGGCTGCCGCCGCTGCGTCGCGCTCCTCGACGAGACCGACCGTGACCTTGTTGACGAGGACGCGGACGAGGAGCGGGCGATGCGGCGAGTCCTCGGACACACAGAAGAAGGGCTCGCAGGTGACGTGCTCCACCCGGCCGTTGTTCGCGCGCCAGCAGAGACTCGCCGGGGAGATCCCCGCCGTCGGTCGCTGCAGTCGAATCGCGAGCACCGCGAGGAACGCGCGGAACAAGACGGCTGCGTAGCGCTCGTCGAAGGTCGCGTCGGTCTGCGGCTCGGGCGGATCCTCGAGCCACTCGGCGGAGCGCTCGGCGAGCTTGCTCGTCGCGCCGGTCACGCGCGCTCCCTGCACGCCGGGAGATGCGTGTCGATGGTGGCCCACGCGGCCTCGCTGGCCACTACGTCCCAGGCGAGCGGGTCGCCCGAGGCCAACACGATCGGGAACGGCGCGGCCATGACGAGCGAGGCGTCGTTCTCCTCGTGCGCGCGCACGAGGCTGCCGAGGAACGGCGCGGCGGCGATCAGCTCGTCGAGCGTGACGAACGCCTCGAGCGCCCAGTTCGATCCGCGCCACAGCTCCCCCTCATGGAGAAGCCCACGCCGACGAGCGAGGTTGGCGACGGCATCGACGGGGCCCTTGTTGATGGTGACGCGCAGGACGAGGTGCCTCGGGTTCTCGCGGGTCGGCCTCGCGAACAGGTCGAGACGCGCCCACTCGATGCTGCCGTCCTTCGAGCGCCAGCACAGGAAGCTCGCGCCATCGCCGACCGCGGTGAAGCGCTGCAGCTCGAACGAGAGCAGGTCGAAGAGCAACTCCCGCAGCTTCACCACCGTCGGGTGACTGGCGACCGCGCCGAGGTCGGCGTTCGTCGATGGCGCATCATTGGTCTGGATCGTGTCGGTCATCGTTGTGCACTCCTTCGCTGCTCGTGCAAAGCCTCCGCGGACACCTCGGACGGGACAAAGCGCCCGCGATGCGGGCCACCGCGAATCAGCATCGACGGCGACACACCTGCCCGCAAGGTCGCGTCGCGCAGTACCAGCGCCCTCCGGCGATCTCGCAGGCCGAAGGTCACGCGGTCGCGCAGGGCGACGATCGTCTCGGGCCTGTATCCGGCACCTTGGTGCAGGAGCCGCCGCAGCTCACGCTCGTAGACTCGCGTGAGGCCAAGGTCGCGCAAGAGCGGCAGCGCCGTCGCGACGTGAAGGGCCATCAGGCCTGCGTCGGGACGGGCCCACTCTCGACCCTGTCGGAGGATTCCGCAGTCGGCCGCTTGCACGAGCGCTCCCAGCACGTGCGTCAGCTTGATCCTCGAAGGCACGAACGCCCGCGCCGCCCTCCTGGCCGTGCGAATGAGCGAAAGCGCTGTCGATCGCGAGAACGTTCCGGCACGCACCATGCGGCCGAGCTGCTTCTCGAGCTCGACGAGCCGCTCCTCGTCGTCGGGGTCCAGGTCGAAGGGCGCGCAGTGGTGGGGGAGATCGGGGTCGTCGCGAAGCTCCTCCTCGATGAACCGCTGGGGACGCATGTTCGCGGTGTCACGCGGGTCGTCGTCGATCTCGTTGCTGTCGTCGGTCATGCCGAGGGCAAAGCCGGCGCGCCATCGTTCAGGGGACCGGTGGGCCATCACCGCGTGGGCCCTCGCCGCACGACGTCCCGAAGATTCGCTCGCGAGTTCGGGTGGATAGGCTGGATTGCGAGGTCTGGACGGCTCGCGGACGGGTAGCTCCAGACTCGCGCACGCGAACTTCCCTCTTCACACCGCGCCAGCGATCGCGCGTGTGCGCTCTCGAAAATGGAACTTCGCTCCTGAGTAGACCTACCTTTCCCAAGCCGTCCAGAGAGAGATTCATTCATAGAAGATTGATTCTCCTCGGAGAATCCTTGGACAAGGCAGGCGGCAGCGGACCAGCGGGAAGTGGCCGCATGGTCCGCGCCCGGCGCGCGCTGTGAAGAGCCCGGGCGAGGCCGTCCCCGGCCAGCGGTGTCCGGCCCCTTTGCGTGGGCACGCGGCGAGCTCGCCGTGAAGGAGACACGCCATGACCATCGAGCTGCCTGAGCGCCATCCGTCGCCCCCGCTCCGCCCCTGCACCGAGCCCAACTCCGAGACCTTCGAGAAGCTCCGGCGCACGAGGCTCCTGCTCATGAACCTCGTGCGCGAAGGCGTCATCCATCGCAGCGAGTACGCGCGCCTGATGCGACGCACGGTGATTGACCACTTCGTGGTCGACGGAGCCCGTCATGGCAGCCAGTTCGCGGGCGCGCGCGACGTGATGATCCAGCTCCTCGACCTCGTCGATCGCGGGGCCTTCGTGAATGGCGTCGACCTCGTCGACTGGAAGCAGCTCCCCGGCTGCACCGCGATCTCGACGCGCGCGGTGTACGAGGCGTTCGGCAAGGAGCGGAGCATCGGCGACGCCGCTTTGCGCGAGGCGCTGCGCGCGGTGCAGGCCGACCACCCTCAGACCGTCATCGGCCCCAGCGAGAAGGTGCTCTTCCGCTCCAAGCACGACCGCCGCCGCGCGATCGTTCTCCACCTCGAGAACGCGCGCCTCTTCGCCGCGGGTGGCGATCCAACGCCGCAGGACCCGCTGGTCACGAAGCTCGAAGACGAGCTGATCGGCGATCGTGAACAGGACGGACCCGCCTCGGGCGCATGACAAGCGCGGGTTGGTACGCACCGCGTGTCCCCTGTTCACCGGGCGCGGTGCCTTTGCGTCAGGCATGACCAGCACGGAGCACGACCGCCGCCTCGATGTCGCGGCAACCGTCCTCGCGCGCGGCGTGCGCCGTGTGCTCGGCGTGAAGGTCGCGGGCGAACACGGCGCTGTTGAACGCGAGAACGACGCCTTGCCTGTTCGCGCGACCGAAGCCGTCATGGGCGCGGCCTCGAACCAGGAGAAGACGACCCGATGAACGACACGCCCACCGACCCGCTCATCCGCGAGATCCTCGCGCTGCGCGAGCTGCCCGTCTCCGCGCTGCGCGAGCGCTACCTCGCCGTGTTCGGCGAGGAGAGCACCAGCCGTAACAAGGACCACCTCTTCAAACGCATCGCGTACCGGATGCAGGAGCAGCGCTACGGCGGCATCTCGCCGAGAGCCAAGGCCCGCGCCGCCGAGCTCGCGGACAAAGCACCCGTGCGCCGCCGTCCGCCCCGCAACGCGGCGAGCGTGAGCATCGTCGAGGCGACCGCCCGCGACCCACGCCTGCCGCCCGTGGGCACGGTCCTGCGCCGCGAGTTCCGGGGCGAGGTTCACGAGGTGCGCGTGCTGACCGAGGGCTTCGAGTATCGCGGCGAGCGCTTCGCGAGCCTCTCGACGCTCGCCACCAAGATCGCCGGCTCGCGCTGGAACGGCTTCTTGTTCTTCAAGGTCGGCGCGAAGGGGGCAGCATGAGCTCGACGCTCGTGAAGGAGCCGAAGGTCGTCCGCTGCGCCATCTACACGCGCAAGTCGACGACCGAGGGGCTCGACTCCGACTTCAACACGCTCGACGCGCAGCGCGAGGCGGCCGAGCACTTCATCAAGAGCCAGGCCGCCCAGGGCTGGAAGGCGCTGCCCACGCGCTACGACGACGGAGGCTTCACCGGCGGCAACCTCGAGCGCCCGGCGCTCACGCGCCTCATGGACGACATCGAGCGCGGCGAGATCGACACGGTGGTCGTCTACAAGGTCGACCGCCTCTCGCGCTCGCTGCTCGACTTCGCGCGCCTCGTCGAGCGCTTCGAGAAGCGCCGCGTCGCCTTCGTGAGCATCACCCAGCACTTCGACACCTCGACGTCGATGGGCCGCCTCGTGCTCCACATCCTGCTCTCGTTCGCCCAGTTCGAGCGGGAGCTGATCAGCGAGCGCACCCGCGACAAGATCGCCGCCGCCAGGCGCCGAGGGAAGTGGACCGGGGGACCCCTGGTGCTCGGCTACCGCGTCGACCGCCAGCGCCGCGCGCTTGACGTCGTGCCCGAGGAGGCCGCCATCGTGAAGCTCGCCTTCGAGCTCTACGAGCGCACGCTGTCCGTGGCGCTCACGGCCCAGCGCCTCAACGCGCGCGGGCTCACGCTGCGCACGCGCGCGGCCGAGGATGGCACTACCCGCAGCCGTCCGTTCAACAAGAACGCCGTGCACCAGCTGCTCCGCAACCCGCTCTACGTCGGCAAGGTCCGCCACAACGACGACCTGTTCCTCGGCGAGCACGAGCCCATCATCGACCCGGACGTGTTCGATCGCGTGCAGCGCACCCTCGACCTGCGCGCGACCGGAACGGGCACGCGTCGCCCACGACGGAGCGACTCGCTGCTGACGGGGCTTCTCCGCTGCCTTCCCTGCAACGCGGCGATGAGCACGAGCCACGCCTACAACCACAAGAAGCAGCGCTACCGCTACTACCGTTGCCGCGCGTCGCAGGAGGGTCTGCGCTGCCCCACGGGCCTCCTGAACGCCAACGACGTCGAGGCCGCCGTCGTCGCGCAGGTGAAGGCGCTCGCGAAGACGGGCGCGTTGCGTGACCGCATCCTCGCGACGCTCGCCGAAGGGGACGAGGGCGAGACCGAGCTTATCGCCACGAAGGACCGGCTCGAGGCGCGGATCACCGAGCTCGGCGCCGAGGCGAAACGCCTGCTCGGCGCGTTCAGCAGCGTGGATGCCGGAGGGCGGCTCCTCGCCGAGCGCCTCGGTGAGCTCGAACGCGAGACGGACAGGCACCGTGGCGGCGTCGCCGACCTCGAGCGGCGTCTCCGCGCCTGCGCCACGCTCCGCACCGAGGGCGAGCACGTCGCGAAGCTGCTCGATGCCTTCGACGAGGTCTGGGAGGCACTCGTGCCCGAGGAGCGCCGCGAGGTGCTGCGCGCCCTCATCGAGCGCGTTGGTGTCGATCCCGAGAGCGGCACGCTGCGGGTCACGTTCCACGAGCCGGCGCCACCGTCCCCGACGCAGGCGACGATGGAGGCCACGCTGTGACCGACGTCATCATCGCGTTCAAGGGTGGCCGCGCCTGGCGTGAGCACCAGCAGGCCGAGAGGCGTGCCCCGAGCCGGCGTTACCCCGCGCGCATCGCCCGGCAGATCGCCCTCGCGCACGCCCTGCGCCGCCGACTCGAGCGCGGGGAGTTCGCCGACTTCGCCGACATGGCCCGCCAGCTCGGCTTCACGCGCGCCCGTGTCACCCAGCTTATGGACCTGCTCCTGCTCGCGCCCGAGGTGCAGGAGGAGATTCTCTTCCTCGAGCTGCCCCCGGGCGCCCAGCCGGTGAGCGAGCGCGGCCTGCGCGAGGCGGTGCTTGGGACCATCGACTGGCAGGAGCAGCGGCGGCGGTGGGGGGAGCTGAAGAGGGAAATCAACGCGTCGACCTGAACAGGCGTTGAGCCGGCCGAGGCCGTGGCATAGAATGGCGCCCCTTGGAGTCTGATGCCGCCGCTAGCCCTACGCGCCACCCAACCTGGAGCCCGGATGCCTGACGAGGTCCTGACCATCAAGGAGGTCGCTGCGCTGCTCAAGCTCGCGGAGAAGACCGTCTACGCCATGGCGCAGGCCGGCGAGATTCCGGCTTTCAAGATTCGGGGCCAGTGGCGCATCAAGCGTACCGAGCTCGACCAGTGGATCGACGCGCAGCCGCGCGGTGGGGACGGGGGACGTGATGGCGACGCGTGACACAGACAACAAGAAGCGCGGGCGACCGCCCAAGGCTGCGGCGAGCGAGCCCGCACCCGACTCGAAGCGGGCGAGCACGAAGAACGGCTCCACGTCCGATGCCGTGGTGGGCTTCGAAGAGAAGCTCTGGCAGATGGCGGACAAGCTCCGCAACAACATGGACGCGGCCGAGTACAAGCACGTCGTCCTCGGGCTCATCTTCCTCAAGTACATCTCGGACGCGTTCGAGGAGAAGCACGCGGCGCTCACGGCCGACAAGAAGTCGGGCGCTGACCCAGAAGATCCCGACGAGTACCGTGCCGACAACATCTACTGGGTGCCGAAGGAGGCGCGCTGGAACCACCTCCAGGGCAACGCGAAGCAGGCCACGATCGGCAAGCTCGTCGACGACGCGATGGTCGCCCTCGAGGCCCAGAACCCGACGCTCAAGGGCGTGTTGCAGAAAGACTACGGGCGGCCTGGGCTGGACAAGACGCGCCTGGGTGAGCTGATCGACCTCGTCGGTACCATCGGCCTCGGCGACCGGGAGAACCGGGCGCGCGATGTGCTCGGCCGCGTCTACGAGTACTTCCTCACCAAGTTCGCCGCCGCCGAGGGCAAGAACGGCGGCCAGTTCTACACGCCGCGCGGCGTGGTGCGCGTGCTGGTCGAGATGCTCGCGCCCTACAAGGGGCGTGTCTTCGACCCGGCTTGCGGATCGGGCGGCATGTTCATCTCTAGCGAGAAGTTCGTCGAGGCCCACGGCGGGCGCGTCGGCGACATTAGCATCTATGGCCAGGAGTCGAACCACACGACGTGGCGCCTCGCGAAGCTGAACCTCGCGATCCGCGGCATCGACGCCAACATCGTGCACGGCGACACCTTCCACGCCGACGGCCACAAGGACCTCAAGGCCGACTACGTCCTCGCGAACCCGCCGTTCAACGACAGCGACTGGGGCCAGCCGCGCCTCAAGGAAGACGTGCGCTGGAAGTACGGCGTGCCGCCCGCGGGCAACGCGAACTTCGCCTGGGTGCAGCACTTCCTCCACCACCTCGCGCCCACGGGCATCGCGGGCTTCGTGCTCGCGAACGGCAGCATGTCGTCGCAGCAGTCGGGCGAGGGCGACATCCGCAAGGCCATCATCGAGGCGGACCTCGTCGACTGCATGGTCGCGCTGCCGGGACAGCTCTTCTACTCGACGCAGATCCCCGTCTGCCTCTGGTTTCTCGCGCGCGACAAGAAGAACGGCCTCGGTGGTCGCGGCAAGAAGATGCGCAACCGCCAGAAAGAGACTCTGTTCATCGACGCGCGCAAGCTCGGCACGCTCGTCGACCGAGTGCATCGCGAGCTCTCCGACGATGACATCGCGAAGATCGTCGACACGTGCCATCGCTGGCGCGGTGACGGCGCGGGCAAGTACGAGGACGTAGCGGGCTTCTGCAAGAGCGCGACGACGGATGAGATCGCCTCACATCACTTCGTGCTCACGCCCGGCCGCTACGTCGGCGCCGAAGAAGTCGAGGACGACGGCGAGCCCTTCGACGAGAAGATGAAGCGCCTCGTGGCGACGCTCGAGGAGCAGTTCGCGGAGGGGGCGAGACTGGAGAAGGAGATCCGGAAGAACCTGCGGGGGCTTGGGTATGGGGGCTAAAGAGTTCCTCGGCGCGACGTTGGCGCGGGGCTTTGCGCCGAACTCGGTCCAGTGGCCGCTTGTTCGCTCGAGTATTCTCTTCGAGCTTCGATATGGCAAGGCGCTTGTCGAGACGAGTAGACGCCCAGGGACCGTTCCCGTTTTCGGAACAAATGGGCGCTGCGGAAGTCACGACACGGCTCTCTTCGAGGGGCCTGGTGTCGTGTGCGGGCGCAAGGGGCAAGGGCCGCTTGGTGTCGAGTGGGTCGACTCGGACTACTGGGTCATCGACACCGCCTACTCGCTCAAACCTCTACGCGACGACGTGGACCTGAAGTTCGCGTACTACCTCGTCAAGTACGTCGGGCTCAATCACCTGAAGGACGGCACATCGAATCCGTCCTTGAGTAGAGACACGTTCGGTTCGCAGTTCTTCCCGGTGCCGCCCCTTGCCGCGCAGCGTGAGATCGCCCGCATCCTCGGCGCGCTCGACGACAAGATGGAGCTGAACCGCAAGCTGAACGCGACACTCGAGGCGATGGCACGGGCGCTGTTCACGTCGTGGTTCGTCGACTTCGACCCCGTGCGCGCGAAGGCGGAAGGGCGCGCCCCGAGTGGCATGGACGCCGACACCGCGAAGTTGTTCCCGAGTGAGCTTGTCGAGTCGGCGCTGGGCGACATACCAAAGGGGTGGTCCGTGGCCTCCATCGGAGACCTCGCCGAGATCGTCGGAGGCAGCACTCCGAGCACGAAGGAGCCCGCTTACTGGGACGACGGCGTCCATCACTGGGCGACGCCGAAGGATCTTTCGGCTCTCGCGACGCCTGTCATCGCGACGACCGAGCGCAAGATCACCGACGAAGGCCTTCGTCAGATCAGCAGCGGTCTTCTCCCGGTGGGCACGGTTCTTCTCTCGTCGCGGGCCCCCATCGGATACCTCGGCATCGCGGAAGTGCCTCTCGCGGTGAACCAGGGCTTCATCGCGATGAAGCCGCAGCCCGGTGTCTCCGCCCAGTTCCTCTTGCGATGGGCTGAGGCTGCGCACGAGGAGATCGTCAGCCGCGCCAACGGCTCGACCTTCCTAGAAATCAGCAAGTCGAACTTCCGTCCCATCCAACTCGTTCGTCCTTCCGAGCCGGTGCTTGACGCCTTCCACGCCCTCGCCGATGGACTGTACCGACGCATTGTCACCAACGAGCAGCAGTCACGGAGTCTCGCGCGTACTCGAGACGAGCTTCTCCCGCGCCTGCTTTCGGGTGCCATTGAGGTTGGGGCGGTGGCCGATGCGGGAGGAGAGCCCTGATGGCCGACCCCCTCCCGGTTCCCGATGCGTTCGTCATGCGCGGCGCACGAGCCGCGATGGCCCAGGGCCTCGCTCACGTCGAAGAGCAGGTGACGGCGCTCGAACGCGCCGTGGTGGAGAACCCAGGTCTCGCCTTCGATCTCGCGAAGACGCTCGTGGAGAGTGCATGCCGAACGATTCTTACCGAGCGACAGCAGCCGTACGCCTCGGATGACGACCTGCCCAAGCTGTTCAAGACCGTCACAACCTTTCTGCCGCTTTCGC
Source organism: Myxococcales bacterium (assembly GCA_016191785.1). Lineage (GTDB taxonomy): Bacteria > Myxococcota_A > Polyangia > Polyangiales > Polyangiaceae > JADJKB01. Next base: position 20,090 of record JACPVJ010000203.1, on the reverse strand, counting down.
CGCCTTCCGCTAGCAGTTCCGGCGGACACAAGAGCCTCAAGCAGACGGTCAACGGTCTCCACACGGCGCTGCAGGGCGTCTGCGAGCTGCGCAACGACTTCGGCTTCGCCTCACATGGGTCAGACGGATCGCGGCCTCGGATGGAGAGCGTCCAGGCGATCTTGGCGGCGCAGGCTGCCGACACGATCGTCGGGTTCCTGCACGCGACGCACCAACAGGATCGAGCCGTTCAGAGGACCGTGCCCTTACGGTTCGAGGATCACGCGGACTTCAACGACTACGTCGACGACGCGCACAGCAGCGTTCAGATCTTCGACCTGAGCTTCCGAGCGAGCGAGGTCCTCTTTCGCGTCGACCATGAGGCGTACCGCGACGCGCTCGCCTCGTTCGAGGCTTCCGAAGAGAATGGCGCGAGCGCCGCGGTCGAGAGGCTGCCATGACCACGCCGCCCACCGTCAGTGCAATGGACCTGCGAGCCGTCGAAGACATCTTCGGAATGGGCAGTGGCTACGTGCTCGACTTCAGCAACCGCACGTTCGCTGAGTTCTTCGCCGACCTCGGCATCGACATCGACCAGGAGTTCCCCGAAGGCTCGAAGGCCAACAGGCTGCGCGCCTTTCTGAGGTCGTCCGATGCTCCGCGGGTCGCACAGGCGTTGGAGGCGCTTCTCGATCATCGAGGTACACGCGACGGCGATGAAGCCTCGTCCAACATCGTGAAGGTGAAGAACTTGGTCGCCCGTCTGCGGAAGGCGCAGGTGGCGATGCTGCCGGTCACTCGGGCGGTCGATGTGCTGAGCCTCGCATACGTTCACGAGCTCGAGATCAAGATCGACCAGCGCCTCTCGGCTGCGGATCTCGAGGGCGCCATTACCGCCGCACGGACGATGCTAGAGGCTGTGCTCGTCGAACTGGAGAAGCAGCTCGTTGGAGCGCCGGGGGACTACAAGGGCGATCTGCCGAAGCAGTTCAAGGCCGTGGCCAAGCAGCTACGCATCGACGACGAGCGGGCCGACCTCGACGACAACTTCAAGCAAGTCGCGCGCGGGCTCGTGCAGGTGGTCAACGGCCTCGCGCCCATCCGCAACAAGATGAGCGACGGTCACGCCCGCGAGCGGAAGCCCGAGGCGCACCACGCCCGCGTGATCGTGAACGCGGCGAAGACCGTCGCGACGTTCCTCGTGGAGTCCTACCTTGTGCAGCGCGAGCGGGGGCTGTTGTCTGCCTCGTCGAAGTTGGAGGCGGCGCGATGACCCGCACGTGTCGCAAGGGGAAGACGCCATGAGCGGGTTCACCGAATCTGTCGTCGAGCAGGCGGCCCTCGCCTGGTTCGAGGCGCTCGGGTACACGATCACAGGAGGACCCTCGATCGCGCCCGGCGAGCCCGGCCAGGAGCGGCGGACCTACGCCGACGTCGTGCTCGACGGCCGCTTGCGCGACGCGCTCGCGCGGCTGAATCCCGCGGTTTCACGCGAAGGACTCGACGAGGCGTTCCGTAAGCTCACGCGGATCTCGTCGCCCCAGCCGGTCGATGCGAACCACGAGCTGCCCTACTACCTCGTGAACGGCGTCAGCGTGGAGTACCTGCGCGCCGATGGCACCATCGGCTACGATCCGGTGCGCGTCGTCGATTTCGACGTGCTCGAGAACAACGACTGGCTGGTCGTCAACCAGCTCACCGTCAGCGAGGGCGGCCACAACCGACGCCCCGACGTCGTCGTGTTCCTGAATGGCCTACCGATCGCCGTCATCGAGCTGAAGAACGCGGCGAGCGAGAACGCGACCATCTGGAGCGCGTTCCAGCAGCTCCAGACCTACAAGCAGGAGCTGCCGTCGCTCTTCGTCTTCAACGAGCTGCTCGTCATCAGCGATGGGCTCGAAGCGCGCATCGGCACGCTCTCGTCGAACAAGGAGCGCTTTTTGCCCTGGCGCACCATCGAGGGCGAGGCGCTCGCGTCCAAGACGATGAGCCAGCTCGAGGTGCTGATCCGCGGCGTGTTCGACAAGCGGCGGCTCCTCGACCTGCTCCGCTACTTCATCGTGTTCGAGGACGACGGGGACACTGCCATCAAGAAGATGGCGGGCTACCATCAGTTCCACGCCGTGGCGCGAGCGCTGGACGCCACGATCTCGGCCTCGCGCCCGCAGGGCGACCGTCGCGTCGGCGTGGTCTGGCACACGCAGGGGTCGGGCAAGAGTCTCACGATGGCCTTCTACGCGGGCCGCGTCGTGCTGCACCCGGCGATGCAGAACCCGACGCTCATCTTGCTCACCGATCGGAACGATCTCGACGAACAGCTCTTCGGCACGTTCGCGCGCTGCAAGGACCTCCTGCGCCAGAGCCCCGAGCAAGCCAAGGATCGCGCCCACCTGCGGGAGCTGCTCAAGGTCGCCTCGGGTGGCGTGGTCTTCACGACCATCCAGAAATTCATGCCGGAGACGCGCGGCGACACGTTCCCGCTGCTGTCCGAACGCTCGAACATCGTCGTGGTCGCGGACGAGGCCCACCGCAGCCAATACGACTTCATCGACGGCTTCGCGCGCCACATGCGCGACGCCCTGCCGAACGCATCGTTCATCGGCTTCACCGGCACGCCGATCGACGCGGCCGACAAGAACACGCGCTCGGTCTTCGGGGACTACGTCAGCGTCTACGACATCCAGCGCGCGGTCGAAGATGGCGCGACGGTGCCCATCTACTACGAGAGCCGCCTCGCCAAGCTGGAGCTCAAGGAGGAAGAGCGCCCGCACCTCGACGAGGCTTTCGACGAGCTGACCGAGGGCGAGGAGCTCGAAGGGCGTGAGAAGCTGAAGACGAAGTGGTCGGCGCTCGAGGCGCTCGTCGGGACCGACCGGCGCGTTCAGCTCATCGCGAAGGACCTAGTCGAGCACTTCGAAGCTCGACTAGAGGCCATGGACGGCAAGGCGATGCTGGTCTGCATGAGTCGGCGGATCTGCGTCGACCTCTACAGGGCGCTGACCGCGCTTCGCTCCGACTGGCACGACGAGAGCGACGACAAGGGCGCGATCAAGGTCGTGACGACCGGGTCAGCGTCCGACCCGAGCGACTGGCAACAACACATCCGCAGCAAGCAGCGCCGCGAGGCGCTCGCCAAGCGGTTCAAGAACCCGAGCGACCCCTTCAAGCTCGTCATCGTCCGCGACATGTGGCTCACGGGCTTCGATGCGCCGTGCATGCACACGATGTACATCGATAAGCCGATGCAGGGGCACGGCCTGATGCAGGCCATTGCGCGCGTGAACCGCGTGTTCCGGGACAAACCGGGCGGCCTCGTCGTGGACTACTTGGGGCTCGCCGACCAGCTCAAGAAGGCCCTGCACACGTACACCGAGAGCGGCGGTCAGGGCGAGACGGCGCTCGATCAGGAAGAGGCCGTGGCGCTCATGCTCGAGCGCTACGAAGTGTGCTGCGACATCTTTCACGGCTTCGACTGGAGCGCGTGGACGAGCAGCTCTCCCGCCGCTCGCCTCTCGGTGCTGCCCGCCGCGCAGGAGCACGTGCTCGCCCAGGAAAGCGGCAAGGAGCGGCTGCTCCAGGTCGTCACCGAGCTTTCGAAGGCGTTCGCGCTCGCCGTGCCACACGACGAGGCGATCCGCATTCGCGGTGACGTCGGATTCTTCCAGGCCGTCCGCACGGCCATCGCCAAGACGCAGGTCGGGGACCGGAAAGGCTCCGGCGACATCGACCACGCCATCCGGCAAATCGTCTCGAAGGCGATCGTGAGCGACCAGGTCATCGACATCTTCGCGGCGGCCGGCCTCAAGAACCCCGACATCTCGATCCTGTCGGACCAGTTCCTCGCCGACGTGCGCGGGATGAAACACCGGAACCTCGCGGTCGAGCTGCTCCGGAAGCTCCTTAACGACGAAGTGAAGGCGCGCTCGAAGCACAACCTGGTGCAGGCACGCTCCTTCGCCGTCCTCCTCGAGAAGTCCGTTCGTCGTTACCAGAACCGCGCCATCGAGGCCGCGCAGGTCATCGAGGAGCTGATCGAGCTCGCGAAGGAGATGCGCGCCGCCCAGAAGCGGGGCGAGGAACTCGGGCTCAGCAGCGACGAGCTGGCCTTCTACGACGCGCTCGAGGTCAGCGACACTGCCGTCAAGGTCCTGGGCGACGAGACGCTGCGCACCATTGCGCGCGAGCTGGTCGACACGGTGAAGCAGAACGTCACCATCGACTGGACCGTGAAGGAATCGGTCCGTGCCAAGCTGCGCGTCATTGTGAAGCGGATCCTGCGCAAGTACGGCTACCCGCCCGACAAGCAGGAGGCCGCGACGAACACGGTGCTGCAGCAGGCCGAGTTGCTGTCGGACTTCTGGACGAAGGCGAGCGCGACATGACGTCTGCCTCCGCGCTCGCTTCGACGATCTCGTACCAGGGGCAGCACGGTAGTGCCTGCTGGGAGGGACGACACGTCGCCGATGCGAAGCGATTCGTCGGCTTCGTGCGCGATGTCGTGCGACCGCGTGTGGTCGATGAGCCCGCTTCGTTCGAGCCGGACCTGCGGGGGCTCGCCACGACAGGCATGGCCACGGAGTTCGTGGAGCGCGTGCTCAAAGCCGTGCCCGAGCCGGAAGGTTGGGAAGTCGGCGAAGCGCTTGCAGAGTGCGCGCTCAAACAGGATTCAGGCCGCGAGGTGCACTGGCCGTGGAACACCGTCCGAGACAGGCGCACGCCGCGAGCGAGCCTACCGGGAACGGATCTGGTCGGCTTCTGTCGCCAGGGCGAGACTGTGCTCTTACTCTTCGGTGAGGTGAAGACCTCGTCGGAGGCAACTGCGCCCCCGAATGTGATGTACGGCGGCAGCGGGATGGCCTGGCAGCTCGAGGAGAGTGCCAAGCGCCTCGACATTCAGCGCTCGCTGCTGCAGTGGCTGCACGCGCGATGCCTTGGCGAGCCCTACCGCGAGCTCTACGAGAAGGCGGTCAGCCGCTATCTCGGCTCTGAAGGCAAGGATCTGCTCATCGTCGGTGTGCTGATTCGGGATACCCAACCGAACGAGGTCGACCTTCAAAGCCGCGGAAAGGCGCTCTCGGGGAAGTTGGGCGCGCCGACTCGGGTCGAGCTGATCGCCTGGTACTTGCCGGTCCCCATCGCGCAGTGGCCTCAGCTCTTGCAGGAGGCGCCATGACTGCCGATTCCTGGATTCTCGAATCGCTCGGTGCCGACAAGATTCGGGAGGCAACGGAAGAGTCTGGCCGGCGACGCCTTCGCAACGCCTTGGGTGCTGATGGCGGAGCGCCGCTCTCGGATGAGCGCATGCAGTTCGTGGCGAACGCGCTTGAGCTCCGCGCGTTTGGGCTGCTCGACGGGGATGACGCCGAAGCGCTGCGGCAAGCCTCCGTGCAGGCGTTCCAGGTAGCGAGGTCACTTCCACGCGGGTCGCTCCCCCTCGATGCTGCCGCCGCCCTCGTTCGGCTTGGCTGCCTCGGCGTTCTTGGAGACCGTGGCGCCGACGTTCGTCGACTGCTGCTCGATGAGGGTCTACCTGCGTTGCCCCTCGATGCCACGGACTGGGGCACGCGGGTTTCAGCCAGCATCCTCGACATCTGGCTGCGGCTCTTCCGCAAGCAGGGCTGGGACGACCTCGATGCGGTTCAGCGGCGGGTCGCAAGTCTACGTGCCGACCAGCGAGCGCACGAGCCAATCTTTCTTGCTCGAGCCGAGGAGCGAAAGGATGCGCGCCCTGCTTGGGAGCTGATGTCGCAGTACCACCTGGCGAAGGCCGCCGAGATCCTTGGCGTCTACCTCTCCCAGGGCTCGGTCGAAGGCCACTACGACATTCGCGAACAGCTTGAAGCACAGTTCGATCGCGCCATCGCTACGGCCGGTCGTGGGCAATTGATGGCGCAAGAAGCTCTGGCGCGCCTGCTTGCCCGAACCGCTCGCGTTCTCGTCGACAACAGCATCTGGACGGTCACCCGCGCGGTAAACAGCCGCGTGACGAAGTTCGTTGGCTCGTTGATCTCCCGCGACCGCAAGCAGCCGATCTTCGAGATGCTGCCACCGCAGCGCCGGACGCTGCGCGAGGAAGGCCTGCTCGGCTCCGGCCACCGGTCAGTCGTCGTGAGCCTCCCGACTTCGAGCGGCAAGACCTTCATCGCCGAGTTCCGCATCCTCCAGGCCCTCAACCAGTTCGACCACGAACGCGGCTGGGTGGCGTACCTGGCTCCGACGCGGGCGCTCGTGAATCAGCTCGCCCTTCGACTGCGCCGGGACTTTGCCCCGCTCGGCACCATCGTCGAGAAGGTGAGCCCGGCACTCGAGATCGACGGTCTCGAGGCGGGCATGTTGACCGACAAGGACGAGGCCCGGCAGTTCCGGATCCTGGTGACGACGCCCGAGAAGCTCGATCTGATGCTCCGCGGCGGATGGGAGGAGAAGATTGGTCGACCGCTCACGCTCGTGGTGGTCGACGAGGCACACGGCCTTGGCTCGCAGACCCGCGGGCTCAAGCTCGAGCTCCTTCTCGCGACGATCAACCGGGAGTGCCGCTACGCGCAGTTCCTCTTGCTCACGCCGTTCATCCACAACGCGGCAGAGATCGCGCGGTGGCTGTCCCCCGACAGCAACAAGAACATCGAGCTGGGCGTCGACTGGAGCCCCAACGATCGCGTGATCGCGATCGCTCGTCCCGTACAGGGCGACAAGCGAGGCGACTTCGGCGTCCGACTCGTCACGCAGCACACGACCCGCAACACCATCATCGTTCCGGAGACACTCGACGTCGGCGAGCGAAGACCGCTCGGACTGTCCTGGTCCGACGTTTCTGGCTCGCCTGGAAAGCTGGCGGCCGCGACGGCACAGATCCTCCAGCGCCGCGGTACGGTGATCGTGCTGGTCGACAAGCCGCGCAATAGCTGGGGCGTGGCCGCGGCCTTCAAGGTTGAGGAGAATCGCGTCGATGTCGGTGGCGCTGACCTCGGTCACATTCAGCGTTTTCTCGGCGACGAAATGGGCCAGGACTTCCCGCTGGCGAGCCTGCTTGAATACGGGGTCGGCGTTCACCACTCCGGTCTCTCCGAGGACACCCGAACGCTCATCGAGTGGCTGACCGAGCAGGGCAAGCTCAAGGCACTGGTGGCGACCACCACGATCGCCCAGGGCGTGAACTTCCCGGTGTCTGGCGTGGTGTTCGCGAGCCATCAGTACCCCTACGGCCAGGACATGCCGCCGGAGGACTTCTGGAACATCGCGGGGCGCGCTGGCCGGGTCGATCAAGGAGACCTCGGCATCGTCGCGCTTGCCGGCCATGACGACGCGAAGGCGAAGCAGCTCGAGAAGTTCATCGGCCGTTCCGTCGGAGCGCTCAACTCGACACTTATCGAGATGGTTCAGCAGGCAGCCGCGAGCGGAAGCCTGCTGAAGCTCGAGACGTTGTCCTGGCAGCCTGGGTGGTCCTCGTTCCTGCAGTACCTCGCGCACACCTACCGTCAAATCGGAAGCCACGAGCGCTTTGCCGCGCAGGTTGAGCAGGTGCTGCGCGGAACGCTGGGATTCCAGGCGCTTCGCAAGAGCCACAAGGGCTGGGCGGATAGCCTCGTGCAAGGCGTCTACAACTACGCCGAGCGCATCAAGGGCCAACCACTGAAGCTCGTCGATGCGACCGGCTTCTCGTGGGAGTCGGTCTCCAACACCCTCGCGCGCTTGAACCAGGCGCGGGTGACGAGCGAAGTCTGGACGCCCGACCTCTTCGGCACTCGACGTGATGATCTCCAGCGAATGATGGGGATTCTTCTGCAGGTGCCCGAGCTGCGCGAGCCCCTCAAGGAAGTCACCGGTGGACCGCAGCCCGACGGTGACACCCTCTCCCGGATCATCTGCGACTGGGTGCAGGGCCGGCCGCTGACCGAGATGGCCACGGAGTACTTCGCCAAGAAGACAGGGGACGACGAGGATGCGGCCGACGACGCCGATCCCGTCGCAGCGATGACCCGGTGCTGCCGGAGTGTCTTCGGTCGCCTGACGCAGACCGCGTCATGGGGTCTCTCCGCGCTGCAGTCGCTGACCATCGGCGACTCGTTCGAGACGATGAGCGACGACGACCAGCGGGTACTGAGAAATCTCCCAGCGCGCGTGTATTACGGGGTCAATTCCGATGAGGCCGTGACCCTCCGACTCCTGGGGGTTCCACGAACGGCGGCAACGCCGCTCGCGCGGACCCTGCAGGTCGGCGCCTCGGAGCCCCTCAATGCGGTGCGCGCCAAGCTCCGCGCCGCAAAGGTCGACGCGTGGACGGCGGCGCTCGGGGAGCGCGGCCAGAGCTACCACCGCGTGTGGTCGATCATCGAGGGGGAGGGATGATGCTGCACACCGATCCGGTGGCCGATTTGGTTGCGGCCGGAGTGCTCGACGACGCCTTCATCGCTCAATGCGAGACCGACTACACGCTCGCGGAGATCACCGCCCTTGCCCACGTCGCCCCCGGCAAGTCCTCGCCGCCTACTCATGTGCTGGCCGTGGTCGAGCTGCTCCACAAGCACTTGGAGCCGAACCCGCTCATCGGCCTCCCACCCGAGAGCGATGGCTATCCACGACGGATCGATCTCGGAGCGCGCGGAGGCAAACTACTCGTCCAACGCTGGCATCTCCCAGTGCGTGACGGCATCCAGTGGTACCGAGCGTGCGCGAACGGCTCGATGTCTGTACCAGGAAAGGACGCATCGAAGCCGACTGTCGTTCCGCTGCAGCAACTGGGAGACGATCCGCCTTGGCCGCATCTTGTCGTCGAGCTCGACACGTTCTGGGAGTCTTCCGAGTTCTGGGGTGATCGGCCCGGTGGGTCACGCTGGCACCGACTTCTGCCGCTCGCGCCGATTGACATCACGAGCGGGTGGCAGGCGGCGGACTTCGAGAAGGCTCGCAACTTCTTTATGTCCGAGGTCCATCTGGACCTTCTGTCGCGCTCGGTCCTCCTGGGATCGTGTCATCTGCGCCTCCCCAACCCGATCTATCGCGACCTCCATCAGCGCGTCGGAAGGGACTGGCGAAGCGTCACTTTCGACCTGGAGCTGCACCCCGGCCAATCGCTCGACGAGCTCGAACTGACCTTCTGGAGCCAGCGGTCGTGGGGAGCGACCTCAGTTCGCCGCATGACGCTGCAGCCCGGCAGCAACGCGCTCAGCGTGCCCGAAGGCGTCGAGCAGGTTGCGCACGCCGTCACTTGCGGAAAACGAGGTCTGCTGATGCAGGCCGGGCCGTTCGGCTTCATCGCATCGGTCGGCATTTCGATGAACCTGGTCTCGGAACAACGCCGCGTCGAAACGCCGAAGGGTCGCTACACCGTCGGAGTGGTCGGGCATTCCCAGCCGATGCAGGTCGGAACACCTCGTCCGGCAGGCGCGCTCACTCGACTCGCGGCGGATGAAGGGCAGCAACGAACGCAAAAGGCCTGGTCTGCCACGGCGTTCCGCTGGTTCGACAAGGACAGCCTTGGCGGCACGCAGGCCATCCGAGACATCATCCAGTCCGCCGGCAAGAGCGTTGACCTCCTCGATCCGTACTTCGGCCGTCGCGACCTTCTCGAGTTCGCCCTTGCCACCACGAAGCAGGGGCTGCCATTTCGTGTGCTCACCTCGGCGGACTTCTGTGCCAGTGGCGACGATCCAGACCTGAAGATTGAGCGCGGAGATGCCCTCGCGAAGACGCTCGACTCGGTGCGCAGTCAGGACCCGAGATTGAGCATCGAGGTCAAGGTGATGCCCGGCCAGAAGTCCCCTGTGCATGACCGCTTTCTCATCGTCGACGGGACCGTCTGGGCGCTCGGCGCGTCACTCAACGAGTTCGGGAGCCGGGGCTCGCTGCTCATGAAGTTACCTGCGTCGCCCGTCCACGGTACGAGCGGCTCGCCGGCGTTCTCCGTGTCCATGAGTGTCTTTGACGCGCACTGGGCCACGTCCGACGCCCTCACTGATTGGGTGAGGCGACGGGCGGCTTCGCGCACCGGCTCCCCGCGTCCGTCGCGCCCCGTCACGCTCCAGGATCGAGCATTGTCCACGAAGGCCGTGCTCGGAGAAGCGCTCCGACGCCTCTGTGAGGTGTGGCGTGCGTGACCCACGTCTCCTGGAGGAGTGGGCGCTCGCGGCCGCCGCCAAGCGGCGGGATGCAGGCACGCGGCGGCGCGCGTCCGTATCTGAATCAGAGCGGGCCGAAGTGGATCGTCTCCTGGCCGACTGGTGGTCCGAGGTCTTGTCGCAGGACTTGCTCGCCGAGCATGACAAGATGGACCACGTCGAGCGTCTTCGGACGAAGTGTTCGTCTCTTGCGTCCGAGCCCCAGAAGCTCGCCCTCACGGCACCAAGTGCGTTGGCCCGCGACACGGGAGAAGGGGACGGAGACGTTGGCGCGCGACTCCTCGGCGAGTCTGCGGCGGCCGTCGTTCGGTGCGCCCCGACGGCGGTCGAGCTGGATCGCGCGGTACGACTGCTTGCGGACTGCTGGGAGGCAGTCGAGGCGCTCGAGGAAGCTCTACTGAGACCACCAGCGTGGCCCACGTCGATGGACACCCTCTCGGTTACGAGCGTGCCTATCGAGGGCTTGCTGGGCCATCACTTCGATCGCGTGCCGAGTAGTGACGTCCTGGTCGAGGAGGAGAGCAAAGCGCGGGAGCGCGGAGTATCTGCCTACTTCTGGGGCCACTATCCCGAGCTTCCCCTGAACGAGACCAGCCTCGTGCGCCTCCTGCTCGTGGCGAGACGCGATTGGGCCGACGTGGCGATTCAGGCGGACGCACTGCCCCTGCGCGCCTTTCGAGATTGGCTCTGGCTCAGTCTCCACCTTGATGACGATCGCGAATCCATCCTCGCGCTACTTCGCGCCGCGCCGCCCGTCTTCGCCAACGATGCATGGACTGGAAGCACCTGCGCGCTGGCGGCGCTCCGTGCGTCGGTTCGACATGCTGAGAAGCTCCATGATCGTCTCGCGCAAGCGACGAGAGCCTATCCGCCGGCTCCGGACGCAGAGCCTAAGTTGAAAGCGCTCGAGGAGGACGAGCTTCCAGCATGGCTGAGGAGCGTGGCCGACGTCGCCATCGGGCGCTCCGATGGGCACGTTCTTCTCATCCTCTTCGCATCAACCCTGGTGCGGCACGACTTGAGCCCGCGGTGGAACGGCCAACGGTCATGGCCGGCGACTGGCCATGCGCTCCGCGCCATCTACGAAGCGCTCACCCCGAAGCCCACGCTGGCCGAGTGCCAGCAGGTCGCAGGCATTGGAGGCGTGCCGAGCAACCGCACCACCATCGAGTATGCGACGTATCTGATCACGTCGGCGGTGTTGGACGCCGATCCGAGAGAGGTCTGGGCTTGGTACCGCGAACTTCTGCTGAAGAACGACGATGACCTGTGCTGGCAGGCGAAAAGCTGCCACCGTCGCGCGGTTTGCTACTTTTCCTTGGCAGAACGACTGGGACAGCTCCCGGACCCGTTCGGCGAGTGGAGATCCGTTTGGAAGGCGCTGTTCGTGACCGACCGCGAGCGGGCCCGATTCGCCACACTCGACCAAAACGGCCAGTATCCTAGTCTTCATCTCCTCCGCGTCGGGGCCGAGTTGCTCCGGCAAGCTCCATCGAGAAGCGGCGCGTGGAAGTTCTTGGAGGAAATCCTCGATTGCACGCGCATTCTGCTCGATGGCTACGCGCGTCGCTTCAACCCGATCAAGCCCGAGGTCATTCTCGATATGCTTGACGTCGCTGTGCGCCTTCCCGGAGGCGCCTGGCGCACGGTCGCAGGAAACTACCGGGCGCTTCTTTCCAGCGCCACGAACCGTATCTACGTCGCAGCGGTTCTTCTCGAAGCAGGAGCATTGTTCAGCGAGATTGAGTCCGCCATCGAGGTGGCACCTCATCGACTCGTGGACACGATCGCCGAACTCCGAAACGACATCACCGTTCATCATCTCTGCGCATTCGTCTCGGAGGCGGCGAAGCGTCATGAGCACGAACAGTCCGAGGAGGCTTCGGCGCCATGACCACGCCCACCTTCGACCTCACGCCATTCCTCGGTCGCGACGAAGGTCAGCACTTCGATCGCAAGTCGATGTTCGAGGGCGAGGAGGGTAAGAAGCGCCCGCGTGACCGCCGCAAGGTGCGCGACCAAGTGGCCGAGCAGGTCGCGGGCTTCGCGAACGCCGAGGGCGGCGTGCTCATCCTCGGCATCGAGGACGACCACCGCATCACCGGCCACCAGTTCCCGCCCGACGCGCTCGCGGCGCTGCTCGACGTGCCGAGGGCGCGCCTGCATCCCCCGCAGCCGCGGGGCTTCGTGCTCCAGCACGAGGGGCACTCGCTGATCGTCTTCGACGTGCCGAACTGCGATGTGCCCGTGCGCGTCGAAGGCGACGGCTTCCCGCTGCGCATCGGCGACAAGACCATGCAGGTCTCCGAGTCGCACATCCAGAAGCTCAAGTTCCGTGGCCTCGTCGAGAGCTGGGAGAGCCGTCCTTCACACCTGCGCCTCGCCGATCTCGATCCCGGGCTTCTCGAGCGCGGGCGCCGCGGCGCCGGCCTGATCGCGCTCACCGACGAGGAGTACCTCGTCAAGCGCAAGCTCGCGGACCACCGGGGGCGCGACCTCGTTCTGCGACAGGCCGCGGAACTCCTCTTCGCGAAGAACGGACCCGATCACCCGAACGCGGGCTTCCGCCTCTTCCGCGTGGTCGGCACCGAGCGCAAGGTCGGCGCCGAGCACAACGTCGAGGAGCGACCGCGCTTCGAGGGCAACCTGCCGACCGTCATCGAGGCGTGCTTCTCAGCGATCGAGGGCATCCTGCGAAGGCCCGCGCGCCTCGTGGGGCATCGCTTCCGCACCGTGTCCGAGTACCCGGAGTTCTCGTGGAAGGAGGCGATCGTCAACGCCGCTGCCCACCGCGACTACAACGCTGAGGGGCGCACGACGGAGATCTGGTTCTTCGACGATCGCCTTGAGGTCGTCAGCCCTGGCGGGCTGCTACCCGATGTGAACCTCGAGGAGCTGCTTGCGCTCCACCGCATCCACGTCAGCCGCAACCCACGCACAGTGCGCGTGCTCGTCGATCTCGGCATCGTGCGCGACCAGGGTGAAGGCATCCCGCGCATGTTCGCCGAGATGGAGGGCTTCTTCCTCCCGGCCCCGGTGCTCGACCCGCGCGACCACCTGTTCCGCGTCACACTCCGCAACACGGCGACGCTGACCGCTGACGACAAGTCCTTCGTCGCGCGCCTCGGCGACGCCGAGCTGACCGACGTCGAGTTCCGAGCGCTGCTCGAAGCCCACCGTGCGGGCCGCCTAGACAACGCGCGCCTGCGCGCCATCTCGGGCCTCGACACGCTGGGGGCGAGCGCGCTCCTGCGCAGGCTGCGCGATCGAGAACTACTCGCCCTGCACGCAGCCGGGCCGAACAGCTTCTACGAGCTGGGGCCGAAGGCGCAGCTCCCGAGCGATGCGCAGGGGCTGGAGGCCGATCGGCCTGAGCCGACCTCGGATCGACCGGGGTCCGGGCCCGATCGACCGGAGTTGACTGCGGATCGACCGGAGTCGGATGCCGATCGACCGGAGCTGCCGCCCGACCTCGCGGCCGCCGTGAAGGCGCTCGGGACCCGCCCAAGACAAGGACCTCTGCGGGATGTCATCGCCTCGCTGTGCGGCTGGCGACCGCTGAAGCCCGCCGAGCTGGGCTCGATCCTGGGCATCCGCGCCGACAATCTCACCAAGCGCCACCTCACGGAGATGGTCGCCGAGGGGCGTCTGCGCCGCCTATTCCCCGACGAGCCGACCCATCCGAACCAAGCCTACGCCGCGGCGTCCGACAACGACGAGAAGAGCCCGCCATGAAGACGCCGCCGAAGAAGACCTCCAAGCCGAAGGCGAAGGTCGGCCGCGCTGCCGGTGACGCACGCAACGCAGACCGCATCGACCTCGGGGAAGGAGCCGCCGGGCGTGACGCGAAAGACCCCGTGGCTAGCCTCGGAGACTTCGAAGCACAGGCCCGCGCCGACCTCCGGCTGCCTGCCGACGCCCACGTGATCGGCGAGCCCGTCACGGTGACTGCGCTCTGCGACCCTGGGCTGCCGCACGTCGGGCTCCTGGCCAGGTGCCAGCGAGGCGAGAACACCTACGAAGTCGGCTTGGCGGACGTGACCTTTGCGTCGGGTAGCCCTGCCGCGCAGCTCGTGTCGAGGTACCGCGCCTGGCTTGGGCTTCCAGCGGCGAGCCAGCAGATGGCTGCCGCTCCGCGCCCGCACAAGGTCGGAGGCGAGGACATCGTCGTCGGCAGTCCCGTGGAGCTCGTCGTGCTCGCCTGCAAGTCGAACGCGATCCGCTGCCGACTGCTCGGTACGTCTCGCGAGGTCACGCTGCGCACAGCGGTCCGCGACGAGGTGCCCGGGTCGATCATCACCGTCACGCCAACGAAAGAGTGGACACACGCTCGGCATCCGTACATCTCGGGCTCAATCAGCTCGACTCGGTTCGACGTGTTCGCGCTCGGTCTGACGCCGCTGGCCCTCCACGAGCAAGGCGACTGGGACCCGGACGACGAGTACTGGGGCGAGGAAGAGGAACCGGTCGACGACTGGGCCAAGCCGATCATCGCGCGCGGCAAACGGCCGATGTTCGAGTTGGAGCAGGTCATCCCCGGTGCCGATCCCGACGACTTCGATTCCGATCCGATTCTCGAAGCCGCTGAGCTGCGCTCGGCGGGCGATGAGAGGGGCGCGTACGACCTGCTGATGAACCTGCTCGCGAAGGATCTTCGCTGCCTCGACGCGCACGCCCACCTCGGCAACCTCGAATTCGAGCGCAACCCCAAGCAGGCGCTTCGACACTACGAGATGGGCACCACCATCGGTGGGGCCTCGCTCGGGAAGGACTTCGACGGCGTGCTCGCGTGGGGCCTCATCGACAACCGCCCGTTCCTTCGATGTCTGCACGGCGTCGGCCTCTGCGCGTGGCGTCTCGGTGACCTCCGTGTGGCCAAGGCGGTCTTCACGAAGATGCTTTGGCTCAACCCCAGCGACAACCAGGGCGCCCGCTTCAACCTCGCTGCCGTCGAGGCCGGCAAGACGTGGGAAGAGATGGAGGGTGAGGAAGCATGACGCGCGGCTACGCCAACTCGTGGACGAGCGTCCGCCTCCCCGAAGCTGACCTCGCCGAGGTCGTGCTCGAGGTCGCCGCGCCGCTGCTCAGCGAGCTTGGATCCGGGGCACCCCTCGAGCACGCGAGAGAGGTCCTCGCGCTGGTGGTGTCCTTCTGGAACGCCAGTGTACGCGCGTCGAAGCGCTGGGAACGGCGCCGGGTGAAAGAGTTGAACGAGCTGAGGAACCAACTCCACGGGCAGAAATGCCATGGCTCCGCGACGTTCGACGTCCTCGCCGAGCGCTTCAACCCGCACTGGCTCGACCCGCGACTCGTAGAGGCCTGGTCCTACGACGAGGACTCGACGGGCGCGCGGCGGCTGACCTGCACCGTGGGCTTGCCCGACGGCGTTCGCGCCGAGGTGCCGCCGCCCATCGACAAGCGAATCGCGATCGGTGGTGTTTTCCTGGACGAGGTGAGTATTCGCCTCGACAGAACCTCGTCCCTCAGCTTCCCCTACGCCCGCCACAGCGGAGCGGTCGCGGAAGACGGCACGGCGACGGTGCATGCCATGATGCCTGCCGCGCTCCAGCTCTTCGCGGAGGGCCGCTTGCAGCCGGTGGGTGGTCCCGCAGTCGACGTCAACGTCGGTGGTCGAGCGCTCGGGCCGATGGTTCTCGTCGAGGCCCGAAGCACGGGCGAGCGCCACGATGTGGCAACGCTTGTCTTCAAGCCGAGAACGAGTCCGGGAGGCACGGCGTGACCCGCAAGAGGCAACCGCCCGAGGTCTCCATCGTGCGCTCCTCGGCGGCCGAGTACCTGACCTTCGTCGCGGCCACGGGCTCGCAGCAGCAGGCCGTCGAGATGCGCTACGAGGACGAGAACATCTGGCTGTCCCAGAAGATGATGGCGACGCTCTACGACGTCACCGTCCCGGCCATCAACCAGCACCTCAAGCGCATCTTCGCCGACCGAGAGCTGGTCGAGGGGGCAGTTATTAAGCAGTACTTAACAACTGCGGCCGACGGAAAGACCTACAACGTCAAGCACTACAACCTGCAGGCCATCATCGCCGTCGGCTTCAAGATCGAGAACGAGCGCGCGGTCCAGTTTCGCAAGTGGGCCACGCAGGTGGTGAAGGACTACACCATCCAAGGCTGGGTGATGGACGTGGAGCGCCTAAAGTCGGGCGGCAGCGTGCTCACCCAGGAGTTCTTCGATCGGCAGCTCGAGAAGGTCCGGGAGATCCGCCTCTCGGAGCGCAAGTTCTACCAGAAGATCACCGACATCTACGCGACCTCGGTGGACTACGACGCGACGGCCGCGGCGACGCAGCGTTTCTTCGCTGCCGTGCAGAACAAGTTGCACTTCGCGGTGCATGGCCAGACCGCCGCCGAGGTCATCGTCGAGCGCGCCGACGCCGAGCAGCCCCACATGGGTCTGACGACCTGGGAGGGCGCGCCGCAGGGGAAGATCCACCGCTACGACGTGGTGATCGCCAAGAACTACCTCTCGGAGACCGAGATGGACCAGATGCAGCGCATCGTCTCGGCCTACCTCGACATGGCTGAGATGCAGGCGACGCGGCGCATCCCGATGACGATGGCCGACTGGGAGGAACGTCTCCAAGGCTTCCTGCGCTTGTGGGACCGCGAGATCTTGCAGGACGCCGGCAAGGTGACCGCCGAGCTGGCGAAGCAGCACGCGCTCAGCGAGTTCGAGAAGTACCGCATCGTGCAAGACCGGCTCTTCGAGAGCGACTTCGATCGGGTCGTGGTCGAGACCAAGCGGCTCGCGGGCGCCGAGCCCTCGGAGTCGACCCCCAAGCCGCGCAAGGCGCGAGGGAAGAAGGCCTCCGATGAGTGAGCTGTCGAAGACCTCCAAGCCGCGCACCCTCGACCTCCTCCGCCGCATCAAGGGGGCGGCTTCGCTCACGCTGCGTGCCGTCGAGTTCGGCTTCTACCACCTGCTCCTCACGACGGTGGACCGCGTCGCGCGCCTGCCAGGCAACACGACGATGCCCAAAGCCGCACGCCTCTACCGCGAGAACATCGCGCTCAAGGCCCAGCTCGACGCGCTCGAAGCCGAGCTCGCTCAACGCACGGAGCCCACGCCGACGCCGATCGCCACGCGCGCCGCGCAGGTGTTCGCGTACCTCCTCACGCGCGGCGACGAGCCCTTCCAGCGCTACTTCCTCTCGGCGTCCCTGCGCACCATCCAGCGCTGGGCGACCCGCTTCCGCACGCTGCAAGGGCGCACAGCCAGGGGTGGGCGACCGCCGCTCGACGAGAAGGTCGTCGAGCTGATCCTGACGCTGAAGCGCGAGAACCGCGCGTGGGGGCATCGGCGCATCCGCGAGGAGCTGCGGCGCATGGGCATCCGCGTGAGCGAGCCGACCATCGCGCGCATCCTCAAGGAGCACGGCTTCTCGCCACGCCCAGGCAGGAAGCTCGACTTCGAACGCGTGAGGTCCACCGCGAAGGACGCGCTCTGGGCCCTCGACTTCTTCGCGGTGCAGACGGCGAAGGGCGTCTGGCTCCAGGCGCTCCTCATCATCGACGTGCACACGCGCGAGCTGCTCGACCTGCGCGACCACGATGGCTGGGACGTCGACTCGGTGTGGACCATCCGAGCCTTCAACGAGGTCTGTGCCCGCGAGAAGCGCGCGCCCACCACCGTCGTCCACGACCACGGCACGCACTTCGCCGGGCGGTTCGCACGCCAGCTCCGTGTGCTCGAGATTGAGGAGGAGGTCACGCCGACGGGGCTGCCCTCGATGAATTGCTACGCGGAGCGGGCCATCGGCTCCGTCCGCCGCGAGCTGCTCCGGCACATCCGCGTCGCCGACGCGAAAGAGCTGCAGTTCTACCTCGACGAGTACCGGCGCTACGCGAACACCGAGCGACCCCACCAGGGCATCGACGGGCGCACACCGGAGGAGTTCGCGGCCAGCAAGCGCGAGGCCGAGGTCATCGACCTGGCCGACGTCCGCAAGCGCCGCCTCGAGCGGCGGCCGTACGCCCACGGCATCCTCCAGGGCTACGCGCTCGTCGCCGACGCCCCGCCCGCGAAGGCAGCCTGACCATGAGACCGGCTGACGTCACCCGCGCGCGCCTGCTTCCCGGACGGCGCGCACGGGGGACGGCGCGCACGCGAGCCCTTTGTCGGCGGCCCGCGCCGGGCGCACCAGCCTGCAATTCGCTCGCGCCACGCGCCCGCGTTGGCCGCCTGGTGGCGGTCGCCGAAGGGGGCACTCGTCCTCGCTGCCGCCGCCGAGGAGGTTTCTTGGGATCCGGCTGGAGGCCGATCGACATCTGTTGACCACCCGGGGCGGCCCTCCGGTTCTCGGGTCCCTCTCCGAACGCCAATCGTCGAGCCCGACGCCGACCCGCGCCGCGAACCCCGCGCCGATGCCCGCGTTCAACTCCGCGCTCCGCGATCCACCGCGGGCGTCCGCGCATTCGCGCGCTCTCGGCTCGACCGCCCCTGGAACCCCGCCGAAGCAGCCCGGTCCCGGAGCCATTCACGCGTAGCCGCCGATGAGGCGGGCGCCAGACTAACAGAGGCCCTCGCCCCGAAACGGTCGAGGGCCTCACCTTTTCTGGCCATGTCGCGCGAGGTTGCGCGCACGCGCCCGCGGTGCGCGGCGTTCTCTCCGGTTGCGCGCGATCGAATGGGACGGCGCTCGACACTGGGGGGTGGCGAACGGGGTCCCAATTCGATCGCCTCTCTGGGGAGAGAAGGCAGAGAGGCGCTTAACAGAAGGCCCGTTTCTGCTAGGTGCGTTCGAGTCCGGTTCGGGCGGCCAAAGTCCGAGGTAGATTCCGGCATGGCCTACGAGGTGGACTTCGCGAAGGTGTCGACCGTTGGGCTCGAGTCGTCGCCGGTGGCGGCCGCGCTCGCGGGCTTGCGTGCCAACGAGGCCCGCTACTTCAAGAACAAGTACGGCCAAGCCTTCGTCGTCGAGCCGGCGAGGAAGGCGAAGAAGCTCATCGACTACGTGCACCGGATCCTGAAGCAGGAGCGCGACATCGTGATCGAGTCGCGCCCGCTCGAGGCGACGGAGCTTCACGTCGAGAACATCCGCTGGACCTTCGTGTTCTACGAGAGCGGCCTCGCGATCAACGTGCTGTACACGCTCGACGACAAGAAGAAGCGCGCCGTCGGCTTCAAGCTCTCCGACGGGATGGAGGTCCCGCCCGAGCTCGCGAGTTTCAAGTTCGCGAAGCAGAAGTCGAAGCTCGCAGGCACGATCCGCGGCTCGTACTTCGTGATCAAAGGCGAGTACTGAGCTGAGAGATGTCGGCACGTCCGGCGGAGCATCGAGCGCTCAGCCGAGTTCTTGGGCGAGCCCGATGAGCAGTCCTTCGGGCCCCCGGATGTAGCAGAGCCGATAGGCGTCTTTGTACTCGACCACCTCGCCGACGAGCTGCGCGCCGCACTTGCGGAGCCGGGCGAGCGTCTCGTCGATGTCCTCCACGGTGAACATGACGCGTAGGTAGCCGAGCGCGTTCACCGGGGCGTTCCGGTGATCGGCGACCACAGGCGGCGTGAGAAATCGAGAGAGCTCGAGCCGGCTGTGGCCGTCCGGCGTGCGCATCATGGCGATCTCGACGCGCTGGTCCCGCAGCCCCGTGACGCGCCCTGCCCACTCTCCTTCGATCGTGGCTCGCCCTTCGAGCTGTAGGCCCAGCTCGGCGAAGAAAGAGATGGCGGCATCGAGCGATTCCACGACGATGCCGACGTTGTCCATCCGCTTGACCGTGACCCATCAACGACGCCGGGATGCGAGGCGTGAGGAATCGTGCCTAGGCGTCAGGCCAGCGTCTTCTTGAAGGCCGCTGGGGTCATGTCTTCGAGCGAAAGCGCGAAGACGTCGCGGTGGGTCCCGAGGCGCTCGAAGACCCAGGAAAGGTACGCCTGGGCGGGGACACCCTGCGCGCGACAGGTGGCGACGATGCCGAGGAGGACGCAAGCACGGTGCGCGCCCTCGGTGCTGCCGGCGAAGAGCATGTTGAG
>JACPVJ010000202.1 GCA_016191785.1 Myxococcales bacterium | reverse complement strand
TGACGCCCGCCTCGCGCTGCACCTCGCCGGCCGCCGCGCGGAGGTCGCCCAGCAGCGTGCGCAGCGAGGAGGCCATGGCGTGGAAGCTCCCCGCGAGGGCGCCCACCTCGTCGGAGCTGCGCACCTCGATGGCCTGCTGCAGGTCGCCGCGCGAGATGCCTCCGGCCACCTGCGCCAGCCGCTCGAGCGGCACCACGATGACCCGGGTGAGGATGATGGAGGCCACCAGCCCCCCGAGGAGCACCAGCAGCCCCAGCACGATGGAGGTGCGGGTGACGGAGGTGAGCTGCGCCTCGAGCGCGGTGACTTGCTGGGCGAGCGCAGCGCTCTCGGCACGGGCCTCGTCGAGCGCCGCCCGCATCGTTTCGCACTGCTCGCATCCCGTCGCGCCCACGATGCACGTAGCCATAACGATCCTGTGATCGCGCGCAAGCCCAGCGCGATCACTTCTTCGAAGATCGGCCAGCCGATCTAATTCTGCGTCGGTCGATGCGTCTTCGCGCGCGCCTGTACCGTGCGACGCGCGGCGCGCAGTGCTCGGCGATCGATGCCTTGCATCAGCAAGTCGAGCTCGCGGCAACTCACCGCCACGTGCGTTGCTCCGGCGGGGATCGCCAGCGGGATGCGGTACACCCCGCGATCGAGGCGCTTGTAGAGGATGCAGTAGCCCGACCTGTCGTGCCAGAGGCACTTCACGTGCGTGCCACGGCGGTTGTGAAACACGAAGAGCGCCTCGCCCCGCGGTTCACCGCCGAACTGCTGCCGTATGATTCCGGCAAGTCGATCGAACGACAGGTGCAGGTTGACCGGCTCCGTCGCGACGTAGATCGCTCGAGGCAAACGCATCATCGTCGTCGACCGGCGACGACGAGCAGCGCCGGTCATCTTGCGTGATCCGTCGAGGTCCGGAGGCGGCCTGCTACGTTTCCTAAACGACTCGCAGGGGAGCGCCTATTGGTACCTGTACATGACGCCGTCCGGGGGGCACTGCGTCCTGACGTCCTACCAGTGGTTCGATGGCCACGACTCGCCTGCAGACAGCCAGGATCCGGCGCAGTTCTTCTTCTGTGCGCCGGATTTTGAATGCTTTCTGTATCGATTCTGCCTTGAGGATGAGATCTGGTTTCAGGCCAAGCACAATCGGCCGATGACGGCGGAACAGGAAGAGTATCTTGCGCTGGCACTCGCTGCTCGGTCACAGCTCCAGCGCGCGCTGGCCAGCCGTGCGGGCGAGGACTAGCTAGATCGCGGCAAAAAAAGGCGGCAGTGCGCGAAGACAATGTAACGCGTCCGTGAACCGCGCGGCTCCGCGTCTCTCCGACCCGCGCTGATCATGGCACGCGCGCGTGTTGGAAGCACGACTCATGGCACCACCGCGGCGGCGAGCCGTGATCGCGTCCGCGTCCGCCGTTTCTGCTGGCGTGGCTATCTCGGCGACTTCATCCGGACCGTGCGCTTCGCGCGCGGCGGAGCCGACCACCTCGCACGATGCGCTTCGCGCAGACGCCCACGGAGGAGGCGCTGTGGCGGGAGATCTGCGGCGGCAAGTTGGGCGTGGTGGTCCGCCGCCAGTACGTCGTCGGCCGCCGCATCGCGGACTTCGCCGTGCCCGCGCGGCGGCTCGTGATCGAGGTTGACGGTGCGTACCACCCCGCTCGCCGTGTCGCGGACGCTTGGCGCGACCGCGAGCTCGGTCGCCGCGGGTGGCGCGTGCTGCGGCTTCCCGCGGAGCTCGTGGCGCGGGACGTGGCTGAGGCCGTGCGGCGGGTGCGGGAGGCGCTCGGCGGCGGTGGGTGAGGGTGGCGATCGCCACCTGACTCGCCACTTCGCCACCTCGCGAGCGAGCAAATCAAGCGGGTTTTTGCGGTTCATCTTGCTGGCACGCTGCTCGCTGAGGCGCAGGTGGTGTGGGCCATGCCGCACACGCGCTCGCGCAACCCGAGCGCTCGCGCTTCCGCCATCGTCCGGAGAGCACGGTGCTCTACCAGGTGGTGGCGGAGCATTGGCCGGCGTTCCTAGAGCGGGCCGAAGAGCACGGGGGGCTGCCGCGCTTCGTGGTGGGGGAGTTCGAGGAGTACCTTCGCTGCGGGCGTCTCGAGCACGGCTGTCTGCATCTGGTCTGTCGTGAGTGCGGCTACTCCGAGCTGGTGGCGTTTAGCTGTAAGAAGCGCGGATTCTGCCCCTCCTGTTTGGGCCGGCGCATGGCGGACACCGCGGTCCACCTGGAGCAGAGCGTCCTGCCCCGCGTGCCCATCCGTCACTGGATCTGCTCCTTGCCGTGGGGACTGCGCGCCCTGCTCGGCTACGACCGAAAGCTCTGCGCCGAGGTGGTGAGCGCGTTCATGACGGAGGTGGACCGCTCGCTACGCTGGCGCGCCAAGCGCGAGCTCGGGCTCGCGAGCGTCGCTCAGGCGCACACGGGTTCGGTGGTCGCTGTGCAGAGAACTGACAGCGCGCTCCGCTTGAACGTCCATTTTCACTCGCTGGTGCTCGACGGCGTCTACGTGCACGAGAACGGCGACCCGCGCGCACCGCTCGAGTTTCGTGAGCTCGACACGCCCACACAAGCCGACATCGCCGAGGTCGCCGCGCGCACCGCAGCGCGCGTCGAGCGCATCTTGCGCGACCACGGCCGAAGCCTCGAGCCCGAGCTCGGCGACGACACGCCGCCCGATCTCGCCCTCGACGAGCCAGGCCTGGCCGCCTGCTACGCCGCCGCGGCTCAGGGCCTCTCCGTGACCGGTGACCGAGCAGGAAAACCGCCGCTTCGCCTCATTGCCTCGCCCGACCCGCACCCGCGCCCGCGCGCTGCCGACGCAACCGATCAGCCCATCGCCGAGGCGCGCGGTATCAACATCCACGCCGTGCAGGTCGTGGACGGGCGGGATCGCCGCGGCGTGGAGCGTGTCTGCAAGTACATCACCCGGCCCCCCGTCGCGCAGGACCGCCTCGAGCGCCGGCCCGACGGTAGGCTCGAGCTCAGCTTCAAGCGCGCTTGGCGCGACGGCACCCGCGCGCTGGTGTTCGAGCCCGCGGACCTCATCCCGCGTCTGGTCGCCGCGGTGCCACCGCCGCGCTGGCATTTGCTCAGGTACTTCGGCGTGCTTTCGAGCCACTCGTCACGCCGCCGGCTCGTCGTGCCGAAGGCACCCGTTGACCCGACCGCGAACAAGCCTCCACCCGCTCGAGGCGATC
This sequence comes from Myxococcales bacterium, assembly GCA_016191785.1. Lineage (GTDB taxonomy): Bacteria > Myxococcota_A > Polyangia > Polyangiales > Polyangiaceae > JADJKB01. Next base: position 460 of record JACPVJ010000202.1, on the reverse strand, counting down.
AGCTCGCGCTGCTCGGCGAAAACGACGACGCTCCAGCTCCACGAAAACGATGGGCCTGGCTCCTGGCTCATGTGTTCGCGGCTGATCTGGAGCGCTGTCCTCGCTGCTCTGGACCGATGCGTTGGGCCGAAGTCGCGACGAACCGCGACGCCATCGCGCGACTGCTCGCCGAGCAGGGCCTCGGGCCGAGGCCGCCGCCAGCTGAGCGCGCGAAGGTGCGCGTACCCGAGCAGATGGTGCTGGGGTTCGGGGATGCCAGCGGGTGATGTGACCGACAAACGCCATCATCGGCGCGGAGGTCCACCTTGCGCCGCGCCCGTGCCACGCAGCAAGCGCGACTTCAGGCGAAGCGGCGTGTTCTGAGGGGCGGAACCGGGTCCATTGCACCTGCTCGACCCGCGACGGTCAGGCGCGTACCCTTCGTCTTGGTGGATTTTGGCAGTTCAAATGTCCTACGCGC
>JACPVJ010000194.1 GCA_016191785.1 Myxococcales bacterium | reverse complement strand
CGGGTCCACGACTATCGGGTAGGAGAGCCCCTGGGTGTCGAGCTTGGTGATGAGGACGGGCTCGCTGGCGCTGGTATCGAGGCGGACCTCGACCGCGCGCGTCTTCCCGCCGGCGTCGACCGCGAACGCGGGCAGGGTTCGAAGTACGGGGCGTCCGCTGGCGTCGAGGACTTCGACGCTGCCGCGGATCAGTCGAACCGCGCCGGAGGCTTTGACCCGGTAGCGAGCCTCGGCTGAGGCCTTGGGCGAGTGCAGGACGCGCAGCTCTTCGAAGCGCGACCCGTGCGCGGCGTGGACGATGTCCGTGTCCGGGAACGCATCCCGGTAGACAACCGCGCCGCTGGTGAGCTCGCCGGCGACGGGCGCGGCGCCCTCGGCGACGAGGTCGAGCTGCGCGCCGCCGATCGCCGGCTCGAGACGAACCGCCCCGCCTGCGCGCTCGGGAGACGTGACCGAGAGCGTCGCGCGGCGGAGCGCTCGGCTGCGAAAACCCGCGCTGTCCGGAGTGAGTGTGCTGGCTGTTACCCGCGTGCTGACGGTCGTCGGCGGCTCAGTCGAGCGAACCGCGTGAGCTCGCGCGGGGGCGGGGGGATCGCTTCCGCAGGCGATCACGCTCGCGAGCGACAACGCCACGCACGCAGCACTTCGAAACCTCAGCGCTCCACGATCCCCGACCATCTCGTCCTCCCGCGCAGTGCCCCGCCGCCGACAGAACAGCACACGACGACCGCGTTGGACATGACGCGCGTCAACGACGTGAAGAGCTGCACGATGTCGGTGCGTTGCAGATCACGACCTGCCGCGACGGCAGGTGACGAGTCTCGAGATGAGACACGCGGATGCGCGCAGCCGCACCCGGCGCCGCGAAGCGCGCGACGCCGGGCAACGCTGCGGCGCTTCAGTGAGTCAGCTTCCAGAGGCAGGCGAGCAAGCGGTCGAGCTTCGCTGCGGCGGGCGCGAGCTCCCCCTGGCCGAAGTAGCCCCAGCCGACACCAGCGCGCAGCCCCACCAGCACTTCGCTGGTGCTGCCTGCGGCGGTTTGATAGCGGCTGCGCCGGTTGCCTGGATCGGAGTGGGCGCCTTCACCCAGGTTGAGCAAGAAGCTGTTGGTCGCGTCGCGCAGCTGCTGGGCCAGCTTGCGGTCGTGGCGTTGAACCCGCTTGATGAGCGGGGCCGCGGCGGCTTGGGCTTCGAGCGCTAGGTCGAGGGTGGAAAATCGCATCGGTGAGCTCCTTTCGCCCGCCCGGCGGCGGGTCGTAAGACCCGCCAGCCGCAGGGCGGGCGAAAGGACGAAGCGCGAGCGCTCTGCCCCAGGCGCAGCTCGTGCGGGCGCAGTGCCAGCCACGCAGGGGCTGGCACGAGCCTGCTTCACGCAGCCACCGTCACCGCCGCAGCCACCGTCACCGCCGCAGCCACCGTCACCGTCTCGGCCACTGCCGCCGCCACCATCCTCAGCCCCGTCGCGAATTTGTGCACCCGCGGCGGACCGCCACCCCGACGCGCCCGAGTGATCGGCCACGCGCTACTCTGCCGCCGCGTCGCTTTCGCGGGGTCCGGTCTGAGCCGGCAGGTGTATCCAGAATCGCGTGCCGCCTCCCGCTCGCGCTTCGCAGGCGATGGTGCCGCCGTGGTCCTCGACGATTTGCCGGGTGATCGCCAGGCCCAGCCCCGTACCGTGCCCCTTGGTGGTGAAGAACGGCTCGAACAGGTGAGCGCGGGTCTCTTCGTCCATCCCGCTGCCGCGATCTTCCACGACCATGTCCACGCCCCCGCCGCTCGCGCGGGCCACTCGGATGTCGATGCTTCCGCCGGCGGGCATCGCCTCGCGCGCGTTGCGCAGCAGGTTGAACAGCGACTGCTTGAGCTGCGCCTCGTCCACGCGCACGCTGGGCAGGTCGGGCTCGACCTCCACCGAGAGCTCGACACCATGGCGGCGCAGGTCGCCGCTCATGAACGCGCAGGCCTCGTTCACCACCTCGCCGATCTGCTCCTCTTCCAGGCGCAGCGGGCGCCGTCGCGCCACCGATAGGTACTCTTCGGTCAGGGCCGTCAGCCGCTCGACCTCGGCTTTGATTGCCTTGAGCAGCGTCACCGCCTCTTTGGCATCGCCCTGCCCCTCGAGCTCTTCCTCGAGCAGCTCGACGTTGAGCGCGATGCTCGACAGCGGGTTGCGCACCTCGTGCGTGACGTGCGCCGCCATCTTGCCGATGGTGGCCAGCCGCTCTGAGGTCAGCAGCTGGTCGTTGGCCCGGGCGATGGCGGCCACCATCCCTTCGAAGGTCGTGGCAAGCTCTCCGATCTCGTCGGGCGAGGCCACCACCGCTCGCGGCGTGAGGTCGCCGTCGGCCACGGCCTTCGCGCGGGAGGTCACCTGGGCCAAGGGCCGGAGCACGCGCCGGGCGTAGAGCGCCATCGCCGCCCCGACCAAGAGCGTGAAGCCCGACAGCGCGAGAAGCAGGCGAATCGCCAGCCGCTCGCGCTCGCGCGCCGCGTCGAGCAGCTGGTCCACGTTGTGGCCGATCCGCTGCTCGAGCTGACTCATGCGCTTCTTGCCCTGTGCCCCGCGGGTCACCAGCTCGTCCCGCAGGCTGTCGGCGCGCGCGGCCTCGCCGCGGTCCAGCGCCTCGAACAGCTTGCCCAAGAGCTCGCGGTCCTGCGCCAAGAACTCCTCGATGGTCGAGGCTTCGGCCGACAGATCTCTGCCCACGCGCTGAGCCGACTCGTCGCCCGAGCCGGCAAACGCCCGGGCGATCGACGCGCGCACCTCGCCGAAGGTCTTGGGGCGTCCGATGCGCAGCGAGGTCTCGAACCACACCTTCTTGTCGGCGGGGTTGCGGGCGGTGGTGATGTGATTCAGCTGCGTGTTCCAGGTGTCCTGGTTGGCCACCAGGTCGCGCAGCGCGAGCGAGAGCGGCAGGTACCCCGAGCGCATCAGGTCCGCCTCTTTGGCGGCGTTGCGCTGGGACACCACTCCCCAACCCGCGGACACGGCGAAGGCGGCCGTGACCAGCGCGTACGAGAGCAGCACGCGCGTGGCGACGGTGCGACGCCGGGCGCGGGTGGGAGCGTCAGCCATCGGTCGGCCGCGAGGCTTCGTCCAGGATGCTGACCAGATCCGCGACCTCGACGCCGCGATTCTGCAGGCTCTCGAGGCTGCTCGCGCAGCCGGTGACCAGCAGGCCGCCTCCGACCTGGCGATGCTCGTCGAGGCGCCGCTCTGCGATGCGCGCGGCGACCTCGGGCATGGTCTGGGGCAGAAGGCCGCCGCCCCCGGAGCACAGCGCCTCACCACGGATGCGCGCCAGCTCTTCCGGCGCCCGACCCAGCGCCCGCGAGAGCAGCTGCCGGGGCGCGTCGTAGATGCCGAGCCCCCGGCCGAGCTTGCAGGGGTCCTGCCAGCGCACGGCGGGGTACTCAGCGAGGCGCGGCACTCGATGGAACGCGTCGAGCCGGGTGGCGGCGAGCTCGACCAGGGTCTTCGCGCCGTGCTCGGCCAGCACGAGCGCGCAGCCCGGATCGAGCACCACGAAGCGCGGAGCGCCGCGCACCTGCTCGGACAGACGCGACAGGCTCTGGGCGAAGCCGGCGCGGTCCCCCGCCAGCAGCAGGGGCAGACCGCAGCAGCCGTCGACCAATCGGACCGCGCCGAACAAGCGGGTAGTGACCGCGATCGCCGAGCGAGCCTGGGCCGGATGGCGAGTGGCGTAGCCGCACCCGACGAGCAGCGCGGTGTCGGCGGTGGCCTGCACCCCGGGCTCGCGCGCGAGCGCGGCCAGCGCTTCGGCCGTCGCGTGGCGCTGGGCCTCGAAGCCGGCGATCACCGCCTCGGAAGCGGCGGGAGCGAGTCCGAGCGCTCGGAACTCGGCGCGCGCCGCGCCCAGCGTGTGCGCGACCTCGTTCCGGTGGTCGCAGTGCTCGCGGCACGAAAAGCACCCGGTGCACGCCCAGGCCGTCGCCGCGAGATCACGGTCCGGCTCGACGTCGCCCCGAGCCGCGAACCACGCCAGGCTCATCTTGCCCCAGGGGGTGAGCGAGTCCCGGGGCTCGGCCTCGGACACGGGACACGCGGCACGGCACAGCTTCGGGCAATAGCCGCAGGTCTCGAGGGCGGCGCGGCTCTGGTCGAGCAGGGCGAGCGTACGCTTCATCCGTTGGTCTTCTGCCGAGGGCCAGCGTCGGCCGAGGAAGCCTTGCCCCTCTTGCCGGGCGGCGTCGAGTCCTTGTCGTCGTCTTGGGGCAGGCGCAGCACGAACTCGGTGCCCTGGGCCGAGCTCGTGACGCTGACGCTGCCGCCGTGTTCCTCGGCGATCTTCTTGACGATGGCCAGGCCCAGGCCGGTGCCCCCCGCCTTGTTCGCCGTGACGAACGACTGGAACAGGCGGCCCTCGATCTCTTTCGGAATGCCGGGCCCGGTGTCACGCACGACGATCGCCAGATCTCTGCCGTCCATGCCGGCCACGATCGTCAGCCGACCCCCGTGCTCGGCCATGGCCTCGACCGCGTTGCGCGCCAGGTTGTGGATCGCGCGGGCGACGCGGGTCTCGTCGAAGCGCGCCACGACCTTGGTGTCCACGTCGAGCTCGAGCTCGACGGCGCGCCCGTCGACCTCGTGCCCCAGCTGGCGCGTGATGTCGGCGAAGAACTTCTTCAAGAACACGCGCCGGATGAAGATGGTGCGCTCGCCCCGGGCGAACTCCAGCACCTCGCGCTGCATCGCGGTCAATATGTCGAACTGCTTCAAGATCTCTTCGGCATATTCGGCACGCTGCTCTCCGTCCTCGGACTCGGCCATCAGCTGGGTGTAGCCGCTGATCACCGTCATCGGCGTCTTGAAATCGTGGATCACCTGCGAGAGCAGCTTGCCGATGGTGGTCAGCCGCTCGCCGACCTCGCGCGCGCGGTTCGCGCGGAAGAGCCGCACCGCGGTGGAGAGGTTCGCGCTGACCAGCCGCACCAGCGCCTGGTCCTCGTCGGTGAAGGGCGGCGCCCCGACCTCGCCGAACAGGCCGACGGAGCCGAGCGCGCTGCCGTCCCCCTCGAGCTGCACGGCCAGGACCGGCTCGACGTCGAAGGCGAACGCGCTCTCGGCCGGCTTGTTCCAGCGCTCGTGATCTTTGCGAGAAAACAGCCGAATGGCCTCGGTCTGGTTCATGGCGGCGGCCAGGGCGCCCTCGCCGCTCTTGGCGCCGCTGCGCGACAGCTGCGGGTCGGCTGCCGGGTCGAACGCGTATTCGACCAGGTCTCCGCTGTCCTCTTCGGCCAAGAGCACGGCGGCGGCCCGCGCGCTGCACGCGCTGGTGAGGCGGCTGAGGGCCGCGGTCAAGAGCTCCTCGATGGTCTGCGCCTCGGCCGTCGCGCGCTCGAGGTCGAACAACAGCTCCAGGTCGCGCAGCTTGCGCTCGAGCTGGTCCTTGGTGTCGAGCAGCTGTTTGTTCTTCTGGATCAGCGACAAGAACAGGCGCGAGTTGTCGATCGCGACGGCGGCTTGGGTCGAGAGCGCCGCGAGCAGGGCTTCGTCTTCGTTGGTGAACTCGGCGCCGCGCTGCTTGTTCAGCACCTGGATCACGCCGATGGTTCGACCCAGGTGATTCTTGAGCGGCGTGGCCAGCATGGTCGTGGTGCGATAGCCGGTCAGCTGATCCCACTGCCGCTCGAAGCGCGGGTCGGAATACGCGTCGTTGATCCGGAACGGCTTCCCGGTCTGGGCGACCGAGCCGGCGATGCCGTGCCCCACCTTGAGGCGAATCGAGCGCACGTTCTGGCCGACCACGAAGCGGCTCACCAGCTCGTTCTTGGCTTCGTCCAGCAGGTAGAGGGTGGCCCGGTCGGCCTCGACCAGCTCGGTCACGCGATCGAGGATCAGCTCGAGCAGCTCGTCGAGCTCGAAGGTGGTCCCGATGGCGACCCCGACCTCGCGCAGAGCCGCGCTGATCCGCTGCTCCCGCGACAGCGCGGCGGTCAGCTCAGCCGGGCTCTTGAGCCCGGATCTCGGGTCGGCCTCCTGCACCACCGCCGACGATCACATCACGGACGGGGAGGCGAAATCCACCTGGGCTGACCGTGTGTTCAGACGCCCAGCAAAGCCGGCTGTTCCATCGCCTCGAAAGATGCTCTAACCAGGGCGGCATGGCGCTCAAGCAACTGAATCTCGTCGTGCGAGGGCGAGTCCAGGGCGTCTACTTCCGCGCTTCGGCGCAGCGCGAGGCTCGCCGACTGGGGCTCACGGGCTGGGTGAAGAACCGCAACGACGGCTCGGTCGAGATCTTGGCCGAGGGCGAAGAGACCAGTATTCGCGAGCTGTACGGTTGGGCGCAGAAGGGCCCGAGCGCAGCCCGCGTCGATCGGGTGGACACGCGATGGCGCAGCTTCAGCGGCGACTTCCCCGACTTCCGCATCTTGGACTGATCGCGCTGCTCGGAGCCGCGGCGCCCGCAGCGCCCGCCCTCGCGACGGCACCGTCGGGGTCCGCGTCGGCTGCGCCCACGCCCCCGCGCGCGCTCCACGCACTGCCCGAGGTCCCGAAGATCGTCGTTCTGCCCCCGACGGCTTCGGATCTGGAAGACCTGGACGGCGTGCTCTCGCGCCTGCGCGGCGCCGACGCGACCGCCCGCGAGGCCGCCGCGACCGAGGTGCTCGAGGCGAAGCCGAGCTGGGTCGCGGCCATCGACAAACGCATGAACGAGATCGCGGACAAGACGAACCGCGACGACATGCGACGCGTGATCGAGAGCGCGCGCAACAAGGCGCGCACGGCGGAGCGCGAGAAGCTCGAGGCCTCGGGCAAGCGGGGCAAGGTCGAGACTCCGGACTACCTGGCGATCTTGGTGCAGCACCCCCAGCCCACGTCCAAGGGCTGGACCGACGCGGTGGCCGTGGTGGGCATGAGCCGCATGCTCGCCACCATCGGCACGGTCGAGTCGGCCCGCGAGCTGATCGACGTGCACACGCGCTTCGGGGACTTCTTGCGGGTCGACGTGCAGCTTCAGCTCAGCAAGATGGGTGACAAGGCGGTCGCGGCCTTGATCGAGGCGCGCAAGCACAAGGCCGAGAAGATCGCCAAGTGGGCGGTCCGCCACCTGGACAGCATGGGCAAGGCCATCCCGAGCGAGGCCGTTCAGACCGAGGACCACCAGGTGCTGGCCGACGTGCTCCGCGCCTACGGCCGCGTGCGCGACCCCGACGCGGCCCGAATCGTGATCTCGTTCGCCAACACCGAGCGCACGCAGGTGCGCGAGGCCGCGCGCCAGGCCGTCACGATGATGGGAGACGTGGCCAACTGGCAGCTGCGCGACAGCTACGAGGACCTGCTCGGCAAGAAGCCCCCGCGCGACTGGACCTGGGACCGCACTGCCCGCGAGCTCTTCGGCGAGCTCGACCGGCAGCGCTTGGCGCAGGTCTACACGCTCTACGACCAGGGCACGCGCGCCCGCCAGGAAGGCAAGCTCGACCAGATGCGCCAGGCCTGGGACCAGGTGCTGACGCGCAACCCGAGCTTCGAGCACCGAGACGAGATGGCGCAGGGTTACCTCGCGGTCGCCAAGAGCAAGCTCGACGACGATCGACCGAGCGCCCTCGCGGCCCTGCGTCGCGCCGAGCGCCTGACCTCGAACGCCGACGACAGGAAGCGGATCGAGAGCCTGGCGCTCACCCTCGAGGGGGAAGAGCTGGCAGCGAAGGGCATCGCTGATCAGGTGCTGTTCAACCGCGCGATCGAGCTCGATCCGGACAACTCCCGGGCCAAGGACGCCCTCGCGCGCCTGGCCCGCGGCGAGACGGAGAAGAAGAGCCTGGTGGGTCGCTGGGGCGGCTCGCTGGCCATCGCCCTCGGCGCGCTGATCGCCATCGTGCTGATCGCGCTCCGGCGGGGAAAGCCCGAGCCCGCCCCGAGCCCCACCGCGGAGGAGGCGCCATCCCCTGCGGAGCCCGAGCCGGAACAGCCCCAGCCGGAGTCCCAAGCGCCGGCGAGTGACGAGCCCGTCGCGAGTGAGGCGCCGACGGCGCCCCCCGAGAAACCGGGCGACGCGGACGACTGAACGCTGGCGAGCGCCCTTCTGAGGCCATGTAGCGTCGGCCACGCGGAACTTTGCTGGCCGGCACACCGTTGCCGACCACCGAACTCACAACCCGATGCCCGACGCGAACCCAGCCCACACCAGGGTCTCTCCGCCGATCGCCTCCGAGGCCAGGTTGGTCCAGGCCAGGTGCACGGCTGGCGCGAGGTAGCCGCGTCCGAGAGCGAACGTCAGCTTCCAGTCGAAGTGGACGTCCCACGCGTTGTCTTCGGTGTTGTGGTCCGGGAAGTCCTTGTAGCCGGCACCCAGCGCCGCGCTCAGCGTGGTGCCGCGATCGAGCTCGAAGGTCTTTCCCACCGTCGGGTGCAGATAGGCGTATCGCCCCGCGGCGAGCTCGGACTGAACCCCGTGGAAGTAGAGCAGTTGGAGCGTCACGTCGACCTCCGTGCTCCAGGTGATGGTGACCGCCGGCTCCAAGTACGACGGCCACGCCTTCCCTGCCGCGCGAGCGCTCGCGAACGGATAGGCGTAGTAGGTCAGCGCGGCTGCGGCGGAGGTCGAACCGGCCTTCGCTGCGTAGGTCATCACGAAATCCTGCTCGTGCCCGACGCCGTTTTCGACCAGCTCGGCGCGATTCCTTCCGGTCCATTGGAAGAACCCGGCGTAGCCGAAGGTGAGGCTCGTGTTCCGCGGCGAATAGGCCAGGCTCGGGCTGAAGAGCGCATGCTGGTCCCCTTGGGATTGGTCCTGGAAGACGTTCAAGCCACGAAACGCGTACGCGGTTGCGATCGACACTTCGGCGACCACACCCATCGGCTCGGGAGCAGCGGCAGCGGGCCGTGGCCTCGGAGCGACGACTGGCTGCGGGGCGCGCACGCGGCCTGCCTCGCGCAGGGCACTTTCGAGCTTGCGCAGCTGCCGGGCCCACTCCTGGCTCGTCAGCACGTCGAGGTCAGCGCGCAATGCGGCAACCTGGGCAGTCATCTTTGCTAGGGCGCTCGCGGCCGCGCCCTCCGCGCCGTCCGACGGCGACTCAGGCGGAGGCGGCTCCGCCGGCGTTGCCGGCGCAACCGTCGGCGCAGGCGCAGGCGCAGGCGCGGGCGCAGGCGCAGGCGCAGGCGTCGGCGGGCGCACCGGGCCCGCTGGTCGCCTTGGCACTGGCCCCGGAGCGGGCGCCGGAGCCTTGGTCTTGGGGGACGCGGGAGCCGGCAGGTCCTTGATCACCGTGACCGGCGGTTTGGGGGGCTGTGGCGGCGCACCCGGCTGTGCAAGAGAGCGCGATGCGGCGAACGCGACGACAGCGACGATGGCGGCGGTGCGGGGAGTGAACATCGTCTCCGCGCTACGGAGGCACCGTCGCCGGCTTGAGGGCGCGGGCCTTCCAGCGGCGAATTCGCCGGCGGAGCCCCGCGCGACCAGCCAACTGGCTAGCTCACCCGCGCCATCGAGGGTCGACGGGTGTGGCCTCGCTCGAGGGGGGACACACCGGCCACGCGCCACGAGGGCACGCACCGCGCGCACCGATCTCCAGTCCCGCTTCGAAGTCAGAGCCTGGCGCGCGCTCGTGCTCGCCGGCTCACGAGCGCGGCGAGTGCGAGCAGAGCGAACCACCGCGGGCCCGAGCGTCGCTCGCCGACCGGAACGCGGCAGCCGCAGCCGCCGTCGTCGCCCCCGCCGCTGCTCTTCGTTCCACCTGTGGAGCTACCGCCGGTCGAGCTGCCGCCGGTGGCACCCGAGCCCCCACTTCCGGAGTCGCTGCCTGCGTCTTGAGTCACGCAGACGCTGCCGACACAGGTGTAGCCCGTGGCGCAGTCGTTCGGCGAAGTGCACTGCTGCTGGCACGCACCGCCCACGCACTTGTAGGGCACGCACGACTCGGTCTGACCGTTTGCGAGCTTGACGGTGGTGGCATCGGCGCACGTTGCCGAGCCGGTCGTGCACTGGCCGGTCGTGGTGTCGCAGGTGGCGCCCTGACTGCAGTCTGCGCTGCTCGCGCAGGTGGCCTTGCACGTGCCGGTGGTGGAGCCGCAGCCGTAGGGCGCGCAGTTCTTGGTGGCCGGAAGCGCGCAGGACCCGACGCCGTCGCACACGCCGGCGGGCTGCGAGACGTCGCCGGTGCACGCCGCTTCTTTGCACGCGGTTCCAGCGGCGAGATAGGTACAAGAGTTGGGGCTCGAGCCGTCGCACGCGCCCTTGCACTTGTCGCCGGCCGCACCCAGGCAATCTGGCCGCGGCTCCCTCGGCTTGCCCGTCACGACCTTGCACTGCCCGATGCTTCCGGTCTCTGCACAGGCCTGGCACTGCCCGGTACACGGGGAATCGCAGCAGACCCCGTCGGCGCAGAAGCTGCTTTTGCAAGCGTTCGCCGCGGTGCAGCCCTTGCCGTTGTCCGACTTGGCGACGCACACACCGGTCGCGCAGTAGAAGTTGCTCTCGCAGTCGGTGTCGGCCGTGCAGGGGCTCGAGCAGGCGCTGCCCTTGCACACGTAGGGGGCGCACGCGACGTTCGTCTGGTCGGTGCAGAGGCCCGCCCCGTTGCAGATCTTCCCGGTCACGTTGCCGTTCATGCAGGTCGTCGGCCCGCAGCTCTTGCCGCTGGCCCCTAGGGCACACTGCCCCGGGGTGCCCGAGCACGAGTCCTGCTCGCCGCACGGGTCGGTCGAGACCACGCACTGGCTTCCAGGGTTGGTACCTTGCTTGGCGGCATTGCACGTACCGCTGTTCGCGGGGTTCGTGTCCTGTTTGTTCCCGGCAGCGCAGGCCATGCACTTGCCCGTGCAAGCGGTATTGCAACACACCCCGTCGGCGCAATACGTCGAGTTGCACTGGCTGGCGCTGCTGCAGTTGGCGCCCAGCGCCTTCTTGGGCTGGCACGCGTTGCCGTCGCAGAAATAGCCACCGGCGCACTGGCCGTCGTTGCTGCAGGTCGTCGGGCAGGCGGCGCTGCCGCTGCACTTGTAAGCTCCGCATTGGCCCGCCGAGCCGGCGCCGAGCACCGTGCAGGCGCCGTTCTGCGAGGCACCCAGCGAAGAAGCGCAGACGTCGCAGCCTCCGCTGCACGCGCTGTCGCAGCAGTAAGAGTCGGCGCAGTTGCCGCTCACGCACTCGCTACCCGTCGAGCACGATTGGCCGGTCTTCTTCTTGCAGATGCCGCTGCCGTCACAGGTGTTGATGCCGCTACAAGCGGTGCCGTCGTCGGTGTTGGTGACCACCGTGGTGCACGTGCCCGCGGCGTTGGCGCACGAGCGACACGGCGTCGCGCACGCATCGGCGCAGCAGGTGCTGTCGACGCAGTTCCCGCTCGCGCACTCCGTCCCCCCCAGGCACCCCTGACCGGTCTTCTTCTTGCACACACCACCGGCGTCACAGGTGTTCGCACCGTTGCACCAGTCGTCGTCCTGGCTCTTGACCTGCGTCGTGCAGGTGCCCGCGGCGTTGGCGCACGAGAGACAGGCGCCCGCTGCCGAGTTGCACAGCGTGGACTGACTGCAGCACGTGCCATCCACGCACGCACCGGTGGCGCACTGGGCCCCCGCGGTGCAACTCTGACCTTCTTTCAGCTTGCAGGCGCTCGTTGCGTCGCAGCGGTTGACACCGCTGCACCCGGTCGGATCTTCCGCGTTCACGATGGCGTTGCACTTGCCCGGTCCCGTACCGCTGGCGAGATCGCAGGACTGACACACCGGGCAGCTCGACGTCTCGCAGCACACCCCATCGACGCAGTAGCCGGTGTCACACTGGGACCCGGATGAGCACCCGCCGCCGAGCGCGTGGTACTCCCAGGTCTCACCGTTCGGTCCGCCGAGGCCGGTCTTGTATCCGCCAAACATCACCGTGCGGCCGCGGTTGCTGTCGAAGGTCATCCCAACCGTGTGACGGCCCGGGATCACCGGGGGGGCGACCTTGGTCCAGACCGTCCCGTTCCACTCCCAGGTGTCGTCGTGTTGATCCGAGGGTGCGGTCCCGTTGCAGCACCCACCGAACAAGACGACCTTACCGCGCCGGCTGTCGTAGGCCATGCCGAAGTCGCTTCGCGCGGCCGGCTTCGTCGATCCGGCGACGCAGCCGACGCACGCCTCGGTCCACGTCTCGGTGGTCGAGTCCCAGAGCCAGGTCTCGTTGCTCTTGGTGACGTTGTCGGTGCCGCCGAACAGCACGGTCTTGTTGTGCCCAGCGTCGTAGGCCAGGGCGTGCCCCAACCGCGGGCTGGGCTGCGTGCTACCTGCCGTGCACGCCGTGCACTTCGCCGTCCAGGTGCTGCCGTTCCAGACCCAGGTGTCACCGAGCACGCCGGCGGCGAACTCACCGCCGTAGCCACCGAAGAGCACGGTGCCGTAGCCGGCGTGGTAGGCCATGGCGGTGGTGCGGCGGCGGGAAGGGCGAAACGGGGCCGCGCTGGCGGTGCAAGTCGTGCAGAGCTCGGTCCACGCGGTGCCGTCCCATTGCCAGGTGTCGCCGAGGGGTCCCAGGTAGGAATCGCCACCAAACAGGAGCACACCCTTGGTCGCACCGTCGTGGAACGCCAGCGAGTGCTTGGAGCGCTGCACGGGGCCACAAGCGGGCATCGGCGCCCCGCAGCGTTGCGTCCAGGTGGTGCCGTTCCACTCCCAGGTGTCCTCTTTGAACACCGCGCCACCGTACTGGCCGCCGAAGAGCACGGTCACGTTGCGGCCCGCTCGGTTGTCGAAAGCCAAGGGCGCCAGGCGGGTCGCCAACTCGGTGGGCCCGGTGGCCATCAGCTCCCACAGGTAGGTCTCGATCGCCGGATCGAGCAGCACCGGGAACTCGAGCCCGTCGGTGTCCAGCTCGACCACCAGCTCTTCGCCCGCGAAGGTGAGCCTGGCGTCGCGACGCCTCCCCGCGTGGTCCAGCGCGAACGCCGGGAGAATGCGCAGCACACCTTCGCCCTTCTCGTCCACGAAGCGAACGCCCTCGCCGGGCGTCTGGCGAGCCGCGGTGAGGCCTGCGCCGCGGGTCACCGACCACACGAAACGCCGCGGGGCGCTCGGGTCCCAGAGGAGGAGCAACTGCTCCACGCGTCCCGGTGAGGTCACCACGACCAGGTCCGTCGCCGGGTAGGCGTCCTCGTAGGTGACACGCCCTTCGCTCAGCACTCCCACCGAGCCGGGAGTCGCGCCTCGTGCTCGCAGGGTCAGCCACCGCGGATCACGCTGGACCGGGCCAACCTCGAGCACGCCGTCGGCGGTCAGCGCCAGGCGAGCCGCAAGCGCCCCCTCCGTGCCAGCCCGGAGACCGGGGGACGAGAACGCGTCGCCATCGCGGGCCCAACCCTCGGCGGACGGGGCCAGCATCCGATCGAGCGTCGGATCGGGCCGCGCCAGGGTTCGGGCAGCGGCCAGCGCGGCGCTCGGCGGTGCCCCGGCCTCAGGGGAAGTCCCGGAGTTGGTGTCGTCGGCAGGGGCGCACGCTACCGAGCCGCCCACGACCATCAGGGCCATGAACGTGCGCAGGAACTTCGGGGTCGCGGTGCACGGCATTCAGAGCCCTCCTATGTGAAACCCACGCGAGCATCCTATTGCTCCGTCCCGCGTCCGAGCAACCGCCCGCGCCAGAGAGGGGGCCAACGTGCTAAGAAAACACGACGGATGCGGCGCCGGCTCCTACTGCCTGGGCTTCTGCTGGCCACCAGCCTGGCAGCGCCGACCCTGGCCGGCCCGCGGGACGGCGACGCCAAGAAGTCGATCGACGAAGCGATCAACAAGCACTACATCGCGGCCAAATACGACCGCGCCGAGTCGCTCTTGGTCGCTGCGATCAGCGCGTGCAAGGGCCAGTGCAGCGCCCCGGTGGTGGCCAAGGCGTGGATGTACGTCGGCATCGTGCGCGGCGGAAAGAACGACCAGAAGGGCGCCAAGGAGGCGTTCGGAAACGCCCTGGCGACCGACCCCAAGGTCGCGCTCGACGACGTGATCGCGACGCCCGAAACCCAGAAGACCTTCGCCGCGGCCAAGCGCTCGAAGAAGGGCGGGCCCGCCCCGTCCGCCGTCGACGTCGCGCCCACCGGCGAGGACACCGGCGGTGGCGGCGGCAACCTCGACTGCAACCCCAAGCTGAGCGAGGTGCAGGTCCGCCACCCCATCCCGGTGTGGTGCACCGCCGACGAGAAGGCCAAGCTCGAGCTGAAGTACAAGTCGGCCAGCGGCGAGTGGAAGAGCGAGAAGATGAAGAAGCGCCGCGGCTCGTTCCAGGCCACGATCCCCTGCGACGCGGTGCAGAAGAAGGGCACGGTGCGCTTCTACGTTCGCGCACGCGACGAGAACGGCGACCCGGCGGGCACCTTCGGCAAGAAGAACGACCCAGTGAAGATCCGGATCGTTCGCGAGAGCGAGGAAGAGCCGCCGGCATTTCCCGACAAAGAGCCGCCCAAGCGCTGCCCGCGCAGCAGCGGGGAAGGCGCCGAGTCGGACGCAGACGCCGACTCGGACTCGGGTTCAGGCGCAGCCTGCGAAGTCAGCGACGACTGCGAGACCGGTGAGTCGTGCGAAGACGGCACCTGCCGCGGCAAGAAGAAGAAGAACAAGGCGGAGGGCAAGGCTCGCTCTGCCTGGTTCGGGCTGCACTATGCCCACGACTTCGCGCTCACCAGCGGCAGCGAGGTCTGCAGCCGCGACAGCCAGAAGAGCGAGGGCTTCGCCTGTTTCTATCAGGACTCGGAGACCCAGTACGAGTTCGTGCCGCACCCCAAGTACTCGAACGACATCAAGGGTGGGCTCGCGCCCGCGACCTTCCGCGCGCTGATCTCGTTCGACTATCTGCTCGGGCAGAACATCACCACCGGCGTGCGGGTGGGATACGCCTTCGGCGGCGGCCCGCCCTCGGGCGCCAAGAAGGAGGCGAAGTTCCTCCCCTTCCACGCCGAGGTGCGCGCGTCGTACTGGTTCGGGGACGCGCCGTTCGCGTCGTCGGGCTTCCGCCCTTACGTCGGCTTGGGCGGCGGCGCCGCGCAAGTGGACGCCAAGCTCCCGGTGACGGTCGGGGACTGCGCCGGAACGCCGGGCGGCCCGCCGAGCTCACCGAGCGACGACTTCCCCAAAGACACGGCGTACTACCTGGACTGCCGGCAAGGGAGCGCGAAGCCCGTACCGCTGCAGCTCGACGTCTACAAGCGCCTGGGCCAGGGCTTCATCGGGCTGCACGGCGGCTTGATGTACGCCGTGGCGGTCGAGCACGGCGTCAAGCTCGAGGTCGGCGTGATGCAGATGCTGCCGACCAGCGGCCAGGTCATCGAACCCTCGCTGGGCTACGTGTTCGGGTTCTGAGCGGACCGCGGTCCCACAAAACGCGCGGGGCGCCCCGGTCTCCCGACGCGCCCGCGCTCGTGCAGTCCCCGCGCGTGCCTTACGCAGCGGCCTTGGCGGCCTTCGCGGGCTTGGCCGCCTTCGCGGGTTTGGCCGCCTTCGCGGGCTTGTCGCCCTTGGCGACCTTCTCGGGCTTCTTCGAAGCAGCCGTGCGCTCCACCAGCTCGATCAGTGACATCGGCGCGTGATCGCCGCGCCGGTGCCCCAGCTTGATGATGCGCGTGTAGCCGCCCGGTCGCTTCTCGAAGCGACGGGCCAAGTCGAGGAACAGCTTCTCGACCAGGTCGACCTTCTCGGTGTCGCCGTCTTTCTCGACGGTGGCGAAGCGGCGAAGGAAGGCGCCAATCTGCTGCTGGGCAGCGATGCGACGCGCGCGCTCCTTGTCGCTGAGCTGGTCGTTCGGCGTGTAGGCGACCGCACCCAGGCGCTTGGCGCGGGTGATCAGCCGCTCGGCGACGCGCCGCAGCTCTTTGGCCTTGGCGTCGGTGGTCTCGATGCTCTCGTGGGCGAAGAGGTTCGCCGTGAGGGCGCGAAACATCGCCCGCCGGTGGGGTGTATTGCGGCTGAACTGCCGCCCTGCTTTGCGATGACGCATGGCTTACCGTCTCAGTTCTGAGCTTGCTGCTGCTTCCAGCGCTCGACCATCGAGGGCCAGCTCTCGAACTTCATGCCGAGACCCAGGCCCATGGTGGAAAGAATCTCTTTGATCTCTTTCAGCGACTTGCGACCAAAGTTCTTGGTCTTGAGCATGTCTTGCTCGGTCTTCTGCACCAGCTCGCCGATCAGGGTGATGTTGGCGTTCTGCAGGCAGTTGGCCGACCGCACCGAGAGCTCGAGCTCGTCCACCGAGCGGAACAAGTTCTCGTTCAGCGGCTCTTCGTCGCTGCCCGGCGCGTGATAGGTGGTCTCTTCGCTCTCTTCGAAGTTGATCCAGATCGAGAGCTGCTCTTTGAGGATCTTGGCGGCAAAGGCGACGGCGTCCGACGGCTTCACGGCGCCGTTCGTCCAGACCTCGATCACCAGCTTGTCGAAATCGGTCTGCTGCCCCACGCGCGCGTTCTGCACGGTGTAGTTCACCTTGCGGATCGGGGAGAACAGCGCATCGATCGGGATCGTGCCGATGCTCATGGTCGGCGTCTTGTTGCGCTCGGCCGACACGTACCCGCGGCCCACGCTGACCGTGAGCTCCATCGAGAGCGGACCCTTCTTGTCCAGGGTCGCGATCGGGTGGTTCGGGTTCAGCACCGAGAGCCCGTCGACCAGCGAGATGTCGCCGGCGGTGACCAGGCCCGGGCCTTCTTTCTCGAGGCGCACGGTGTAGGTCCGGGGCGACTCGGCCTTGAACACCACCTCTTTGAGGTTGAGGATGATGTCCGTCACGTCCTCGACCACGTCGGGGATGGTGGTGAACTCGTGCAGGGCGCCGTCGATCCGCATGGCGGTGATGGCTGCACCTTGCAGCGACGCGAGCAGCACCCGGCGCAGGCTGTTGCCGATGGTGATGCCGAACCCACGCTCCAGCGGCTCGCAGGTGAACTTGCCGTAGAACTCGCTCGAGCTGTCGGTCTCGATGTGAATCGCCTTGGGGCGGATCAGGTCGCGCCAGTTACGGCTCATCATTTGGGTCACCATGCGTCTCTCCTCTGTTCGGGGTTGGCGCGGCCGTCTCGGTCCGGAGAGGAAAACCGCTTCCTCGCCCGGACCCGCAGCCTGCCCGCCGCAATCGAAAACTACCTCGAGTAATACTCGACGACGTACTGCTCGCGAACCATCGGCTCGTTGAGCTCTTCACGCACCGGAAGGCCTCGGAACACGCCCGCGAGGTTTTCCTTGTCCACGTCGACCCAGGTCGGGCGCTGCTTGTTCTCGGCAGCGGCGAGCGAGGCCGCCACGTAGGCGATCTTGCGGCTCTTCTCGTGGAGCTCGATCTTGTCGTTGGGCTTGACCACGAACGACGGGATGTTCACGTGCTTGCCGTTCACCAAGATGTGGCTGTGGCGGACCAGCTGGCGGCCCTGCCGGCGGCTGACCGCGAAGCCCATGCGGTACACCACGTTGTCCAGGCGGCGCTCGATCAGGCCGAGCATCTCTTCGCCGGTGCGGCCCTTCATGCCGCTGGCCTGGGCGTAGTAGCGCGAGAACTGCCGCTCGAGCAGGCCGTAGATGCGGCGCATCTTCTGCTTCTCGCGGAGGCGCAGGCCGTACTCGCTGAGCTTGATGCGACCCTGCCCGTGCTGCCCGGGCGGATAGGGGCGACGGGTGACGGCGCACTTCTCGGTGAAGCAGCGATCGCCCTTGAGGTAGAGCTTGCCGGCCTCGCGGCGGCAGAGCTTGCAAACGGGTCCAAGGTAACGTGCCATGACTAGTTTCCTCTGCTCACACGCGCCGGCGCTTGGGCGGGCGGCAGCCGTTGTGGGGAACCGGGGTGACGTCGCGGATCAGCGACACCTTGAAGCCCGCGCCCTGGAAGGCGCGCAGGGCGCTCTCGCGACCGGCACCCGGGCCTTTGACGAACACCGCGATCGAGCGCATGCCGTGCTCCGCAGCGCGGCGCGCCGCTTCTTCGGCCGCCAGCTGCGCCGCGAACGGCGTGCTCTTGCGCGAGCCCTTGAAGCCGCGCGAGCCCGAGCTAGCCCACGAGATGACGTTTCCGTTCACGTCCGTGATGCTGACGATGGTGTTGTTGAAGGTGGACTTGATGTGCGCGATGCCGGTGGCGACATTCTTCTTCACCACCTTCTTCTGCGTGCGCTTCTTGCCGGATGCTGCGGTGCTCATGACGAGGCTTCCTTCGCTCTAAGTCGGCTCACGCGCGGCGCCCAGCGGCGCCCTTGCGCGGGCCCTTGCGAGTGCGTGCGTTGGTGTGAGTGCGTTGGCCGTTGACCGGCAAGCCCTTGCGGTGACGGAGCCCGCGGTAGCACCCGAGGTCCATCAGGCGCTTGATGTTCTGCTGGATCTCGCGGCGAAGATCGCCCTCGACCTTGTAGCCCGCCTCGATCGTGTCGCGGATGGCCTTGACCTCGGCCTCGGACAGCTCGTCGACCTTCTTCTCGGACGGGATGCCAGCCTTCTGGCAGATTTCGACCGCGTTCTTGTGCCCGATGCCGAAAATGTACGGCAGGGCGAAAGCGACCTGTTTGCGGCGGGGGAGATCGACTCCGGCGATGCGTGCCATGTTCGGTTCCTGTCAGCCTTGGCGCTGCTTGTGGCGCGGGTTGTCACAAATCACCCGAACCACACCCTTGCGGCGGATGACCTTGCACTTGTCACAAATCTTCTTGACGCTGGGACGAACTTTCATGGCGCTACCTGCCGGTTCTGATGAGTCAGAGCTTGCGGGTGACCTGGCCCCTTCCGGGGTCTTGGCTCGAGAGCTTTACTGCCACTCGGCAGCCGGCGATGAGCCGAACCGTCGAGTGCCTCGCCGAGGCAGAGATGCTGGCACGCACCGTCTTGCCGTCGTCGAGTCGAACGCGAACCATCGCGTTCGGTAAAACCTCTTCAATCACTCCGCTGGCTTCCGTGTCTCTTCGCTTCGGGCTTTCCTCCGTCACCGCTCGAGCTCGCTCAGGATTCGCGCGGTCACCTCGTCTGGAGTCCCGACACCGTCGACCCGGCGCAGGAGCCCCAGTTTTTCGTAGAACGGCAACAGTGCCGCCGTCATCGCGTCGTACTCGTCGAGGCGCCGCTTGACGGTTTCCTCCTGGTCGTCGGCTCGATGATCGAGCTCTGCACCCGGGGGCGGGGGGTTATACTTCAGGTGGTAGATTTGTCCAGACCGCTTGTCGATGCGGCGCAACGTGGCTCGCTCGACCAGAAGCTCGCGAGAAACGTCGATCTGAAGCACATACTGAAGGGGTGTTCCGCGTTTCTCGAGCAGCGCCCCGAGGGCCTCGGCCTGGGGCACGGTGCGGGGAAAGCCGTCCAGGATGAACCCGGGCTTGGCGTCGTCGTGATCCAGGCGCTCGTCCACCAGACCGATCACGACCTGGTCCGGCACCAGCTTGCCGGCGGTCATGAAGGTCTCGGCCTCTTTGCCCAGGGTCGTACCGGCCGCCCGGGCCGCGCGCAGCATGTCGCCGGTCGAGATCTTGGGCACCCGAAAGCGGTCGGTGAGGCGATCGGCTTGGGTGCCTTTGCCACTCGCCGGAGGTCCAACCAACACTAGTCGCATGCTTGCCTCCCCGATCAAGCCCGGCGGCCGCTGAGCCGAGTGGTCTGCGGGCCGGTGAGCCCTTCGTAGCTACGGGTGATGAGGTGCGCCTCGATCTGGTTCACCGTCTCGAGCGCCACGCCGACCACGATCATCAAGCTGGTGCCACCGAACTGGAACGGCACGCGAAGCGTCTGCGCGATCACGCTCGGCACCACGCAGATGGCCGCGACGTAGATCGCGCCGCCGACCGTGAGCCGTGTGAGCACGCGATCGAGGAACTCGGCGGTCTGCTTGCCCGGACGGATCCCCGGGATGTTGGCCTGTTGCTTCTTGAGGTTGTCGGCGACGTCCACCGGTTGGAAGGTGACCGCCGTGTAGAAGAAGCAGAAGAAGATGATCAGCGAGCCGAAGAGCACGTTGAACATCCAGTCCCCGCGGTTCAGGTGAGCCGCGAAGGTGGCCATGCCCGGCACGTTGAAGTTCGCCAGCGTGGTCGGGAAGAGCAAGAGGCTCGAGGCGAAGATCGGCGGGATCATGCTCGCCATGTTCACCTTGAGCGGCAGGTGCGCGCTCTGCCCGCCGTAGATGCGCCGCCCGACTTGCCGGCGCGCGTACTGGATGGGGATCTGCCGCTGCGCCCGCTCGAAGAAGACCACGATCGCGACGCTGACCAACATCACGGCCGTGAGCATCGCCACGGTCAGCGGCTGGATGTCGCCGGCGTTGGCCTGCCAGTACCCGCTCACCGCAGAGGGAACGCCGCTCACGATGCTGGCCAAGATGATCAGCGAGATGCCGTTGCCGATGCCGCGCTCGGTGGCCTGCTCGCCCAGCCACATGATGAGCGCCGTGCCGGTGGTGAGCGTCAGCATGGTGAGCAGGCGAAAGCCCCAACCGGGGTTCGCCACCACGTCACCGAAGCGCCCGCCGCCGACGTCCGCGTCGTTCAACCCCTCGAGGTAGAGCGCGACGCCGAAGGACTGGAAGCCCGAGAGCACGATCGTGCCGTAGCGGGTGTACTGCTCGAGCTTGCGCCGGCCCGCCTCGCCCTCTTTGCGCATTTCCTCGACCTGCTTACTCACCATGCCGAGGAGCTGCATGATGATGCTGGCCGAGATGTAGGGCATGATGCCCAAGGCGAAGATCGAGAGGTTCTCGAGCGCCCCGCCGCTGAACAGGTTGAAGAGGCCCAAGAGGCCGCCCTGCCCGCTGACGATGCTGCGCATGACCGCGCGATCCACCCCGGGGGTCGTGATGAACACGCCCACGCGGTAGATCGCGATGATCATCAACGTGAACAAGATGCGCCGGCGAAGCTCCGGCACCTTGGTGATGTTCGAGAATCCGCCAGCGACGGCCATTACAGAGGCTTCACCTTCCGGCGCCGCGCGAGGCGGCAGAGTGAGCGGGAGTCATAACCATCGTTCGGAGCTCGGGCCAGCGCTCAGCTGGCGGCCGGGGCCGGGGCCGAGGTCGGGATGACGACGACCTTGCCGCCGGCCTTCTCGATCTTCTCCTGCGCCGACTTGCTGAAGGCGTGGGCGCTCACGGTCAGGGCCTTCTCGAGGTTGCCCTCGCCCAGGATCTTGATACGGACGTCTCGCCCTTGAACCAGGCGAGCCTGCCTGAGCGCCGCCTCGTCCACGACCGCGCCCTTCTCGAAGCGATCGAGGACGGCGACGTTGAGCGCCACCGTCACCGTCGGGAACGGCACGTTGAAGCCGCGCTTGGGCAGGCGGCGCTGGATCGGGGTCTGACCGCCCTGGAAGTGGGTCTTGCCGAAGTCGCCGCCGTGGCGGGCCTTCTGACCCTTTTGTCCACGACCACCGGTCTTGCCGAGGCCGGTGCCCACGCCGCGACCGAAGCGCTTCTCGCGGGTGCGCGAGCCGGGCGGAGGCGACAGCCGAGAAAGGATGTCACTCATGACTTCTTCTCCTGCACGTCGACCAGGTGCATGACCTTCTTGACCATGCCGCGGAACGACGGCGTGTTGTCGACCACGACGGTCGAGCCGGGGCCCCGGAGGCCCAGGCCCTTGAGCACCGCGCGGTGCGGATGAGGGCGATTCGCCACCGAGCAGCGCTGGCGGACTTCGAGCTTGGTGGTCATGACGCCGTGCCCCCTGCCGGACCGCCGCCCGGAGCGCCGACGATGGACCCGGCCGACGACGCGGACGAGCTCATCTTCTGGACCGGGTAGTCGTGCCCGACCTCGTCGATCGACTTGCTGCGCGCGGTCGCCACGTTCTCGACGCGGCGCAAGCGGCTGAGCGCATCGACCGTCGCGTTGACGACGTTGTGCTTGTTGTTGGTGCCCAGGCACTTCGAGAGGATGTCCTGGATGCCCGCCGACTCGACCACGGCGCGCACCGGACCGCCGGCGATGACGCCGGTGCCCGGGGCTGCCGGGCGCAAGAGCACGCGGCCGGCGCCGAACTCGCCCACGATGTCGTGGGGGATGGTCGCGCCGACCATCGGCACCTTGAACATGTTCTTGCGTGCCTGGTCGTTACCCTTGCGGATCGCCTCCGGCACCTCGTTGGCCTTGCCGAGGCCGACGCCGACGTGACCCGACTCGTCCCCCACCACCACGAGCGCGGAGAAGCTGAAGCGACGCCCGCCCTTCACGACCTTGGCGACGCGGTTGATGTGAATCACCCGCTCCTTCAGCTTTTCATCGTCAATGTGATCGAAAGCCATGAAAATTCTCCGATGCTCAGAACTGGAGGCCCGCTTCGCGCGCGGCGTCCGCGAGAGCCTTGATGCGGCCGTGATAGAGGTAGCCGTTGCGGTCGAAGACGACCTTCGCGATCTTCTTCTCGAGGCACATCTTGGCCAAGAGTGAGCCGACCTTCTTGGCGGCGTCGGTCTTGGTGTCCTCGCCCAGCGTGCCCTTGATGTCGCGCGAGAGCGTGGAAGCCGCCGCCAGGGTCTTGCCCGAGGCGTCGTCCACGACCTGTGCGTAGATGTGCTTGGCGCTCCGGAACACACTCAAGCGCGGGCGCTCGTCGGAACCGGAAATCTTGCTGCGGATGCGGAGCTTTCGGCGCTCGCGACCTTGTAGCGTCATTGCCATGAGTGCCTCCGTTACTTCGCCTTGCCCTTGCCGGCCTTGCCCGCTTTGCGACGGATCTTCTCGTCGCGATAGCGGATCCCTTTGCCGCCATAGGGCTCTGGCGGACGGAAACTGCGGATCTTCGCCGAGAACTGCCCGAGCAGTGCTTTGTCGGGGCATGCCAGCATCAGCACGGCACCCTTCGAGTCGGCGGGAATGTTCGCGGTCATCTGCGGGGGCAGCTCGATCGCGACAGGGTGAGAGAGGCCGAGCGAGAAGTGCAGGGTCTTGCCCTTGAGCTCGGCGCGGTAGCCGGTGCCGACCAGGTCGAGCGTCTGCTCGTAGCCGTCGGCGGCGCCCTTCACCATGTTGGCGATCAGCGCACGCCCCAGCCCCTGCAGGCGGGCGGCGTCGCGCCCGCTGGCGTCGGAGTCGACCTTGATCGAGTCACCGTCTTTGACGATCTTGATCTGCGGGTGGAAGGTCTGCGAGAGCTTGCCTTTCGGACCCTGCACATCGACCTTCGAGCCGCTCACCGCGATGGTGACGCCCTTGGGAACCGGCACGGGGCGCTTGCCGACCCGTGACAGCTTCTTGGTCTCGATTTGTGCCTGAGCCATCACCAAACCTCACACAAGAGCTCTCCGCCCAGCTTCTGGCGGCGCGCTTCCTTGTCCGTCATCACGCCGTGGGACGTGCTCAAGATGGCCGTCCCGAGGCCAGAGAGAACGCGCGGAATGGCGTCGTGGCCGACGTACACCCGGCGACCCGGCCGCGACACGCGGCGCAGGCCCTGGAACGCGGCGTCGCGCTCGCGGCCGTACTTCAGCACGACGGTCAGGGTCTCTTTCGTGCCCCCGTCGCCCCACTTCTCGGTGCGCACGTCGGCGACGTAGCCCTCGGCCTTCAAGATCTCGGCAATTGCCGTCTTGACCTTGCTGCCGGGCACGCGGGCCACTTCGTGGCGCGAGCGCGCCGCGTTGCGGATGCGCGTCAGGAGGTCCCCAATCGGATCGGTCATCATGGCTTCACCAGCTCGCCTTCGTGACGCCCGGCAACTCTCCGCGGAGCGCCAGTTGGCGCATGCAGAGACGGCACAGGTTGAAATCGCGGTAAACCGCCCGTGACCGACCGCAAACCTTGCAGCGGTGGACGACGCGGGTCGAGAACTTCGCTGGGCGATTCACTTTCGCCCACTGAGATGCACGAGCCATGATCTGGTCAGCTCCTGAACGGCATGCCGAGCTGACCGAGGAGCTCCCGGGCTTCCTCGTTGGTCTCGGCGGTGGTGACGATGGTGATGTTCATCCCCTTGACCTTGTCGACCTTGTCGAAGTCGATCTCGGGGAACACGATTTGCTCTTTGAGCCCCAGCGTGTAGTTGCCGGCGCCGTCGAAGGCCTTGCCGCTGATCCCGCGGAAGTCGCGCACGCGGGGCAGGCTCAGGGTGACCAGGCGGTCGAAGAACTCCCACATGCGCTCTTTGCGCAGCGTGACCATGACGCCGATCGGCAGTCCCTGGCGGAGCTTGAAGTTCGCGATCGACTTCTTCGAGCGGGTGACCACCGGCTTCTGGGCCGTGATGGCGGTCATCTCGGTCACCGCCGAGTCGATGATCTTCGGGTTCGCCACGGCCTCGCCGAGGCCCATGTTGATCACGATCTTCTGGATCCGCGGCACTTGATTCGGGTTCGTGTACGAGAACCGCTTCATCAACGCCGGCACGGCGGTCTCTTTGTACTTGGCGCGCATGCGGGGCGCGGGGGCTGCTTCGCTCATGGCTTCATTCCTGAGGAGTGGGCAGGGCAGCGCCGCTCTTCGCGATCCGCTGCTTCTTGCCGTTTTCTTCTTTGGAGCGGACCCGCGTCGGCTTGTCCGTCTGCGGATCGATGGGCATGACCTTGGACAGCGCCATCGGGGCCTCGACCTCGAGGATCCCGCCGGGGCTCATCTGGGTGGCGCGCACGTGGCGCTTCACCTGATTGACGCCCTCGACCACGACGCGGTCCTTGTCCTTCAAGATCCGCATCACCTTGCCGCGCTTGCCTTTGTCGTCACCGCTGATCACGGCGACCACGTCGCCAACCTTGATGCGATTCATCACAGCACCTCCGGTGCGAGCGAGATGATCTTCATGAAGCGCTTGCCGCGGAGCTCGCGGGCCACGGGTCCGAAGATGCGGGTCCCGACCGGCTCTTGCTGGGCGTTGATCAAGACGGCGCTGTTGTCGTCGAACTTGATGTACGACCCGTCTTGGCGGCGGTACTCGCGCTTGGTGCGGACGACCACCGCACGCGCGGTGTCACCCTTCTTCACCTTCGAGCCCGGCAGCGCTTCCTTGATGCTGACGACGATCACGTCGCCCAGCGCGGCGTACCGCCGGCGCGACCCGCCCAGCACCTTGATGCACTGCACCAGCTTGGCGCCGGAGTTGTCCGCGATGTCCAAGAAGGACTGCATCTGGATCATGTGACCGGCTCCTTCTGGGTGAGCTCCACCGCGGGGCGGTCCACCAGTCGGACGACCATCCAGCGCTTGTCGCGCGAGAGCGCGCGGTGCTCGATGATCTCGACGCGGTCGCCGGTCTTGTAGAAGTTCTTCTCGTCGTGCGCCTTGTACTTGGAGCGCACGCGAACGTACTTCTTGTACATCGGGTCCATCTTGTGACGGACCACCTCGACGACGACCGTCTTGTCCATCTTGTCGCTGGAGACGCGGCCGATCAGGCGGCGACGGCGGTTCAGGGGCTTTTGTTCCGTGGCGGTCATGGTCAGTTGCCCTTGGCGCTCTGGCGCGTGTGCAAGATCTGCTCGATGCGGGCGATGTCCTTCCGCGCCTTGCGGATGACGCTCGTGTCCTCGAGCTGGTTCACGTAGTTCTTCATGCGGCTCCCGAAGAGGTCCTTCCGCAGCTGCCCCACCAGCTCGGCAAGGTCCTCCGTCGTGCGCTCGGTCAGCTCTTTCGCCTTCATCACAGGTCTCCTCGCACGAGCACGCGCGTTTCGATCGGGAGCTTGGCCGAGGCGAGCGCGAACGCGTCTCGCGCCTCTTTCTCGCTCACACCCGAGATCTCGTAGAGCACGCGGCCGCGCTTCACGACGGCCACCCAGCCCTCGACACCGCCCTTGCCGCTGCCCATGCGGACCTCGAGGGGCTTCTTGGTGATGGGCTTGTCGGGGAAGATGCGGATCCAGAGCTTGCCGGCACGCTTGACGTGCCGCTGGATCGCCATGCGGCCCGCCTCGATCTGACGGCCAGTGATCCAGGCGTTGTCCATCGACTGGAGCGCGAAGTCACCGAAGGACACATCGCTGCCGCTCCACGCGACGCCGCGATTACGCCCTTTTTGCTGCTTCCTGAACTTGGTTCGCTTCGGTTGGAGCATGACCCATCACTCCGGGATGCGGCGAGCCTTGCGCTGCAAGACCTCGCCCTTGAAGATCCAGACCTTGACGCCGATGACGCCGTAGGTGGTGCGCGCCTCGGCCAGGCCGAAGTCGACGTCCGCGCGCAGCGTGTGCAGCGGGACGCGGCCCTCGCGATAGGTCTCGACGCGACCCATCTCGGCGCCGCCCAGGCGACCGGCGCAGCGGATGCGCACGCCCTTGGCGCCGAACTTCATCGCCGTCTGCAGCGCCTTCTTCATGGCGCGGCGGAAGGCGATCCGGCGCTCGAGCTGGGTCGCCACGTTCTCGGCCACGAGCTGCGCGTTGGTCTCGGCCTTGCGCACCTCTTGGACGTCGATGAACACCTCGTTGGTGGTGAACGACTGCACGCCGGGGAACTTCGTCTCACCCTTGACGGCCGAGTCCATGTTGCCGCTCTTCAGGATCTCGATGCCCTTGCCGCCCTTGCCGATCACCATGCCGGGGCGCGCGGTGTAGACGATCACCTTCGCCTTGTTGGCGGCGCGCTCGATCTCCACGCTCGCGACGTTGGCGTTGTACAGGTACTCCTTCACGGCGCGCTTGATGCGCAGGTCCTCGTGAAGCCACTTCTGGTACTGGCCGTCCTCGTACCACTTGCTCGTCCAGGTCTTGATGACCCCGAGCCGGAAGCCATACGGATGAGTCTTTTGTCCCAT
>JACPVJ010000193.1 GCA_016191785.1 Myxococcales bacterium | reverse complement strand
CTCGGCCACGTCACCGTGCCGCCCCCTGCGCCCGACGCGGCCGAGCAGTCGCTGCCGCACTGAAGTCGCGCGTCCCGTCACGCCGCGAGTATCGTTTCAGCCGAACTGCCCCTCAAGAACGGGGTCCGTGCTCCGGATACACGACTGGGACGAGCCCGGCGGACATGACGACGACCTCGACCCCGACCGCGAAGACGAGTTGATCGGCCCGCCCGCCGTGAAACGTGGCTGGGGACCCGCCGGCGCCGCGCTACGCGCCGGGTTCGCCCTCGGCGCCGCGGTGTGCGGCTGGATCTTGTATTGAGCCTGCCCCAACCCGCGCGTCCATTCGGGGCACGCCGCGTTCCGCGCGCGACGGACAATCCATGTGGGGCACGCGACGTGACCCTCACGACTTGTCCACGATTCGGTCAATCCATGTGGGGCACGCCACGTGACCCTCACGACTTGTCCACGATTCGGTCAATCCATGTGGGGCACGCCGCGTGACCCTCACGACTTATCCACGATTCGGTCAACCCATGTGGGGCACGACGCGTGACCCTCACGACTTGTCCACGATTGGCCATGCCACGCAGCCGCGTGCGCAGCCGGACCGCCGCGGCCGCCACGCCACGCCGGCCGCCCGCCGGCCCGGCCCGGCCCGGCAGCCCCCTACCCGCCGCGCTGCGCGCCGCGCGCCGCGTGCCGCTCACCCCGCGCGTCGTCGTCGCAGGCTGATCAGCGCCGCGATCACGACACCCGCCTCGCCCAGCGCTTGCGCGGAGCCGGCGCGTCGTCTTTGTCGCCGAGCAACTCGAGCTGATCGCCTCGGGCGGGCGGCGGCTTGGTCGCGGTCTCGTCGAGCGGCGGCGTACACCACGAGTCGGCGGCGTGACGAGTGGCTCGAACGCACGCCGAGTACCCGAGCAAATGCCAGCGCGGCGGTGGCACGGCGGCGACCAGACAGGGGATGAGGTCCGCCGGCTCGAACACGAGCGCCCGCGTGCCGTCGCGCCACGCCTTCTCGAACGAGAGCTCGAGCTTGCCGTCGGCGCGGCGCTCGAGGCTGTCCTGCGCGACGGGTGGTCGCGTGATGTCCCCCGTCGGGGACTTCGAAGGGTCGTATTTGCGGAGGCGCTCGACGCAGCGGCGGTCCCGACCATCGACGACCTGAGCGGCGTGGATGTTGATGCCACGCACCTCGGCGATGGACTCGTCCGTCGCGTCGATGGCGCGCGGCCGGAGGGGCTCGGGTGACGTGAGCAGCCGCAGCGGGGGCTTGCCGGCGCGCTCACCGCTCACCGAGACGCCATGACGGTAAAATTGCTGGCGGTCTATACACCGACTCGTGCGGCCCTCCCCCGCGCCTCACGGAAACAGGGTCGTGAGCGCGGCCAAGGTCACGTCGTTCGGATCCGCGCCGTCCTGGTTGACGATGCTGACGATGGTGGTCTTGCTGTCGCGGAAGTGGAAGGCCTGAGTGTGGTAGCCGTTGATGTTGCCTCCGTGCCCGTAGGCCTTGCCGGCGCCGGCGGTGATCGCGGCGTCGAGCATCATCAAGCCGAGGCCATAGGTCACGTTGGGGCCGACCGCTTCACCCTTCACCATCTCGACTTGCTGAGCGGGCGGCACGGCCTTGCCGGTCGCATAGAGCTCGATCCAGCGTGCGGTGTCACTCACCGTGGCCGTCATCGCGCCGGCCGCCCAGGGACCCGACGGATGGAGCGCGTGGGTCGAGTCCGTGCCGTTCTTCGCGAAGCCGGGCGCGAGAGTGCCGCCCAGCTTCTCGCCGCCATCGAAATAGGTGTGCACCAACTGGTTCGGGACCAGAAGCTCCGCGCGGATCTGCTGCGCGATGGGCGCACCGCCCACCTTTTCGGCGATGATGCCCAGGCAGACGTAGTTGGTGTTGGAGTAGTCCCACTTGGTGCCGGGCGGGTTCACCGCGCCGTGCGCTACGGCGAGCTTCACCAGCTCGTCCGGCGTCCACGCCTTGCTCAGATCCGAGAGGAACGATGTGTCGTCGGTGTAGTTGAAGATGCCGCTGGTGTGATTGAGCAGCATCCGCACCGTGATGGCGCTGCCGTTCGGCACCCCGGTCACCCATTGGTCGAGCTTGTCTTCGAGGCTGAGCTTGCCCGCGCCCACCAGGCGGAGCACCACCGCCGACACGTAGGTCTTGGTCACGCTGCCGATGCGGAACAGCTCGTCGCCCGTCAGCTTCGAGTCGCCGCTGACGAAGGCGCGGGTCCCGCACTGCTCCGTGGTGACCGCGAGCGCGGCGTCCCGGCTGCCGGTGCTCTGGCGCGCCTGATCCAGCGCGGCTTGCAGCTTTTGACCTTGCGTGACGCACTCCGCGGGCAGCCCGCCCGTGCCCGCACCGCCGCCCGCACCCGCGGCGCCACCGCTGCCTCCGGCGCCGGCTGTGCCGCCGCTGCCCCCAACCCCCGCGCTCGAGTCGTCCGAGCTGCCACAGCCCGAGAGGAGCGCAAGACTCAGGGTCACAATCCAGAGACGCATGCCGGTGCTCGTGCCTCGGCCCTCGGGCAGCGTCAACTGAGTGCTAGCGGGTCCGCCCCCGAGAGCTCGCCGCTGGTGGCCAGCGCCTCGTGCCGACTGCCTCCGCGGCACGCCGCCAGATCGGCGCACGACTGGCACGCACGGGGCAGGCCCTCGGCCGAGTGGAGCGCGAGCAGGGTCGGGTGGCGCCACGCTTCGACCAACGTGGTGTCGTTCACGTGGCCCAGCGACAGGCGAAGCGAATAGCTCGGCCGGATCTCGCCCTCGGGCGACACCACCAGGCGATCGCGCCCGTCGTCGAAGCGCGCACCAAAACAGTTCCGAGCCACGAGCCGGCGGTCGCGAGCAACGCAGAACGGGACGGCGTTGGCCACCCGCGCGCGGGCGTCGGGCGGAAACCAGCGATTCAGGTCGTCCAGTCGCTCGAGCGCCCTGACCAGCTCGGCCGCGGTGCTGCCCGCCAGCTGCCCCGGCACGGACATCACCCGGTACGCCTCGAGGAAGCAGCCCAGCTCACGCGAGAGCCCGACGATCGCGGGCAGCTCGGCCACGTGCTCGGGCGTGAGCACCACCCCCAGGCGCACGCGGGGCGAGCCGCCCCGACGGATGGCGCGCACCGCCGCCGCGATCTCGGTGCGTTGCTCGGCGTCGCGCAGCGGGAGCAAGACGTCGTCGGCGAGCTCGCCCAAGAGCTCCCACGGCGTGCCGCCCTCGGTCAGCCCCGCGGTGTTGACCCAAGGCTCGAAGCCTCGCTCGCGGATCTCTCGCAAGAGTGACTCGAAGGCCGGGTGACGCAGCGGCTCGCCCCCGGTGAGCCGCACGCGTCGCACTCCAGCCTGGCTCGCCAGCTCGAGAGCGCGCTCTGCCACGGCCAGCGACATGTCCAGCTGTGCTAGCTTGATCTCGCGCATGTCGCGGTGGAAACACACGTCGCACTTCCGCCCGCAGCGCCGGGTGAGCTCCAGCACCAGCAACCCGGGCGCGGGCCCCGCGTCCCGCAAGAGCCGATGACCGCCAACGTCGTCTTGATCGGCTACACCTGCGCGGGCAAGACCACCGTCGGTGCGCTGCTCGCCCAGCGCCTCGGTCGCCCGCACCTCGACGTGGACGGTTTGATCGAGCAGCGGCTGGGACCGGTCGCGGCCTTCATCGAGCAGCACGGCATGCGGGCGTTTCGGACCGCCGAGCGGGCGCTCTTGCGCGAGGGCTTGCCCCGGAGCGGCGCGATCATTTCGGCCGGCGCCGGCACCGTTCTGCCGCACGCCACCCGCAGCCTGCTGTGCGACGGGGCGCGGGTGTTCTTCCTGGACGTCGCGCCCGCGGTCTTGGCGGCGCGGCTCTCGGCGCTCCCGGCCGACCGAGTGCACCGGCCCGACCTCTTGCGCCTCGACACCGTCGCCGCGATCACGACGGAGCTTGACCAGCGGCGCCCGCTGTACGAAAGCCTCGGCGTGCGGATCGACGCCTCGCTGCCGCCCGCCGCCGTCGCCGCCGAGGTCGTGCGCCAGCTCTGTGCCTGACCCCGCCCGCGCCGCCGCGCCAATCAGCGCGGCCCGGTCGTCGAAGAAGCAGTGGGGGTCCACCTGCACGAACGGGTCGATCCCCATGCCGTGGCCGACGGCCAGGCAGCCACCGCATCGGTTGCGGATCGGGCATAGGTAGCAGGCCTCGCACCCCACGCGATAGCGCGCGGCGGCCTCGGACGCCCAGGTCGCCTCGAGCCCCTGCTCGACCACGCTGCCGAGCGCCGAGGGCAGCTTGCGACAGGCGTGCAGCTCGCCATTGGGCAGGAGCGCCAGGAAATTGAAGGCCGCCCCGCAGCCCGCGCCGGTGCAGCCTCCCTCGAGCGCTTGGCCGAAGTGGTACCGCGGGATGTTGAGCAGGTTGTCCTTGAAGCCCACGAAGGGGAAGCGCTTCGCCAAGAGGAACCAGCGCCGCATGAAGTCGACGTACTCTTCGCGCGTGGGCTGCTCGAGGGCCGCGCCCTCACCGACCTGCGCCAGGCGGTTGTAGAGCAGGCGGTCGACCTTGCCCGCCAGCGCCTCGGCCAGCGCTTCGACGTTGCGCAGGTTCTCGCGGTGGAGCGTGAGCATGACGTGCGCGCGCACCCGGCGCCCGCGCAGCCGCGCCAGACACTCGATCACCCGGGCGTAGTGCCCTTGGCCGCGGATCGCGTCGTCGACGGCCTCGGTGCCCTCGAGACTGAGCTGGAAGTAGCGTGGCTTCCGGATCGCCAGGAGCGCGTCGAGGGCCGCGTCATCGACCGGGTTGCCGAGGATGCTGAGCGAGAAACCGGCCTCCGCGGCCGCGCGGTAGAGCTCGAAGAAGTGCGGATAGAGCAGCGGATCCCCACCCGTGAAGCACACCGCCCCGGACACCTGGCGGCGATCGCAGAACGCCTTCAGCTGCACGAGCACGTCGCGGGCTGCCGGCAAGCCGAGCGTGGGCAGCGGTTCGCGGTCGTAGCAGTGACGACAGGACTCGGTGCAGGCGTGGGTCAGGTGCCACTGGAGCGTGAAGTGCCGGCTGGTCCGACCGAAGAGCCGCCCGTCCCGCAGCATGCCGGCTTCAGTACCCGCCGCCGCAACCACCGCCGCACGACGACCCGCACGACGAGCCGCCGTCGCTGCCGCCGTCGCTGGCGCCGTCGCTACCGCCGTCGCTGCCGCCGTCACCGCCGCCGTCGCTCGCGTCGGCGTCGGCGCCCCAGGCGTCGGCGTCGCTCGCCGAGGCCAGGTCGTCGAGCGAGAGCCCTCCGCTGTCGTCGATGTCGTCCGAGATCAGCAAGAACCCGGCGCTCGAGAAGTCCACGGCGTCCTCGTCCAGCACCTCGCGCAGCACCTGCTTGGGGGGCTTCGCGCCGCCCTCGGTGACATCCACCCCCGCGTCATCCACGATCGCCAGGCGCGCCGTGCTCCACACGTAGTTGTGCCGTGCCATGTCGTCGAGGATGACCCAGGTCATGAAGTCGTAATACGGGTCGAAGTAGTAGAAGTAGAAGGGGTCGGCGTACGCGCCCAGGCGCTCGCGCGCGGGGACGGGGCGATAGGTCGGGCGCTCGACGGCCGCGCCGAACTTCAGGTGGCGGAAGCGCCCCACCTGCTTCGGGCTGGGACGGATCAGCTGGATCCTGACGGGCTCGACCGCGATGCGCGAACCGGGCAGGGACGTCCCGAGGGCCGCCGCCAGCCGCCGCGCGAGGCTCTCGAACGCGCGCTCCCAAGCCTCGGCCACCTGAGGCGTCCGCGAGAAGGCGCGCACGCGCGCCGCGTAGGCAGCGGCCGTCTCGCCCCGCGCAATGCGCAGCTCGTCGATCCGCCCCGAGAGGTCCACCACCATCTCGGCCTGACCCTGGAGCGTCTCGCGCCGAACGTGCACGTCGGCGATCGCGAGCATGCCGTTCTCGGCGTGGGAAACCACCAGGTGCATCTCGCCGAACTTGCGCGTGAGCAGGCGCGTCTCTTGGCACGCTGCCATGATCAGCGGCAGGTCGTTGCCTTGGTCGGCCGGGTCTTTGTAGACCACCTTCTGATCGACGATGAACGCGATGGCGTTGGTCATGCCGGCGAGCTGGAAGGCGTTCACCAGCGCCCCGATCAGCGCCAGCCCGGTGACGGTGATCTCCTCGGTGCCGGTGTGCAGATCGACCTTCGCCCCGAAGAGCGAACGGAACGCCTCGCCCAGGGTCTTCTGCCTCAAGACCTCGACGCTGGGGAGGTCGACGACAATCCGCGTTCTGAGCATGGCACCCTCCGGGTTTCGGCGGTGACGATAGCCTAGCGACGGCTTGGTGGGGAGGGTGGAGTCAGCATCTGCGGTGGAACCTGGACGTTCTGACCCCGGCCGCCTTCAGAGAACCCTCCGCTGAGCCTCGAGCACGACTCCGCCGCGCGCCGAGCCTCGCAAGCATGAACGCTCCCCTCGCGCTCCGCCTGCCGCGGGATTGGAAGCACCATGTGAAGCGCGTCTGCGCCGCGCTCGACGACGCCGTGCTCCACGCGGGCACCCCGCCCAGGCACCTGATCATCGACCAGGGGATCGCTCCGGGGCGGCGGGTTTCTCGGGCCGAAACAAGGCGTCACTTTTTCAGTGGAAAGGTCGCTGGACCAGGACACCAGGACGCCAGAGGCCCCAGTGCGAGAGCTCTACGCCGTCGATGAACGCCAACGGCTCCGCGCCGAGGAGCCGGGTGTCGTTGTCGCGCGAGCGTCGTCCCATGGCGCCGCGCTACGCCGACCGGGCCGCCCCCCCCCGGGACAGGCAATGTCACGACAGCTCGTTTACGCGTGCCGGCACGAGTTCGACCTCGTGCTAGGTTCGATGCATGAAGTCCGTGCTCGAGGTCGCGCAGTGGTTGGCGGAGGCGCACATGAAGGACGACCCTGCCACCACCGACGTGTTCGTCGCGGAGGCGGCTGACGAGGTGCGACTCGTGGAGGTCTCTGGGTCCGTCGGCCCGGGCACGCCGCGCGAAGTCCTGCCGTTCCGATTCGCGGCGAACCCCGACAAGGGCGTCCCCTACCCGTCCGTCGTGGTGCTTCTCAGCCCGGCCGAATGGGAGGCCGTGCAGCGCGGGGAGCTCGCCCTGCCGTCGGGTTGGGAAAAGGATAGCCTTCGCAAGGTCGGTTGACTCGATGGCGACGGGACGCGAATGGGCGCACGCCTACATTGCCCAGGCGCGCGCAGATCTCGACGGTGCCAGAGCGATGGGTACCAGCTCACCCTCCACGCTCGCCATGTTGTTCCAGATGGTGTTCGAAAAGTGCGCGAAGGCCGCGCTGCTCCAGCAAGGCGCCGTTGGTCTGGAGTGGGCCCGAACGTCGCACGGCTCCGCGTCGCGGATGCTGCTCGTCATGAGGCGTCAGCGAGAGCTGCTGGAGCCGTTCGGCGGCCTGAAGACATGGGAAGATGTCCTTTGGATCATTGGTGAGCTGGAGCGTGCCCATCCAAGCCTCGCCCCCGGAGCCGGCCCGCAGCTCGAGTATCCCTGGGAGGACGTCCACGGCCAGATCCGCTGGCCGGCTCGTGACCTCAGCATTGCAGTTGCCCTGAGCGACCCGACCAGGGCGCTCGGAGCCCGCCTCGTGCGCTTCGCTGACTTGCTGACCCGACATTTCGCAGACGTGTTCGAGTGACGCACACCCGGGTCGCCGCATGCTTCAACAGCCCGGTGGGATCGCGTAGCGCGCCCGCGAATTGAGCCGGGAAACCCCGCCAAATCAGCTGTCGCCCCGCGGCATTGTCCTGCTGGAGACGTGACCTGGCGACGGCGTTCAGGTGCCTGGAGGACGAGCGGGCAACAGCGACACTTAGGGCGAGGCGACCGGCTCCGCAATGCCGAGATCGAGCAAGCGCTTCAGCCCGGCCCGGAGCTACCCGTAGGCTTTCCCCTGTACTCGGCAAACGTGATGGTGCGCGCTCCTGCTCGGCGCAACCTCTCAATGAGTTGCTCGTAGACAGCGGGATCGTCATCGATCACGACGTCAAGCCCAAGTGGGTCTGTCGCCTTCAGCGCAGCCCCCCGCACGTACGCGTAGACATTCAAGTCTGCGCCCAGCGCGTGCACAGTCAGCGGATCCGCCGACACCCATCGCCCGAGCAGCGGCGCGTAGTACCTCTTGCCGAAGTACTGCAGGCCGACCTCGACGTCCTCTTCCTTCCCGGTGAAGCTCGACTCCGACGCGAGCCCGGGCCGCGCAGCTCGGTTTTCCCGGGCGCGATTCGCAACTTAGAAAGTCAGAGATCAGAGGCGAGATTCTCGTTCGGCGACGAAAATCCCTGACGCGAGT
>JACPVJ010000192.1 GCA_016191785.1 Myxococcales bacterium | reverse complement strand
TTTTCCACCCTCGACCTCGCCCTCGAAGCCCAAGCCGCCGTGGCCCCGCTCATCAAGCGGGTTCAGCGCCACGACCGGAAGCTGGCCCAGCAGTTGCGCGACGCGACGAACAGCTTCTTGCTCAACCTGGGCGAAGGCGCCCACTCCGATCCTGGCAATCGGCGCAGCCGGTATCAGACCGCCGCGGGCAGCACCAGCGAGGTGCTGGTGGGGCTGCGCGGTGCCGTCGGGTGGGGGTACTTCGGCCCCGAGCAGCTCGCGCCCGCGGCAGCAAAGCTCGACCGCTTGCTCGCTTGCCTCTGGAAGCTGACTCACTGAAGGCCGAAGCGCCGCCCGGCGTCGGGTTCTCCGCGGCGCCGGGTGGCGCCGACCGAGCATGGCTTTCGATCGAGGCCAGCGCGTCGCGAGTCAAGGGAGCACGCCGGAGCCCGCTCTGGGGCAATGCGCGGGGCAATACGAGCGCGCCGTGGAGCCCGTGGGAACCGCGCTCGCGACGGCGCTCGAGCGCGCCGCGGCGGCGGGAGAGTGGGGGGTAGTCGAGACTCTGGCGCGGGAGCTGGCGGAGCGGCGAGGGAAACGGCTTCAGTAATCGAGCTCTGAAAGGGAACGCGAGGGGGGACGTTGCAGAGCGGCTGCTCACGCCGCCTCACGCTCCCGGTCCGGACCCGCACGGCGCAGGCGCGCAGTCAGGAAGTCTGCGACGTTAGCGTTCGGGCTCGCCATCGCGGCGACCTCGCCTAGCCCGGCCAGATAGAGGATCTCCATGGTCGGCTGGCGGCCCGCCAGCAACTCGTTGGCCAACAGCTGCGCTGCCCTCAGGTTCCTTCGCAGCCCTTCCGTGTTCGCTCGGGCGATGCCGGAGTCGGATGCCTCGCGAGCGCGGCGCCATCGGCGCCTTCTCTCGTCCGGAGATGCCTTACGGGCGAGTGCGACTTCCGCAAGCGCGTACATGAGGCAGACCTCCGCTCCGGCACGATCGATAGAGCCCCGCACGCCCGCGATGTGCTGCTCGGCGGCGCTGGGCGGCAGGGCCCAGGCCGCGACCAGCAGACTCATGGCGAGGAACCTCGGGTTGGTGGGAACGAGGAGTCGCGCCCGCGTTAGCGCTTCCC
Source organism: Myxococcales bacterium (assembly GCA_016191785.1). Lineage (GTDB taxonomy): Bacteria > Myxococcota_A > Polyangia > Polyangiales > Polyangiaceae > JADJKB01. Next base: position 60,915 of record JACPVJ010000192.1, on the reverse strand, counting down.
ATGCTTCCTTCTTGTTGCCGTCGGCTTCTGCGAGACGGTACTGCATCCACCAGAAGCTCGTCGTGCCAGGGAATTTCGCGAGCACTTGAGCTAACTCCCCTCGTGCTTTGCTTCGCTCGGCCGGCATGAGGCTGGCGATGTGACCTGCATCGCGGATTGCGAGCAGCATCGGCGACGCGCTGACGGCTCGTCCGAACTCATGTCGCGACGCCGCGAATCGAGGAGCCAGGCGTGACAAGATCGCTTCCGAGGTTCGATCTTCCACGCCCTCTCGCGCCCGGAGTACGTGCCCCCACGCTTCGGCGGCGTGAGGTGGGTCGCGTCCCTCGACGTAACACCAGCATTCCTCTACAGCCGAGGTCAGCGAAGTGACGGCGGGGCGGGTGGGCAGAGAATCCACGGCGAGCTGTTGGAGGCGCGCCGCTTCGTGGAGGAGGACACAGGCTTCGAACACAGCATCGGGGGTCCCCTCCGCGAGCAGCCCCTTCGCGCGCAGTTTGAGCTTGCCGCTGGTCGCGAGGTTCACCTCGTACACGTCGTGGACAATCGGGATCATGGCCTTAGCTGCTCCATGATGCTGATTCTCGGGGACGCGCACCAGAGGGAAAGGTGGACTTCGGCTACATCGGTTCGTGCAGCGAGGGTCACCGCCTTGCCCGGTTTGGCAGCCTTCCCCTTCGTGACCGGCGTCCCGTTCCGTACGGTTTTCAACGCGCCTTGGCCTCCGGTAGCGCGTCCGGCGGTCTCCACGCCTCGGAGTGCTGCAGGGGTCATGTCGAACAGGATATCGGGCGCAACCCCCATCTGCATCCAGACTACACGACGACCCGGCAGGAGGGTCGAGATGGCGACGAACGTGAGACCGTAGGCTGCCAGCTCGGTCACGTGCTCCCTCTGAGCGCTCCGTCCCTCGCGGAGGCGCCGAGCGTGATCCCTTACACCGGGGACAAGTTGCTCGAGCTCCGCCTCGTCCCAACTCAGGTCAATGACCACGCTCGTCTTCACTTTGTTCTGGATGTGCTCCGTCGCAAAGCGAAAGGGTTGCTGCCGCCTCTTCTTGGTTCTGCCAGGCACCCAAGCAAGCACGGGTGCGATGGTCTCGTTGACCCAGTCGCGATCCTGATCGACGAAGAGGCGTTCCAGCGCATACGAGATTACGCGGGGCGCGGTTCCGTTGCTCATTTCTCCATCACCTCTCGACCAACAGCCGAGCATCCTCGCTCGCGACATGAGTCCGGCCAGCAAGCGGCGTTGACACAAGCGAGAGCCTGACGCCGAGCTTACGCGACATTCGCGACCGCCATGTGCGCCGATGATCGAGCGAGCGATCGCCATGGGCTGAGAAATGGGTGCTGCGCTGGCCGCAGAGGCGCTCTACTGCCCCCGTTTGCCCGCCAGCAGCGCAACTCCAGCGGAAAGAATGCACAGCCAGCTTGCAGTTGCGCTTGCTCACCCCCCATCTGCGGCACACCGGAACCCCGTTCCCGCTCGCTCCGCTCCCGCAACCAGCGCGAAGCGCTTCATGAACGACGTTTCCGTCGATCGCGATTCGGGCGAGCCGCCGCGAAGCACGCCTTTCATGCCCGCGCTCCAGCGAACAACCGGATCGGTCGCGGCACGCGTGCCGAGGTCGGCTTCGTAAGCGTCAGCGACCCACTCGGCCGCACCGCCGCTCACTCCCTCGATCGCGAGCTTGGCAGCGCTGCGAGCTGCGAGCTCCCACTCCGCCTCGGTGGGCAGGCGCTTCCCAGCCCAACGACAGTAGGCTTCGCTCTGCTCACGGTTGACGCATGTCATCGCGGCCGCCTGCAAGTCGGACGCGGCGCACCCCGGCGGCGTGCATGCTTTGGCGGTACGGCAGCGCGCGTAGTCGCCCACGCTGACCTCTCGCGCGTCGATGCGAAATGGGCGCGAGATCGTCACCTCGCGAGCTCGCAGCTCGCCCGCGTTCGGGCGTGCGCTGCCCATCTCGAAGGTGCCAGGGCCGATGCTGACCACGCGGGACGGTGGTGGAACAGCCGGGTCGACGGCTGCGACCGAGCTGGCGTTCGGGGGCGATGCAGATGGAGCGAGAGCGGCGCTTGTGGGCGCCGGGTTGCCCTTCTCGCGAGCGAGGAGCATCCAGCCAAAGACGCCGGCGCCCGCGAGGAGGAGCAACCCCGCCCCAGCGACCAGCGGCGTCCAGGATCGTGCCGGCGTCGGCTTCGGGGAAAACCTCGGAATGCTCGCGACTTGCGCGGCAGTCGTGCTCGCACCGCTCCCGCTCGGCTGTGTGGCACCCACCCACGCCCCCGAAGGCAACGCCTCTGTCGCTGCGAGCACTGTGGCGGCGTCGGTCAGTGTCTGCCCAGTGCCCATCGCTTCGCGCAGCGCGGTCCAGAACGCGTCGGCGTCTGGGAAGCGTTGTCGGGGCTCGATCGACAGAGCGCGTCGAACCACGGCCTCGACGGCGTCGCCCACGGCGACACCCCGTGCACGCAAAGTTGGACGACTCGACTCATCCACCGAGCTGACGAAGAGCTGGCCGGTGTCGTCGCCTTCGAGCGACTCGCGGCCGCTCGCGACCTCGACCAGCACGAGCGCCAGAGCAAACACATCCGTCCAAGGGCCAGTCGCGCCGTAGCGCCGGGTGAACTGCTCTGGCGCCCCGTACTTCGGAGTGAACGCTTGGATGCTTGCGCCGGTGGAGGCGAGCGCTCGCGTCACGCTCTCGTTCTCGGTCAGCACCTTCGCGATGCCGAAGTCGAGAACCTTCAGCGTCGGCTGCCCCGCGACCCGGGACAAGAAGAGATTCGCCGGCTTGACGTCTCGATGGGCCACTCCCATTCGGTGAGCAAGACCAAGCGCGCGCGCCGCCGGCTCCAGCAGGTCGAGCGCCTCGCTCAGTGGGCGCCCGCCGAGCCCCCGCGCGCGCCGGGTCCCGATGTCCTCCTCCAGCGTCGTGCCGTCGAGCCATTCGAGAACCAGGTAGGGGGTCCACACTCCGAGTGGAGATTCCGCGACCCCAACATCGAGCGCCTGGACGATACCGCTCGTTGCGCGCGAGAGCTTGTGGAGCAGCCTGCCTTCGGCCATGAACGCTTCACGGAACCGCTCGCGCTCTTCGCCGCGCAGCTCAGCCGGGACCTTGAGGCACTTGAAGGCGACCGGAGCGTCGAAGCCGACGTGGTGGCCGCGATACACGACTCCAAAGCCGCCTTCGCCGACGACCACGTCGATCCGCAGCTTGCCTTCCAGGGTCGCGCCCACCCAGCCAAAGGGATCACCCCCAGCCGACATGGCGCCACGATAGCCTTGACCGATCGCATTGCCAATCGCGGGCCGGCATCTGTATCGTACCGACCATGGCGGGGACGAGGGTTGGGATTCGGGTGGGCTCAGCGGGCTCGATCTTCGCCGTGGCAGTAGCGCTGGGCTCCTGCAAGCAGCCCAATAGCGACAAGGCTGTGCCGGCCGCGTCGGCCGCGTCGGCAGCGGTACCGAGCGCGCCGGCATCTGCCGCGGCCGAAGTGCCAAGCGTCAAGATCTCGGAGCGTGCCGTCGGGTCAGGGTGGACCAAAGACTCGATGCGATTCGTGCAGGCCTTCAAGTTCGCCCTGCCCGACTCTGCGCCGACGGGTGCGAGCTTCACGGTTGCGCGCGCCGCGTGCGAATCCGTCGGGCGCGACCTTTGCAGCGAGGATCAGTGGGAGCTCGCCTGCACCACGGATGAGTCGGTCGGCAAGGTTCCGAGCTGGACCATCACTCCGGCGGGAGCCGCGGGCTGGCGGGTTCGAGGCGGAGGCGTGTGCGAGATGCGCGCCGACGCCTCCGACGGCGCGGCAGTTGCGGGTCGAATAGGCCTCTGCTGCGAGCGCAGGGCAGCCATCTCGACCAGCAAGAACCGACAGGAGTCGGTGATGAAAGCCGCGCAGACCTACATCGAGATCGTCGAGAAGGCCTCCAACTCGGGTTCGCCCGCCGAGGTCACCAAGCTCCTCGCCGACAGGGCGAAGGTCTTCAAGACCGAGATGACACGCGACGAGGCCGAGAAGGATCTCGCGAACGACTGGAAGCGCTGGCCGAAACAGAATGTGCGCTTCTTCCGTTGCGTCGCCGACGCCGCCGGGGAGAACGGGAATTTCGAGTGCGACGCCGTGGGCACCCGCACGCCGGCCAGCACCGACGTCCCCGAGCTCAGCGTGTTCCACGTGCGCTTCGAGTACGAGAAGTTCAAGTACACGGTGTTCGCGGATCCAACGTCGATCGCGCGGAAGTGGGGCGCGTACTGAGATTCGGCGCACGGTGCCGACTCCCACGAAGACGACGATCTCGACGGCCGGTGCTCGACCGAGGAGCGCAGGCGTCTCCGGCCCGGTCCTGAGCCTCTCTGCCTGGAATTCCCCCGCTCTGGCACGCGTTATCGCAGTCTGAAGCCATGCCCCTAGCAGCGGGGGATAGAGTCGATCGGTACACGCTCGTTTCGCGCTTGGGCGGGGGCGCGCAGGGGAACGTGTGGAAAGCCATCCCTGCCCAGGAGCCGGGGACGCCCGTCGCGTTGAAGCTCGTTGACCTCCATTCCGCGAGCTCAGCTGACCTCACTCGCGCGCGAAGGGAGGCTCGCGCACTCGCGAATCTGGTGCACCCGTCCCTGGTGCGGTGCCACAGGACGTTCGAGGACTCGCAACGTGGCATCCTCGGTCTGGTGCTGGACTTCGTCGACGGAGTCACTGCCGAGGCGGCCATTGACGAACCGCGGTTCACGCTCGCGCATCGCTTCGCCGCGCTGCTCAGCGTCGCGCGGGCACTCGCCTTCGTCCACTCGAGTGGCCTGACCCATCGTGACGTGAAGCCAGCAAATGTGCTTCTCCGCAGCGACTTCTGGAACTTCCCGGAGGACCCGACCACGGTGAAACTGGTCGACTTCGGAATAGCCGCGGCGACCGGCAATCGCGACGGGCTCACGGCGGTTGGCGACTTCATCGGTACGCTGCCCTACCTTCCTCCCGAGGCGGTCGACCCCACGACCTGGCTCGTCCAAGACGACGGAGCGGCGCGCGATGCGTTTTCGTTTGGTGTCACGGCGTGGGAGCTTCTTGTCGGCGGACACCCGACCGGTTTGCCGAAGAGCGCCCGCGTCGCGGACTATGCCCGCGCCTATCGCGAGGTGGGCGATCGCGGCACTCCGTGGCCGCCGCATCACCCGCTCAGCGGAGCCTGGGGTGAGGCGTTGGCTGCGTGCCTGGCGCTCGACGCGGAGAGACGACCGTTGAGCGGGCGGCACATTGTCGAGCTGACCGGCGAGGCACTCGAACCGCCCCAACCGCGACGGAGAGAGACTGCTCCAAGTCCACGGGTGCGACCCGCCGGGCGTGGGCCGCGAACAGCACCGCCAGCGGAGCATGGAGGTGGGAAGGGTGCACACGGGCCAGCGCCGATACCGCCTGCACCGACCGGCTCCTTTCCCTTGGTCGATGACGTGGCACGCCTCGTTGCGACGGCCGCCGGCGGAGCCGTGCGGATCATCAGGCCGCACGCCGGGGAACTACGAACGTTGTTGTTGCTCGCGCTCGGTGTCGTCGTGCTGATGCTTGCCTTGGCGACGTGCGAGGCGGTGACCGGTGCACGGCGTGTGTTCGCTTCGAGCCCGGCTGTGGGAGGAGCCCTCGGCCCCAATTGGCGCGCGGGAACGGGCCGAACCTCCGTCGCCGACGCAGTGAAGGCTGCCGCCCGACCGGTGTAGTTCCTGAACTTCAGCGCACGGACATTTTGTGTCTCACCGCACGTTGCCACCAGCGCGCAGACTGTTACATCAGTTGTGTGATGCTCGACCGCCCGCTCGTCGCCTTTGACATCGAGACGATCCCCGATCCAGACATCGGGCGGCGCATGCTCGGGCTCGCGGGCAGCGACGCGGAAGTCGTCCACGAAATGGTGCGTGTGCGGCTCGAAGAGACCGAGGGGAACAGCGAGTACCCTCAGCTCCCGTGGCACCGCATCGTCAGCATCTGTGCCACCACCCTCGACTCCGAGAGCGGGAAAGTGTCCATCCGCGCGCTCGGCGGCGAAGCCATGGACGAGCGGAGCCACATCGACGGGTTCTTCCACCTGGTGTCCGATGAGCTCGAATCGCCGAGGCTCGTGTCCTGGAACGGCTCCGGCTTCGACCTGCCCGTCATCCGCTATCGCTCGATGATGCTCGGCATCACCGCGCCCGACTTCTACCGCGCCGACGGCGACCGCCGCTGGAACAGCTACCAAAATCGGTACCACGACCTTCACACCGACGTGATGGACGTGCTCTCCGGCTACGGGGCCTCGATGCGCATCGGGCTCGGCACACTCGGGAAGGTCCTGGGCCTGCCCGGCAAGGCCTTCCTCGACCGCGCCATCTACGACCACGTCCTCGACGGCGAAGGCCCGCGGGTCACCGAGTACTGCAAGCTCGACACGGTTGAGACGCTGTTGATCTTCCTGGTCTGGGCATTCCACGCGGGGCAGCTGTCGCAGCGCGACCTGTGCCGGTACGTCGATGCGGTCTGCGAGGCGATCGGCACGTTGCCCTACCCGGGTTGGCGGGCGATCGAGGTGGGCCTCGAAGGTTGGCCGGCGTGGGCGTCATCGCGGAGACCACCAACGCGGGCGCCGCAACTCCCATCCGCGGTCAGCGGCTCCTCCGCGTGCGCGAGCCCTCTGGTTCATCCTCCGGGAGAGCCAGGGACGGAAGGCAAACCCCTGGATGGTCGCCAGCAGCAGTAGAATCCGCCCACAAAGCGTACTCTTGCCTGAGTGTCGCCAACCCCGCGTCGGTGAACGTGTGACGGAAGCCCGCCGGCCAACTGCCTCCGATGGGGGTATGCCCCGCAGCGATGTAGTAGGACGTCACGAACCCGCGGGCTTGGAGCTGCTTCAGCGCGCGGGCAAATCGCACCGCGCCTACATGATGGGCGCGCGCTGCCTCCTTCGAATCGGTTTCCCTCTCGTGTTGCGCAATGGCATCAGCAACGATGAACAGGTGAAGCGGCTCGGCGTCCTTGTCCTTCGGCGTGGGCGCCTGGCGAATTCTCTTCCGGAAGAGCTTGATGCCTTCGGCGCATACTTCGGGGCGTGCGGTAAAACCGTCGGACGCGCTGGCCCAGGCGGTGAGCTTCGCAACGGGGTCCTTTCCCGGGAAGCCACGGAGTTCTGGCCAAGTCTGCGGAGACCCGCCTGACAACCGTCTGAACTTTGCCCGACGACAGCGGACCGTCACCTCCGTTCCGTCATGCCACGCGAATACCACTGGAACCGTGCGCGTGTGGGCGAGCAAGTTCGGTTCGTCGCCTTCCGCGGTGACGAACTTCGTAGCGCCGGTACGGCGGAGGACCGACCGAATCGCAGCCACCGCCGCGTCCATGTCCAGTCGAACGTAGTCCTGCAGTCCTTTGTTCACGGTGCGGACGGCCGCCTCGAGTGAGGCCAACCAGACTTCGGCCGCCTTCGACGAGACCTTTCCGATCCGAGTGCGTCGCTTGTTCTCTCTCTTCATGTCACGCCCACCGATCGGCACCGGGTCTGACGCCGTGCTCAGGCTACAACAACCCGGGAGGTGGCACAGCGCCCCCTCCGTTCGACTCCGACATATCCCGTCGCACCCGGCACGCCGACCCCATTGCCCTCGGCACTTTCGATGACGACCGTTGTCGGACCCTGCTTGCGGCGAGGTGCCATTGACGACGATCAAGACCAACGGCGACGACCGCCTCGACCAACTGCTCCTGACCCACCTCGAATCCCGCGCCGAGCCCTGGGCCAGCGCCGCCGAGGTCGGCTTCTCCGTCAGGCCGGACAGTCGTGACCACCGGCGCCTGGTGACCGCTGCGTATTCGCTCCTGGGCGGGCTCGGCTGGCGGCGCCCGGACGGGGCGCGCCGCCAGCGTGCGGTCAGGCAGGCCGCCACCGCGGTGCGTCTCTGGCTGGAGCGCGGCGTTTTGCCGGCGACGGCCGCGGCGTCCCGCAGCGCTCTGGCGCGGGCACGATTGGACCGGCGGGCCGAGGTCATGGGCTGGGAGCGAGCCTGCGCGCGCCTCGCGGATCCCCACCGGGCACGGCCGGCCTCCCTGCGGTTGCTCGCCCGGGCGCGGCGCAAGCTGGCGTTGCGCCGCTGGGAGTACCACCGGGCACGCGCAACACATGCCCTCCTCCAGATGGTTCGGTGGCCTCCGGAGCTTCACGTCGAGCCTTTCGTCGAGCACGTGTCGCGGTGCGCTGCGACAGCGGTGGTCGCAGGTCTGCTGGCAGACCGGGCGGCGCTCGGCGAAGTGGAGGACCTCGCCTGGCTCCGAGCCGCCGAGCTCGGGGTGGCGGGACCAGGCGCGCTCGAGACCGCGGCGCGGCGCATGGTGCCGCGCGTGCTCGCGGCCGCGGATCAGGTGCTGACCGATCACGCGACCAAGGCGTTCACGGCGTCGGCGGCGCTGTTCATCGAGTGGGCGCTGGGTGGGGCTTCCGCGCCGCGCGCGACTCGTGAGGGCGCATGCCTGAGCTGACGGGCGCAGGCGCACATCCGTCCAGTCGGACATTGCGTGTCCAAGGGCGGGTTGGGCTGGTGGGTCGGAGTGGTCACACTGCTGAGAAGCGGAGGCGAATGGCTCGAGCGAAGACAGGAACGGTGGCGATCGCGTTGGGGTTCGCTGCTTCACTGGTGACCGGCGCCGCACGCGCGGAACTGGCTGCGGACTCGTTCACGATGACGCCGCTCCCGGAGGAGCTGCTCTCGAAGCCGATCACGCTCAGCGGCGCATGCGACGGCGTCGTCGTGCGCGAGTGGCGTGAAGGCGGTGCGGGCACCGAAGCCTCGCCCGCGGCCGTTCGCGTGATGGATCGGCTGTGCACCCATGCAGTCGCAGTGTTCGACGGCTTCATCGAGCGTCACGGGCTCGAGCGGGCGCACTCCTTACCGTTCCGCTGGAGCGTCTCCGTGCTCCCGGACGAGGACTGCCACCGATGCCTGAACGACCTGACCCACCGCTTCTCGACCCGGTCCGCGCAGATCGAGGTGTGGGGTTACGCAAGCCTGAACGACCGCTTCATCTTCATCCTCAACCAGGTGCTCGTGAGCGGAAGGCCCGGCCAATTGTGGCAGCGGGTCTGGGTGCACGAGCTCTTCCACGCGCTCAGCATGCACTACGGCATCTTTGCCTCGCACGCCGAGACGGACGCCAAGCGCGTGAAGATCGATGAGCGTTTTGCGAAGAAGTTCGAGACTGCGGTGCTCGGAAAGTAAGCCAAGGAGGAACAGCATGGATGTGACAACTATGATCGTGTTGACCCTGGGACTGAGCTGCGAGGGCGAGACGGCGCGCATGTGCCGGATGTTCGGGGATCCGGCGGCGGCGCGTGGGACGCCGGCGCTCAGCAGCACGCCGTCGCTGCAGCCCACGAGCGGCCAGCGCTCGACGAACGCACTGCGCGCGGAGGCGGAGCGGCCAGCGGCGCCGAGGGCACCGGCGGGAGGAGCCCGGTGGTGATGCTCGCGCTGGGCGAGATGCCCCGGGTCGCCGGATTCGACATGCCAAGCGATCTGTATTGCGTCGCGCTCGCACCGGCGCCGCTCTTCGGCATGCCCTACCCCGTGAGACTGGGGCGCGAGGGGTGGGAGGCGCTCAGTGCGGCGGGCGCGCGCGGAGTGCTCTGCCTCGCCGGCGAGAGGCCCAGGTACGACCCGGCGCCGCTCGAGCAGATCGGGGCCGTCGATCTCGACGATCTGGTCGACGGGGACCTGCCCCGCGATCCGGCCACCGAGGTTGTGCTCGTTCGCCAGCAAGTGGATCTGGTCCTCGACCGGCTCGCGCAGGGAATGGGGGTCGTCGTTCACTGCGCCGGCGGGACCGGACGGACTGGCACGGTGCTCGGCGCCGTGCTGGTGCGTCTCGGCCACGACCCAGAGCGAGTCCTCGAGTACCTTGACGGGCTGCATCGCGCCCGCGGACGCGCGGGTTTTCCCGAGTCGGAGTGGCAGGCAGAGCAGGTGCGGGGCGCCCCGCGCACCACGAGGCAGGGGTGAAGAGCTTCTAGGTGCGGTCGCGCACGTGCGTCCAGACCTCGCCGCTCTCGATCGCAGCGGCCAGCGCGTGAATGAAATCCGCGGGGGTGTTGTCCAGGAGGTCGGACTCACGGGTCGCATGGACGCGAAACCCGCCAAACGGCTGGACCGCGTGCTGGACGAACAGCGTGCCGTCTTGTCGTACCCGCACCCGGGTCACCGCGCGTCCGCGGTGCGTCGCGAAGATCTCGAGCCCGTCCGCGGGCAGGGACAGCTCCGAGGCCAGCGCGCGGGCGAAGGCGAGCGCGCGTCGAGCAGGCTCGAAGGCGTCGGCGCGCTCGATGGCAGCGGCTCGCGCCCTCGTCGTTTCGAGGGCCGCGAAGTGCGCCTCTCTGGCCACGACTTGGCGCTTCTTGCGAGCCACGATCTCGGAGACGTCAGCCGGAATGTCGATGCTCATGGGACCACCTCATCGTGAGCGGCAGACCCGCGCCCGGCGTTGCCACCTTGCCTCGTGGGTAGGTTGGCCGGGCTTCGAAGGGCCGGGTCCCTCTGCCCGTCTGGATGGGATGAAACAACCGTAGCACGCTGGAGCGACGTAGCTGGTCGCAGGTCGCCCTGGGATTCCCCCGATTTCTCGAGGCGGTGCACGGTCTCTGCTTCAGGACCAGGGCGCGGCATGCGCGGACGATACCTCGGCTCGCGACCGCGCTGTCAGGGTTCGACGTGCCTCGCCACCCGCACCACGAGCTCACGGATGGAGTCGCTGCCGCTCTCGTGCCACGCCCACCCGTAGGGCTTGGTGGCGGTGCTGCACCCCAAGGGCAGGCGCGATGACAGCCGCTCCAGGTCCCGCTGGATGGTGCGGCGAGTCACGTAGATCCCTTGGTCCTCGAGCCGCCGCGCCAGCGTCACGGTGTCCACGTGCTTGGGCGCGTCGGGGATTTCCCGCAGGAGCAGCAGGTAGCGCAGAAAGGTGTCGGACATCGGCGAGGCTCGACGGTAGGCCCCGGGAGCGACGAGAGTAGTCGCAGGCCGCGACTCCCGCCCATCCGTCCAGCGGGACATTCCGTGTCCGACCTCGGCTTGCTCGCGCGCCCGGGCGTGGTGATCTCGGTACTGTGCAGGGCCCCGAGACCACTCGTCCCTTTCGCCGCGGCTGGGTGTTGAAGGACGACAAGCTGCTCATGTTCGAGGAGACGCGCGTGACCGTTCTGCGCGCGTGGCCGGACCCGCGGGCGTGGCTTCGAACGGTGGGTCAGCCGTGGCGGGGGTGCCGGTTGGGGGAGCCCATCCTGTGGCGCATCGGTGCGGCGACGCACCCGCGCTTCGTGCAGCGGGCCATGCTCAGGGCGCGAGCGCTCGAGGGCGGCGGCGACGACGACGATGACGACACACTCGCCCGCCTGCGCGCGGGGCTGACGCTGCGGAGCCAGGCCGCCCGCGCCTTCCTCGCGCTCTTTCCCGAGTCGGTGCTGGCTCGGGCGGGGGCCTTGCCCGAGCGCCACTGGCACCTGGTCACGCTGCTCGCTCGCGTGCCCGGCGCGGCCGAGTTCGCCGACGGCAACCTGGCGCTCGCGCACGCCCTCGCGTCGAGCTGGGCGTTTCGACCGCGTCCAGATGCGCAGCCCTACCGCTCGGCGCGGCGAGTCGTCGGGCTCCGTCGTTCGCAGATCGCAGAGTGGCTGGGATTTCAGGGTCGGCCGGCCGTGGTGCGGGTGCTCGGCAAGGTGCGACCGGGGGCGGTGAGCGTGCGCCGGCTGCTCCACCTCCGGCAGACGCTGGGCTCTGGGCCGATACCGAAAGCGCTCCTGCACCTGCCGTCGCTGGATCGCTGCGTGCTCCGCATCGTCACCGATCCGCAGCTGTTCTCGCGGGTGACGCCCAGGTTCCTCGAGGACGTGAGCCACGACCCGACCGAGGCCGGGCTCGAACGCCTGGCCTACATGCTCGACGACACCTTGCGCATGGCGGGGGAGCTCGAGGTGCGACTCGGACCGATGCGATCGGTGAAAGAGCTTCGTCACGTCCACGACGAGCTCGCCGAGGGTCTGAATCGGAGCGCAAGCGAGGAGCTCGCGAGCGTGGTCCTTCCGCCCCCGCCCGTGGCGGGAACGGACGAGATCGTGCCGCTGGTGTCCGCCGAGCAGATCCTGGCCGAGGGCCGCGAGATGCACCACTGCGTCGCGTCGTACATCCGGCCCGTCGCCGCGGGCCAGGTGTACGTCTATCGACTGCTCGCGCCCGAGCGCGCCACCCTCAGCCTGCGCAGCGACCGCGACGGCTGGGAGCTCGCGCAGATCAAGGGCCCGGCCAACGCGCCGGTCGAGCACGAGACCGTGCAGCAGGTCCACGCCTGGCTCGCGCGCATGCGACAGCTCACGTCGCACGCCGGGTGTAGCCATGGTGAGTGGCAGCGAGACCAGATCAGGGGACGGCTGTGAAGGAACGAGCATCGACCCAGGGCGTGCTCCACGGGCTCGGGCTCTCGGAGGGTCCGGACGGCGCCGAGGTCCCGGGAATTTCCACTGCTCCGCCGCGGGCTCGCACGCCCCTGGGACTTCGCCTTTTGCGCATGCTGGTGCACGGAAGGCTGGCACGGCAGCTCTGGGAGGGCGGCGACTGGCCCGAGCGCAACATCGCGGACGCGCTCGGCCTGCGGCGCCCGCACCCCCGACAGGCGAAGACGCCGAAGGGTGACATCGAGGCCATCGAGGAGCAGCTCGGCGCTTGGCTGCTCCAGCTCGAGCAGGGTGAGCTCGAGCCGGACCCGCGCGAACGCAACGTGACGTGGCTCGCGGAGCGACTGAACCTGAGCCCCGTCGAGCGCGAGGTGCTCCTGTTCATGGCCATGCTCGTGCAGGAAGAGGCTCTGCAGGCGGCGGTTCAGGCGGCGGCGCCGCGACCTCACGCGCGCCTTGCGCTGATGGCGTGTGGCATGGCGCGCCCCACGCGGGCGGTGCAGGACGCGCTCCGGCCGAGCGGGGTGTTGCTGCGCATGCGGTTGCTCGGGCCGGCCGAGTTGCACTGGCGCGCCTCGATACCCGTCGCGCTGATGTCCGGGCTCGATGAGATCTTGGCGGGTGAGTATGCGAGCGCGGACGCGCTGCTCGGCTGCTTCTTCCGCAAGGGACCCGAGCCCGAGCGCACTCTCGAGGACTTTCCGCACCTGGGCGCGGACGCGGCGCTCGCGGTGCGGCTCTTGCGCGCGGCGAGCAAGAAGCGCGCGGCGGGAGTGAACGTCTTGCTCCATGGTCCGCCGGGCACGGGGAAGACCGAGCTCGCGCGGGCCCTGGCGCGTGCGGCCAGCGCGACGTTGCACGAGGTGGTGGTGGAAGACCGCGATGGCGACGCGGTGCACGGGCACCACCGGCTGGGGGCGTATGCCGTGTGTCAGCGCCTGCTCGGCGGCGCGCGCGACGCGGCCGTGCTGTTCGATGAGGCCGAGGACGCCTTTCCTCGGCTCCAGACGGGTTACGGGCTGCGAAGGGAGGCCGGCGGCAGCAAGGGCTGGGTCAACGCGCTGCTCGAGGGCAACCCGACGCCGACGCTCTGGATCAGCAACTCGGTGGACCACATCGACGCGGCCTACCTGCGACGCTTCGATCTCGCCATCGAGGTCCGCGAGCCGCCCGCGCCGGTGCGACGCAAGATCCTCGAGGCCGCTGTCGGCCCGCTTGGCGTGAGCCGGGCGTGGGTGGAGCGCCACGCCGCCGACCCGCGCATCCGTCCCGGTCACGTGGCCCGCGCCGCCCGGGTCGCGAAGCTGGTCGCGGTCAAGGGTGCCGACGACGCCGAGCACACGGTGGCGCGCGTGATCGACGCCTCGCTCCGGGTCGAGGGCGCCCCCGCGCCGCGGCGACCGGCCCGACTCGATGCGTGCGCGTACGACCCGAGCTTCGTCAACACGAGCGCCGATCTCGGCCGCATCATCGACGGGTTGGCACGCACCCGGCGAGGAACGCTCTGCCTGTATGGGCCGCCCGGGACCGGCAAGTCGGCGTTCGTGGCGCACCTGGCCGACCGCGTCGGCGTGCCGCTGAACGTGACGCGCGGCTCTGACCTCTTGAGCATGTGGGTCGGTGGCACCGAGGCCAACATCGCGGCCGCCTTCCGCCGCGCCACCGACGAGGGTGCGCTGCTGTTCATCGACGAGGCCGACAGCTTCTTGCAAGACCGCACCCGCGCCGTGCGCAGCTGGGAGATCAGCGGAGTGAACGAGCTCCTGATGCAGATGGAGTCCTTCGAGGGCTTGTTCGCCTGCGCCACCAACCTGTTCGAGTCGCTGGACGCGGCGGCGCTGCGCAGGTTCGCGTTCAAGGTGCGCTTCGACCCCATGCGGCCGGAGCAGCGCTGGCGGCTGCTGGTGGCGACGCTCGCGGCGAGGGGGGTCGTGTTGGGCGACGAGCGAGCGCGGCCCGCGCTGGATCAGCTGTCGAAGATCACGCCGGGGGACTTCGCGGCGGTGGCGAGGCGGGTGGACGTCCTCGGGGGCGACGTGACGGCAGAGGCGTTCGTCGCCGAGCTCGCGGAGGAGGAGAGGGTCAAGCCGGGCGCCGGCGGTGGGAGGGTTGGGTTTCGGTGAGGGGGTGCGAGCGTGGCCCCGTAGGCGAGGTGAGAACGGGTGGCGCCGGCTCCGCGCCGAATGCGGTATTCCGGTATTCTGGCGAGGCCAGTGCCCAACGTGCACCTCATCACGCTGCCAAAGCTCGAGCGCGCTCGCGGCCGCGTGGTGCCCGAGCTTCGCCGCCACGGCTTTTGGTGCCCTGCAGTGGAGCGCGTGCATGTCCGACTCGTGTGGTTTGGGACGGCGTATGGCTGGAAGTGGGATGGCCATGACGGGCACATCGAAATTCCGGCAGCGTCAACCGCCAAGCTCGGCGACTGGCTCAGCGGCTCGTACACTTCGATCGCCGACGTGCTTCGTCACGAGTACGGCCACGCGGTGGCCGACACGCACCGGGCGCTCGTGCGGTCCAGCCGATTTCGTGAGGTGTTTGGCGCGTCGCACGACGATCCGACCCCCTTCGAGCACGATCACCGTTTTCACGTCACCCAGTACGCGGCGACCCGGGCTAGTGAGGACTTCGCCGAGGTGTTCATGTTCTACCTGAAGCACGACGGCCGACGGCCCGCGCGGATGCGCTCAGCACCCATCGCGGCGAAGTGGCGGTTCGTGCGGGAGCTCGGGGCCGCGGTACGGCGGGGGCAGCGGCGGTGGTGATGATTCCGGAAAGTCTGCGGCACCCCGTTCCGGAAAACCTGCGGCTCCTGGCCAATAGGAGCAGGCAGGATGATTTGAACGTCGGTTATCGCGATGACGGGGTTGCTGATGCCTACCGAGAGCATGTCGCGCGGTCAGGGAGAGATGCTCTCCCAGCTGAGCGTGGCCGAGGGGCTGGCGGCTTGGAAGGGGGTGTGCGGCGACGTCGCGCCCGACGACCGCGTGTTCACGGACAAGGGACGGTTCGGGACCCACGGCTTCCCGCGGAGCTCCGTGACCCGGAGCTTGGCCGTCGGGATGGCGGAGGACTGGCTGCGGGCGCGGAGCGGCTACAAGTCCATGGAGCTGCTCCGATATCGGCTATCTGCGAAGGGGCTTGCCGACCCCGGGGTCCCTGAGGTAGACCCCCGTCCCCACGCGAAGGTGGCGGAACTGGCAGACGCACTAGCTTGAGGTGCTAGCGGGGTAACTCCCATGGAGGTTCAAGTCCTCTCCTTCGCACTCTGTTTTCGATAACTTGCGCCGCTCGTGACGATTGCCGTGACGATTGAGCGTCCGCTTCGGTCTCCACGAGCTTGAGCACCACGCTGGGCAAGAGCGCCAAGGGCAGCGCCGGGAACGGCTCGCCGAAGCCGGTGCGGACCGCCTCGGCCGTGCGGATGTAGCCCTGCGTGGTGGAGAAGTTCTCGTGCCCGGCTCGCTGCATGATCTTCAGCGGGTCGTCCCCGCGGACTGCCATCCAGGTGATGCCCGTTGCCCGCAGGTCGTAGAACGTCATGCCCTTCCTGGTCGCGGTGGTCTCGTGCAGCTCGGGCCGGGTGATGCCGGCACGGGTCAGCATCTTCTTCAGCATGACTGACAGGTTCTGCGCCCTGGCCGGAAGCTCCACGTGACCAGCGCCGGAGCGATGGAGCGCAACCAGGAGCGGGAGCAGCTCGGGCTCGATGGCAAAGCGCCGCGGGGTTTTCGTCTTGGTGGGCTTCGCGTTCCCGGCGCCGTCGAGACTCCGGTGGATGTGCACGACGCCATGATCAAGGTCTACGTCGTCGCCGAGCATCAAGGCCCGCAGCTCGCTCGGCCGCGGGTACAGGTAGACCATTGCTGCAACTGCACGTCGCCAAGCGAGGGGTATGGCTTCGCACTCGACGAAGCGGAGAAACTCGCTCGGGTACAGGAACTGTTTTTCCTTGCGGATGCCGCGGTCGGGGCCAGCGACGCCGAGCGATGGGTTGTCCTCGCGTATCCGGAGTGATTCCACCTTCGCGGAGCAGGCGTCCCAGCACATGCAGGTGGCCGTGCCCCAGATGTTGGTGGCCGTCTTCCACGAGATCTCACCAGCCTGCACTTTGGTGTCGAGCAAGCGGACCAAGGCGCGCAGATCTTCGCCGGTCCAATCCCGGACATGCTTGTTCCCGGTGGCCGGCGCGATGTACAGGTCGATATTGCTGGCCACCGAGCGTACCAAGCCGCGGCGCTCTCGATCGGAATGCCATTCTGCGAGCCAAGCCGCGTACTCCGGGCCACCGGTCGTCGTCTCGGCTGCTCGACGGCGCAGGGGCGCCGCACCGAGCCCGCGCGCCCAGAGCTGCTCACTGATCGCTGCTGCAGTCTCGCGAGCCCGTGCCTCGCCCTGTGGACTCTTGGGGGAGGGATCGAGATGGAAGATCGGGCGGGAGCCGTCCGGCGCGGAGCACCGGACCACGTAGTGCCCTTGGCCATCGCTTGGCGTAGCTGGCTCGTACCGTACGATGGTGCCTGTGCGTGCTCGGGCCATCAGCGTTTGCCTCTTGGTGTGGTGGTTCGTAGGTGGCCGTCCGCGAGCGCCCGCTCGACCGTGGCGGTGGCGGGGTCGATCCGCCGACTGCGGTGCCCGCGTGGGCGCGGCACCACCTGGCGCGCGGCAAGGAAAGCATCGAAGTCAGCCTGGGTCGCCACGTACGCACGGCCGATCTTCGCCGCGCGAAGCTCGCCGCGCTGGATCGCGTTTCGCCACTCGCGCTCGGTCATGCCTACGTCCTCCGGGCGGAGCAGCCGTCCGCGCCCTCTTGATTCTGGGCCATCGTCTTCCACATGGACAGGGGCTTCAGGGTTCACGTGCTTGTTCAAGGGCTTCGGGACTTCGGAGGGCTCGACGCCCGCCCGGGCCAGCGCACCCCGCAGCTCCACCAACTCCGCGACCAGCGGGCGCTGGGCCTCCGCGACCGCGGCGGCGATGAGCTGAAGGAGGGCGGGGGCGTGCATGGCTAACTTGCCAAGTCCTCCGCTGCGGGAGCCTTGCGCGGCTCGGTCTGCCCGGCGTGACGGAGTGACGGGTGTGACGGGTCGTTTGTAATTAGGGATCGCGCGCGCGCGCGCATGATCCTGATCCCGGAATCTGGCGTCACTCCCGTCACCGCGTCACTCGTCCCCATGGCCGCTTCCCGCCATCAGCCGGACCGGGTAGACCGCGCCCGTGTTCGTGCGCTTGCGCGCGAGCTGGAGCAGCCGCATACGCTCCGCGAACGTGTTCGACGCGACAGGGTGGTGCCCGTTTCGGACGGCCCATCCCCGATAGGCGTGGTAGAGCGGTTCGGCCCGCGCCCAGTCGTGCGTCGGCGCATCGAGCGGCAGCGGCGCCAGGCACTCCTCGGCGAAAGCGCGCACCTGATCGGCGAGCGCTTGCCAGCGCGACTTTGCCGCCGTGGCCGAGTTCGGGAGCGTGAAGCCACCGGAGGCGATGACGCGCTGCGCGCCGGCCAAAAACCACGCGACGATCGCCGGGCGCTCGGCCGCGAGAATATGTTCCGCGAGCCGCGCTTTCTGCTCGGCTTCGGAGAAGACGCGGTTGAAGGTCACGACGAGCAGCCGGCGCCAGAACCCGTGCGTTTGGTCGGTCGTGCCCGGCAGTCGATTCGCGCTGTAGATGTGGCCCGCCACCGGGCGGAACGTGAAGGGCGCCTTTCGGATCTCGCGCGCCGTCATGGTGTCGCCGGCCACAACGGCCTTCCACGACTCGGAGTCTAGGATGTCCGACTCGGGGAGCTCCGAGACGATGTTGAGCAGCTTGCCTGCCAGCGCGGCGCGCCTGTATTCCTGGCCGACGTCCTGCGGCGCGATGCTGCACACGGACCCCGCGGGCATACACCCCTCGGCGACGGCGCCGAGCACGCCCTTGCCGTTGGCGCCGTCGCCGACGTTGACGATCACGCGCTGATACTGCGTGGCCAGCCCGAGCAAGCAAACGCCGAGGTACTCCTGGAGCAGCTTCACCTTCTCGATGCGGTCTACGTCGTCGCGGAAGACCTCGGCGAAGAAGGCGAGAAGCTTGACGGGATGCGCTTCGCGCTCGAACGAGAACGAGTAGCAGAAGCGCGCCCGGTGGTCAGGAGAGTGCTCGCGGGCCACGATACGCTTGGCGGTCACCTCGACGAAAGCGTCTTCGAAAGCCACGCCCTTCCGCGCGCCAGCGAAGAAGCTGTCGTCTGTCACTCGATCAGCGGCGAGCTTGATGGCGCCTTGTACGTCGTGCGCCTTGAGCCGGAGCGGCCTGGGCTTCTTGTCGGTCTTCACTCCCAAGCCGGCGAAGCCCTGCACGATCTGGCTCAGGCGGGATGGCGGGACGACGACGAACACGCCGCGGGCCTTTTCATATCGGTAGAAGGCGCCGTCAGCGAACACGAGCGGCGTCTCGGCGCGGAGCATGGCTATCAGGCGCTCCGCGATCTCGACGTGGTCGCCCCGATCGAATGCTCCAGGGTTGGTTCTTGGGCTGCGCGGGCGACGATCTTGTTGCGCAGCCGAGCAATCACGAATCCGGTTGCGTTCGTCGCGCTCATAGGCGGCCGCCTCCGCCGCGGCTGCCGCCTCGATCCGAAGTCGGTGCTCACCCGTCATCGGTCGTACCTGGGCGGTCATGCGGGGTTTCCTCAGTCAGCGCTCCTTGGGTCCGTCGTACGGCGCGCAGCACCAGCCGGCGTACTCGGATCGCAGCGAGCGCTCGCAGCGAGGGCCCGTCAAGCCCCGGGGCATCGAATCTGGCGTCGTGTTCGGCCCAATCGAGGATCGCCTGGGCCTGCAAGTGCGCGATGCCAGCGGCGCGCATGGCATCGATGGCTTCACACGTGGCGAGCGCGGCGACGTAGTCCTCCCTGACAGCGCGGGCGATGCCAGCCTGCTCCCCGCGGCAGTATGCCCGCAGCGCGTGAAGCGGGTCGTCCGACGTGCTGCGGATCTCTGCATAGTCCTGCGGGACGTCGGACAAACGAAGGCTATTCGCTCGCGCAGGCTGCGCGACGGCGCTGTTCTGCATGGTGCCTCGGTTGCGCCGCCCGCATGCTCAACCACACGGCGGTGGGGCGCCTTTCTGCGGGTTCTACGTGTTCAGGCGTACGCGCCAGTGCGCACCGAGCTTTCGTCCTTCGACGCCAAGCCCCGGCCGGGACACCACTTGCCCCGCCTCGTTGCAGGCACTGCGGGCGAGCCGCGCCCTGAGCGCGGGTTCGGTCAGCCCCAAGCGAAGCGCCGCTTCTGCAAGGCGGAGCCAGCGCTCTGCAATCTGCCCACTCGGTTCGTTCATCGACATCGCGCGTCGATGATGACCACACCGCTCAGCCCGCGCCAGGCCGAACAGCAAGGCGCTCCACGTGAACTCTAAGCGACAAGTTAGGCGTCTGCGGTGCGGAGCACTTGGGCGACGCGCTTTGTGGCGAACGCGCGAGGTTCGCCTTCGCGCGTGCAACAACCAAGCGCTCCCACATCGAGCCCCAGCTCGGCGACCAGCCACGCAGGCCCGAGCTGGCCTTGCCCGCCCGGCTGGCGCGCGAGCTTCGCGAGCTTCGCTTCGACGCGGTTGAGAGCCAGTCGTTCGAACGCCGGGTCACAGGCGGTGAGGCGAAGCCGGATTTCCGCGGCACGCTCAGCCGGGTCGATCTTAGCCAGCACGTCGCGGACTTCGGCCAGGGCCAACGCGCGCCGCTCCGTCATCGACAAGACTGCGTCGTACGCGGCCTCAAGGCGGCGCCGGTCCCCGTCAATCGCAGCGGCGATGGCCGAGGCCGCGCCTATCGCGCAGTCCAGTGTCCGCGGGGTCGCTGGCATGTTCTGCAGAAACCGCTGGATGAGATGAAGCCGAGCCTGCAGGCTCTCGTCCCGCTTGAACTTGGCCATCGCCGAATCGATCAGGGCGCGCTCCTTCCCGATGGCCGAGGCCGCGCCGAATCCCACCAGCCCCAGAACAGCCGCACCCTGGCGCGGGTTGGGCTCCGCAACTGCGCGCGAAAAGTCTCCCGCAGGCACGCCCTGGAAGCCGGGGCCCAGCAGGAGCGCGGCCCCCTGCAACTCTTGCCACGGGCGCTTGTTCTGCGACGCCAGTCTGACCAAGTCGACGAGCGCTCTCCTACGGGCTTGCATCGGCCACGCCGCTTCGGCAAAGCTTCGCGCCCTGCCCTCCGAACCAACTGCAGCGATTCGCACGCCGGCTGCGGCGACCCGTAGCGCCGCTTCGCGCAGCGGCCCGAGAAGCGTTGCGCCCTCGTGTTCCACCATGCCCTCGGCCACTTCCCAGGCGTGGCGCGCGGCCCTGTAGTTCGCTTCCACGTAGCTCGACATAGCGCTCAGTGTAGCGCAGCTCGCCACGGGGCGACCGTGACCGCCGATTGTCGCAGCGCATGCTGTGCGATGAGGAACGTGCGCTACTGGCCGCGTCGCCCGATGGCGGCTAGCATCGACGGTGTGCGCGAGCCCATCGAGGTAGTCCTGGCCGAATTCGTCGCCGCGGCTGAGCGCGTGATCGCGCTCAAGCCCACCAACTTGGCTCAGGGCCAGACCACAGCGACACCCGGGGAGGCCGCCTGGTCGCGCCGCATGCGAACCGCCGAATCAGCTCGAATTCTGGGCATCAGCGAACACGCCCTCCGGCGCCAGATTCGCGCGCACCTGCGTGATGACGGGACTGCGCTCTTCGCCGGGATCTGCGCCGAGCGGGTTGGGTCTCACTACCGAGTCCGCCTAGCTCGTCGCTGGCTCACGGAGCCCGCCGCGGACGGCGCCGCGAGCGACCAGACGGCAGGCTGACCGGTGCGCCTGCCTGGGTGCGGTGGCGTGCAGCCCCGAGAGCGCCACGTGCCAGTAGTCCCGCAAGCTCGTTGGTGGTCACGCCCTGCAACTCCGTGCTGGTCATGTTCAACACGCACGCGCGCAGGTAGCGCCGCGCCGCCGCCATGTCGCCTGCGTTCACAGGCGGCGCGTCGCCCGCCGTCGCGTTGTCAGCGATCGTCCACGCGAGGCTCTTGAGGGCCGGGTCGGCGACCGCCCGCTCGTACATCGCCTGCTTCCACTCGCGCTCGTCGTCGTCCATGGGAGTACTGATGTAGTAATTAGTGAACGCCGGCCGGCTCCGTGTCGATTGCGTCGCGCGTACGGAACGAACGCTCCAGCACGAAGCGCTCCCGAATCGTCATTCGTGGCCACGATGGGCGTGGCCGCAGCCACGGGCGTGCGCAAGATTGGTCGTGGAGGTTTTCATGGCCAAACGCGATCGGTTGATGGGAGTTGCGGACGTCGCGACAGAACTCGGGTTGACCGAGGCGGACGTTCGCCAGTGGGCGCGGAGCGACGGTGACATCGCAAGGATCGGCACGACTTGGGTCTTCACCGACGCCGATCTTGGTCGACTCGCGGATGACCTGGACGAGTGCTTCCAAGACAACCCAGGCGACGACGACGACGACGACGACCAGGACGACGACGACCAGGACGACGACGACCAGGACGACGACGACCAGGACGACGACGACCAGGACGACGACGACCAGGACGACGACGACCAGGACGACGACGAATGACCCCTGCCGATCGGGAAGTCGCATCGTTGCTGTCCGACGTCCTCGATCTGTGCCTGCGACGTGCCTGCGCTGACGACAATGCCGCGGACGCGCTCGCGCTCGTGCGCGACGCAGTGGCCCGCTGGGCCGAGACCGGTTTCAATCGCCAGCGCGTGCAATCGACGCTCTACGCGGTGCTGCGCGCTCTACGCGCCACGGCAATGAGCGCGCCCGCGGGTACCTTCGAACGCCGCTACGCCAACCTGACGGTCACCGACGGCGCGAGGGAGTGAGGAGCGCGAGCGGGTCTACCTTGAGCACATCGGCAAGCCGTTGAACCATCGCTAGCGTTGCGCTGCGCTCGGCCCGGAGTAGGGCCCAGACGTGCGACCGAGCAATCCCGGCCCGGTCGGCAACGTGGCTCAGCGGCATGCGCCGGTCCTGGGCCAGCTCACGAACGCGCCGGGCAAGAACGCGCTCCAAAGAGCCCGGCCGCAGCGCCTTTTCCACGCCCAAATCATGGGCCGGCGGGGCCTAGCCGCTGTCCTGTATAGAGAGTAATCTCCTGCATAGAGGACAGCGGTTTTAGGAGGAGTCATGCGACGGTTTTTGATCTTGGCGGCGAGCATTTTCTTGGCGGGAGTCGCGGCGTCTTGTGGCGGTGGCGATGGCGGCGGGGGCGCCGAAGCGTGCGGCGCGAGCAACTGCGCTGGGTGCTGCGAGAACGGGGTCTGCAAGTCGGGGACCGACATGGCGGGGTGCGGCGTTCAGGGCGCTCAGTGCGCGACGTGCACGGCGGGACAGACTTGCACTGCGGGCAAGTGCGAGGCCTCATCGACTGGCTGCGGCCCGGGGAACTGCCCGACCGGTTGCTGCGTTGGTGCCACCTGTCGAAGCGGTCTCGATAGCGATGCGTGCGGCCAAGGCGGTGGCGCCTGCGCGCCGTGCAAGACTGGCGAGTCTTGCGACGCGGCCTCGCGGAGCTGCATTCCGCCAACAAGCGGCTGCAGCAGCACTTGCGCTGGGTGTTGCGCGGGCAACGCGTGCAACGCCGGCACGACGGCGGGAGCCTGTGGGAGTGGTGGTGCCGCCTGCGCGACTTGCGGGACTGGCCAGGCGTGCGTGAACGGACAATGCGCCAGCGCTACCGAGTGCAGCCCGACAAACCCGACGGGCTCGTGCAATGCCGGGCTGAGCTGCGTCGCGGGCGCGTGCTGCCCCAACGCCCAGGCCTGCCAAACCAAGTGCTGCGGAGCGCAGCAACTGTGCATGGACGACGGCAAGGGTA
This sequence comes from Myxococcales bacterium, assembly GCA_016191785.1. Classification (GTDB taxonomy): domain Bacteria; phylum Myxococcota_A; class Polyangia; order Polyangiales; family Polyangiaceae; genus JADJKB01. Next base: position 37,600 of record JACPVJ010000192.1, on the reverse strand, counting down.
ACTACAGCTGCCAGCAGGCCTGCACGACGAACGCTCAGTGTTCCGGCGCGGACGGATGCTGCGCACTCCTTGCCAATGGCGCCGGGGCCTGCCAGCCCCCTTCGGCCAACGTCCGCTGCCGCTGCGCCACGAACGCCGACTGCACTGCTATGTCGGGCAAGACCGCCTGTGTCCCCTCGATCGACAACGGCGTGGTCATTGCCAAGAGCTACGAGTGCAGACCGAACGACGGCAACGCCTGGAACGGCTGCAACGGGATCACGACTTGCGGCTCGGGGTACGACTGCATGGTGGACACCGCCAAGAACCAGTTCTGCACCCTCGGCTGCGCGACCGACGCGACCTGCGGCAATCCGGGCGTGGGATGTTGCAAACCGGCGGGCTGCGACAACGCGATTTCGAGCTGCAAGTTCCCGAACGCGTGCGTGCCCTGCTAGGCCCGCCATGGATGGACAGCGCGGCGGTTCGGCCCCAGCATCCTGGGCATGCACCGAACCGCCGCGTACATTCGGGTCAGCTCGAAGAGCCAGGACCATGCCACCCAAAAGGCGGCGATTGAGCGAGCCGCATCGGCCCGCGGCGACTCGATCGCGGCCTGGTACGCCGAGAAGCAGAGCGCCAAGAGCCTGGCCCGCGCCGAGCTGCACCGCCTTCGAAACGACGCCCGCGCCGGAGCGCTGGGGCGGCTCTACGTCTTCCGCCTCGACCGGCTCACCCGCTCGGGCATCCGGGACACGCTGGGGCTGATCGAGGAGCTGCAACGCCACGGCGTCGATGTCGTCAGCGTCGCCGATGGGTTCGACCTGAACGGCACCGCCGCGGAGGTGGTGCTGGCCGTGATGGCCTGGGCCGCCAAGATGGAGCGCGTGGCCATCAACGAGCGGATCGCCGCTGCCCGGGAGCGCGTCGAGTCCGACGGTGGGCGCTGGGGCCGGCCAAGGCGCATGGGGCGGGACGAGGTGGAACGGGCAGCGGACATGCGCGCCAGCGGGCGCACGGTCCGGTAGATCGCCGTGGCGCTGAAGGTTCCGCGCTCGACCGTCGGCCGGGCCCTCGCGTCCCAAAGTGGTGGCGCGCCGGAGCCGTCCCCGTCCCCGAGGGAAACGCGGTCGAAGCCCCCGGCGACCCGGTAGTCTGCTTTTGGGACAGCTGTCTCTTCAGGTGTCACGACTGCCGGAATGCCGGGTCCTCGTCGTCCTGGCCGATGAACATCCAGGCAGTCGAAGGAAGTAGGCGCTGAGCCTCGGCCAGGAACCGCTCGCGGTATTGCGGCCTGGAGAAGCGGAATTTCACGTTGCCACCACCCCGCCTCCAATCCGGTGCCTTGGTCCCGCCCCAGACGATCCGCTTGTTCCCAGTCTCCTGCGCAAAGTCGGCGAGGGCTCGAAGACAGTGCAGCACAGCCAGGTCCTGAGTCCCCACCGTGATGCTGAAGTGATGGTCCTGATGTGTGGTCATTCGAAGTACTCTCCACGCGCACCGTGAACGTCAGCGCGTTATCCTGAGCCCAAGGGCGTCCCAGTCGTCCCGGAACGTCGAGTCGGCATCGAAGAAGGTTCGCAGGTTGCTGTCGTTCCTTTGGCGCCCGCCCCGGCCAGGCGTGGCCAGCCACGATGCGTGCGCCCTCTTGATCGACTTGGCCACCACGGCGCTCGGCACCATGTGGAACTCCGGCAATTCCCCAGGCAAGCCGAGGCTGACGAGCACGTAGTACAGGCCGGGCGCGCTCAGGGTCTCGTTCTTCTTGGTCACGAGCCACTTCTTCCCGCGGCTCTGTGTGCTCTTGAGCTGGATGGCCACGCTCTTCCCCCCAAGTGGTTCGGAGGCGATCAGGTCAACGCCCTCCGTGTTGCGCATCGTCGGCAGCGCGATCAGTCCCCGCCGGCCAAGCTCGGCGGCGACGAACATCACGCCCGCGTTTCCAGCAAGGTCAGCTTTCAACCGCGCCATGCCATCCTCCAGCCCGGGGCCGGTCGGAGCCTACCACCACCCGCGCGCGGCTCGACGCCGGGAAGGTCGTCTCGTGAGTCGCTGTCGGGCGCCTCGGCGCGCCCGCTCGGCACCCGGGTCTACGGTGGCTGCCCCATAGCCGTGTTTGGCCGCGGTCTTCCGTGCGTCGGCCCGCACGTCAGGCAGAGCCCAAGCCGTCAACTGGGAGCGCAGCGCGCATCTGCGCAATCGCGGACGCGATGGCATCGGCAAGTGCCGAATCGCCGACGTCAATTGCGTGGCCAGCGAGTCGCACCTGTGTTCCCTCCGCAGAGATGGCGCCGAAATCGATTCTCGACAAGTCCAGGGCGACGGGAGCTGCCCAGATTCCCTTCCAACACACGCGTCGCGTCGTGATGGCAAACCCGCTCTTGCCGTTGGTGAGCAGGCTCAGGTCATGAAAGAACAGGATCTTCTCTCCCGCGCCGAGCATGAGAAACGCCGCTTGCGCGTTTGATGCCTGTGGCTCGGCCGGCGCGCCGAGGTAGGTCTTCGGCGGCGCGGCGACCAGAAACGACTCGACCACCGCACGAGGGTGCTCGGTATGCGTTACGGCGCCCAGCGCGCCCGCTTCGAATAGCCGGGTGGTAATCGGGTCCGAACTCAGGCGGATGCGGATTCGCGCGGGCTGTTGGGAAGTGTTCATCCAGGCGTTGACGACGTCTACCGCCTCCTCGTGCCGGTCCGCACGTGTCAGCCCGCGAGCGAGATAGAAGAACGCCTCGTTGCTCCCGCCCATTCGGATCGCCTGGGCCGCCGAAGCGCGCGCGTCTGCGACAGCCCCAGCGGCGGCGAGGGCCTCTACGCGTGTGAGCGCAAGCCCGGCGTGGTCGGGCGCAAGCTTCTGCCCGAAGGAAGCCAACTCGACGGCGTGCGAAGGGTCGTTGCACTCTAGCGCGAGGTCGGCCGCTGCCTCGTACGAAGACGGTTCCTTCGGATACAGACCCAGCAGCAACTCGACGTCGTGGATCGACTGCTCGTCGGGCGTCCCGTGTGGCGGAAGCTTTAGGCGAACCAGGGCTGTCAAGGCCATCGCGTGTGGCCCGAAGCTCTGGACGAACCCTCGTACGGTGTGCTCGGCGTGTGCAGCGGAAGCCGCGCTGACGTCACAGAGGACGGTTCGGGAAATGCGCTCCCACTCAGCCAGTGCGCTGCGAAAGAACTCTGCCGCTTTCAACTCGATTCCTCTCTCTCGGGCGAAAACAACGACGTGGTCCCAGGACGCGTCGAGGAGTCGTGACACGGCATCATCCATCAGGCTGGCCGCGTCCGAGACAGCATCGAGCAGCGATTGATCGCGTTGGCCCTGCCCCCACACCTGCACTGCGCTGTCCATCGCCGAGCCAAGTTCCAACAGACCGTCCGCAAGACCTGGCCCCTCACCTTTCGCCACGTTGCGCTCGAAAGCCGCAACGAACCGCGACATGCGGCCCGCACCGACGTTGTTCTGGCGAGCCGCGGCAATGGCCTGTCCGAGCAAGCGCCCAGGATGAACGAGAGACGCCAGCAGTTCGGCCTGCCGCTCTCGGAGCCTTTGGAGCGGTTCGCGAAGCGCCCCAGGCAGTTCGGGGTCGTCCCCCAACTGGGCCATCGATTCGATGGCGCTGGCGGCTGCGTTCCACAGTACCTCCGGGTCCCGCGCCGCGAGCCCGTCCGCGACAGACGCAGCGCTTCGGATGTGAGCGAACACGGGGTCGAGGCGCGCCGTCACGACCCGATCAATCGAACTCTTCAAGGCCAGACTTCGCGGGAGTGCCTCATTCCAGGGGAATTCGAGCGCCTTGGCTGTTGGTGCCGCGACCGTGGGCGCAGCCGGCGGAGGCAGTTCGGCCGCGCTGCCCCGTGCTGCCGAAACGCCGCAATGTGGGCAGAGCTTCCAATCGGGCCGGAGCTCGGCGCCGCACGCGATGCAAATTTCCTGTTGTCGAGTACCGCAAAGTGGACACAGCTTCCAACCGGGTTGCAGCTCGTTGGAGCATTCAGAGCACTTCACGACGCACCCATACCCCGCGGATTATCTCGCACGTTTCCACCTTCTTATCTCCAATCCCAACCACCCTCGCGCCCGTTCAGCTGCGAACCGCCGAACGCCATCGCGCCAAAGAGTACGCGCTCATGGAGCTCGCGTCGAGGGCGGGGGCTACAAGCAGCCGCAGCCGCGCGGTGAGCATGATTCGTCCTCACCTGCGCACGCGAAAGCGCAGCTTCTCGGGTCGCGCGAAGCTCGACCCCTGGGAAGACGCCCGCCTCCGAGCTGCTGTGGGAGAACTCGCCGGCCACAACCGTTACCCGAACCCGGAGCGCCCCGAGCGGCGCCGAGTGCACGACCAGCAAGCCGGAAGTTGCGGGGGATGGACCCGCGGAAAGCGAAGCGGCGGCACTTCACACCGGAGGTCAAGGCTGAAGGAAGTTCGCCTTTGCCAAGTCGGCAATCGCACCGTTCGCTAGGTCGCCGATGACCTCGACTTGGCCGGCTCTTCGCGGGTGGGTGAAGCACTGCCCCGACCGATACCGCACACGGCCCAGCTCGTGGCCATTCCGCGGCGGATGATGGCCAGCACATTGAGTCCCTAGAGCGGCGTGGAGCGTACCGAGAGCGCGGGCTGACCGGCTAGCTGGTCCCCCGGCGGGCTCGCACCGAAACCAGATCCACCGTGGCCGCCGTAGCCCGCCTGCGGGCTTCCAGCTCGCGCGCGAGCTGGGCGACGTCGTTCCAGCGGCTGGCCACCGTGGCGGCCTCCAGGGCCACCAGCAGCGCCTTCTCGACTGCGTCGGCAGGCAGGGTGGCGGCCAGCTCGGTGGCCCGCGCCACGAGGGCGTGGTGCAGGGCGCGATCCCACTCCGGGCGGGCGTTCGGCGCCGGAAACGAATCGTCACCATTCGTCACGGCGCGACGCTCTATCGCGCACTTAGTGTCGCTATCCGTCGCTATCCGCTCAGCAGGATCGTGGCGAATACCTGCGGAAAGTGCCGGATCGACACCCCCGGGGTCGGGTTCAAGTCCTCTCCTTCGCACTGAGATTTCGTGATGTTGCGGCGCGACCCGGCGAGTGGCGCGCCGCCGGCCGATAGCCTTTCGCGATGAAGGCGAGATACGTCGACGTGACGTACAGCAGGGCGGGGTTCGGGCGGTGCGGACTGAAGGCGGCGGGCGAGGGATCCGAGTGGACCTACGACGCGAGCGGGAAACCGATCGGGTTGGAGCTCACGGCGCCGTCGGTGGTGACCATTGCTGACGTAAACGTCGTGCTCGGTCGGATTGGCGTCCCGGAGCTCGCGCCCGAGGACTGGGCGCCGCTCAGCAAGGTGTGACCGCCGGCGACGGGCTTTCTCTGCGTAGCTGGACGGGATCATTGCCCGCGCCTATCCTTTGGAGATGGAGCGCAGGCACACCAAACTCGAGCGCATCACTTTCGACCCAGAGAAGTGTGGCGGCAAAGCCTGCATCCGTGGTCTTCGGGTCACGGTCGAGTCCATCGTGGCCTCGCTGGCCTCCGGGATGACCACGGCGCAGATCCTCGTGGAGTGGCCGGAGCTGGAGGAAGAGGACATCCGGCAGGCGCTGACCCTTGCCGCGTGGTCGGTGGGGGAGCAGGTTCTCGAGGTCGCCTGAGTGCCGGCTCCGGCGTTCCTCATCACGCGCGTGAGAGGGCAGAAGTCATCATCACGAATGACCTCGACTCCGGCCGCATCCTCGCCGTTCAAGGCACCAGCACGCCCTCGGTCGTCGTTCTCCGGTTGCGTGACGTGAGACCGGATCGCATCGCCCAGGTGCTTACAGCGCGGCTTCCCGCCGCGAGCTGGCCGCCTGGTCCGTCGGCTTGACGGGTTGCTATGCGTCGGTAATTATATACAAGTGCCAACGAAGCGTACCGCCCCGGCCCACCCCGTGAAACCGGCCCAGCCGGCTGTTTTCAGGCCTCGGGACGTCATGGGGACGGGGCTGTCTCGGACCGCCATCGGGCGGCTCACGAGAGCCGGGAAGCTACAACGGGTCGGTCGCGGTCTCTACGTGCCGGCCGGGGCCGAGATTACCGAGCACCACGCGCTGGTCGAGGCCGCGAAGAGAGTGCCGGCCGGAACCGTCTGCCTGCTCTCGGCGCTCGCGTTCCACCGGATGACGACGCAGATGCCACACGAGGTCTGGCTCGCCATCGACGTGAAGGCTCGGAAGCCGAAAACCGACTGGCCCCCGATTCGGATCGTACGCTTCTCTGGACGCGCTCGGACGTTCGGTGTCGAGAAGCACGTCATCGAAGGCGTGGACGTACTCATCACGTCAAGGGCCAAGACGGTAGCCGACTGCTTCAAGTACCGGAACAAGATCGGGATCGACGTGGCGGTCGATGCCCTTCGGGATTACCTCCGGAAGCGGGGCCGCTCGATGGACGATCTGCTTCGCGCCGCTGAGGTCTGCCGCGTCGCACGGGTGATGAAGCCGTACATGGAGTCGCTCTCGTGACGAAAAACGTCGCCCACTCGGTTCGGGACCGGCTGCTGAAACTGTCGAAGGAACGCGGCGAGGAGTTCAACTTCGTGCTCGTCCGCTACGGCCTCGAACGCCTTCTATACAGGCTCACGCGGTCAGCCTACGCCGACGAGTTCGTCCTGAAAGGGGCGATGATGTTCACCCTCTGGTCGAAGCATCCCCATCGTGCCACCAAGGATCTCGACCTGCTCGGTTTCGGTCCCCCCGATCTAGATCGGCTCACCGAGGTGTTCCGGAAGGTCTGCACGACCGAGGTCGAAGATGATGGTGTCTTGTTCAATCCGGGGACTGTCTCGGCTGACCGCATCAAGGCAGACGCCGAGTACGAAGGGGTACGGGTCACACTGATCGGCAAGCTCGGGACGGCCAAGCTCGACCTCCAGGTGGACGTTGGCTTCGGGGATGCCGTTACGCCCGATCCGGACATGGTCGACTTCCCGACGCTGCTGCCGAGTCCTGCTCCCAGGCTCCGCGCGTATCCACGAGACGCCGTCGTGGCAGAGAAACTGCACGCCATCGTGAACCTCGGGATTACGAACAGCAGGATGAAGGACTTCTTCGACCTCTGGTTCTTGTGCCGGACGTTCGCCTTCGAGGGGCAGGCACTCCGGAAAGCCATTCGGGCGACCTTTGAATGTAGGGGAACGCCGATTTCGGCAGGGCCACCGCTGGCCCTGACCGCTGCCTTCGCGCTGGACCCGACCAAGCAGACGCAGTGGGAAGCGTTCTTGTCGCGGTCGAGGTTGACGGAAACCGGTGTCACACTGCCGGAGATCATCTCGGTGATCGGTCCTTTCCTGCTGCCGGAGCTGGAGCGTGCTGGAAGCGGATCGACGGAGCCATCGAGGTGGGCACCAGGGGGACCTTGGGATATCTAGCGCTGCGCGGTTCTGCGTGGCTGGGTGACGAGCTCGAGGCCGTCCACGTTGTCGCTCTTCCCGATCTCCTCGGCCCCGGGATGGCCGGGTACACCACCGCAGCTTCCTTCTCGGGACTGCGCTGTTCCCGGTCGGAACAAACGCGGCCCACGGCGCCACGCCACGAATGGGCTGGACTGGGGCGAGCACTGCACCGCGCCGCCGAAATGGCGTATGCCTGACGCTCGGTGGCCCACTCTGCCCGACCTCGAGAGGCGACCCACGCTTCGCAATTGTTCGGCCGCACGCGGGAGCTCGCTGACCTCAGGGAGCGTGTGCGCGCTCGCGAGCGGCTGATCACCATCGTCGGGCCCGCTGGCGTGGGCAAGACGCGCCTGTTGCTCGAGCTCGCTCGCTCGGCGACTCCCGCGCAGCGTGCCGCGCTCGAGGTGGTCGGAGAGGGGCGCGGCCAGCGACACCGACCGGCGCTCGTGGTGGCCACGCCGCAGCCGGTGTTTTGTGACCTGAGCGCGGCGCGTTCGGCTGCCGACGTCGTGTTCAGGTTGGCCCGCGCGCTCGAGGTCGAGCTCTCGCCGATGACCAGGGTCGAGACCACGCGCGTGCTCGCCGAGGCGATCGAGCGCCGTGCGCGGGTCTTGCTGATCGACAACGTCGAGCAAGTGGTGAACGAGCTCGGCCAGCTCGTCGGCGAGCTCCTGGAGCTCTCGCCCACGGCGAAGTTCGTCCTCACCTCGCGCGTGCCGGTCGGGCTTCCCGGCGAGACGCTGTTCCGGCTTCAGCCCCTGGCCACTACCGACGCCGTCGCGCTCTTGCTCGAGGTCGTGCGCGAGCACGCGCCAGAGGCCGACTGGGAACGCGCGGGCCCGCTGCTGCTCGAAAACGTGGTGAACCGCGTCGATCGGCTGCCCTTGGCGCTCAAGCTCGTCGGTGCGCGAGCGCGCTTGCTCTCGCCAGAGCGAGTGCTCGAGAACCTGGGCGGCCAGCTCGACTTCCTGCGCGGGCGTCGTCTTCTCGGCGATGAGCGCCACGCCTCGATGCGCGCCGCGCTCGACTGGTCTTGGGAGCTCCTGGGGCCCGAGGCGCGCCGGGCCGTCGAGCAGCTCTCGGTGTTCGTGGGCGGGTTCGACGTGGACGCGGCCGCCGCGGTGCTCGCGCCGGACTCCGCCCCGGATGCCCTCTCGACCGTGGATGTGCTCGAGACCCTGCTCGAGCATTCGCTCCTGCAGACCGCACACGCCGCGAACAGCGACGTCCACTTCTCGTTCTACGTCTGCGCGCGGGAGCTCGGCCAGGAGCACCTCGCGCGAAGCGGCCGAGAGCGCGCTGCGCGTGAGCGGCACGCCGCCCACTTCTCGCGCCGGGTCGACGCAGCCGTCGCAACGAGCTCGGTGAGCCGTGAGGTCTGGGCCGCGCTCGAGCCCAGCCTGGAAGACCTGGCGGCCGCCGCGGCGTTTTCCCGAGTGGAACGGCCGGAGCGGGCAGCCCGGCTGCTGTTCGCGCAGAGCCGCGTGCTCGCCGCGCGCGCGCCGCTCAGAGTCCAGCGCGAGCTCTTGGAAGCGGCGATGGCGGCCGCACGAACGGCCAGGGACTCCGCCACCGAGGTCCTGGCGCTCCATGCGCTCAACAAGCTCCTGACCAACGCGGGCTTCCTACGCGAAGTACTCGCAAGGGCGGAAGCCGGGCTCACGGCGGTTCGCGCGCTGGGCGACGCGCTGAGCGAAGCGCGACTCCTGTCCGACATCGCTTACGCCGCCGTGTGCCTCGACCGCGAGGCGCTCGCGCGCGAAGCCCTCACACGCGCGCGGGACATCACCGAGCGCACGGGCGACGTCGTCGAGCGGGCTCGGCTCGTGATGTTCGGCGCGATCCTCGACGAGGCGCCGATCGACGCGTCGGTCGCGGGCTTCGAGCGCATGGCCGCGATGGGCGAGGCCAGCGGGGACCGGCGAGTGATCTGGTTCGCGCGGAGCAACGCGCTGGAGGCGCGGCAGCTCCAGGGCACGGAGCCGGCGAGCTCACGAGATCTGGCCGCGCTCGGCGAGCTCGACGCGACCGTCGCCGACCGCCAGATGTCCGTCTGGCACGGCCTGGGGCAAGCCCGCCAGGCCCTGGTCCACGCGGAGCTCCGGGCGGCAGAGGAACACGCCGGGCGTGCCAGCGCCGAAGCCCGCGCCTTCGGCTCGGTGGCCTCGCAGTGCGTAGCACTGGCCCTCGCCGCCGAGATCGCCCTGGACCTCGACGACGGCACGGCGCGAGGTCGCGTCCTCGTCGCCCAGGAGGTCGTGGAGACCGTGGAGCACCGCTGGGCGCGGGCGCACGTGAGCTGGATCGAGGGGCACGTGCACGAGGACGAGGGCGATCTCGACGCCGCCGGGGCCGCGTACGCGTCCGTGCTCGAGGTTCGAGTCGGCGACCACCTCGCGTGTTTTCGCGAGGACGCGCGGCTCTCGCTCGCGCTGCTCCGGATCGCGCGCGAGGGCGTTGCCGCGCTGCCAGCGCTCGCCGGGGCGGTGGAGCACGCGGCCGAGGTCGGCGCGCTCGGCACCGTGGCCGTCGGCGCCGCCCACGTCGAGGCCATCGCCTCGCGGCACGGCGACGGCGCGCTTGCCGAGTGGGGCCGTGCGCGCACCGACGAAGCGCTGGAGCGGGTCGTTGCGAGGCGAGTGCTGGCGCTGGTGAACGAGCTTCGGGGCGGGCCGAGCACCGAGCTCTACCTCGCGCGGCGGGCGCGACGCTTGCTGGCCGCGATCCAGCCGGCGACGGGCCTGACCGTCGCGGCGGATCTGGCGTGGCTCGAGGTGAGCGGCAAGCGCACGTCTCTCGGCCGCCGCGGGCCGATGCGGCGCATTCTTTGCGCACTTCTGGAGCACCACGCACGGCACCCCGGCGTCGCGCTGCCTCACGACGAGGTCTGCCGTGTCGGTTGGCCCGGCGAGCGCATGCGCGCCGAGTCGGCACGCGACCGCGTCTACAACGTGGTCCGCTTGCTGCGCAGGTCGGGGCTCGAGTCGAAGCTCGTCACCACCGACGCCGGCTATCTGCTCGATCGCGGCGTGAGCGTGCAGGTCGCGCCGGCCTGACCCGCGAAATGTCAGAAGCTGTCAGACTCCGTCGGCCCTGGCCGTGCGATGCTCCGCGCTGGCCGGGTCGACCTGGCCTCTGGCGGGTCCTGCGATCCCGCCGCTTCGACTTTCACGAGGTGGATGATGAACGGTCTCTTCAAGGTGACTCTGGGTCTGGGCGTGGTCGTCCTGCTGGCTTCGGCCGCGGCGGCCTGCAGCAGTGACGAAAGCAGCGGCGGGGGCGGCAAGGCCGGCACCGGCGGCGGCGGCACGGGGGGCGGCACCGGCGGCGGCGGCACCGGCGGCGGCACCGGGGGGACTGCCGGCAGCGGCACCGGCGGGACTGCGGGCAGCGGCACCGGCGGCGCACCGACGGGGTGCAACGGGCTCGCGAACGTCGGCTCGGCCGTTCAGCAACTGTACGTGGCGACCGACGCCGTCGTCGGCAACGGTGGCATCATCAAGTCTGGGACCTACGTCCTGACGGCGGCGGCCGTGTACACGGGCCCGGACGGCGGGAGTGGCCCGACGGGCTTGGCGTTGACCGACACCCTCGCTGTGGACGGCGGCGCGTACGAACGCGTCGTGTCGGCCCTCAACGACGCGGGGCTCGACGGCAGCGCCATTCGCCAAAACGGTACCTTCACGCTCGAGGACGGCGGCGGCATCCAGGTCGCCATGACGTGTCCCGTGGGCCCGCAGCCTTTCACCTCGTACGACTCCGACGGGACGAAGGTCCACCTCTACATTCCGGCGGGGGGGCCCGGCAACCCTCCGCTCATGTTCGAGTACACGAAGAAGTGAGCCGCTCGAGTCCCCGCGCCGCTCTCGCTCACAGCGACAGCGCGCCCTCGAGCTTCTCGAGCATGCCCACGCGCCAGCGCGTGACGGCGCTGGTGCCGTCGAGGAGCGCGCGGGTCTCGTCGAGCACCCGCTCGAGCGTGAAGCGCTGGATCGCGGGGTCCGAGGTCTGGACCCCGCCTTCGACCTGCTGCGGCAGCCAGGCCACCATCTGGTCCGTCTCGCCGTGAAGTAGGGCGTCGAGGGCGGAAAGTCCCAGGCGGCCGGCCACCATGCGGTCTTGATACGTGGGGTTGCCGCCGCGCACCAGGTGACCGAGCACGGTGGCGCGCACCTCGACTCCGGGGAGCTCGGCGGCGAGCTCGTCCTGGACCAGCCGCACCAGGCGGGTGCACGGGATCTCGACGCCCTCGGCCTTGATCACCAGCACCCGCCGCTTGTCGCCCTTCTGGGCGAACCCCCGGCGCAAGAGGTTCGCGACGGTCGTGACCAGCTCGGGCTCGCTGCGACCCTGCTCGCGAAACAAGATGCCGTCGGCGCCGACGGCCACCGCCGAGGCCATGGCCAGGTAGCCCGAGTGGCGGCCCATCACCTCGATGATGAACGCGCGCCGGTGAGACCGCGCCGTGTCGCTGATGCGATCGCACGCCTCGGTGATCACGTTGAGCGCGCTGTCGACGCCGATGGCGGTCGAGGTGCAGCCCACGTCGTTGTCGATCGAGGCGGGGACGCCCATCACCTTGACGCCGGTCTCTTGGGCCAGCTTGTGGGCCCCGGTCAGCGAGCCGTTGCCCCCGATCACGATCAGCCCGGCAAAGCCGTCGAGCCGCGCCGCGGCGGCGGCCCGGCCCTCGGGCGTGACGAACCGGGCCGAGCGCGAGCTGCCCAGGAACGTACCGCCCAGGTTGCCGGCCAGGCTCACGTCCGGCGTGGTGCTCAGGCCGCCGTCCACCTTGCGGGTGAGCGGGCGGACGCGGCCGTCGATCAGGCCGTCGTAGCCGTCTTCGAAGCCGATCACCTCGACGCCGTGGATGGCGGCGACCTTCGCGATGGTGCGAAGGGCCGCGTTCATTCCCGGGGCGTCTCCTCCCGAGGTCAGTACCGCGATGCGGGGCATGCCCATCTCCTCCGCGGGGGACTCTCGCACAACCGCGGTCAGTATTCGACCACCAGCTCGGGCCCGAGCGTGCCGTTCTCGGTGGCCACGATGCCGTACCAGCGAGACGTGCCGCCGGGGTCTTGTCCTTCGGCCTCGTAGCGCAGCTCGAAGGCCACGCCCCCGCCCCCGGACCAGGAGCTCGTGACGTGCGCGGACACGTCCACCGCCACCCAGCCGGGGGCGCTGCTGGGCGTGATCACCGTGCCGAAGGTGGCCGCGGTGGGCTGGCTCCAGGCCGACGTGGTCAGCTGCGGGTAGTCCGTGATGCCGAGGAGCGTCACGCCGGCGGTCGGCTGTTGCTTCTGGGCATAGTAGAGCTTGAGCGTGGCCTTCTTCAGCGGGCCGGGCAGGGTCGCGGCGTCGAAGCGAAGGAACGCCCGGTAGGTCGCGACCTTGCCGCAGGGTACGTCACGACCGACGTGGATGGCCTTGTACGAGGGCTGGGAATACGAGTCGATCACCTGGTCGCCGCACAGCGAGGGAGCCGCCAGGAAGCCATCGCCGGCGAGCGCTAGGCCCGGCTTCAGGATCTTGGCGCCACCGGAGATGCCGCCCGTGCCTCCGCCCGTCGTGGCGTCGGGGGGCCCCGCGTCCGTGCCTCCGAGGCCACCCGTTCCGCCGGCGCCGCCTGCTTCGCTCGCCCCGTCCGCCCCGCCCGCCGCGCCGCTGCCCCCCCCGCTCGGGAAGCCACCGCCCCCGTCGAGGCTCGAGCCGCCGAGCCCGCCCTGACCTCCCGCGTTGCCCTGGTCCACCTCTGCGATGCCCAAGCACGCGCCCGGGGCAGCCATCAGGGCAGCCGCGACCAGTCTCCAGCGCAGCCGGGGTTTCATCGGGATTTTCCGGAGAGAAACCCCAGTATAACCCAGAGTGACCGTGACTCGCGGCGTTCGCCAGGGCAGGTCTTTCGGGGCTCGGGTATAGTTTTCGAGGTGTCCAAGATCTCGGCTCCGTTCCCGGAGCGCGTGGGTTGGTACGAGCTGCTCGCGCCGATTGGCGCAGGCGGCATGGCCACCGTGTATCTGGGCATCGCCGCGCGCGAGGGCGGTTTTCAGCGGCACGTCGCGGTGAAGATGATCCACGGCACCGCCGAGGCCGAGCCGCACCTGGCAGCCGATCTACTCAAAGAGGCCAAGCTCGCGGCCAAGATCTGCCACCCGAACGTCGTCCCGGTGCTCGACGTCGGCGAGGATCCGTACGGGCTGTTCTTGGTGATGGAGTACGTCGAGGGCGACACCCTGGCCGGGCTCCGGCGCGCGACCAAGCGCCTTGGCGAGCGCATTCCACTGGAGATCGGCCTCCGTATCGTCACGGATGCTCTCGCCGGCTTGGGCGCGGCCCACGATCTGAAGGGCAAGGGCGGCGAGAGCTTGGGGGTGGTGCACCGCGACTTCTCGCCCCACAACATCCTGGTGGGCACTGACGGCGTGAGCCGGCTCACCGACTTCGGCATCGCGAAGGTCGCGTACACCGCGGGGCACACGCGCACTGGCAAGATCAAGGGCAAGATTGCGTACATGGCGCCGGAGCAGGCGCGGGGCGTGAAGGTCGACCAGCGCTGCGACGTGTGGGCGGCGGGGGCCGTCGCCTGGGAGGCGATCGTCGGCGAGCGCCTGTACGACACCGAGGACGAGATCGGCGCGCTGCTCAAGATCGTCAACGAAGATCCACCGCGGCTTCGCAGCGTCCGCCCGGACCTCTCCGAAGAGCTCGACGAGGCGCTGCACTGGGCCCTGACCCGTGAGCTCGAGCAGCGCTGCCCCAGCGCGGATGCGCTGCGTCGCCGCTTGCTGGCAGCCCACTCGGTCGCCGACACCGCCGACGTGGCCGAGTTCGTGCGGCGCATCGTCGGTCCGAAGCTGGCGGATCGCGAGAAGAAGGTCGAAGAGATCCGCCGGCTCCGAGGGCGTGCCGGCGAGCTAGCAGGGGCACTCCGCGAAGCCGCGACGACCCAGTCGCCGTCGTCGTGGACGCCCCCGGTGGCCCGCGCTCCGGACGCCGTTGCGGCCGAGCCCGAGCCCGCGCAGCGGCAGGGCCGCGAGGACACCACCGGGGCCACCGTCGCGTGGAAAGAGCAGGGCCGCCCAGGGCCAGAGCCGGGGACCAGCGGCGTGACCGACGCGGTCCAGCGCAGCATTTCCGCCATCATCGCCGATCGCCGCAACCGCGCCGCGATCATCGGCGTCGCCAGCGGGGTGAGCATCGCCGTGGTGCTGGTCAGCGTGATCGTGCTTTCGGTACGCGGGAGGCGCGGCGAGCCCTCGGCTTCGCCCGGCGCTTCCGCCTCGGGGCTCACTGCGATGCCGGCGCCCAGCGTGGCACCCACGCCCGAGGTCGCGCCGTCGGCGCTGGTGCCCGAGGCCAAACCGCAACCCTTCACCATCCGCGCCAACGCTGACATCACCAAGCTCAAGGTCGGAGACCGAGCGATCTCGATCAAGCCGGCGTCTCCGGAGGTGGGGCTCGACGCCCGGCCCGAGCCCGGCGCGCTGGTGGACGCGGTGTCGGCCGATGGTCGAGTCGTGCGCACCCGGATCCCTGCCGGGGCGAGCGAGCTGAAGATCGACTTCGGGAGGCGGCCGACCGGGGGCGGGGGGACGAAACCCAGCGGCGCCGGCGGTGGCGGCTTCGCCGCCAACCCGTACACCAAGAAGTGAGCGCGCTTCAGCCGTAGTCGCGCAGCATCTTCTTCAGCTCGAGCTGGTGGCGCTCTTCGGCGCCGATCATCGTGCGCGCGAACTCTTCCAAATAGATGCTGGCGTTCTCGACGGTCTCGAGCAGCGCCTTGTAGTGCCTCACCGCTTCGAGCTCGTGTTCGAAGCTCTCGCGGAGCAGCACCTGCGTCGAGTGCTGGTTCGACGCTTCCAGCGGCGCGATGCGCATCGACGGGTTCCCTTCGAGGCCGGTCACCAGCTCGCCGACCTGCTGGGCGTGGAGCAGTGACTCTTGGGCCTGGGCCTTCAGGAACGCCACGAGCGGGATACGACCCGGGCCGGTCACCATCAGCGCATAGTGGGTGTAGCGAACCACGCCAGCGAGCTCGTGCTCCAAGATCGCGTTGAGGATCGCGGTGGTCTTCGGGACGTCGAGCTCGCGGAGCTGCATGGCGGCAGTTAGGTGCCAAGGCCCCCGCGCGTCAAGGCGCGGCTCGCGGTGCGCTCGCTCACCCGGCCTTGCGGGCCACGACCTGCACCACCGCGCTCTTGCCGGCGTGGTACTTGCCCTCGTGGATGTCGCGCTCGAGCTCGACCGCATGCCCGAGCTCGAGCCCGGCGAAGTCGCGCTTCAGCTGCTCGAGGCCGTAGAGCAGCTCGGGAACCTTGGGCCCGCCGGTGCCGTGCGCCAGCTGCGCGGGGGTGTAGGCCTCGAGGATCAGCACGCCGCCGGGACGGAGCCCCGCGGCGGCGCCCTGGTGCACCCGCTCGCGCAGCGGCGCGGGCAGGTGACACCAGATGCTCACGATGCCGGCCCAGGTGCCGGGCTCGATGACGTATTCGGAGAGATCGGCGTGCACGGTCTGGATCGCGACCTGACGCTCGGCCGCGAGCGCCCGGGCCTTCTCGAGGCCCACGGCCGAAGCGTCCACCGCGGTCACCGCAAAGCCGCGCCCCGCCAGGAACACGGCGTTTCGACCCTCGCCCTCGGCCAGGCAGAGCACGGGGCCCATCGGGATGCGATCGGCGACGCTGGCCAAGAAATCGTTGGGCTCGGAGCCGTAGGCGTAGCCCGGCTCGCTGTAGCGTTCGTCCCACATGATGGCCGGACTCTACACCCGCCGTGGTAGGGGAGGGGAGCCATGGCCATCGTGCTCCACCGCTTTCCGCTCAGTCACTTCTCCGAGAAGGGGCGAGCGCTCTTGCGCTTCAAGCGCCTGGACTTCCGCATCGAAGAGCACCAGCTCGGGCTGCCGCAGCTCGGCATCTATCGGATGAGCGGGCAGCGCCAGGTGCCGGTGATCGAGGACGACGGCCGCATCGTGTCCGACTCGACCGAGATCGCACTCTACCTGGAAGACCGCTACCGCGAGCCGCGCCTCTTGCCGGAAGACCCCGCGGAGCGGCGCGAGGTGGTCGCGCTCGAGGACCGACTCGACCACTGGATGGGCAGCTACGCGCCGGTGGCATGGTTCGATTGGGTCGAGCGCGAACGCCCGGAAGACCTCCGGCGCCTGCTCGAGCTGGAGGTCTGGGGGCTCGGGCGAGGGCGCCTGGCGGCGCGCGTCGTCCACCCGCTGATGAAGCTGGGCAAGGCGCGGCGCCTCGTCGAAAAGTCGAAGGCGCGCACCCACACCCTGCTCGCCGAGCTGTGCGACCGGCTGACGAAGCACCGTTACCTGTGCGGAGACGCGCCGAGCCTGGCGGACGTCGCCGCGGTGGGGCTGGCCTTTCATCTCGAGTTCCCGAAGACCCGACACCTGGCCCTGCCCGACTGGGAGGGCGTGGGCGTGCCGGGCTTCGCCGACGCCCCCGAGTACGCGCGCTTCTTCGAGTGGCGGCGCCAGTTTTACGCCGAGCACCTGGGGTGAGGGCTACGGTCCGGGCTTCCGCCGCGCGGCCACGGCGGCGCCACCCTCGCGCGGGTCGGCCATGGCATAGGCGACGCCGTCGACCAGCACGATGTTGTTCGCGTCGCCCATCGGGAGGGTCTTCTTGCCCAGGGTGTGTCCGAGCTGCTTCAGCCCGTCGAGGGTCGCCCTCGGGGGCGGACGCGCGCGCTCGTAGCGCACCTCGTCGGGGACGAAGTTGTGGTGGATGCGCCCCGCCTCGACCGCCCGATCGAGCGTCATGCCGTGATCGACCAGGTTGAGAAACACCTGGGCGACGGTGCTGGGAATGGTGTCGCCACCGGGTGAGCCGAGCACGGCCCAGAGCGCGCCCTCTTTGGTGACGAGCGTGGGCGTCATGCTGCTCACCGTGCGCCGCCCGCCGACTGGCAGGTTCTCACCGGCGCTGGCGAACGACGCGACGGCGTTGTTGAGCACGACGCCGGTGCCGGGGACCACGATCTTCGAGCCGAACCCCGCCGAGAGCGTGGTGGTGCAGCTCACGGCCATGCCCTCGGCGTCGACCACTGAGAAGTGCGTGGTGTGCTCGAGCTCGCGCAGCGCCGCGCCGTAGAGCGGGTGGACTTTCTCCGACGGCGTCGGGCGCCCGGGCTCGATGGGCAGCCGGGCCAGAAGGCCGCGCACGTCTCGGAACCGCGCGAGGCGGAGCGCCTGCTCGGCCTCGGGGAGCGCGTCGGGGTCGACCACGCCGAACCGTTTGTCCGGCTGCGCGCGGCGCGACGCCTCTAGGAACAAGTGCGCGCTTTCGACCGACCCGGGGCCGAGGCGGTAGGCGCGACCTCGCTCGAGCATCCCGAGGATCTGCAAGAGCGCGACCCCGCCCGCCGAGGGCGGCGGCATGGTCTCGAGGGTGAGCCCCCGGTAGGCGAGCTCGAGCGGTGGGCGCAGCTTGGCTTCGTACTTGGCGAGGTCGTCGAGGGTGAGCGTGCCTCCCCGTTTGGCGAGCGTGCGGACGATGGCTCGGGCGGTCTCGCCTTCGTAGAATCCGGCAGCCCCCCGCTCGGCGATGCGCCCGAGCGTGATCGCCAGGTCCTTGCGGATCAGCGTGTCCTTCTCTTTGCGCGGCCCCTTGCCGTCGCCGAACTCGGCGGCTGCGGCCGGGTCCTTCTTCAACGAAGCCCAGCTCCACGCGATGGTCTGGGCCTCGCGGCTTCGGATGCGGTGCCCCCGCTCGGCCAGCCGCTTCGCGGGCTCGACCAGCTTGGCCCAGGGCAGCTTGCCGAACTTCTGGTGGGCGAGCGCGAGCCCGCGCACCGTTCCCGGCACGCCGACCGATACCGGCCCGATCCCGTCGCTGGCGATCATCGCGTCGAACGCGTCGCGCGGCAGGCTGGCGGGTGCCGTCTCGCGGAAGTCGATGGCAGTGGTCGGACCGGCCTTCGGGCGCACCAGCATGAAGCCGCCGCCGCCGATGTTCCCCGCGCTGGGGTGAGTGACGGCCAGCACGAAGGCCACGGCGACAGCCGCGTCGACGGCGTTGCCGCCGTCCTCGAGCACGCGCGCGCCGAGGCGCGCTGCCTCGGGATCGACGGCGACGATGGCGCCCGCGGTGGCACGTACCGTCTTCTTTCCGCCGGCCTTCAGCGCCACCGGCGGGCCTGGATCGAGGACCTCCGGCGGCGGCTGCGCCGTGGGGGCCACGGATGCGTCGCGCGATGGCGCGACGCTCGTCGACGTCGCGGGAGGAACCGGCGGGTCGGCGGGCTCGCTCGGCGCGCCGCGCGGCGCCGGAGTGCAGCCCAGCGCCAGGCACAACACCCAGGTCGCGTGTCTCACCGCTTCCTCTCCGCGCTGCCGATCGAGAGCACCTGCACCAGGTGCCGCTCGGACGGCAGCGCCAGCGGAGGCCGCGATGGAAGTGGCTTGCCACCCCGCGCCAGGCGCTCTTCGTACAGCTGAAAGCGCAAGTGCGCACCGGTGAGCTTGATCGCTACCAGCGCCGGCAAGATGCCGACGCCGCAGAGCAAGCTGCCCAAGAACCCCAGCGCCACGGTGAGCGGCGCGAAGACCAGGTACGTGGCGAAGGTCTTGCGTCGCATCGGGCGCGCCTCGCGCCACGCTTCGCCGAGCTCGACCGACTCGGCCAGGCGCTCGGTGAGCTCGGCACGGGTGAGCATCGCGTCGTAGACGACGGTGACCATTCCCAAGAGCGTGAACGCGACCGCCAAGCCTGCGCAGAGCACTGCCAGAGGAACGACCACCGAGCCGGCGACGAGCCCCGCGGCCAGGAGGCTGGCGTTGAACAGCGCGAATAGCCCGACCGCCACTGCCCAGAACACGCCGAACCCCAGGAGCTCGACGAAGGCGGCTGCGCCCCCGCGGCGGGCATAGTGCGCGAAGTCTCTGAGCCGCAGCCGCGGCAGGGGGTCGGGGTGTGCGTTCAGCAGGCGGTGCTGCGCCTCGGACGTCCAGCCCGAGATCGCCAACCACCCGACGATCGGCACCAAGAGCCACAGCCCACCCACCAGCAAGCTGCGCTTGTCGTCGAACGCGAAGCTCAGCGCCTCGCTCACCCGGGCGGGTCGGGCCCGCGCGGGACCCGGCGTGAGCTTGTCGGGGACGCCGAGCGGCGCCGGTCTCGACAGCTCTTCGTCCGGCGGCACCGACTCGGGCACGCTCAGTACCCGGGGGCTCGCGCTTCCGAGGGCAGCGCTTGCGGAGGCTTGAGGGGGATCGGCTCGCCGCCCTTGGCCAGGTAGTCCGCGTAGATCTGATAGCGCAGGTGCATGGCGGCGATCTGCACCACGACGATGGCCGGATACAGGCCCAGGTAGCAGAGCAAGATGCCCACCAGCACCATGCCGAAGGCGATGAAGCCGAAGGTGATGTTCTTGATCACCACCATCCCGAAGGTGGCCTTGGCGTAGCCCAGGACCTTGCCGACCTTCAGCGCCTCGCCCAGATCTTCGGTGAGCTCGGCTCGGGTGTGCGCGGCGCCGACCACCACGCCGAGCGAGAACAGCACGACCAACCCGACGAGGCCCGCCACCGCGCCGACGGCGATGCCGACCAGTGGCTCGTTGGTGGCGGCGATGGCCGCGAACGTCGCGAACCCGGCGGCGCCCATCACGGCGTAGGCGATGAACAACACCGGCAGCGTGAAGATCAGCGACGACACGAACACCGGGATGCCGCGCTTGATGTACTCACCGAAGTCGCCGAAGTCGATCTTCGGCATCGGGTTCGGGTGTTTTCGCAGGTGCCGCTGGTGCGACTCGCACATCCAGCCCGACAGCGCCATGGGACCCACGATCGGGATCAGCATGAAGACGATGCCGATCAGCACGTTGGTCTTCGCGTTCGGATCGGAGAGCACCGCCTTGACCGCCCGGAGCGAGCTCACGCCGACCGGGTCGCCCGCGCCGGGGGACATGTACTCGGCGGGTGCGGCCGTGGGGAGCTGGGGTTGCCAGGGGGGCTGCATGGCGGGGAGGGTACGGCATCTCTTGCCGGGATGGACAGCCCGCTCGGTAGCGAATCGTGAAGCGTCGCCGATCCGTCAGGTGTACTGCCGAGGAAGGTGCCCCCGCCTCGCCCGCTCTCGGCCGCGGTGCGGCCTCGGGGCGGTCGTTCCCCCCCAAGCGTCCGGCCTCGCTGCGCTCGGGCGGCCGCGGGGGGGAAGGCGCCGCGCCGAGTGGCGGCCCGTTGCGAGAGGGGGGTGCAGGGTGCAAGGCGAGAGCGAGTGCGGTGGGGGTCGGGCGAGGCGTGATGGGCGTGTGCTTCTTGGTCGGGGTCGCGGAACGTCGCGCGGGCCGACCCGAACGCCATCTGCGCGCACAGCTCGGTGATCACCATCAGCGTGTCGAGGCTGAAGCCGCCGCACAGGCCGAGCTCGCGACGTACAGGCAGATCG
Source organism: Myxococcales bacterium (assembly GCA_016191785.1). Classification (GTDB taxonomy): domain Bacteria; phylum Myxococcota_A; class Polyangia; order Polyangiales; family Polyangiaceae; genus JADJKB01. The sequence continues at coordinate 16,808 of JACPVJ010000192.1, read as the reverse complement.
CAGGCACCACGGCCGCCGGCGGCGGGAACCCATCGCACCCCACGTTCATGGGATGGGGAGCGTCGCAGTGCCGTGCTAGTCGTTTACGTTGCTGGGTTCTGGGTACTGAAACGCGGGAGCGGTCATGGCGCGATCATCACTTCTTGGACGGCGACTGGCGTGGTTCGGTCTGGCGATTCTTGCTGGCTGCGGAGACGGGGACGAGTCGAGCAACACGCCAGCGGGGCCGGCGCTCGGGCTAGCCAAGGCGCCGGAGGCGTTGACGGTCGCAAGCCTCACGCTGAAGGCGCCCGTGCACGATGTCGTTGCGTTCGGGCGCTACGCGTTCGCGCTGAATGCCGACCAGGGGGTGCAGATCCTGGACCTCTTGGACGCCAAGAAGCCCGCCGCGATCTCGACTCTCGCCACCAGCGGCAAGATCGTGAGTGTCGAGCACGACGAGGAACGTGGGCTCGCCTACATGATCGACTCCGCCGGCAAGCTCTACGTCGTGAACGTGCTCGCTGCAGATGACCCGCAGGTGATCTCCAGTATCGACCTCGGCTCGACGCTCGGCGGCGCGCGGGGCCTGACCCGCGTGCGCGATCGCGTCTACGTGGTCGCCGGGACCAAGCTCCAGCCCGTGACGCTCACCGAGGAAGCCACTGGGCTGAAGCTGGCCCAATCGCCGGCCGTCACGCTCGAGGCCGAGCCGACTCACGTGGCCGCGGGTGCTGGCGCGCTGTATCTCGCCTACGCCTCCGGGACACTCGAGTCGTGGTCGGCGCCCAGCGGCGGCACACCCTCGCGCCTCGGCGCGGTCGATCTCGGCGGCGAACCTCGAGGCATCGTGTCGAACGGCAGCAAGGTGATCGCCGTTGCCATTGGCAGCGGCCTGAACGCAGTGGATTTCGATGATCCGGCCAAGCCCGTCATTCGCCAACAGAGCCGCGAGCTCTCCGATCCGAGCCGGGTGCGCCTCTTCGGTCGAACACTGGTGGTCCAGCTGGAACGGGGCTGGGTGAGCAGCATCGACGTCTCGGAGATGGCGTCGCCGCGCGCGCTGACCACGAACAAGGATCAGAGTCCGGAGTGGGTGAGCGTCGTCGACGGCAACCTCTTGTTCGGTAGCGGCACTTCGGCATCCGTGGCCGGCATTCCGCCGGCGCTCGCCGGTCGCGTTCACGCTTCGGTGCGAAACGAATTTCCGACTTATGGCCTGCTGCCGATCCGCATCAGCAAGCGCGTCGACCCGGCCAGCGTGAAAGGCTTTGCGCTGAGCTGCGCCGCGCAGAGCATCGCCGGCCGCGCGATCCTCGACGGCGACGGAATGTCCGTTCGCTTCCGGGCCGACACGGCACTGCCCCCGGGCAGCGACTGCGAGCTCGACCTGTCCACGTTGCGCGACCTCATCGGTCTCGAGCTGGCCGCTGGCGGCGAGGGCAGCCGCTTCCGTTTCCGGACCGCTCCGGCGGCGGGGGCCGCCGTCACCAACCCGGGTAGCAAGTACCCGCACTCGCTCGACGGGCACTTCACCGGTTGGTCGAGCGACGCCGGCTCGGGCTCCGAGTTCGAGTGGTTCGACGTGAAGAACGCACAGGGCATGTTCACGCGTTTCTACGCGGATTTCGACGGTAGCCGGCTCTACATCCTCAACGACTGGATCTACAGCGACGAGAAGATCGGCCCTGACTGCTACAACCAGTTCGGCGTCTGGACCGGTGGCGGCAAGCAGAAGTGGACGATCCGCGCCTACGGAGACCAGCGGATGGAGGTTCGCAAGAACGGCCAGCTCGTCGATCCGAAGAGCGAGCAGGTCAGCGGCGGCGCGTACTTCGCCTCGTCGCCCAACCGCGCCGAGCCTCACACCATCTACGAGATCAGCCTGCCCGCGGCGCCGGGCAAGTGGGGTGTGCAGCTGCACGACCCGGGACCGACGTTCAAGTGCAACAAGCTCGAGAGCGAACCCACGTCCGTAGCGGGCAGCGTCTCCGGAGCGGCGAGCGCGGCCGCGAGCACCGTGGACCCGACCGCGCGACCGAGCGCACCGACGGCGCCGGCCGAGCCGAGCCCCGCGGCGGGCGCCACTGACGTCAGCCTGACACCGAGGCTTGGTTGGACCACCGGCGACGGCTGGGAAACGTTCACCTCGTTCCGCGTCCAGCTCGCTCGGGACGCCGAATTCGGCAAGCCCGTCGAGCTCTCTGCGGGCACCGAGCAGTTCGTGAACGTTCCCGCCGGCGCGCTGCGCAACGCGACCACGTACTACTGGCGCGTGATAGCGGAGAACGCGGCCGGCTCCGCCCAGAGCGACACAGCGACGTTCACCACGGTGGCTGCCGCCCAGTGCTCGGAGCCGGACACGGCGGACTGCGACAAGGATCCGCAGAACGGCTGCGAGGTGAGCACTCTCGCCGACGAAGCAAACTGCGGAGCGTGCGGCAATGTCTGCGGCCAGGGGCTGGTCTGTCAGGCCGGCAAGTGCGTGGAGGACGCGGACGGGGGTACGGGAGGAACGGGCGGATCGGATGGCGCAGCAGGGACCGGTGGCACCGGTGGCAACCCCAACTGCACGAGCTGTCTCACCACCAACTGCGCGAATGCCTACACCCCCTGTGCCGCCCACACCGAGTGCAACGCGATCGTCACCTGCGCCGCTAGTTGCAGCAACTGGAGCTGCATCGGGAGCTGCCAGCAGGCGCACCCGACGGGCACGACGTTGTTCGGCCCCGTCTCGAACTGCCTGGAGGCTTCGTGCTTCGAGGCCTGCACGGCTCCCAAAGACGCGAGCAGCGGCGGCACTGGCGGAGCGGACGGCGGAAGCGACGCGAGCGCAGACTCCGGCACGGGAGGCAGCGACGCCGGCAGCTATGGAAGCTGTGCCGCCGGCGACTTCGTCGACAAGATCGCCTCTGGACCCTCCGGCATCGACGTCACGTTTCCGGGTAATCTCGACGCGGGCCCACCGAAGTACTCCATGCCCTGCATTCTCATCTCGACCAACGGGAAGGTCGGCTTCTACGGGCCGTTTGCGACCTACCCCATGGTGCCCGGATCTGAGGCCGGAAACCCGATAACAGCCAAGAGCTCGGGCACCGGGACCCCATTCATCCCGTTCACCACTCCGGGCACCTACACCTTCTACTCGCCGACCGCGCCGAGCACGATGTACGGAGCAATCAAGGTGCAGGCGCCGTAACCGGCGCTGGTACGACGACGGGGTCTACCGCGCGCCCGGTCGGCGAGAGGGCCGGACCGGGTCTCCAAGCCGCCCCTCGGTTCCGGGATCACCTCGGCGACATGCGTCAATCCAAGGACGGCTTCGCGAGTGCCCCCGTCTTCGGGTCGACGATTCGGTAGCTCGTGCTCCCCGCCGCGCGCCCTTGCACGTAGGCGCCGTCGACCATCGGCGGCCCAGCCTGGAGGTGCTTCTCGATGCGCCCGGTCACGCGCACCCGTTTGTCGGACATCGCGTAGTCGCCGTCGACGTCGGCGCCGAGCACGGTGGGCCACTTCGTCCGCGTCTGTACGCCGACCAGCGTGACCAACGCTCCGACCGCGCCGTCGACCTTCGCGGCGTCCGTGATCACGATCTGCGGGCTCGCGTCCGTCGTGGTCGAAGGCCCTGCGCTCGCCGCACACGCGGAGGAGAGGAGGCACAAGGCGAGACCGCCCATCCATCGAGAGCGCTTCGCCCACTTCGGTCTCACGGAAGGGAGCGTACCCGATCCTCCCGCCCGGAGCCGGTCGTCTCGAGGGCCTGCGTGAGCCGACCGCGCATCGCCTCGGGACTTTCGATCCAGGCTGCCCGGATCGATGATCCGGTTGTCGAACGCCGGGACTTTGCCTAGGCTGCGCCGCAGTATCCATGGCGGCGGCGCGCGAAGTAGTGGTCACGCTCGACGGGCACCTGACCCGCGAGGGGCTCGGCACCCGCCTCGCAGCGGCGTTCACCTCCATCATGACCGGTTCCGAGGCGCCCGCGGTGCTGGTCGATTGTCGGACCATGAGCGGGTACGACATCGATGCGCGCACCGAGTTCGTGGAGTGGAACCGCAAGGTGAAGGACCGGATCGTGGCCGTGGCCGTGATCACCGAGAACCGCCTGTGGCACGTGGTCGTCGCCTCGATGGGCCTGGCCTCGGGGCAAAGCATGAAGGCCTTCGTGGACGACCATTCGGCGCGGGTCTGGCTCACCGACGTGGTCATGCCTCGGCTGGCCGCCAAGAACGCGCGCTGAGCGGGACAGGGCGGGGGGCCTGCGCTAGGTTCCCGCCCATGACGGAACGCGCCTTCGTGCCCCTGAAGATCGCGGTGCTCACCGTGAGTGACACGCGCACGCTCGAGACCGACACCAGCGGAGGGCTGCTCGCCAGCGAGCTCGGCAAGGCCGGGCACCTGATCGCCGCCCGGCGCATCGTCACCGACGACCTCGCCACGATTAGGGCCGAGCTCCAGGCCTTCATCGCGTCCCCGGACGTCGACGTGGTCGTGGCCACGGGCGGGACCGGCATCACCGCCCGCGACGTGACCCCCGACGCCCTCGCGCCGCTGATCACCAAGGCGCTGCCGGGCTTCGGTGAGCTGTTCCGCTGGCTCAGCTATGCCGAGATCGGCGCGTCGACCATCCAGTCGCGGGCCGAAGCCGCGCTCTGCGGCACGACCCTGATCTTCACGCTCCCGGGCTCGACCGGCGCCTGCCGCCTGGCGCTGGAGAAGATCCTCTTGCCGCAGCTCGACGGGCGGACCAAGCCCTGCAGCTTCGTCGAGATCTTGCCGCGCGTGACCGGCGCGGCGCGGGGGTGAGTCAGTCCACCAACCAGATCTCCCGATCCGAGCGCTCCCACCGCGCCAGGTCGCCGGCTCTGGTGCTGACCACCGGCACTCCGAGGGCGCGGGCCTCGCGGATCACCGTCGGCGCGCCCTCGCTGCGCGACGCCGACAGCACCAAGTCGGCGGCGGCGATCCAGGTCAGCGCCTGATCGCGGGGAACGAGCCCCACGAAGCGCACGCGCGGGTGCTCTGCGGCGAGCGCGGCGCCCTCGGGGCCGTCGCCGATCACGACCACCTCGGCCTTCGGGATCAGCGCGGCCGAGCGGAGCGCGACGTCGACGCGCTTCGAGCGCACCAGGCGCCCGACGATCACGATCAGTCGCGCGGCGTCGATGCGGAGCATCCGGCGGGCCCGCGCGCGGTCGGGCGCGCGACGGGTGTCGATCGGAGCCGGCTCGACGCTGGTCGTGAGCCCGGGTGCCCAGGAGGCGATCGCGGTTCGGATCTCTTCCGAGACGCAGCGAACGTGCGCGCGGCGCGCGACCAGGCGTCCGGCGATGAGCCGCCTCAGCGCCTGCGGCAGCGCGAGCAGCAGCCGCACGTCGCTGCCGTGGGCGACCACCTCGAGCGGTGCCGAGGCCGCCGTCCCGACGGGCCACCCTGCCGGGACGAGCCAGTGGGCGATCACCCGATCGCAGTCGAGCCCGCTCACGACGCGCCGAGCGCGCGCGACGAACGCGAGCGCCAGGAGCGCGCGGTGCGGGTGCGCGGAGAGCTTGCTCAGCACGCCGGGCCACCCGAATGCCGCGTCGGCGCCGAGCCCGATCACACGGACGCCGTCGAGCTCTCGGTCGGCCCCTGGAGCCACCACCGTCACCGCGTGCCCCGCCCCCGCGAGCGCCAGGGCTTCCGTGGCCACGAAGTGCCCGGCGGGATCTCCCGGCTGCTCGGGGAACGAGGTGGTCACGACGACGATGCGCTCGGGTCTCACGTTCGCGGTAGCTCCCCGAGCGCTTCCAGACCCTCGGCGCCGTGGGCCTCGAGCAGGTCGCCGAGGCGGCGCAGGAAACGGAACGAGTAGATCCCGGCGTCGTGGCCGTCCCCCCAGGTCAGGGCCAAGGCATAGTTGCCGACCTGGCCCAGGTGCCGGAGCTCGAGGTTCGGCGGGGCCAGGAAGCGGACCTTGCCCGAGTGGCCCTGGCAGGCGGCGCAGGGACAGAAACCCCTCAAGATCCTGTGGGGATAGCGGTGGACCTGACCATCGGCCCAGGTCACCTCGAAGACCTGGGCGCCGTGGGGGGCCCGCACGCCGGCGGGCGAGATCGTGGGGTCAGCAGGCATCGCGCTTGAAAATCCTTCCTCCGTCTGCCATATCCCGCGCTCCCGTGACTACCCCCAGCGAAGCCGTACAGTGCAAACCCCTCGAGGTCGTGGTCGGTGACAAAGGCATCGAGCGCGCGATCAAACACCTCAAGCGCAAGATGGCCGCCGAAGGCATCCTTCGGGAGCTCAAGCGTCGTCGCCACTACATGAAGCCGTCGGTCAAGCGACGCAAGAAGATGAGCGAGGCCGCCCGCCGTCGTCGCAAGCGCCTGCGCACGGACGACGCGCCGCCGCCGAACAAGCTCTAGGACACGGGGGGCGCAGCATTGGCCGAGCCCCCGCGAGGTCCATCCACGCTGAGCGTCCACGCTGGAGATCGGCGTGGCGCCGATCAAGCGCTCGAGGCACCTCTGGTGCTGTCGAGCGCTTTTGTTTTCGGCAGTGCCGACCAGGCCGCGGCGGCGTTTCGCGGCGAGGCCGACGCCTACATCTACGGGCGCTGGGGGAACCCGAGCGTCGAGGAGCTGGAAGCGAAGGTGGCGGCCCTCGAGGGTGCCGAGGCCGGGGTCGCGACGGCCAGCGGCATGGCCGCGGTGACCGGCGCGCTGCTCTCGCGGGTCGTGTCCGGGGATCACGTCGTGGCACCGCTGGCGTTCTATGGCGAGAGCGCGCGGCTGATGCGCGAGCGCCTGCCGCGCTTCGGTATCGAGACCACGTTCGTCGATGCGACCTCGGTCGAGGCGTACGTCGCAGCGCTGCGACCGACCACCCGGCTGGTCTACGCCGAGACCCCTGCGAACCCGACCCTGGGCATCACCGATCTCGAGGCCCTCTCGGCGGCTCTGCGTCCCCGAGGCATCCTGCTGGTGGTCGACAACACCTTCGCGACGCCGTACTGCCAAAACCCCCTCCGGCTGGGCGCCGACTTGGTCGTGCACAGCATGACCAAGGCCTTGGGGGGGCACGGCGACGCCATCGGCGGGGGCGTCGTCGGCTCCCGCGGGCTGACCGAGCCGGTGCGCGACCTGGTGGTCAAGGGCCTGGGCGGCGTGCTCGCGCCGTTCAACGCCTTCCTGATCGCGCGCGGCATCCGCACCCTGGCCCTGCGCCAAGAGCGCGCCTGCGCTTCGGCTTCGATCTTGGCCCAGCGCCTCTCGGAGCACCGGGCCGTCGCCCGAGTTCACTATCCGGGGCTCGCCACCCACCCGGGCCACGACGTCGCCCGCCGGCAGATGCGCGCCTTCGGCTCGCTGCTCTCGTTCGAGCTCACCGGCGGGCTCGCAGCCGGCAAGCGCATCCTGGACGAGGTGCGGGTGGTGAGCCATGCCGTCAGTTTGGGGGACGTGCGCTCCCTCGTGACGCATCCGGCCTCGACCACCGCGTCGACCATGCCCGCCGAACTGCGCGCTCGCGCCGGGATCGGCGACGGGCTGGTGCGCGTCAGCGCGGGCATCGAGGACGTCGAAGATCTGTGGGCCGATCTCGCCAGCGCCCTTTGAGCTTCGAAATCTGGGCCAGCGCAGGCTTCGTGACCTAGGTTGGGAGCCGAAGATGCCCCCCGCCGCCCCGCGCCAGAACCACCGTCTCGCGTCGGGAAGCGCGGCGTGGGCACGCTCCGAGCTGCCGAGCTCTCCGTTTTCAACCCGACCGCCGGGCTCCCTGCCGCGAAACGTCGCCAAGGGCGCGCAGGTCGCAGCGGCGCCCGCGCCCCTCCGCGAGCCCGTCGCACCCGAGGAAGCCGGTCCGTTCATCCGCCTGCGCACGGTGCTGGTGCTGGCGATGCTCGGGCTGGCCGCGTGGGTCCTGCATCCGCGCGCCGAGGCGGCTTGGAAGCTTCACGCCACCGCGGCCCTGCTGGCCAACTATGGCCTGTGCATGGTGGGGCCGACGGGGCCGGCGCTGCTCCGGGACAACTCCCCCGAGTTCTCGGCGCTGGTCCGGCGCCGTCTGATCAGCGCCGAAGCCGGCGAGCGCCCGTTCCAGGACTGCGCCTCCATCGTCCGAGAGCTGACCCAATCGGCGAGCGCCGAGCGCGCCCACCGGCTTCAGGCCTGGTCCTTCACCGAGTACGGTGGCACCGGCCCGACAGAGGCGTCGCTGGCCGATCTCGGGGTCACGGGCCATCACCTCTCGAGCCTCGCGCGCCGGGCCTGGCCCTTCGTGCGCGGCGGCTACGTCAAACTGGTCAAGCCGAGCCTGTCGCAACACGAAGCGGTGCACCCGGTCGAGACCGCCAAGGCCGGCGTGGGCCGCGGGCTTCCCGCGTGGCGGGCCGGGTATCGCGCCGTGGGTGAGGTCGGGGGTGTGCTCACGGCCGCCTTCGGTCACGGGGCGACCTTGAACGTTCATCAGAGCACCGATGGGGGCCTCAGCTGGCGGCCCGCGCCGGCCCGCGGCACCGAAGCGTTCGCGGAGCGCTGCCCCGCGGGCCCGCGCTGGTACACCTTCGCGTTGAGTGAAGACGCGGCGAGCCTGATGGCGGTGTCCCACGCTGCCGACGCGCCGCCGCACCCGTCGACGCTGGGACCGGCCGACACCGAGCTGGTCGCAGTGACGTGCGATCAGAAGGCGCTGGTAGTCGCCCACCGCACCGAGTCCGACAAGCTGGTGCGCCTCACGGTGTGCGGCCACCGCGGCCGGTGCTCGTCGATGCCGCTGCCGCAGTTCGCCGGAGTGGGCGGGGCGCCGGGGGCGGCGCTGGATCTGGCGCGGGTCGACGGGACCACGGTTCTCTCGGCCCCGATGAACGGGATCGTCCGCGTCACCTCGACGCGCGACGACGGCCAGACCTGGACGCCGTTCACAGTGGCCTACGACGACGCGGCGCACTCCGAGCCGCGGGTGGATGCTCGCATGCCGACCCGCCTCTTGGCCGTTGGCAAGCGCGTCATGCTCTACGGCGCCGCCGCCAAGCCGGGCCAGACCTACTCGGTGCTCAGCTCGGACGACCTGGGCGCGAGCTGGCGCACCCCCGACGGCGTGCCGGCGGCCGTGGCCGTGAACAAGTGAGCGTCACGAGCCCAGGCAGCCCAGGTTGACGTCGACCTTGGCCTTCGAGTCGAGCTGGACCACCGAGCAGCTGCCGGGGCAGAGCAAGATCGACTTGGGGTTCGCGTTGTTGTCGAAGAACCAGCCGGCGCCGGTGCAGGCCGCCGAATTGGTCACCTTGGTCAGCTTCTGCGCGGGCGGGTTGCCGCCCGGGAAGTACTGCACCTCGACCTTGTTCAGATCGACGATGCCGCCGTCGGTGGTGGGCATGCTGTACTGGCACGCGACGGCGCTCTTCTGGATGGCGGCGAGCACCGCGGTGAACGCCGCAGGGTTGCCGTTGTCCACGTCGTACGAGTAGCAGGGGCTGTTGCCGCCGCAGTACTGGGTGTGGGGGGACGCGCCGCCGGGAGCCGCGATCGAGTCGAGCTTGCCGAAGTCTGCGCCGTCCATCCCGATCACGAACGACTTGATGCCGGTCGCGGTCAGGTGGTTTTGCACGATACCCGCCAGGGTGTTGACGTTGGTCGTGCAGCCCTCGGGCACGCCATCGGTGATGAACACGCCGATCATCACGCGCCCCGGTTGTTTGTTCGCCTGGGTGAACTTGGTCAGACCGTTGAGCGCGGCTTCCATCGGGGTGCCGCCGCTCGGAGTGGTGCCGTTGAGCGAGGTCTGGAGCGCGGTCAGGTTGCCCGGCAGGGTGGCGAGGCCCACCTCGGCCACCGAGCAGCTCGCGCCCGTGGTGCACTCGGCGGTCGAGGGCCAGCACTTGGGGAAGTATTGCAGCGCCACGCCGGTGCCGCTCGGGGCAGCCTGGAAGAACTGCGACAGCGCGTTGATCGAGTAGCACCACTTCGAGGTGGTCGCCTGACCGATGGTGCAGTCGGCGCCCATGCTTCCGGAGTTGTCGAGCATGATGAACATGTCGAGGGGCGCCGGATCGGCCTTCACCGTGGTCGCGGCGCAGGCGTCGCCGATGCCGCCGTCGTCGCCGACCGGGCCGTCGTAGGTGAACGACACGTCGGCGATGCCCGCGTCGCCGGCGGAGCCGCCGGTGCCCGCGCCGCCGGTGCCGGAGCCACCGGTGCCGGAGCCGCCGGTGCCGGAGCCGCCGGTGCCCGCGCCGCCGGTGCCGGAGCCGCCGGTGCCGGAGCCGCCGGTGCTCGAGCCGCCGCTGCCCGCGGTGCCGCCGGTGCTTGCTCCGCCAGTGCTAGCTCCGCCAGTGCTCGCGCCGCCGCTGCTGGCTCCCCCGCCGCCGCCGCCCTCGGAATCGGAGCTGCAGGCTGCGAAGACCAGAGCCAGGACCGAAGACCAACCGAGAGCCGAAGCAAGAGTGCGCATCGCCCTGAAGTGTCCGGCAAAACCCGACCTGCGGCAAGCCGTGGAGTGAGCGGGGCAGCCTTGATCGAACGCCCCGAGGCCATGCGACGCGCTTCGTGATGCCCGAAGGGGCACGGTCGGCGCCACGCGGGCGAAGTGTCGGTGTCAGGGGCGGGACGCGCGCCTTTGTCGCTCCTGCCCGGCCCGAGTACCAATCAGGGATGCAGACCACCCTGGCGCTGTCTGCGCCAAACGCCACGCCGGAACGCGCATCGGCGTGGTCGGTGTCGCTGTGAGCGACAATCGCCACCGGGCAACGCGCATCGGCGTGGTCGGTGTCGCCGTGAGCGACAACGGCCACCGGGCAACGCGCATCGGCGTGGTCGGTGTCGCTGTGAGCGACAAGCGCCACGCCGGAGCGCGCGCCTCGACGTCGTCGGTGTCTGCACCCCCGCTCTCGCAACGCGCCGCCGGTCGGTGCGGCGCCTTCCCCCCCGCGGCCGCCCGAGCGCAGCGAGGCCGGACGCAAGGGGGGGAACGCCCGCCCCGAGGCCGCACCGCGGCCGAGGCCGGGCGAGGCGGGGGCACCCCCACCCGCCAGAGCGCCCTACTGATCGATGATGGCGCGGGGTGATCGTCGGCGTCTTCCCCACCGCAGCCCGCGCAGCCTATGCTCGCGCCTCGATGCCCCGAGTGAGGTGGACGAACGCAGCGGTGCTGGCCGCCCTTGGCGTAGCGACCTGCCACGCCGAGCCCGGGCCGCGCGGTCCGACGCCCGAGAGTGCGAGCGACGCATCGAGTCCGGGTGTTGGTGCGGTGCCGAGCCCCGATGCCGCGGCGTTGCCCGCCGCGCCCGCCGCGCCGGACGCGGCCGCAGAGGGTGGCGCGCCGGTGAAGCTCGGCCCGGCTCCGTCGGCGACCCCCGGCAAGATCGCGTGCGCAGACAAGCAGTGCGATCTCACGACCCAGGTGTGCTGCGAGAGCGGACCCCTCGGGGTCGCAGCCTGCGTTCCCAAGCCGCAGAAGGACGAGTACGCGTGCGAGAAGCTGGGCGAGGGCGTCACCGAGCTGCACTGCGACGAGAAGGCGGACTGCCCCGGCACGCAGTCGTGCTGCATGACGTGGGGCTGCAGCGGCGGCTGCCCACCGATCGCAGTGTGCTCGGACGTGCCCTGCCTCCACGGGCCGGTGGAGCAATGCCTCCCCGGCGGTGCGTGCAGCCCGGGGTTTCGCTGTGCGGCGAGCGCGGGCGCCCAGCGCGGCTCGTGCGTGTACGAAAAGAGCGGAGTGCAGTGCGGTAAGGCGCGCTGCTCGGGGGACAAGCCGGTGTGCTGCTGGAACGCCAAGCAGAAGAAGGGCGAGTGTGCGAGCGACTGCGGCGACGAGCCGAACGACGACCGCTGGGCGCTGGGTTGCACGACCCCTGACGACTGCGGCGGCTACCCTTGCGCCAACGCAGCCATCACACCGCGGCAGTTCTCGGCGTGCATGGGCGCGTACGACGTCCCTGATCGGTCGTCGATCGTCTTCTGCCGTACCCTCGCGGACTGTCCGACGATGAACATGCTCGGCAAGCCGCGAGCCTGCTTGCCCGACCGGACCTTCCCGGGCAACGCCAAGACCTGTCGCTTCGCGGGCCAGTGAGCGGGAGCTCGGATCAGAGCGCCGGCGGGAACAGCTTGGCGTCGATCTTGGGCTTGGTCAGCCCGGTGGTGATCGCCTTCCAGACCCCGCCGCCTTGCGAGACCTCGAGGTCCCGATCGACCAGCGCGTCGTTGCACCGCAGCATCATCGCCTCGATCGGGAGGTCCTGCGCCGGGAAGGTCGCGCTCGGCGCGTCGGCGGTCAGATCCGGGGTGGCGTGGCCGTGCACCTCGAGGAAGACGTCCGCCGAGTTGGCGCTGCCCACCTTGGTGCCGAGCCACGCCCAGAGCCCATCGCCGACGGCGTCGTCCTTCTCGCGGAGCGAGATCGTGCCCGCCGGTTGGTTGATGCTGCCCAGGTACAGCACGATGAAGTTGAACTGATCCGAGAGCAGCGTGCCCCCGAGCTGGTCGAAGCCCGGCACGTTGGTGATCGCGAACTGGTTCAGCCCGGTCGGATCCGTCCACTTCGTCAGCGGCACCCCTGCGACGACGTCTTCGCCGAGGATCGGCTCGGCCGACTTGCCCCGGGCAAACTCCCAGATCACCGCGCGGTTCGGCGCCGTCAGGTTGCTGGACTCGCAGTACGCGTTGGCCATGGCGCCGGTCGACGAGAACGCCCGCACGATCGCGGTGAGCCCGGTGGTCGGCGCGGGCCAGGGGCCTTGATCGAAGACCTCGATCTGGCTGCCCTGGGTCACGCGCAGCTGCTTGGGTGGCCCGGCCAGCACCTCGACGGTGAACGTCTCTTTCTTGCCGTTGTCGGTGTCCGACGGCCAGCCCGCGGGCACGGTGATGGTGGTGTTCACGGTCTTGCCGTCGGCCTGCACCTGCATGATGCGAAGCTGGCGCTTGCGCGCGGGGCCGAAGGGATTGCGGGTCTCGGCCCAGAACAGGTTGATCGCGTCGAACTCGATCTCGTACGCGCGCGCTTTCCCGGCTCGGGTCTGCTTGCCGTGCCACACGCTCGTGCCGAGCTCGGCCAGGAGCGCGACTGCGGCGCTGCCCCCGGTGCTGCCGGTGCTCCCGCCGGTGCCGCCCGTGGCCCCGCCACCGCTGCCCGCGCTGCCGCCACTGCCCGCGCTGCCGCCACTGCCCGCGCTGCCGCCACTGCCCGCGCTGCCGCCACTGCCCGCGCTGCCGCCGCTGCCGCCGGCACCGCCAGTGATCGCGCCACCGCTGCCACCCGCGCCGCCGCTGCCACCCGCGCCGCCGCTGCCACCGCCCGCGCCGCCGCCGCCGCCGTCGTCGGAGCCGCAGCCCGACAGACCCACGAGCAGCGCGAGCGCCGCCGCTCGGCGCGCTCGTCGCCGCCGCGCGATCATCAGCGCCGCCAGCGCGAAGAGCGCGACCGGAGCGCCCGAGTGCCGTGCGGGCCCGGGCACGCGACATCCGCACGACCCGTCGTCACCGCCGCCGGAGGGCTTGCCCGATGCGGTCCCACCACCGGTCGAGGTTCCGCCGCTGCCGTTGGCCCCGGCTCCGGCTGCGCCACCGGCGCCCGCACTCCCGCCGCCCCCTCCGGTGCCCGCGGGCGGCGCGGGGAGGCCCTGGATCGTGAGGTTCACGCAGTCCACGGCCGGCGTGCCGGAGAGCGGCGGGTGCGCTCGACTCACCGTGCCTCGGTGCGCCGAATCGGTGAGCAGCGTGTCCAGACTGGTCAGCTTGCAGACGCCGGCGCTGGGCGAGGGCGTGAACGCCGAGAGCGAGCCGTCGTGGCACTCGACCGGCGAGTTCTCGGTCACCTGCGCGGGCAGCACCGTCCCGGACTTCCACAGGCTCATCAGGCTCTTGGTCTCGAGCCCCAGCGGGAAGATGGCCTGACGCAGGTAGTCGCAGACGCCAGCCTGCATCCAGCTCGGGGTGTGCGAGGCGTCGAAGCTCGCCGGGCCCACCAGCGGATCGGTACCGGTCGGCAACACCGCGCGGTGGTCGGCGATGGCCGTCGCCGCGATGTTGAACGAGTGGCCGTAGAGCCCGCTGTCGAACAGCTGATCCAAGAACGTGCCGCTCTGGCCCGCCGGGGCGGCCTGGGTGAGGCGCTGCACGTATTCGGGGTGCGTCTTCGAGTATTGCGCCTTGTACTCGGTGACCAGATCCTCGATGTACTTCGTCGCCTCGTCGATCACGTAGGCCTTGATGGCGTCTTTGATCGGCGTCACCACCGGATCGAGGAGGCCGGCGATCAGGCTCGGGATGGACACGTTGACCCCGACGGTCTGCAGCGCCTTCTGCAGGTCCTGGATCCACTGCGGGACCACCGCGGTGGTCAGCGCCTGGTAGTCGATGGTCGTCAGATCGCTGGCCCAGGTGTTGAGCGGCTGGAAGAGCTGAACGACCTTCGCCTTCTCGAGGGTGAGCCCGTCGCCGCCGGGTGCCAGGGGCGCGTTCAGCTCGTTCGACAGGTTCTCGACCACCTGCAGGTAGGCCGGCATGAACTTGAACAGGTCGTCGTGGAGCTTGTCGCTGATCTTGTCGAAGGCCGGGGGCAGCGGCTTGTTGGCGGCGTCGTAGCGTGGCGCGAGCAGCGCCACGTAGGTCTTGTACTTGGCGTAGAGGCTGGGGCAGCTGGAGGCGCACGCGGTGGTGTCGTCGGCGGTGCCGAGCTTGCCGTCGACCCCGGCCTTCACGCCCAGGGTGGCGCCGTTCGCGGTGCCCGGGTTCTGCAGATCGGCGATCGTCGTCTGGATCGAGGTCTTCACGCCTTTCCGCTCGTCGTCCAGAAAGCGCAAAAAGCGCGGCGTGAGCGAGAGCGCTTCGGCCGTGGAGAGCTTGGCCTTCGGGATCAAGACCGTCAGCAGCGCTTTGGGGTTCGCGAGCAACGTGGCCTCGAAGCGCTCGCTCGGGTGGGCGGACATCATCTTCCAGAGCGGGCTCTGCTCCGAGAAATAGGCGCGCTCGACGAAGCTCTTGGGGATGGTGTGGCTGAGCTCGGAGCTCTTGAACGACTCGGGTGAGAGCGTGAGGGCCGCCTCTTGCACCATGTTCTCGGCGATGATGTGGCGCACCACGTTGCTCCAGCTCGCCTGCCGGCCGGTGGTGATGGGCGTGAGCGTGAAGGTCTCGCCCGTCATGTAGTTGACGTAGTGGTGCGCGACGGCGTCGGTCGAGCCGTGCAAGAAGCAGCCGAGGGCGTAGGCGCGCTCGGCGGGGAGCACGGCCTCTTTGTAGAGCAGCTCGCACTGCTCGTAGGGGCGCTGCCCGATGGCGTGGGACGGATCGGTCATCCCAGGGAAGGCCATGTTGTCCGGCCCGACGGCGCCCGCCCGGAACTCGAGCGGGTGGTTCTGCAGGGCGTCCACGTCTTCGCTCTTCAGCACCACCGTGTGGTTGCCGAAGCGCAGCGGAACGCCCGCGCCGCCGTTCTGGATCAACGCCTTGCGGACGTCGTTGGCCAGCTTGATGTGAAAGCGTGTGGTGAACGCCGGGGCGTTCGACGTGGCGGTCAGGGTGAGTGAGAGCGCCAGCGCCCCCAGCCCGATACGAAGCCCTCGCATCGGCCGAGTGTACACCGGCCCGGCCCGCGCGGCAGGCACCGATCGCCGTCGTGCCCGAGCTGTGATAACCCGCATCGCGTGTTTCCCTACGAACGCGTCGTCCGGTTCCACGAGGTCGATCCCGCAGGGCTGCTGTTCTTTCCGCACTTCCTGACCTACGCCCACGAGGCCATGGAGCGTTTGTTCGACCCGCTCGAGGGCGGGTACTCGCGGCTGGTGACCGAGCGACGGATCGGCCTGCCGGCCGTGGCCGTGCACTCGGATTTCCGAGCGCCGCTTCGCTACGGCGACACGGCGGTGGTCGAGACCAGCGTCAGTCGACTCGGCAATCGAAGCCTGACCCTGCGCTACGCGTTCGTCCGCGCCAGCGACCGCGTGCTCACGGCCGAGGTGCACCACACGGTGGTGACCACCGACCTGGCGGCAATGCGGAGCTGCCCCATGCCCGACGACGTGCGCCGAGTGGCCGAAGCGCACCTCGAGTCGCCGGTCATCGCGCCCTCGTGAGTGCCCCCGCCTCGCCCGGCCTCGGCCGCGATGCGGCCTCGGGGCGGGCGTTCCCCCCCAAGCGTCCGGCCTCGCTCTGCTCGGGCGGCCGCGGGGGGGAAGGCGCTGTCCCCGGTGCGAGAGCGGGGGTGCAGGGTGCAGGGTGCAGGGCGAGCGCGATGGGGTCTGGGGGCTAGGACAGGACGGTAGCGATAGAGGCACGCGTGATCGATCACTGGGGCGTGTCGGGGCCCTGGTCCGCAGGGGGTGCACAAATTCGCAACGGGGCTGAGGATGGTGGCGGTGACGGTGCCTGAGACGGCGGCGGTGACGGCGACGGTGGCGGTGACGGTGGCGGTGGCCGTGGCGGTGACGGTGGCCGTGGCGGTGACGGTGGCGGTGGCGGTGACGGTGGCGGTGGCGGTGACGGTGGCGGTGGCGGTGACGGTGGCGGTGGCGGTGACGGTGGCTGAGACGGCGGCGGTGACGGTGGCCGAGACGGCGGCGGTGGCTGCGGCGGTGGCGGTGGCTGCGGCGGTGGCGGTGCCGCGTGAAGCAGGCTCGTGCCAGCCCGTGTGGGCTGGCACTGCGCCCGCACGAGCTGCGCGTGGGGCAGAGGACTCGCGCTCCGTCCTTTCGCCCGCCCGGCGGCAGGCGGGTCGTGCGACCCGCCGCCGGGCGGGCGAAAGGAGCTCACCGATGCGATTTTCCACCCTCGACCTCGCCCTCGAAGCCCAAGCCGCCGTGGCCCCGCTCATCAAGCGGGTTCAGCGCCACGACCGGAAGCTGGCCCAGC
>JACPVJ010000204.1 GCA_016191785.1 Myxococcales bacterium | reverse complement strand
CGACGGCGTTCTGCGCGGGGCACTGTGGAAGCGGCAGCCCCATGCCGGGCCCAACGGGCAGTTGCTATTGCGACACGGACTGCATCTCGAAAGGGGACTGCTGCCCCGACTACTCGAAGACCTGCGGGACGGGCAAGGTGGCCTGCGACGGCGACCTCTGCGATCGGAGCGCCAGCCAGTTCTGCTGCCACAACTACAACGGCGGGTGGAACTCGAGTTGCGCCTCCGATGGGAAGGTCTGCTCCGGGTCGTCGTATTGCGATGGCCCCGAGGACTGCGATGGCGGCAAAGTCTGCTGCGGCAAGGTGAACACCACCTACAACTACTTCAGCAGCATGAGCTGCCAGACCGCGGCCAGCTGCAACTACGACCAGAACTACAGGGTGATCTGCGGCCCGTCGAAGCAGTGCCCCTCGGGCTTCGTGTGCAAGCCCTCGGGCTCGCCCACCGGCTACTGGTACTGCGGCAAGCCGGCCTGACGGTCACAGCTCTTCGAGCAACGCTACCAGCCCGCGTCGTTCCTCGCTGTCAGTCACGCCTTCGAGCGCGCGGTTCACCTCGGCGAGCGCGTGCGCGGCGAGCGCGCAGAGCGCGCCGCGGTCGTCGGGCCTGCCCAAGAGCGCTGCCGGCGTCGGATCGGTGAGGCTGACCACGATCTGTTTGTCCGAGTTGTCGTAGCGCAGGGGTCGCTTCCCGCGCTGGAGCACCAGCCGCTCGACGGGCGACCCGGTGAGGCGCAAGCCGACGATCAGCGTCAAGAGCGCGCGATGCTCCGCGCGGTTGGCATCGGCCAGGGGCTCACCCGCCAAGCTCGAGCTCAGCGCCCCGGTGAGCCGCTCCCACCACGTGTCTGTCGCCGGAAGCTCCGAGGGGTCCGGCGGCACCAGTACGGGTGTGGGGGGCGGCAGCGCGGTGGTGTCGGGCGGAGCCAGGTGCGAGGCTGCTCCGCCCAACCTGCGCATCGCGCCCTCCGGGGCACGGGCGGCGAGCACGCGCGCGAGCGGCGAGCCCTCGGGCACGAAGAAGCTGGGCGCGACGCCGGGAAAGGCTCCCTCCGACGACCCACGACCGTCGCTCAGCCACACCGTTCCGGTTCGGTCGAGCTCGGCCCGAACCGCGGCGGGCGCGAGCGGCGCACCGTCCGCCGCGACGACCGCGGGTGCGGGAACATCAAAGCCCAGAAGCGAAAGGGAGAGCGCGTGCTCGTCGAGCACCGGCGCGTCGAGGCCCTGGGCGCGTGCTTGGCGAACCAGCTCGACCGCCACTTGCTCGCCCAGCTCGTTGAGCGCGTCCCAGGTCTGGCTCAAGCTGGCGAGCGTCGCCAGGGTCGAGGCGACCTCCGCCGCGATGGCCTCGCCACCCTGGGCGCCCTCGCCCGTCCAGCGCACCAGCAAGTCACCCTCGAGCGGCAGCGCCCTGCCGAGCGCGCCCTTTTCGCCGCGCGCCTCTAGGCAGCGGACCATGGGGGCGGCCTGCTCCCCCACATAGACCCGAACCTTGGGTGCCTCGGGGAAGGTGCCGCCGAGCCACAAGCACCCCGTCACCCGGAGGCCGCGAATCACGACTTCGTCTATCCATCGAGAACAGAGCGCGTAGTTGGGAGAGAACGCGCGCTCGAGCGCGGCCCGCGCCGCCGCGCACGCGCGCCCGGCCAGCACGGGCAAGACGCCTCGGTCCGCGGGCCCTTCGAAGTACCGATCGGGCTCGACACCGTCGTCGTTCAACACCATCACCAGGGGCCAGCCCTCGTCGTGCTCGAGGGCGCAGAGCGGGCGACGGGTCACGAACAGGGTTCCGCCGGCAAGGCTCGCTCGCGGAGGCAGCAGGACCCCCACCTCGCCCGTCGTTCCCTCGACGGTCACCGGAGCCGTGACCAGACAGCCGGCGCGTTGCTCGCTCGAGAGCAAGACGGCCGGCGTCTGCGGCGCCAGCCTTCGCTGCTCGGTCTTCAGCGCCCGCTCGATCTGCCCGTCCACCTTCACCATCTCGAAGCTCGATGTGAGCGCTTCGGCCTCGTCCAGCGCCAGTCGCAGCGTCAGCTTCTTGATCACCGGGTAGGGCGGCTCGAGCGAGGTGAACAGCCAGCGCCTCTGCGTGGCCAGGGCCGCGTAGCTGTGGAACGTTCCCCCGGTGTCTTCGAACACCGGGGCGGCCGAGAGCGCTGCGGCTTCACACGCCACGGGCCGCAGGCAGAGCAGGCGGCGCGCCGACTGACGGACGAACGCCGGCAGCTCGTGCAGATGCGGGGCCGCCTCGACCAGCAGACGCCGCGTGGCGACCTCGAGATCCGAGATCATGCGCGAACGGACCGCCGCCGGGTCGATCGCGTCGACACGCACGACGACCCCGAGCGCGCAGGGGAGCTCGACGTCGAGCGTCGCGCTGTGTCCGTCCAAGAGCAGCACGCGTACCTTCGATTCAGTGCCGGCGACGAGCTCGATTTCGCCCTCACCCGCCGCGACGCCCAGCTCCCACGTGCCCCGTCGCAAGATCGGGTGCACCGGCACGCCGTCGAGCTTCGGTGCCGCAACCGAGCTGCCGCCCCGGCGCTGTTGGAGCAAGAGCAGCGCGCCGCTCACGTCGCTCAACGTCGTGCCGAGCCGCCCGAGCAGCGCCGCGATCTGCGCACCCAGGTCGCCCGGCGGCAGGAAGAGGATCGGCTGATCGAGCTCGGACGGGCTGACTTCTCGCGTGAGCCACGGTGAGAACCGCGCCGAGCCGTGCAGCAGCTTGCCGTCCCGCAGGGTGAGCTGGCCCAACGGCGATTCGCCGCCCTGGACCGTCGGGAAACGGAGGTCCGGACGGGTGGCGATCTCGCGAGCGCGCTCGGTGAAGCCCAGATCGCAGAGCGAGAGGCACAGGGCGAGCGCCCGGGGGTCGGTCAAGAGCGCGCGCTCGGTCGCCAGCGTCCCGAGCAGCTCGATTGCGGCCTGGCGGATGCTCGCGCCCATGCGGGCGAGCCCGTCGGGGCTCGGGGGACCGAAGCTCACGAAGTCGTCGATCTTCGAGGTGCTGACGTTGGCCACCACGGGCAGGCCGAGCTCGCTCGGGTTCAGCCCGTGCACGTGTCGGCCCTCGAACCGCAGGCTGATCCACGGTGCGCCCGGTGGAAGCTCGCGCGCCGGCAGAGCCACCGCGACCTCGAGACCGCTCTCGTCCGGGGGCACGTGGATGGCGACGTCTCCCGCGCCCGAGGCGCCGCCGAAGTCGCGAATGTCGGTCGCGGGTCGCGCCAGCACAGCGCGCTTCTCGTTTTCGAGCAGCGCTCGCGCGCGCCGCACCGTGAGCTCGACGCTGCTGCTCGTCGAGCCAGGAAACAAACGAACCACGAGCTCGCGCTCGCGCTCGTGACGCACCACCAGCGGTCGCCAGTCGCCGGTGGCGAAACCAGGAACCGCGTCCAGCACAGGGACGCGCTCTCCGTGCCTCTGGCGCAGACCGGCGATCGACTCCCGCGCCGGCATCCCGAGCTCGTCCAAGCTGCACAAGACCAGCAGCTCTTCGAGGCGGCGCAGCATCTCGGTCGCCGCGGAGGTGGGGTTCGCCGAGCTTCGGAGGAGCGCGACCTGGGCCAACACGCAGAGCGAAAGGCCCAGGTCGTCTTGGGTGATGCCCGAGATCAAGCCCAGATCGGTCGCCGCCTGGGCGTCGCCCTCGAGCGCGGCCAGCGCTTGGTCCAGGAAGCGCTGCTCGAACCACGCGCGATAGCGCTTCGGTTTCCAGATCAGCCCGTTCCAATCGGGGTTCGGCACCGAGCGCGGGTCGTCCGTGGCGACGATCAGCCCCGACTGGGACCGCTGGCTCTTCGCCCAGGACAGCACGATGCCGCGGTGACTCTCGATGTCGGTCGCGGTGATGGCGGGCGCGACCAGGACCTGGGCGCCCTCGCGGTCGAACCAGAGTTGCGCGCTGAGCGGCGCGAGCCCTTGCCGGGCCCGCTCTTCCGCCACGGTGCGCGCCAGCGCGGCGCGCCGCCCCTCGATGCTACCGGCGCGCGCGCCGTCGTCCGAGACGCCACGCATGTACGGGATGCGCGGTAGAGCGTGCCCCAGCGTCTCCGCGATGGCGTCGGCCTCGTGCGCCGCCGCGACGACCACCGGGCGGCCGTCGGGTGCGGGGTGCGGTGGGCCGTCGGGGACGGTCGGGACCACGCAGAGCGCCTTCTTCTCGTCGGCGTACGCGGCCAGCGTGTGCAAGCTCGCGCGCTCGCCGGTGTGGAGCGGGATGATCTCGGCCCGGTACAGCTTGCGCAGGTCGCGCCGAAACGTGCCCGGCCCCGGCGCCAGCAGCCCGAGCTTGGCCGGCACGACGCTCCAGGCGGCGACGGCGTCGCAGAGCACGCGCTCGAGCACCGCGCGCTCGGGCGGCTCCAGCTGGTTCAGCCGCTCGGCGGCGCGGTTCGCGACCCCGATGGCCACCATGCTCACGGCGTGCAAGGCCTGACTCAGTCGTGCATCGCGCTCGATCCCGTCATAGTCGAATCGCGGTCGCAGATGGCCCGGCCAGGTGACCGCTGCGTCGAACGCCAGCGGGCAGAACGCCGGCTCGACGGCGATCACTTCGAGTGGGCGCTCTTCCACGTAGACTCTGAAGAGCGACGGCCTGGGCGCGCCCCCCGGCACTGGCGCCAGCAGCGCGACCTCGCCCGACAGCCCCAGGGTCGGCCCGGTGGTGAGCGCGAAGCGCTCACGCGCCAGCACGGCGTCGTTCCCCGCCACCACGGGCTGGCTTGGTGCGTGTGACAGGAAGCGCGTGCGGCGCGCGGCGCCTTCTCGCGCGCGCTTCACCAGCTTCGTCGCGTCCTCGACGTTCGAGCCGCCGAGGATGCGTTCGACCACGTGACCACGGAGCCAGACCACGTGAGAGAGCCAAGGCGCGAGCTCCGGCGGCAACGGCTCGTCGTGCTTCCAGACTTGCACCGCCGGGCTCGACACCACCGCGCTCACCGGGATCTGACCGCCGCTGGCGGCGTCGAACATCGGGACGTCGAGCAGGGCGCGCGCGTCTGGGTCGAGCTCGGCTCCGGCACGCAGCGCGGCGACGCACGCGCAGGCCATGGCGCCGAGCGCTGCCCGCCATGCCGAGGCGTCGTCCGTTACGACCTCGACGCCGTCGGGCAGCGTGGCGCCGGTATGGCGTGCGACCAGTGCAGCCAACGCTTTGCGAAATGCGGCCACGGCGGCCGGCGACAGCTCGCGCCCCAGCGGCGTGTCCTCGCGCAGAGCAGACCGCGACGCGTTGGTGGGGAGCTCGTCCGCGTCGACCACCACCCGCGCGGGGATCACGGTGTCCGTGAGGTTGCCCAGGCCCGCGAGCGGTACCCACGAGTAGGTCAGCAGTCGAACGCCGCGCTCCATCAACTCGACCCCCGAGGGCGCACTCGAAAGCGCGATCTCGACCGCGGCGTGGCGGGCCTGGGGCAAGGTGAAGGGGACCCGCAGCAGCACCGGCGGCGCGGGCGCCCGGACCACCGGCACGCCGCCGCACGAGAGCGCCAACGGTGCTCTTCGCGTGTGCTCGACCAGCACCGAAACCTCGGGTGGGGTCTCGCTCGAGACGGCGCGCCGCAGCACCGCGAGGCCGAGCTTCCGCCTCACATGGACGTGGGTGCCGCGCGGAAACGCCCCCTCGGGCACGTTGCAGGCCACCGCGCGGATCTCTTCGGTCTCGTCGCTGAGGGTGTCGGGGGTAAATTCGACGGCCCACCCTCGCGAGCTGTCCGTGCCGGTCACCGTGACCGACCGAACGCCGAGCCCCAGCGCCGCGTTCACGCCCAGCGCCAGGCAGCGGAGCGGTGCGGCGTGTTCGTCCCCCGTGTCGCTGAGCGCGAAGTCGAGCAAGCGCGCCAGCCGCTCGGGGCTCAGGCTCGGGCCGTCGAACGCAAAGCGGACGTCGTCCGCGTCCCAGCTCAGGTTCATCGAGGTGGCCCCCAGGGCTACGGCCGCCCGCGCCAGCTCGAGGGAATAGGTGCGAAGGTCCACCAGCAAGTGCTCGCGCAGCTTGGCGCGAGCGCGCCGCGCATCCACTCGAATGCTGCCGCGGAGCACGGCCTTGCGTTCGCTCACCCGCGACCCTCCGCGTAGTCCCGCAAGAGCGCGTCGTTGAGGCTCGCCTTCAGCGGCCCGCGACGCTCGAGCAAGAGCAGGCGTGCCAAGAGGTGAGCGGCAGCGCGCGGCTGGCGACCCGCGCACGCGCGCGCCACGCGCACCGCGTCGACGCGGGTGTCCAGGATCAGCACCGCGCCGTTTCCCCAGCGCGCGGCAGCGCGCGCCGCGGTCTCGAGCGACACGATGCCGCGCGTCGGCTCACGGGCCAGCACTGCATGCCCGGGAACCACTCCCTGGGCAGCTGCAAACGCCACGCGCTCGAGCGCCACGCCGGCGAGCGCGATGCAGCGTGTCGTTTCGAGCGCCAGCGCCAGGTCCGAGCCCGACAGGTCACTGCCGGGGAGCTCCTCGATCATGAGGTGTCGGGCGTGCGCGGGTTCGACACTGCCGTGCCGATACAGCTCGGCCACCCGGTGGACCACGCTGGCGTGCAAGCACAGCACCGCGGGTCGACCTTCGGCAGCGAAAGCAGCGGTGATCGCGCTCGGCTCTGCTGCGGTGAGGATCGGCTCGCCGCGCGGCGTGTGGGCTGCGAGATCAGCCATGCAGACGGCGCGCTGATCGCCAAGGGGGCTGGCCAGCGGAAACCAGGTGCGCGTGGCGGCGAGCCGGCACGGGTCGTGCGCGCTCGCCTCGAGCAGCGCCAGATAGTGCTTGGGGTCCGCTCCCGCCGCGGCACGCTGGGCTTCCGTGCGCAAGGCCTCTGCCACGGCCCCGGGCAGGCTGCGCTTCGCCAGCGTGCGAGCGCGATCGAGCAGGTCGTCGAAGCCCTGCTCGCGGCGCACGTTGTCGCGCGAGAGCGTGTGCTTCAGGCGCGAGCTCGAGATCTTCACGCGTAGACCCTCGAGCCCGGGGAAGGATTCGGTGCTGGTCTCGTATAGCGTGAGCCCACGGTTGTAGAAGCCGACGAACGGGGTGGTGTCCTCGTGTGCGACGGCGTGCGGTCCCAGGTGTTCTGCGCCCATTCCCGGGCCGAGCACGATGGTGTCCTCGCCGTCCACGTCGCTCACGCTGACCGCCGCGGGCACCGCCAGCGGGCGATCGAGCTGGGTCCGCGACGACCCCTGGGGGTTGGCAAAGTCGGTGATCGACAGCCAGATCGGGACCCGAGCGTGGCGGCACCACCGCAAGAGGCTCTGGCGAACGCTCTCGGCGTGCGCGTCGAAGTCGCTCGACTCCATCGTGTGGGTCAGGGTCACGCTCGTGCCCGAGAGCGGCCGTGGCGGGATCTCTTCCACGACGTAGGTGTGATCGCGCTGGATCGTGGCGCGCCAAGCGCCCCCTTCACGCCAGGTGTCGACGATCACCGCTTCCGGCTCGATGGCCAAGACCGAGACGAAGCCGACTCCGTACTTCCCGATCTTGGTGCCGTCGCCCTCTTTGGACGACGAGAACAGCGTCAGCAGGGCGCTCTCGATGATCGCCGGAGTCATCCCCGTGCCGCTGTCCGTCACGCGGGTTCGCGTGTCGCCGTCGGCTCCGCGGATCACGTCCACCTCGATGCGGGTCGTGCCCGCATCCATGCTGTTTTGCACCAGCTCGCGCAGGAACGCGTACGGGTCCGCGAACTGCCGCACCATGTCCGCGACCAGCCCCGGCGGGCTTTCTTCGGCAGAACCGGGCCGGTCCTTGCGGGAGCGGTAAGGGCTCACCGGCCCGAGCTTCACCCATTTCGCGGTCCTCTGTAAGCTCCCGGCGAAGGTCGGCGTTTTCGCCGGGCATCGCCAGATTTCTTCGAATCCTTTTCGTTTCTGATGCGTCTCTTCGTGCGCATCTCGAGGGCAAATTGATGAAACACGGAACATCTGTGCCCGCGTGGCGGGCCGCTGCACTGCTGGCCGCGCTGGCGCTGCAGGCATGCGGGGGCAAGCCGCCCGAGCTGGCCAAGGGCGGCGAGTTTGCTGGGCCGTCGAAGTCCGCGGCGTCGAGCGCGAAGCAGCGCGAGAAGGTGGCGATCACGGTCTACAACCAGAACTTCGGTCTGGTGCGCGAGATCCGG
>JACPVJ010000191.1 GCA_016191785.1 Myxococcales bacterium | reverse complement strand
GTGGGTCACCGCGCTGAGCTGCGCTCGATGCCGCGGGGAGGCGGGCCACCGCGCTGAGCCGCGCTCGATGACCGCGGGGAGGCGGGCCACCGCGCTGAGCCGCGCTCGATGACCACCGGCAGGACAAACGGCGTGGGTCACTGCGTTGAGCCGCGCTCGACGACCGCGGGGAGGAAAAAACGCGTGAGTCACCGCGTTGAGCCGCTGCGGCTACTGAATCACGACCTTGCTCTTGTACATCCCCATCCCGCACTCGAAGCCCAGGGTCTTGGCCTCTTTGGTGTCGATCGGGATCTCGACCACCTGGTTGACCGGAAGATCCTTGGTGAGCTTCAGCTCGGGGAACACCACCTTGTCGGCGCAGGTCTCTTCGGTGGTCCGCTTGAAGCGCAAAGTGGCGCTCTCCCCCTTCTTGAGCGTGATGGTGCTTGGGGTGAAGCCGTCTCCGTCTGCCTTCACGTCGACCATTCCCGAGGTGGGGCCGGTGGCCGTCGCCGCCGTGCCGGGGCTGGCCTTGTCGGTCTTGTTGCAGGCGACGGCGGTGAGCAGGAGTGCGAGCGCGAAGGTCGTCTTCATGGCGGCGGCATCTTGGCGCTCGGTCGGGCGGGTGTAAAGCGGGTCGGGACGTCCGGAACGGCTGCGCCGCGGGTCGCCCGCGATCACCTCCGCGGGCTCACCCCGGGGAGCGCGGGGATCCATCGCGCGCGCCGCTCGCGAACCGCGCGAGGCCGGCGCTGACCTCGTCGGAGAAACAGCGCGGGCGGACGATCTCGGCCTCGAGGGCGAGCGCGTCGTCCAGGTCACGCGAGAGGCCCGCCAGCAGGGCGTGCCGATCGGCGCACAGGCCGGCAAAGTTCGGGTAGGCGGCCATGGTCTGGGCGAGCTCGAGGGCGCGGGGCAGTGCCTGCCCGGGGGGCACCACCTCTTGCAAGAAGCCGAGCTCGAAGGCTCGACGGGCGCTCAGTCGGGCGCCGGTCATGAGCAGGTAGAGGGCGTTGCCCGTCCCCATGATGCGCGCGAAGCGCTGGGTGCCGCCGTCGACGTAGGGCACGCCCCACCGCCGCGACAGGCAGCCGAACTCGGCGTTCTCGGCGCCGATGCGGATGTCGCACCAGGCAGCCAGCTCGCCGCCACCGGCGAAGCAGTAGCCGTTGATGGCGGCGAGGGTGGGTTTGCCCGGATCGAGCCGTGCGAAGCCCATGGGGCTGCCGCGGTCGACGTAGTCGTGGTCGAACAGCGTCATCGGGTGTTTCAGATCGGCCCCGGCGCAGAAGGCCAGGTCGCCCGCGCCCGTCAGGATCAGGACGCGCGCGCCGTCGTCGTCGGCGAACGCCTCGATCGCACGACCCAGGCCGGCGGCGGTCTCACCGTCGACGCAGTTTCGCAGATCCGGCCGGTTGATGCGCACGATGCGCACCGCACCCTGGTCTTCGGTGGTGACTTTGTCGGTCATGGGGGATCGGTCTTAGCGCGACCGCCGGCCGACTTGCAGCTCGACCTCGAATCCGCCCAGATCCACCTCGCCGCTGCGCTCGACGCCCAGCCCGCGCTCGCCCAATCGGCGCGCGGTGCGCTCGGGGAAGGGCGAGAGCCACACCCACCGACCGCCCGGCGCGAGCTTGGGCGCCGCGGCGTCGATCAAACGATCGAACAGGGCGCCGAGCTCGCGGTCGCGCGCCACCCGCCGGCCCAGCGGTGGGTTGGTGATGACCAGCGTGACGCCGGGCGGAACGCTCTGCGTGGAGTCGCCGCGAACGAGCTCTGCCGTCAGCCCCGCCCGCGTCAGGTTCTCGCGCGCGGCGCCGAGGGCCTCGGTCGAGACGTCGGTGCCGATCAGCCGGGCGAACGGGCCGAGCAACCCGCGCTCGCACAGCTCGAGCCCGCTGCCGACGAACGGATCCCAGACCACGTCGTCGGCGACGACGCCCGCCACCCGCGCGAGGCTCGCGGCGACCGTGGGGTGCGACGCGGCGGGCACGTCGCGACCGCGGTAGCCGAAGCGCAGATCCTCGTCGGGGCGTACGAGCAGCACCAGTCGGCGCTCGCCCTCGTCGATCTGAGCCTCGAACAGAGCACCCCGCGGGTCGTTGATCAGGACGCCGGGGTCGAGGGCCTGGGCGATGCGGAAAGTTCGCGCGCGCTGGTGTCCGCGCTGCCACGCCAGCCGGAAACGCGGGACCCCCTGCGTCAGCTGGGCCAGGGTCGGAGCGAGGCCGACCAGCGCTGCGACGATGGCGTCGTCGCCGGGACCGCCGAGGGCAACCTCGAGGCCCACCGCCAGCGCGGTGCGCAGCTCGAACAGCGGCCGGAGCGGTCCGGACCACTGTGCAACGACCTCGCTCGGCGACCGCAGCTCGAAGCGGCCGCGGCTGTGCGCCTCGCACAGAAGCACCGGGGCCAGGCCGCGCCGGGCCCGGAGCACCACCGTCAGGCTTTGGGGGAGCGCGCGGTCCAGATCGATGCCGCGTGCCGAATCGCGACTCACGTCGCGACCGAGCATCAAGAGAGAGCGCGCGCGTCGGCGCTCGAGCTCGGCGTCGTCGGTGCGCGAGGCCTGCAGAAAATCACGGGCGGCGCTGCTCCCGGCCTTGCCCAGCGCTTCCGCGATGGCTCGCTGCTCGGGCAGCCCGGCAGACGCGTAGGCCGCGATCAGCGCGGCTTCGACCCCTGCGCCGCCGATCTTCCCGAGCGCGGTGACGGCCCCGCGCTGCACCCGCGGGTCCGGGTGGGTGATCAGGGCGAGCAAACGCGGGCGCAACGCTTCGGCGTGAGCGACGGCCACCCGAGAGACCACGCGCATCAGGTGGGCTCGCGCCGCCGGAGTCGAGGGCTCGAGCGCGGCCAGCGCGGCCCCGGCCCCGGCGAGCCCGGCCCGCGCCAACGCTCGTTCTGCCGCGTCGCCGTCGTCGCCCGCCGCACGCGCACAGAGCTCGGTGAAATGGGCGGCTCCCGGCGTGAAGCCGGCGCTCTGCCAGTCGGTGGGGAGGGCGCTTGCCATGATCAGGTCGGATCAGTTCAGCGAACCGAACACCCCGAGCTGCGCGCCGCCGGGGGTCGGCCACGCTCCGATCGCGGTCTGCCGTGCGCTCTTCGACTTGGGACGGGACAAGAGCATCACCAGCCCCGCGCCTGCGGCCGCCACGCCAACGCCGACGCCGACGTAGCTGCCCGTGCGAACGGCCTTCCAGGTGGCGATGGAGTCGACCTCGGACTGCGCGGCCTCCTTCTTTCCTGGCTTGGCGGCGGCACAGGCGTCGACTCCACTCGGAGTCGCACACACGTCGGCGAGCCGCTCGCGGTGCGACGCGAGGTTGCCAAACGAGAGCCCCATGGTCAGCGCGCTGATCACCGTCACCCCGGCGCCGCCAATCGACAGCGTCCACGCCCAGGTGTCGTCTCGCTCGGGGGGTACGGCCCGGGGGCGATCCACGGGCGGCGGATCGGCCAGGGCCGGAGTGCCCGCGCGCTCGGTGGTGAAATCGACGACCACCGTAGTGCCTGCCGCGACGCCGACCTCGCGCTCGGTACGATCGCCGGCCGCTCGTAGCTCGAAGCGGCGCTTGCCCGGAAAAACCACCAGCGGCTTGGGCAATGGCAAGCTGCCGCGCCAGCGCCCGGCCACCCAGAGGTCGGAGCCCGCCGGGCCGCGCGCTTCCACCCGTCCCATCGCCTTGCCGTGCTCGGCCACGAACGCTCGCGCCTTGTCTGCCGCCGGGCCTTCGAGCCCGAGTGAGAGCGCGACCTCGAAGGCCTCGACCGCCAGATCGTCCTGCTTCAGGCGGGATGCCGCGGCGCCCAGCTCGTACTTGCTCTCTTTGGTGGCGCGGATCCGATCGGCCTCGACGAAGAGATCCACGGCCGCTTGCCAGCTGGCCGGGTCGTTGGTGTCGAGGGCGCGCTCTTTGGCGGCGATCGCCCGCGTGAACGCTGCGTCGTACTCGTCGGCTTGCGCGGGGACAGCCACGGTGGCGAGGGCGACGGTGAGCGCGAGCGCGATCGGTCGAAGACGGACGGTCACTGGCAGACTTCCGCCGCGCATACCATGCTCGCGCACTCGCTCGATCGAGCACACGGCGCGCCCTTGGGTTTTCCTCGGGGGGCCGGCGCGGGAGCTGAGCCGGTCGGAGCCGCCGAGGGCGCGGCAGAGGCCGTGGGCTTGCCCCGGGGTGACGGCGAACTGACCGGCGCGGTGCTCGGCGCGCTGGGTGCGATGGGCGCCGCCTCGACGGGCCGTTCGGCGCTGACCACCGGCGAGATCGCCGGGGCTGCCCCGAGGGCCGTGGCGCTGGCGCTCGGCTCGGTGGCGGGCGAGGCGTTCACACGCAGCATGAACACCGCGGCCGCGCCGAGGGCGACCAAACCGGCGGCCGCGACGCCGAGCACGCGACGTGACGGGCCGACCGAAGCGGGGCCGTCGCGACGGCTCTCGATCACCTGCGCGTCCTCGCTGAGCTGGGGCGCCAGCGGCGGGGGCGGCACGCTGATGCTGGTCGCCGCGGTGACCCGACCGGTGGTCGCGCCGGTGCGCACGCTGTCGCGCACGCGATGCACGAGCTCTGGCACGCCGACCGGCCGGCGCTCGGGGCGGGTCGAGAGCGCCTCCATCACCGTGCTCGAGAGCGTCTCGGGCACCGCGGCGCCCGCTTCGCTGGGCGACAGCGGGTTGAGCCGCGCTTGCACGTTGGTGATGTCGTTCCAGGGCAAGCGGCCGACGAGCATCGCGTAGAACACCACCGCCAGCTCGTAGACGTCGGTGCTCTTGCTGGCCGGCGCGCCGAAGAACCGCTCTGGCGCCATGGTGGCGGGCGTGCCGCGGGCGATGCCGGCCTGGGTCGTGGTCGAAGCGGGCGCGTCGATCTCTTTCGCGATGCCGAAGTCGAGGAGCTTCAGCGCCCGACCCCCGTCCACCATCAGCAGGTTCTCGGGTTTGAGATCACGGTGCAAGAGCCCGGCGTCGTGCAGCGCCTCGACGGCGCTCGCCAGCTGCTCGAACAGATCGAGGGCGTGCGCCAGGCTCAGCGCGCCCTGGGCAGCGAGGTACTCGGCCAACGTCTGCCCCTCGTACCTTCGCATCACCAGGTACGGCAGACCGTCGGGGAGGCGACCGGAGCCGAGGACCTCGACCACGGCGCGATGTCGCACGCGCTCGAGCATCTTCGCTTCTTCCAGGAATCGCTCTTGGTCCTTGGGAGTGAGCTCGCGTTCCCGCGGTACCTTCAGCGCGACGTCCTGCCCGTCCCACAGCGCGCGGTAGACGACGGCGCTGCCGCCCTCACCCAGCACGCCCTGGATGGCGAAGGGTCCGAGCTCCTTCGGAATGACCGCGGTGGGTTCGGGCGCCGCCACAGGCCCGAGAATAGTGCATCTCGGGGATCGGGCAACGCGGGGGCGCTCAGCGCGAGGCCAGCTCGCTGCAACCGCCGCGAATTTCGATCTCGCGGGTCGAGTCCTTCACCTCGACACTGGCCAGGCCGTTCTCGCTTTGATCCACGATCCAGAACAGGTCACCGGGCCGGAAGCTGTGGCTCTGGACGGAGTTGCTGCTGGCGGTCGAATAGGTACCACTACCGAACTTCGGCTTGTTTCCGAAGAACACCTTCACCGTCTTGCCACACGAGTTCCTGATCGTGACGCTCACGCTGCTGGGGCTCGCCGCGGGCTTGGCGCTCTCGCTGACAGCCGCAGCCGGGCTCGGGGTCGGCGTCGATGCCGGAGTCGCCGCTGCCGCGTTCGGCGCTCCGGCGGTCGGGGAGCCGGCCGCTCCGGGCTGAGCCATCATGGCGCCGTAAGCACCCAGGCCGGTGCAGCCCGCGAGGGCAGCGAGGAAGACGGGGGCGAAAGCAAGACAGAGCTTCATGGTCGGATCTCCTGGCAACGAGCCGGCCGCCGCAGAGCAACCTGCGTGCCACGCGAAAACCGCCGGAACGCCCTGGTTCGCTGTGTCGGATCGGGGCGCGGACCCCGCAGCTCGACGCGGGGATTGGGGCACGGGCGCCACAGCCGCGATATGCTCGCGAGCGCCATGCGCATGACTCGAACCACGAACCGCATCCCGGTGACGGCCGGGACGCGGCCCGCGCGGCTCTCGGTATTGCATGGCCCTGACGCTGGCCTCGAGGTGGCGGTGCCAGCCATCGGCGTGGTGATCGGTGCCGACGCCTCGGCGGACGTGGTCCTCGCCGACGAGGCGGTGTCGCGCCGGCATTGCTCGCTCGTGCCCAAGGACGACGGCTTCGAGGTGACCGATCTCGGGTCTCGCAACGGCACGCTGCTCGACGGCGTCTCGATCCAGAAAGCCGTGGTGCCGGTGGGCGCGGTCTTGCGGGTCGGCGGCACGCTGATCCAGCTGGTGCCGGGGGACGAGGCGGTGCTGATCCCCCCGAGCGCCAAGGCCAGCTTCGGCGCCCTCGTGGGCGGCAGCCTGGCGATGCGCCAGGTCTATTCGGTGCTCGAGCGAGCGAGCGCGTCCCATGCCCCGATCTTGCTCCTGGGCGAGAGCGGCACCGGGAAAGAGCTCGCCGCACGGGCGGTCCACGATCACAGCCCGCGCCGCACGGGCCCGTTCGTGGTGTTCGACTGCGGCGCGTCCACCGAGACGCTGATCGAGAGCGACCTGTTCGGCCACACCAAGGGCGCGTTCACCGGCGCTCAGACCGATCGCCCGGGCGCCTTCGAGCTCGCCCACGGGGGCACGCTGTTCCTGGACGAGATCGGCGACCTGCCGATCAACCTCCAGCCCAAGCTCCTGCGAATGCTCGAGACCGGCGAGGTGACGCCCCTCGGCGGGCGCAAGCCTGCGCGCTACGACGTGCGGGTGGTGGCGGCGACGCATCGTGACCTGGCGGAAGAGGTCGCGCGCGGCGGCTTCCGTGGTGACCTGTACTACCGCCTCGCGGTGGTCGAAGTGCACTTGCCGCCCTTGCGTCAGCGCCTCGAGGACGTCGAGGAGTTGGTCAAGGTGCTGCTGGCTCGAGAAGGGCGGCCGGAGGCCGACGTTCGCTCCGAGAACCTCGATCGGCTGCTCGGCTATCACTTTCCCGGCAACGTCCGCGAGCTGCGGAACATCGTGACGCGGGCGGTGGCGCTGTCGCCACCCGGCACCCGCTTCGCCGCCATGCCGATCCTCTTGGCGGGCAGCACGGCGAAGAAGGACACCGAGTGGGTGGCCCGGGCCGATCGGCCGTTTTCCGAGGCCAAGACCGAGCTCATCACCCGCTTCGAACGGGACTACTTGAAAGACCTGCTCTTGCGCGCGGGGAACAACATCTCGCAGGCGGCGCGCATCTCGGGCATCGATCGCAAGCACCTGTATCGGCTGCTCGAGTCCGCGGGGCTTCATCAGCCTGGCGCCCGAGCGTGACGAACGGGCGCTGGTTCTCTTTGGTCTGGCTCACGCTCGCAGGCGGTGCGCGCGCGGGCGACGCGCAGCCACCCAGCATCGACGTCCGTGAGATCGGGCCCGACGCCGAGGCCTTCGACGATCGCCGTCGGCCCGAAGCGCGCCCCTGGACCGATCGTCCGATCGCCCTCGAGGCGCAGCTGGGGCTCGGCGCGCCGCTTGGGCTCGTCGGTGTCGCCGTGGATCTCAGCCCGAGCGCCGGGTTCTCGTGGAATCTGGGGGCGGGGGTCAG
This sequence comes from Myxococcales bacterium, assembly GCA_016191785.1. GTDB lineage: Bacteria > Myxococcota_A > Polyangia > Polyangiales > Polyangiaceae > JADJKB01. The sequence continues at coordinate 15,366 of JACPVJ010000191.1, read as the reverse complement.
CGCGCACGCGCCGTCGCTTCAGCTGGGCACGGCGGTGCGACTGCGGCTGATCCCGACCACCGGCTTCGCCGTCGGTGCCGAGGGCGGGCTCGCGTTCGGCCGCTACGCCGAGCCCTCGGAGTGCCCGCGCCCGGACTGCCCGCCCACCTACTCTTGGGAGCGGGCGGTCTGGGGCCACGTCGGCCTGATGCTCGAGCGTCGCAGCGCGAGCGGGCTCTCGCTCAGGTGGAGCTTCGGTAGCGCTGGGATCTTCAACGTGACCCAGGCCGACTGCGTGCGCTGCGACGCCACCGACGAGCCCAACATGTGGGACACCACCGTGCCGTACACGCTGGTGGCGGCCGGGTGGGCGTTCGGACCATGAAGCGCGTGCTGTGGGTTCTGCTCGCGTGGTCCTCGCCGGCGTTCGCCGACGGGCCCTTGGGCCCGAACGGCGCGCCGATCCGCACCAGCGGCTATTCGGTGGATCTCGCTGGCGGTCCGGTGCTCGCCGGATCGCGCGCGCTCGGGCTCGCGGGCGCGTACGTGGCCATCGCCGAGGGGGTGGACGGCAACGTGCACAACCCGGCGGCGCCGGCGGTGCGAGCCGCCTGGTCCGCGAGCCACGTCGACTGGGACGCCAGCGTAGGTCTCTTGTTCCCCGGCAACCTCGCCAGCACCGACTTCTACAACAGCGGCCGAGGCCGGACCGATCTCCGGCGCAGTGACCCGCGCGAGTTCGCGCTGCTGGCTCCGGCCGCCAACCTGCAGATCGGAGCCTGGGGGGTGGGCGTCGGGCTCGAGCTCTTTCGCTACGGGTTGATGCGTCAGCCCGACCCCACGTTGGGCGGGGAAGAGCGGGTGATTCGTGCGCAGTTCAGCACGGTGCGGACGTTCCTCTCGCGTGCGGTGGACGACGGGCAGGTGGTCGGTGGGATCGGTCTGCACGTGACCGCGCTCGACGTGACCACCAAGGACGAGATCGTGACGCGCGGGGGCAACGTCTTCACGACCCGCGGCGTGAGCTTCGAAGGCGGCATGCTCTGGCGGCCGACCGGCGAGCGCTTTCGCCTGGGGTTCTCGGTCCGCGCGCCGCTCACCAGCGACGTGGACGGGCGGGGTCGCGCCGTCGGGGGGGACATCGTGCTCGGGGACCCCCAGGGCCCGGATGCGCTCTGGCTCCCGCGGCGAGTGAAGCGTCCGTGGAGCACCGATCTCGGCTTTGCGGTGCAGCTTGGCCCGCGCCCCCTGAACGTGGCCTGGCTCGACCCGGTGGTCGTGATGCGACGGATCGACGACTTCCTCGAGCGCCGGGAGCGCCGCCGTGAAGATCGACGCGCTCGGGCCGAACGCTTGGGTCCCGACGCGCTGGAGGCGGCCGAGCTCGAGCTCGAGCGCGAGGCCCAGGCCGATCGCCGCTACCGCGCGCTGCAACGCGAGCGCCTCGCCGAGCTGCTCCGCCGGCGCTACGCCGACATTCCCCGACGGTATCTGCTCTTGACCAGCGCGCTGCGCGCCGACGGCGATCTGGAGAATTCCGTGGGCGTCGAGTCGTTCCTCCAGGGCTACGTCGATCGGTCGGGCGAGCGCGTGAGCCTCACTCCGCGGCTCGGCGCCGAGACCGAGGTGGTGCCGAGCTGGCTCAAGCTGCGGGCCGGCGGCTACTGGGAGCCGACTCGCTTCCGAGGCAGCCAGCCGCGGGCTCACGGGACCTTCGGCTTCGACGCGAGGCTGTTCGAGTGGAGCGTGTTCGGCCTCTTGCCGCAGGGCGAGGCGCTCGCGCTGAGCGCGGCGGTGGACGGCGCGCGGCAGTACTTGGGCTGGGCCGTTGCGGTCGGGATCTGGCGATGAACTGTCGTGCTCAGGGCGCGGCCTGCCCGGATCGGTAGATCCGGAAACCCGTCGGCGCCGAGGCCGAGTCGAGGGCCGAGACTGCGTAGCCCAGGCTCGGTGCGCCCTCGGCGACGCTGCACGCGCCGGTGAAGCGGCCGTCTGGCGTGTCGATCACGCGCTCGACCAGCGGTGCTCCGGCCGCGTCGCGTGGCACGCCCTTGCCACCGGCCGCCACCGGGAAGACGAAGCAGCCGCGATACCCCGTGCCCACCGCGGGCGCCGGGCCGGCGGGGGTCGCGATCAGCCAGGTCTTGCCCTGCGCCTGAAACAGCTCGGCAGCGTTGATCTGCGGGAGCGTGCCGCCCACGCAGAGCGCGTCGCTGGCCATCAGCAGGGTCGATGCCCAGGTGAAGGTCTTTGCATGATCGAACGAGCGAAGCAGCTCGATGCGGATCGAGTTGGGGCTGCCGAGCTTCACGCAACCCACGGCGACCTCGAGCACACCGCCCTGGCGCCACATCACGTCGGGCTCGGTCAGCGCGATGCAGTCGGCCATGGGCGGGAAGCCGTTCACCACCACCTTGGCATCTTTGCTCGAGATCTCGGACTCGCCCTTCCAGCCCAGGGCCTTGCCGTCGTCCTTCCACCCGAGGTGCGGCTCTTGGGCGGTGAAGAGCGAGATGTAGCCGAGGTCGTACTGCAGCTGGTCCGCGCCCATCACCAGATAGGTGTGCGCGAAGAGCTTCCAGCGCCGGCTCACGTCCGGGTCGTCGGCGTCGTAGACGAGCGAGGAGACCTCGTGCACGAAACGACCGCTGCAGGTGCCGCTCGGACAGCGGGGCGAGCCCGTCGGCACGGTCACGTTCATGGGCCCGGACTTGTTGGGCGCAGCGACGTACGTCCACGTGGCGCCCTTGTCGGGCGAGACCGCGATCCGGGTCGAGATGTCGTTCTTCGCCACCACGGCCGAGTAGCTCATGGCGCCGCCGGGGGCGTTCAGCGGGTACTCGACGCTCGGGTCGAAGATGCCCCCGGGCGCCGGCGGGTTGCCCACGACCGAAAGCTCGGTGGCGGGCTTGGGATCGATCAGCGTGGGAGCGGGCAGCTTCGCCGAGCAGCTCGACCCGCCGCCGGTGCTCGACCCGCCCGACCCGCCACCGCCGCTCGCGCCTCCGGTGGCGCTGCCGCCGCCGCCTGCCGCGCCGCCGCCGCTGCCTGCCGCGCCGCCGCCGCTGCCTGCCGCGCCGCCGGTCGCGCTGCCACCGCTACCACCGCTGCTCGTGCCCGAGTCGACGTCGCCGTCGCTGCCGCACGCGGAGAGCAGGGTCGCGAAGAGGAACCCGACGTGGAAGCGCATGCGAGACTCTATCACGCGGGTGCGCTTCCAGGCCCGCTGCATCGCGGTAGAACGCGCAGCGTGCACCCGCCGGCGGTCCGGGTATGCTGGTCGCGTGGTACTGCGCATCGCCTCGCTCTTCGCGTTCCTCGTCCTGACCCAGTGCGGGGAAGACGCAGCGGGCGGGACCGCCGGCCCGGACGGTGGTGGCATCGCCGGGGGCTCGGGCTCGGGCGGGGGTTCCGCCACGGGTGGCGCGAGCACCGGCGGAGGCGGCTCGGCGAGCGGCGGCACAGCGAGTGGGGGCGGCGGCGCGCCGAGCTCGTGCGCCGGAGTCTCCTGTTCGGGGCAGGGAACGTGCATCGACGGCGATGCGGGGGCCACCTGCAAGTGCAACCCGGGTTTTCACGCGGTCGGCGTCGAGTGCAAGGCCGACGAGACGTGCGCGGGCGTGAGCTGCGGGAACTGCGGCCAGTGCAAGGTGGTCGGTGGCGTCGCCGCCTGCGAGTGCCCGAAGGACTATCAGGTCGTGAACGGAAAGTGCCAGCTGGCCACCGATCCCTGCGCCAGCGCCAACTGCGCCTCCGACGAAGCCTGCGTGCCCGAGGCGCACTGCCAGGCGCTGGGCGCGTGCGTGAAGAAGTGCGACTGCAGCAACTGCGGCAACTGCGGGCCGGACAACAGCGACGGCAAGTGGGACGACATGCAAGAGTACTGCGGCAACCCCAAGGCTCAGCCGGCCACGAAGTCGTGCGCCAAGCCGTGCCCCGCGGGGCAGGGCTGCCTGCCCTTCGCGACGCCGATCTGTTGGCCGATGGAGGGCTGCCTGAGCCTGTGATCCACTCCAGATGTCGCGTGGGGCGACAGGAAGCGCGGATCACGGGGCGTGATCCGCAGCTGATGTCGCGTGGGGCGACAGTCAGCCTGCGCCCGGCGCGCGCAGCGCGTAGGCCAGCGTCTCGCGGTGATCGGGGACGTTCTCGAGGAAGCACCTCCGCAGCTCGACATTCGAGATCTTGGCCGCTCGCTCGGCCAGCCGCTCCTTGGCCCGCGCCAGCGCTCGCTCGGCGGCGGGGAGATCTCCGCACGCGGCCATGACCTCGACGAAGGCCAGGCGAGTGAGCGCCTCACCGTCTTCGATGCTCCCGAGCTCGTCGAGCAGGGCGGCGGAGGCGGTGGCGTGGGCGCGGGCCTCGTCCGGGCGGCCGAGGGCGAGGGCGGCTCGGGCGGCGATGGCGAGGGCGAGCGCTCGGTTCGGTCGATCCGACAGCTCGGCGCTAGTGAGAGCGGACCCGAGGGCGGCCGTGGGGTCACCGGATCGCCAGAGCAGATCGGCCAGGTAGGTGTGCGAGACGCACTCGACCCAGCGATCCTTCTGGGCGCGGGCGTCCTCGATGGCGTCGCGCTCGATGGCGATGCCGGCCGACAGATCACCGGCCAGCGCGACGGCGTACCCCAGGTTGTGCTTGGCGATGACGCGCGTGTGGGACAGGCTCATGCGATCGGCGCGCGCCAGGGTGTCGCGCAAGATGGCTGCGGCTTCGGCGTACTTGCCGAGGGCAATGTGGCCGAAGCCGACGCTGGTGCGAAAGGTGAGGGCGTGCCGCTCTTCGTTGGCGGCCTCGAAACAGCGCGCGGCCAGCTCGGTCTTTTCCAGGTAGGTCGAGGCGTCGCCGGCGACCAGCGCGGCGTAACCTTCGGCCCGGGCGAGCCAGCCTCGGCCGGGGTGGTCGTCGTCGGATAGGTGCCGCTGGGTCTGTCTCAGCGCGTCGAAGATGCGGCTCGCGAGATCGGTCTGGCCGGCGCGGAGCGCGGGCACGCACAGCTGCGCCAGCACCACGGCGCGCGCGCCCGCTGTGCGGGGCTCGTCGTCCGCCGCCACCTCTTCGAACAACCGCGGGACCTCGTCGTGGCGCCCCGCGCGAGAGGCAATGCGCGCGGTCTCGGCGGCCGCGACGTACCACCGCGGTGACAGTCGCTCGAAGCTCGCCATGGCTCGCCGCGCGCTCTCTTCTCGCGCCTCGGCCTCGCCTCGCCACAGGTGCGCCTCGCTCATCAAGAGGTGAAGCTCTCCGGCCAGATCGCCGCCCGGCTGGGCTTCGAGGGCGCGACGCGCGTGGGCGAGGGCGCTCTCGAAGTCGTTGGCGCGAATCGCATGGGCAGCGGCCGTGCAGTAGTGCGGCGCGGCTCGCTCGGGCTCGTGGCCTCGGCGCAGGTGCTCGGCCAGGACCAGCGGCTCGCGCTCACCCGCGCGTTCGAGCCACGCCGCGGCCATCCGGTGCCCGCGCTCGAGGTCGCCCGGCGTCAGCATCGAGTAGGCGGCGTCGCGGACGAACGCGTGCCGGAATACGTACTCCTCCACCCCCGCGAAGCGCGACTCGCGGCGCTTGGTCAGGAGCTCGCGCTCGGTCAGGCGCGCGAGATCGGCCCGCACCGCGTCGGGGTGTCGCCCCATCAACTCGGCCACGCCGGCGGCCCAGAACACCTGCCCGAAGATGCTGGCAGCGCGCAGCACGTGGCGCAGCTCGGGATCGAGTGCGACGATGCGCGCCTCGGCCAGCGCGAGCACGCTTCCGGGCAGCTCGGTGCCGGCCCCGCCTTCGGCGACGGATCGGATCAGCTCTTCCAGGAAGAAGGCGTTGCCGCTGGCTCGATCCACGATCGCGCGGGCGAGCCCGGCGTCCACGCCTTCACCGAGCACCGCGTGCACCAGCGCCTCTCCCGCGCGGCGCCCCAGCTCGGGCAGCGGCAGCACCACCGGCCGGCGCTCGGCCCACAGCCCGGGGAAACGCTGGGCGAGATCGGGTCGCGCCAGCCCCAGGGTGAAGAACCGGCGGTCCGCGTGCTGGCGGAGCGCGGCATCGACGAACCGCACGCTGCCCCAGTCGCCGAAGTGCAGGTCTTCGAGCACCAGCACCACCGGGTGCTGCTCGAGCTCACCGCTCAGGAAGTCTTCCCACGCGGCCATCAGCAGATCGCCGAGCACCAGCGGGGCGACCCGAGCCTGGGCCGCACCCTCTCCGGCGACGACCTCGCACAACACCTCGGCGATTCGCTCGGCGGCGTCGAGGGAGTGCGCGCGGTGAACGCGAGCAACCAGCCGGTCGCGGACCTGATCTCGCGGCGTGTCGAGGGCCACGCCCAGCCCGAAACGGAGAGCGCTGCCCAAGAGACCGAGCGGCGAGCCCTCGGCGATGGGATCCCCGCGGCCGAGCCAGATCTCGGGCAGCGGGCTCCCGGCGCTCTTGGCCGTGATCTCCAGCCTCCGGAGCAGCTCGTAGCGCACGCGGCTCTTGCCGATCCCCGGCTCGCCCGTCACCACCGCCACGCGCGCCACGCTCTCGCTCAAGGTCTCGCCCAGCAGATTCTCGAGCACGCTGAGCTCGCGCTCGCGCCCCACGCACGGTGTCGAGCGGCCCAAGAGCCGGCGCAGCGGCGTCGGGTCGAGGCGTTCGGCGACCAGCAGCGCCTCGCCGGGGCGATGGGGGAGCCGGGTCAGCGCGAAGCGCGCTTCGAGCAGCCCCGTGCTCACCTGATCGAGCCAGATGCCGGGCGCATTTGGCTGAAGCAGTGCCTCGGCGCGCGCCACGATGCTGCGCTCGGGGTTCGCACGATCGCGCGCGGGCCCGGCACCGGTCGCGATGGACAGCCGAGCCTCGGGATGGCGCTTCTGGATCTCGAGGGCGGTGCGCGCCGCCTGTGCCACCACGTCACTGGCGGTGCCCAGGCTGGCGAAGATCAGCACGGCCCCGCCGTCGCGCGGTGCGACGCTGCCGCCGTTGCGCTCGACCAGCGCGGAGAGGTCGGCGCGTGCCCCGAACACCAAGACGACGCAGGTGAAGCGCTGCTCGGCCAGCGTCATGGCGGCGTCGCGGTGGCTCGCTGGGCCGGGGGCTTCGAGCGCTTCGCCCAGGTCGAGCTGATCGAGCCCGCGTGCCACCGCGTCGCCGTCCGGCGGTCGCTCTGCCGGCTCTTTGGTCAACAGGCGGGCAACCAGCTCGTCGAGGGCCGGGGGCACGTCGCGTCGCCGATCGCTGACGCGCGGCACCGGTGACATCAACAGCTCCGAGAGCACGACCTCCATCGGGCCATCGGCCAAGAGGGGTTGCCCGGTGAGGCAGCGGAACAGGATCGCCCCCATCGCCCACACGTCGGCAGAAGGGCCGACGATCTTCGAGCCCCGCGCCTGTTCGGGCGACATGTAGCGCGGGCTACCGACGATCACGCCGGACTGCGTGAGCTCGCTCTCCGAGAACCCGCCCTGCCGCGCGATGCCGAAGTCGAGCACGCGCACGTCATCGAGGGAGCCCCCGACCAGGAACACGTTCGACGGCTTGAGATCGCGGTGAACGATCCACCGCCGGTGGGCCGCGCCGATGGCCGAGGCCAGGCGCCCCATGACCCGCACGGACTCGGCCGGCGTGAGCTCCGCGCGCTCCAGCCGCTGCGCGAGGCTCTCGCCCTGTAGCCACTCCATCACCAGGTACGGACCCTCGTCGGAGCTGCCGTGGGCGACGTAGCGGACGATGCCCGGATGATCGAGCTCGGCGAGCAGCTGTGACTCGCGCAGGAAGCGGGCGCCGTCCGCGCCGGGGCGGAGCAGCTTGAGCGCCACGGGGTCGCCGCTCTGTCGATCGAGCGCTCGCCACACCACCCCCATCGCGCCAGAGCCCGACAGGCTCTGGACCTCGAAGCGGCCCCCCACGACTTCTCCGCGTTTCAAGCGCCCCGAGGATAGCGCCTTTTCGCCTACTCCCGCATCGCCTCGATGGGGGACACCGCGGCGGCGCGCAGGGCAGGGAAGAACCCGCCGAGGACGCCCATGGCCCCGCCGAAGACCAGGCTCGTGCCGATGATCTGCGGGGTGGGGGTGAAGCGGAACACGATCTCGCTCCAGGTCGAGAAGTTCATCATCGAGAAGCTGACCAGGCCCATGCCGAGCGCGGCGACCGAGCCGATGGCGCCGCCGATCAGCGCGATCAAGAGCGACTCGAACAAGAAGCTCACCACGATGTTCAGCCGCGAGAACCCGATGGCGCGCAGCACGCCGACCTCGCGTTTGCGGTTCGCGACCGCGGCATACATGGTGATCATCGCGCCGATCATCGCGCCCACGCTGAAGAACACGGCGATCAAGACCCCCATCACGGTGATGAACAGCGTCGTGCCCTCGCTCTGCTTCTCGTAGAACTCGCGCTCGGGCATGGCGTCGAGCCCCAGGCGCTTGTCGCTCTCGATCGCGGTCTCGAAGCCCTCGAAGCGGCTGGGCGAGTCGAGCCGGACGCGGACCGACGAGACGACCCCCCGCCGGCCGAACGCCTCGCGCAGGACCTCGAGGTCCGCCCAGACCTCGCTCTCGAAGGCGGTGCCGCCGGCCTCGAACACTCCCACCACCTTTACCGGGCGGTTCTTTCTGAGCTCGAACGAGTCCCCGAGCCGCAGGTTCTTGAAGCGCCCGCTGATCGATTTCCCGACCATCACCTCGTCGGTGCCGGGCTGAATCGGCCGCCCCTCGACCACCCGCACCTCGGGCCGGAAGTCCATCGCGTCCGTGGGCACGCCGCGCAGCTGCACGTTGGTGCGCCCCTTGCCGTCCGAGGTCTCCATGAACGCGACCACCATCAGCTCGCCGACGGCCTGGGGAGTGCCGTCAGTCTTGGCCTTCACACCCGGGGCGCTCCGCACGATGCCGACCGTCGGATCGTCGATGGTGCTCGAGAGCTCGGCGTTGTTGCCCTTGCGCAGCACGATCGCCGTATCGGCTCGCCCCGAGCTCTGCATCGTGCGGCGCAGGCCTTCCGAGAGCATCAGCGAGGACGCCAGCACGAACACCACCAAGGCGATGCCGCCGGCCGAGGCGACCGTGGTGGCCTTTCGGACCGCGAGGTTTCGCACGTTGTACGAGATGGGGATCATCCGAGCCTCCGCAACGCCTCGACCGCGTCGAGCTTCGAGGCGCGCCACGCCGGAATCAGCGCCGCGAACAGCCCCAAGAGGACCGCGATGACCACCGCGCCCGCGGCCACCGTGGCCGGGATGCGGAAGTAGGGGAACCACGAGCCCATGTTCTCTTCGAGCCAGCGGCCCATCGACTGCTGCACGATGGGGTAGCTGAGCCCGAGGCCGACCACGCCGCCGAGCAGACCGACGGTGATGCTCTCGCCGATCACGAAGCTGACGATGTGGCCCGGGCGGAAGCCCAGCGCCAAGAGCACGCCGTACTCGCGGGTGCGCTCGCGCACGCCCATCGCGATGGTGTTGCCCAGGATCAGCATCATGATCACCAAGATCACGATGCTGACCACGTCGAGCGCGGTCAGGATGGCCGAAGCCGCGCCGATGAACTGCGAGTTGAGCGCGCGCTCGCTCATGGTCTGGGTCTGGATCTCGCGCTCGTCGAAGGCCTTGTCGATCGCCGTGCCGACGCTGCCGCCGCGCGAGGCGTCCTCGATGGTGCTGGCGATCCACCCGATCTGGTCCTTGCGCCCGGGGGGGAGCGACTCGTTCATGTAGTCCCAGTGGAACAGGAACTGCGCCTGATCGACCGAGCGCCGCGCCGCGCTGTACACCCCACTGATCCGGAACTTCCAGTCCCCCGGGTAGATCGTGCCGGTGAGCGTGACCTCGTCGCCGACCTTCCAGCCGAACTGCTTGGCGAGCGACGACCCGATGATCGCGCCCTGACGATCTTGCTTCCACGCGGCCAGCTGGGCCGGGGGCACCACCATGTCGTCGTAGACGTCGAAGAACGTGGCCGGGTCCACCGCCATGTTGGCGAAGAACTCGCGGTCGCGGGTGGGATGCTTGGCGCCGAACCAGTTCAGGTACGTCGCCTTCTTCACGCCCTGAACCTGTCGCACGTCCTCGAAGTATCGCTTCGGCAGCGGCATCACGAAGGTGACCTTGTGCCAGGTTGCCAGCCGATCTTGTGCGGCGTGCTCGGCGCCGGTGTTCCAAGCGTCGAGCACCGTTCGCAAGAGCACGAACGACAGGATGGCCACCGCGACGCCGAAAACCGTCAGGGCGGTGCGCAGTCGGTTGCGGCTGATGTTCTTCACCGCCAGCGTGCCAAGGTTCATACCAGCTGACCCTTGTCGAGCTTGCGGATGATGCTGGCGCGCTCCGCCGCTGCCGGGTCGTGGGTGACCATCAGGATGGTCTTGTCGAAGTCCTTGTTGAGCTTGTCGAGCAGCCCCAAGATCTCGTCGGCGCTGTTGCGGTCGAGCTCGCCCGTCGGCTCGTCGGCCACCAAGATGGTCGGGTCGTGCACGATGGCTCGGGCGATGCCTACACGCTGCTCTTGACCGCCCGAGAGCTGGTTCGGCCGGTGCCCCATTCGATCTTCCAGGCCGACCACTCGGAGCGCCGTGGTCGCGCGTTTCTTGCGTTCGGCGCTGGGCAGGTTGGTGAGCAAGAGCGGCAGCTCGACGTTCTCGAGGGCGGTCAGCACCGGGATCAGGTTGAAGTGCTGGAAGATGAAGCCGATGTTCTGCGAGCGCCAGCGCGACAGCTCGGAGTCGCCGAGCTTGGCGATGTCCTTGCCGCCGACCTCGACGCTTCCCTTGGTCGGGCGATCGAGGCCCGCGATCAGGTTGAGCAGCGTGGTCTTGCCCGAGCCGCTTGGCCCCATCAGGGCTTCGAACGAGCCTTTCGGGATGTCGAGATCGAGCTCATTCAACACCTCGAGCCGCTCTTTGCCGCGCGAAAATGTCTTGTTCACGCCCTTGAGGGCGATCAGCGGTGCTTCACTCACGTGCCCGTCTCCTTTACGTCCCGTCCGTCGCTCAGCTCTTTGGGTGGGTCCTTCACCAGGCGGGTGCCGCTGGGGGGCCCGTCGATCAGCTCGAAGCCGTTGCCAACGGGCGCTCCGAGCGTCACGGCGCGCATGCGCACCCGGCCGCCGTCGAGCACGAAGACCACCTTGGCCCCCGCGCGATCAGTGACGGCGGAGCCCGGGACGATCACTTTGGGCGGCTCCTTCAGGCTCTTCTCGTCCAGCTTCTCGCCCAGGAAATTCACGCGGGCGGCCATGTCCGGCAAGACGCCCTCGGCCGGATCCACGAACTTCACCTTCACCGTCACGGTGGCCTTCGCGCGGTCCACGCGCGGGCCGATCTGAGCCACCTCGCCGCGCAGGCGCTTGCCCGGGAAGGCGTCGAGCAGGACCTCGGCGGGCGCTCCGACCGCGAGCAAGTGCACGCGGCCCTCGGGCACGTCGGTCTCGATCATGATCGAGCCGAGGTCCACCAGTCTGGCCAGCGCGCCGACGAACGGGCCGACCATGGCGCCCACGCCCACGGGCTTGCCGACCACGGTGCCGCTGATGGGCGCGGTCACGGTCATGTAATCCAGGTTGACCTGGAGGTTTCGCACCTCGGACCGGGCGGCCTTGGTCTGCGCGTCGGCGGCCTCGACCACCTTCTTCTGCGCCGAGATCTGCGCGTCCAGATCGTCCGCGATGGCCGGCGCCGAGACGCCCTCGCGGGACAGGGCCCGCTCGCGCTTGGCCTTCAGCTCGAGCGCGGCCAGATCGGCCCGCGAGACCTGGGCGCGGGCCTCGGCGGTGGTGATCTGAGATCGCGCGGCCGTGATGGCGGCCTTGCGATCCGAGTTCTCGAGGATGGCGATCACCGAGCCCTGTCGGATCGAGTCGCCCTCCTTGATCGAGATGCTCTTGACGCGTCCGGCGACCACCGGGCCCACGTCGCTGGACACCTGCGCGACCACGTACCCGCTCGAGGTGAGCTTCACCGTGGCCTGCGCCACCGTGATGGTGGTGATCTCGGTGACGCCGACCTCGGGCTTGAAGACCCGCGCCTCTATCCGGGGGAGGGCGACGAAGTACCCCGCGCCGAGCACCCCCGCGAGCCCCACCACCCAGAGCGCGCGGCGGAGCCACCCCGAGCCCTCGCCAGGAGCGCTGCGGTCGAGCTTGAGCGAGGCCAGGTCGTTCGAGAGCCGGTCCGACATCCGGCCCTCCACTTAGGGCAGCCGACGGCGAGATGGAACTGCCCCCGCGGACGATCGCGCTCGGGCGGCGGGGACGACGATTTCGCCCAGGAAGCCCAGCACCGCGCGGATCCGGCCCGCGCGCGCCAGATCGCGGTGCACGGCCTGCCAGATCACGCGCGGCTCGGGCGCGTCGGCGCTCTCGATGCGGCTCAGCGAAGGCTCGGCGTCACCCACCAGTCTCGGAATGAGACCGACCCCGAGGCCCGCGACGGTAGCGGCGAAGATCGCGCTGACGCTGTCCGAGCGCATCACCACCTTGCCCTGCCCGAGGCGGGCCGCGAGCCACTGGTTCTCGACGGCGAACGGGCGCGCGTCGGCGAACAGAATCACATCGTGCCGGTCGAGCGTGCGCCCCGGCCGCCCGCGCCGGTCGACGTAGCTCTGCGCTGCGTAGAGCGAGAGCTCGATGGCGGCGAGCTTCTTGACGACCAGGTTGTCCTCACGAGGCTGAGCGAGTCGCAGCGCGATGTCGGCTTCGCGGCGCGAGAGCTGAACGGTGCGATTCGTGCACGACAGATCGAGCTGGATGCCCGGGTACCGCTCGGCGAAGCGCGGCAGGTGAGGCGCGATGAACCGCGTGCCCAGCATCTCGGTCACGCTCAGGCGCACCACGCCCTCGGGCTTGTCGTCCGCGCCCGCGACCGCGCGCTCGAGCGCCAGCGCCTCTGCCTCCATCCGCTCGGCCCGAGGCAAGAGATCGTGCCCGGCGCGGGTCAGCGCATACCCGTCGGGGGTGCGATCGAAGAGCCGCGCGTGGGCGGTCTCTTCCAGCTTTTCGAGCCGCCGCCCGACGGTCGTGGCGTTGATCCCCAGGCGCGCTGCGGCCCGCGCCAGGGTCCCAGCCCGCGCCACGGCGAGGAAGATGCGGAGGTCGTCCCAGTCGATCATGCGATGCACGCCTGCAGGCTGGCCCTGCAAACATGCCGCAGGCCGAAGGCGGACCCGAGCCGCATGCTGCGAGGTGAAGGAGATCTACCATGAACGAGCTGTCCTTTATCACCGCGCTCGACGGGTTCGAGCTCGGCGCGACGCTGTTTCAGCCCACCCATGGCCCGCGTGGCACGGTGATCGTGAATGGGGCGACGGGGGTGCCGGCCAGCTACTACGCGGCCTTCGCCGAGCACCTGGCGGCGTCGGGTCTGCGGGTCGTCACCTACGACTACCGCGGCGTCGGCGCCTCACGACCCGACAGCTTGCGGGGTTTCTCGGCGACGATGAGCGATTGGGCCGTGCGGGACGCGCGCAGCGTGCTCGAGCACGTGCGCGCTCGCTTCGGCGAGGCCCCGCTGTTCTGGGTGGGGCACAGCTTCGGCGGGCAAGCCCTGGGGCTGATCGACGATGCCCGGCAGGTGACCGGCGCCGTCCTGGTGGGCTCGCAGCTGGGCGATGTGGACGACTTCCCGTTGCCTGATCGGCTCAAGCTGCGCGTGCTGTTCGGCGGGGTGCTGCCGGCGGTGACCCGGAGCTTCGGCTACCTGCCAGGCGCCATGGGCGTCGGGGAAGACCTGCCCCGGGGAGTCGCCGAAGAGTGGGCTCGCTGGTGCCTGACCCGCGGCTATTTCTTGCAGGCGCACCCGGTGGCGCGCCGCCGCTTCGCGCGCTTCGACAGGCCGACGCTGCTGTTCAGCATGAGCGACGACGACTACGCGCCCGAACCGGCGGTGGCGCAGCTGGTCGGTCTGCTCTCGAACGCACCCCTCGAGCACCGCCGCGTGGTCCCGAGCGAGCTCGGGGTCGACGCCATCGGCCACTTCGGTTTCTTCCGGCCGCGCTTCACCGACACCCTCTGGCGCGAGGTGCGTTGGTTCATCGACGACCTGGTCGACGGCAAGAAAGGGTTCCGACCGCGGCGCGCGCGGGCGCCGTGGAACCTGGAGGACGAAGACGTCGCCCTCGACCTGGCCTACGGCCGGGCGTGAGCTGCCCGGGCTGATTGCGGTGACCCCAACGAGACTCGAACTCGTGTTACCGGCGTGAGAGGCCGATGTCCTAACCGCTAGACGATGGGGCCGATGAGTTGGGGGACAAGGATTCGAACCTAGATACCAAGGACCAGAGCCTTGTGTCCTGCCATTAGACGATCCCCCAAGGGAAGCTAGCCGGGGAAGGCTACCCCCCGGGCCGCGCCGGTCTGGCGAGGTGAGGGGGCCGGCTTCCTAGCTCCACTTTCGAGCCCAGGCAAGCAAGTAATGCCAGCCGCCCGTCGGCTTCTGCTTCACAGCGGGCCCCCGAGCGCCTAGATCTCCCGCGTCGCGGCTCACCGCGGCCAAAGGAGCCCCCCAGTCATGAGCGCAAAAGAAATCCTGTTCGCCCGCGCCGCACGCAAGTCCATCGGATACGGTGCCGACGCGCTGGCCGACGTGGTGAAGCTCACCCTCGGACCCGGCGGTCGTAACGTCGCCCTCGAGAAGAGCTGGGGCGGGCCCGTCGTCACCAAGGACGGCGTGACCGTCGCCAAGGAGATCGAGCTCGCGTGCCGCACCGAGAACCTCGGCGCCCAGATGCTGCGCGAAGTGGCGTCGCGTACCAACGACGACACGGGTGACGGCACGACCACGGCCACCGTGCTCGCACAAGCGATCTATGCCGGCGGCATCAAGCTGGTCGAGGCCGGTCACCCCGCCATGGAGCTCAAGCGCGGCATCGACGCCGCCACCGCGGCCGTGGTCGCCGAGCTCGGGAAGATGGCCGTCAAGGTCACCGGCACCGATGACATCCGACGGGTGGCCACGGTGAGCGCGAACGGTGACGAGCGCATCGGCAAGATCCTGGCGGACGCCATGGAGAAGGTGACCCGCGACGGGATCGTCTCGGTGGAAGAGGCCAAGGGCCTCGAGACCGAGGTCGAGGTGGTCGAGGGGATGCAGTTCGATCGCGGCTACCTCTCGCCGTACTTCGTGACCAACGCCGAGACCTTGAGCACCGAGCTCGACGACCCGTACATCTTGGTGACGGACAAGAAGATCACCGCGATGATGGACCTGGTTCCGCTGCTCGAGGCCACGGTGAAGGCCGGAGCGTCGCTGCTGGTCATCGCCGAAGACGTCGAGGCCGAGGCCTTGGCGGCGCTGGTGGTCAACAAGCTGCGGGGCGTGCTCAAGGTGGCGGCCTGCAAGGCGCCCGGGTTCGGCGATCGCCGCAAGGAAATGCTGAAAGACATCGCGGTGCTCACGGGCGCGACGCCGATCATGGAAGAGGCGGGGCGC
>JACPVJ010000190.1 GCA_016191785.1 Myxococcales bacterium | reverse complement strand
GCGACTGCCGACGTCGAGCCGCCTACCGGAACGTCCATCAAGACGATCGGAATGATCGCCTCGGGCGCGGTCGCCGTCATCGGCCTCGGAGTCGGCGTCGGCTTTTACATGAAGAAGCAGTCGGCGAAGGATGAGGCGGAGGGGTTCAAGGCGGATGCGGTGAAGGAGTACGGCGCCGACGGCTGCCCGAAGACGGGCAAGACCGGCGCGTGTGCGGATCTCGTTGACGCCAATGATCGCGCCGAATCGGCGGGGACGATCTCGACCATCGGCTTCATCGGTGCAGGGGTGGGCGCGGCGGGGTTCGTCGCATTCATGCTGATGCCGAGCAAGAAACAGGCAGCGGTCATTCACCCGCTGCTTGACCGCCACACGGCCGGACTCGCCGCATACGGCAGCTTCTAGAACCCAAGGGGAACACATGAAGAAGATGGGCTTTGCTTTCGTGCTCGCTGCGGTTGCGCTCGCTTGTGGCCTGGTCGCGTGTAGCGGCGACGACTTCGGTTCTTGCGAAGCGAACAACGACTGCGGCACCGGCGGTGCGGACGCCGGCACCGGCGGCAAGGGCGGCAGTGGCGGCACGAGCGGCACCGGGGGCACCGCTGGGCAGGGCGGGCAAGGCGGCCAGGGCGGCGCAGGCGGCGGTGGTGGCGACGGCGGCACCGGCTGCGACACGACCAAGAGCCCGAGCGAAGCCGCCTGCCTGATCGACGATCAGTATGGCGTGTTCGTGTCACCGACGGGCGACGACGGCGCCAACGACGGCACGAAGTCGAAACCGTTCAAGACCCTCGGCAAGGCGCTGGGCGCGGCCGGAACCGCGGGGAAGAACGTCTACGCCTGCGACAACGGCAGCGGCATCACCGAGACTGCGACCCTGGCCGTCACCGCGACGCATGACAAGCACGGCATCTACGGCGGCTTCGACTGCACGGGCTGGGCGTGGTCCGCCGGTGCCAAGGCCAAGGTGACCGGCGCGCCGGTCGCGCTCACCGTCTCCAACATTGCCACCAGCTTCAGAGTCGAGAACCTCGACGTCACCGCGACGAGCGCGGCCAAGTCAGGCGAGAGCAGCTTCGGCGCGATCGTCACCGGATCGAAGGGGGTCGTGCTCGCGGCGGTGAACCTCACCGCGGGGGAGGGCAAGGCAGGCGAGGCCGGAGGCAACGGAGCCGCGGGCACGCCGGGAGCGGACGTGGCCGCCGCGCAGAACGGAGCGGGGGCGAGTTGCTCGAGCCCACCAGCGCAGCAAGTCGGCGGGTCGTGGAGCGCTGCGAGCTCGTGCGGCGTGCTCGGCGGCGTGGGTGGCCTCTCCGTGCTCGGGACTACCGGCTTCCCCGGCGGCGCGGGAACACCGAAGACGAACGTCACTCCCCCGAACGTGGAAAACGGCGGCAACGCGGGCTCGGGGACCGGAAACGGCAGCAGTGGCACCGCCGGGTCCAACGGCAACACCGGCTCGCTCGGCACCGCGGCGTCGTCTTCGGGAACGTTCACCTCGTCAGGGTTCACTCCCGCGAACGGTAACGACGGCGCCAGCGGCTTCCCCGGCCAAGGCGGCGGTGGCGGCGGCGCGAGTGCCGGCACCACGGGCTGCATCGGCGCCTCCGGCGGCGCGGGCGGCATGGCCGGCTGCGGCGGCGGCAAGGGCACCGGCGGCAAGGGCGGCGGCGCCAGCGTTGCGCTCTTGTCGTGGCAGAGCAACGTGAAGCTCGAGGGCTGCACGCTCACCGCGAAGAAGGGCGGCGACGGCGGCAAGGGCGGCGATGCGGCGGCCGGTGGGTCCGGCAAGCCGGGCGGCGCGGGCGGGCCCGCAGCCAGCGGTCTCGGCGGCGGCGGCGACGGTGGCAAGGGCGGCAACGGTGGTGCGGGCGGCTCCGGCTCCGGCGGCTCCGGCGGGCCAAGCGTCGCGCTGGTGTGGAGTGGAACGAAGCCGTCGGGCGGCACGCTGGTCGAGGGAACCGGCGGAGCGAAGGGGCCGGGCGGCAAGCTGCAAGGCTCGGGCTTGAACCCCGCGCCCGAAGGCACGCTCGGGCTCGCGGCGAAGGAATTCGAGCAGAAGTAGGCGCCGGCGCGCGCAGCCGCCGCGCGCCGATCTTCCGCCCGCAGCGAGTGCGGGCTCGCGTGACTCGCGCGCACTGAACGCGCAGCGGCGCAGCGGCAAGTGGCCCCTTTTTTCGCACGAGTGCGCGTGGCACCGCGCTTGCTTGTTGCGCTTGGTTCGGGCGAACCATTCGCCTGAAGGAGGTTCCGACCGTGACGGGCGACGTCATCATCATCGGTGCCGGGATGGCCGGGTTGTCGGCGGGCTGCTACGCCCAGATGAACGGCTACAAGAGCCACATCTTCGAATCACACGTCCTGCCCGGCGGCCTCTGTACCGCCTGGAAGCGCAAAGGTTACGTCTTCGACACGAGCATCCACATGCTGATGTCGTCGAGCTCTGGCCCGTTCCACCCCATGTGGGAGGAGCTTGGCGTGGTTCAGGGCAGGGAGTTCATCCACCACGACGTCACCGTGCGCATCGAGACGATGGGCAAGAAGATCGACGTCTTCTCCGACCTAGATCGTCTCGAACGCGAGCTCCTGACGCTGGCGCCCGAGGACGAAGCGGTGGTTCGCCGGCTGACCGGCATGGCTCGTCAGATGGTCGGCTTCGAGCCGCAGATGGACAAGCCGCGGGAGCTCTGGGGACCGCTGGACTACCTGAGGCAGCTCCGCACGATGGCGCCTCTCGTGCGAGTGCTGCCCCGCGCGAGGGGGACGCTCGTAGGGTTCGCAGCCGAGTGCAAGAACCCGTGCTTGGCCGAGGTCATTCGCTTGCTCATCGACACGCCCGGCTGGCCTATGCCGGACGCCCCGCTGATCGCCGCGCTGATGGTGCTCGCCGGCTACCACACGAAGAACGCGGGCACGCCGCTCGGCGGCTCGATCCGGGTCGCCCAGACCGTGGCCAAGCGCTACCGCAGCCTGGGCGGCGCCATCCACTTCGGGTCGAAGGTGGAGAAGATCTTGGTCGAAGACGACCGCGCGGTGGGGATTCGCCTCTCGGACGGGTCCGAGCACCGCGCGGAGGCGGTCATCTCCGCTGCCGACGGTCGTACCGCGATCTTCGAAATGCTGGGTGGCAAGTACGCGGGCCCCGAGCTTCGACGCACGTACGCCGAGTGGAAGGTCTATCCCCCGCTCGTCCAGGTAATGCTGGGCGTCGCTAGTGACCTGTCCGGTGAGCCTCACCACCTGATCTTCGATCTGCCCAACCCGATCTTGGTCGCGGGCCAGGCTCGGACGAAGCTCGACGTGCTGCACTACTGTCACGACCCGTCCATGGCCCCCCACGGAAAGTCCGTGGTGCAAGCGTGGTACACCAGCAACTACGACTACTGGTCTGCGCTCCGTGCGGACCAAACGGCATACTCTGCCGAGAAGCGCCGAGTGGCCGACCTCACCCTCGCCGAGCTCGACCGGCGTTGGCCCGGCTTCGCAGCAGCGGTCGAGGTGGTCGACGTGGCTACGCCGGTGACCTACGCCCGGTACACCGGCAACTGGCAGGGCTCGCCGGACGGCTGGTGCATGACCGGCGCCAACGTCGGCACCGATTTGCCCAAGCGACTCCCCGGCCTGAGTCGCTTCTACATGGCGGGACAGTGGACCCATCCGTTCTCCGGAGTGCCCGGCGCGGCGGCGAGCGGCCGTCACGCGATCCAGCTGCTGTGCAAGGACGACCGCAAGAAGTTCCACACGGCAACGCCTCCGACCATCGAGGCCGTGACCCACCCGGAGTTCCACGACGAGGAGCACCTCGCACGACAGGCAGATGCACCCGTAAACCGGAGCGACAGCGCGCGCGCTTCCGCGTAGCCTGCTCGCGTGAGCTACGACATCGTCTTATGGTGTCCAGCGCGGCCCCTCTCGAAGGCAGCCAGGGTTCAGGCCTATCGGGACCTCGCAAACGCTCCGCTCTCCACCACCGCGGGTGTCGCGCGGGCGCACGCGGCGCTCGTCCGCGCATTTCCGACCCTGGACGACGACCCCGACGGCTCGCCATGGGCAGCAGCCATCGAGCGCGGCCCGCGGTGGCTCGTGCTGCCGATGTCACGATCTTTCGTCGAGGAGACGCTCCCGCGGGTCCTCGCGATCGCGGCGAAGGCTGGTCTTCACGTCTTCGACCCGCAGACCGGGGCCGAGCACGCGCCCGGCGCACCGCCCGCGACCGGAACCGCGAAGCCGAATAAGCCCACGCGACCCCAGGCCGAGACCCGTCTCGCCGCGGCCCTCGCGCCGGTGGCGAAGAAGCATGGGTTCTCACCCGTCGCCGCCCCGCCCCGCGGCTTCGTCGCGTTCGCTCGCGAACCAGCAGAGGGTGTGCGCCAGTGGCTGATGATTCAGACCGGCCACTCGCCGACCTCGGCCCGGCTCTGGATCCGCGTGGCCGTGACCGCGATCGAACAGGCCCTCGCCGGCGCGTGGCCCTTCGAAGAAGGCCCCTACGCGATCAACTGCGAGCTCCTGGCGTGGTACCGCGATCCGGACGGCCGCGTGAAGAAACGGCCCGAGATGCTGCGCCACCTCGCCTACGAAATCAGCCCCGACGAGTGCCTCGCGAAGGCGACCCGGGCGTTCACCCGCGACATCGCCAAGTACGCCGTGCCGGCACTGGACGCGCTCGGCACGATCGCAGCGCTCGACGCGGCGTACAACGGCGACCCGGCGTCGATCCGCGGGCGCTACCTGAACGGCTTCGAGGAGTCAGCCTTCGTCGCGGTAGCGCTCGCGCACCTCGCCGGGCGCAAGGACCGCGCGCGCGTGGTGGCGGCGGGGCGTGAGTGTCTGAAGGGGCGACCACAGGTCGCCGACGCATACGAAGTGCTCACTGGTCGGCCGTGAGCTGCCGATCCCGCGCGGCGTCTACCCGGTGCCCAAGTGGCCACTGGCGCCAGCAAGGCAACCGGCCGATTTCGATCACCCGGCGCCTCAGGACCCCGCTCCCCGCCGGCCTTTGTCACGTTTTCGCGACGCTCGCGTAGCGTTGAACCGGGATCACTGTTCCAAATCGTGACACCGCCTGCACCTGGCCGATCGGCCAGGTGCAACCGCGCGCGCGGGGCGCTAGCCTGGCCGCCAACGGGAGGGCCCCATGGGTCAACGAATCGCTTTCGCTTCGCTGCGCGCGGTCATCGGCGCAGCCTTCGTCACGTCCGCCGCGTTCACGCTCGTCCCTGCTTGCTCGAGCGGTGACGACTTCAAGGCCGAGAACACAGGCGGCTCGAGCAACACCGGCGGCAGCGCAGGCGACTCGGGAACCACCGGGGGCAAGGGTGGCACCGGCGGCCAGTACACCGGCGGCAGCGGGGGCTCGTCGGGCAGCGGCGGCGTGGCCGGCAACGCCGGCAGCGGCGGCGCCTCGGGCTCGGCTGGCACCGATGGTGGCGGTGGCAGTGGTGGCAATCCGAACGGCAAGGCCGACGGCCAAGCCTGCGCCAACCAGACCGAGTGCAAAAGCGGCTACTGCGTGGACGACGTGTGCTGCGAGAGCGACTGCGCGGGGGCCTGCCGAACGTGCAAGGCCAGCGGAAAAGAGGGGCTGTGCACGCCGTACGTGGTGGACACCGACCCCGAGGGCGACTGCAAGGGCGCCGGCGCGGCGACCGATCCGTGCGCTGGGAAGTGCGACGGGAAGAGCGCCTGCAAGTACCCGGATGCGAGCAAGGCGTGTGGGGCGCAGGTGTGCTCGAGCGCGACCACCAGCACGTTCGCTTGCAGCGGCTCCGGGGCCTGCGTGAAAGCCGACAAGTCTTGTGGGAACTACCAGTGCTCGGGAGCGAACTGCCTGGCCAGCTGCACGCTCGACTCAGAGTGCGTTTCGAGTGCGTACTGCGAGAACCCGGCCTGCAACTCCAAGCTCGATCTGGGCAAGAAGTGCCCCAAAAACTCCGCCTGCAAGAGCGGCATCTGCGTGCTGGGGGCGTGCTGCTCGACCACCTGTGGCCCGAACTTCGACTGCGCGACAGGGGCCTGCCAGTGCAACGGCCAGACCTGCGACGCCGGAGTGGCTTGCATCACCTTCTACCAAGACGCCGACGGCGACGGATTCGGCAACAAGGGCATGTACAAGCTGGGCTGCGCCAACAAGCCCCCCACCGGTTACGTGCTGGACAACACCGACTGCTACGACAACAACAAGGACGCCAAGCCCGGCCAGACTCAGTGGTTCCCCACGCACCGGGGCGACAATAGCTTCGACTACAACTGCGATGGCACGCAGGAGAAGCAGTACCCTGTCGTCAGCGCCTCGAGCTGCCTGCAGTGTCTCCAAACCTGTTCCGGGAAGTGCGGATATGCGGGCTTTAGCTGCAGCGGCGCGACCGGCTGCCCGTTGACGAAGTCCGGCTATTACTCCGACGTCGGATGCGGCGGCTGGGCCGTGTTGCAGAGCTGCGTGCAGAACTTCGACATCAGCGGGTGCATCTCCGGCGTGCACGTTCAGGCCGGGAGCAGCACCCAGCAGGGTTGCCGCTAGCCGCCGTTGCGCCGGTGGCTGGGACGAAGCGGAGGGCACATGCGTTCGTGGCGAATACTCGTGGCAGCAACCCTGCTCTGCGCGGCCAGTTGCTCGACGCAATCGTTCCACCCATCCGACAACGGCGGCGGAGCAGGCGACGCCTCCGTGGGCGGGGCCGGTCAGGGGGGAGCGGGCAGCGCCGGCTCCGGCGGAGAACCGAGCGACGGCGGCGTCGGCAACTGGACCGCATGGAAGTGCGAGCCGGAGGCCTCCGGCCCATTCGATCTCTTCTCGCAGGCCGAGCTGGCAGGTCTCGCTCCGACTGACTCGAATACCGCGCTGATCGCAACCACCACCAACGGACACGCGCACGTCGGCCTGACCGTCAAGGACGGCGCCGCAAAGCACCAACTCCTCCTTCGGACCGTGAGCGACGATTCGAGTCCGCTCGAGAACAGCGAGAGCTACGGGCTCGGGTCACTGAAAAGCATTCGGCTATTCGACACGGTTGCCGCGAACAGCTCAATCGAGCTCGCGAGCGAGGTCGACGGTCGCCTCGCGAGGTTGCAGTTCGACGTCGACGACGCAAACGGGGGTGTGCAGCCAACCTCTGGCAGCCTGAACTTTCCCGCTGTTCCGGGAGATTGCACCTACGGCGAGCTCACCTCCGTGGCTTATTCCGCCGAGGTGGGCGCGGCGCTTCACCCGGTCTTCGGCTGCCTTTCGAACGGGGGTGTCCAATCTCTTTGGATGTACGAAACAGCCTCCGACATCGTGAAGATCGGCCAGACGAGCAATCCGAAGGACTTTGGAGCCTACGTACCCGTTGAGTACTCGAAGGCAGGAGGGACACACTTCATTTTGGTCGGTGGCGGGTTCCGTTTCGGCTAGACCGCCGCTGAGCTCGCGAAGCTCTACCCATTCAAGATCGCCAACGACGAGTACGAGCTCGAGTTCGGTGTCGCGTCAGCGCCGTTGCTGGACAGCTCGGGTTCAGCGTTCGTGTTCGTGCGTTTCACAAAGGACTTTTCCGCCGGAGAGGCGTTCGCTGGCAAGTCGTCGGTTCTCAGCTACGCCAAGCTCGCTTCGACTCCTCCGCCGGGGATCTTCAGGTACGGCTCTACATGGAACCATGACGAAATCCCCGTAGTCGGGCAGCACTCGGTCAGTCCGGACAGCATCGTGATGGCAGGAAACACGACGGCGCACTCGGTCCGGTTCTCGCGCGTCTCGCGGTTGGGAGTATTCAACGTGGTGAACGAGCAGGTCTACAATGCGCCGGTGGGAGTCCAGGTCCTGCAGGCCGTGGCCGGCCAACTCGGCTCGCGCGATCTCGTCGCGTGGGTCGAGTATTCGTATCCGGAGCACGGACCCCGTTCTTGAGGGGCAGTTCGGCTGAAACGATACTCGCGGCGTGACGGGACGCGCGACTTCAGTGCGGCAGCGACTGCTCGGCCGCGTCGGGCGCAGGGGGCGGCACGGTGACGTGGCCG
>JACPVJ010000197.1 GCA_016191785.1 Myxococcales bacterium | reverse complement strand
GCCTCGAGCGGAGCCCGCTCCCCAGCAGCAGGCTCGGCTCCCGAGCGCCCCGAGCCCAAGGCACGCCACCTCCTCGGCCTCCCGCCCCCACCCCAGAGCGCGGCGCGCGATCGCGCGCCGCGCTTCACCGATCAAGAGTGCACAAAACCCGCGACGGCTTGAAGGGCCGAGGGGCTTGCTGCTAAATGGCCCTCCCCGCGTCGAAATCTGACGCTACGTACGCTTTGCCGGGCGCTGCCCAGGCCACGAGCGATGCCCACCGAGCTCTTGAAGAACCCCTACGTTCACGGCGCCGTCTACGGCGTGCTGATCGTGACCGTGCTGATGACCATCACGGCCTGGAGCATCTGGTTCGAGCGCAAGTTCGCCGGGCGTATGCAGAGCCGCGTCGGTCCGACCCTGGTCGGGCCCTTCGGGCTGCTTCAGCCCCTGGCCGACGCGGTCAAGCTGCTGCAGAAAGAGGACATCGTCCCGGCCGCCGCGGATCGGCCCCTGTTCAACCTGGCGCCACCCCTCACGGTGCTGTTCGCGCTCGGGACAGCCGCGGTGATCCCGTTCAGCCCCGAGGTGATCGCCGCCGACCTCGACGTCGGCGTGCTCTGGGTGCTGGCTTTGGGCGGCCTCACCGTGTTCCCGGTCTGGATCGCGGGCTGGGCCAGCAACAACAAGTACGCCCTGCTCGGCGGGATGCGCGCCGTGGCCCAGGGCATCTCGTACGAGATCCCGCTGGTGCTCGCCACGCTCGTGCCGGTCACGCTCGCCGGCTCGATGAGCCTCTCGGACATCGTGCGCTACCAAGAGAAGCACGGTTGGGTCGTCGGCATGCCGCCCGGTCCCGGCCTCTTGGCGTTCCTGATCTTCTTCCTCGCTTCGCTGGCCGAGGCCAACCGCATCCCGTTCGACATCCCCGAGGCCGAGAGCGAGCTGATCGCCGGCGTCACCACCGAGTACACGGGCATGAAGTTCGGCCTGTTCTACCTGGCCGAGTACCTGCACACGTTGATCGTGTCCGCCGTGGGTGCCGCGCTGTTCTTCGGCGGGTGGGCCGGGCCCTTCGGGCTTTCGCCGGGGCTCCACTGGATGGTCGGCAAGACGCTGCTGCTCTTCTTCTGTGTGTTCTGGGTCCGCTGGACCTTCCTGCGTTTCCGAGCCGATCAGCTGATGTCGCTGTGCTGGAAG
The DNA here is from genome assembly GCA_016191785.1 of Myxococcales bacterium. Lineage (GTDB taxonomy): Bacteria > Myxococcota_A > Polyangia > Polyangiales > Polyangiaceae > JADJKB01. Next base: position 190,168 of record JACPVJ010000197.1, on the reverse strand, counting down.
TATCTGGTCCCGGCGGGCTTGGTGCTGGTCATGCTCGCGGCGTTCTGGGTCCACTTCAAGGCGGGCACGCGCGGATGAGCCATCTGGTCGACAGCCTGCGCGCCCTGGCGTTCACCCTGAAGAGCGCGTTTCGACCCCCGGTGACGGTGCACTATCCGGCCGAGAAGCGGCAGCGCGCCGAGCGCTTCCGCACCAGCTTCGCGCTGGTCCACGACGCCGACGGCGACGAGGCCTGCGTGGGCTGCCTGCAGTGCGAGAAGGTGTGCCCGTCGCAGATCATCACCATCAGCGCCGAGAAGCGCGAGTCGCCGATCACGCAGAAGCGCCGCGGCTACGCCAAGGACTTCACCCTCGACCTCAACGCGTGCATCTACTGCGAGCTCTGCGTTCAGGTGTGCCCCACCGACGCCATCGTGATGACCCGCGAGCCCGAGCGTCCGGCGTATCACCGCGAAGACCTGGTCCTGACCATGGCGCGGCTCTACGAAAACGAGACCGGCAAGCCGCTGGCGTGGGGCAAGGCGTCGAACCTGATGGAGATGCAGGATCCGAAGCGCGGGCAGCCGCCTGCCGAGCCGAAGCCCGCGAAGGCTGCCGCGGAGCAGAAGCCCGCGGAGCTGAAGCCGGTGGCGGAGCCGAAGCCGGCGGCGGAGCCGAAGGCCGCGGCAGAGCCCGACCTGGTCAAGGCAGACTAGCGGCGGTTCGCGTCAGCGCCGCGTGATGACGCGCGCGATGCTCGGGACGATGTCCACGCGGCCAGCGAGGAGCATGTTGAGCTCCACGGAGCCGCAGAAGCCGCAGCCGCGGCAATCGTGCTTCGGTAGCTCCGCCAGGGCTCGGAGGGTGCCGTGGGTGCGGACGTTGGGAACCGGCGAGTCGTAACCAATGCGATCGCACGGCACCACGTCGCCGTTGGCCTCGATCATGGCGAACGCCTCGCCCGCCCAGCACGCGAGCCCGTGGATGTCCGGCCAGCTCGCGATGTGCCGCAGACCCCCCAGGCTGTTGCGCAGGCGGGCGGGCTCCCGCAGCTTCGCGCGGGTCAGAAGGTCGATGGCGCGACGGTAGTCTGACGGCGTCGGGAACAGATCTCGGCGCACGTCTTCTGCCGAGTGCTCGGTGGCCATCACCGGCTGGAACGCCACGAAGGTGTCGTGCTCGCGGGCGAAGTCGAGGGCAAATGGGATCTCGTGCAGGTTCTCGCGCGTCATGGTGAACGCGAACGAGAGCTTCACCCCCAGCTCGCGGAGGACCCGGATCCCGCCCAAGAGCTCGTCGAACGCGCCGGGTCGATCGCGGATCTTGTCGTGCACCGCAGGGCTGCCGTCGAGCGAGAGCTTGACGAGCTCGAGGGGGCGAAGCGCGTCTCGACGCTGGTCGAACAGGTACCCGGTCGAGTTCAGCTCGGGGGCGATCCCGTGGTCGACCGCGGCCGTGACGATCTCCTCCAGGTCTCTGCGCAGCGTGGGCTCCCCCCCCGACAGCGACACGCGGCGGGTGCCAGCCCGGGCCAGGTCGGCCATCACCGCGCGCCACTCGGCGGTGGACAGCTCGTCGGTCGGCGTGGACCAGAACGAGCAGTAGCGGCAGCGTGAATGACAGCGGTTGTTCAGGTTGATGCGCACCGCGACCGGGATGCGCTGCCCCAGGGCGCGGACCTTGACGAGGTCGAGCAGCGCCGCAGCCTGGTCCGCGGCCTTCACTCGTCCCCCAACCCGCGATCGACGCCGACCCGTGGCTCGGGCAGGCGATCGAAGAAGGTCCGATAGCGGCCCGGCGGCGGGTCGGCGACGGAGCTGCGCACGCCGTCGGGCGCCTGGCCGAGCACCGGCTCGGCAGTGCGCCGAGCCAGCTCGTCGCGGGCGAGCCTGAGCGCGCCCCGGAGGCCGCCGCCCACGGCGAATACGCCGTGCCGCGCGCCGGGGCTCGCCACCGTCAGGGTCGCCTCGGCGAATGCCAACGCGGCGCGCCCGAGTCGCCGGCCAAGGCCCGCGGCGCGTGCGGGCCTGAGCGGACGGAGCGCCAGCTGCAACGCCACGCGCGCGTAGCGCGTCAGCTCGTCCCGGCTCTGCACGCGTCGCAGCATCGAGAGCGCGTACCCGGGTCGTGAGTAAAAGCGCAGGTACGCTCGGCGGGCCATTCGCTCGAGCGACGCCCGGTCGAGCGTCGTCCACGGCGTGGGCAAGAGCAGCGCGTCCACCCGCCCGGCGACGTACTCGCGCCAGTAGTCGATGCCCAGCTCGCCGACCACGTGGCGACGCTCGAGCTCGGTGTGGGGCTTGATCACGGCAATCTGGTATTGCGCGTAGGAGAGAGGCAGGGCCAGAGACAAATCCACGGTGCGACGCACGCTCTCGCGCGTGTCACCCGGAGCCCCCAACATGAAGAAGCCGAGGGCCAGGATCCCAGCTTCACGAACGGCGCCGAGCGTCCGTCCCAGATCGCTCGAGGCCACTTGACCCTTCATCATCTCGCGGAGCACCTCGTCGTCGCCGCTCTCGATCCCGAAGTAGATGCGTCGGCACCCGCCCTCCGCCAGGGCGCCGATCAGCTCGTGATCGGGCTGGCGCCGGGTCCCGCGGAAGCTGAGTGAGTCCACCCGGGACCGGCACGACCAGATGACGTCGAGCTTCCGCCGCCGGACCTCTCGAGCAATGTCGAGCGCGCGCTGTCGGTCGTGGAGCATCAACGGGTCGAACCAGTCGATCTCGCGGATGCCCAGCGCGGTGCACTCCGCCATTTCGTCCACTACCTGCTCTGCCGTGCGGGCATCGAAGCCGCTCTGGCGCATGCAACAGAACGTGCATGGGTACGGGCAGCCGATCTCGCTCATGCCGATGGTGAAGCTCTTCCGCTGCGAGACGTGCGAATAGTAGCGGCGGTTGTCGAAGATGCTCCGATCCGGCGTCGGGAACTCGGCGAAGCGCGGGCGGGCTCCGGCACGCGTGTGTGCCAGCTCGCCGTGCCGCCTGAAGAACAAGTCGGCGACCCGCTCGTAGCCGTGGCCGCGGGCCAGCGCCGGTAGGAACTCGGGCAAGAACTGGTGCCCCTGGCCGCCGCAGAGGAAGTCGAACTCGCCCTGCTCCACGATCTCGTGGGGGTACACCTTGGCTTCGTATCCGCCGACCAGCGTCGGGACGCCCGTGCGCTCCCGAATCGGCCGGGACCAAACGTACAGGTCACGAATCGTCTGGCAGGCATGCGCCGAGAACGCGATCAAGTCGGGGCTCCACGCGCACAGCTCGCGTGTCACCTGGTCGAGTGACTTCTTCTCCGCCGGCGCGTCCCAGAGCCGGACCTCCCAGCCGGCGGCGCTCGCTCCCCGCGCCGCCCAGCCGAAACCGATGTGCGGGAACAAACCGAACTCGTCGTCGACGGTCGGCAGGTTCTCGTTGAACGGCTTGGCGTAAAACGGTGGGTAGACGAACGCGACCTTCACCAGTGCTCAGCCTACACCGGGCGCCGGCGCCGCGCTCGCGGTCCGGCGCACGTCACCGAGCGCGCGCTGCGCGACCAGAGCCCACGCCGCGTAGAAAGCAATCTGGAAGAACCCCAGCGGTTGCCCGATTGGATCTCCGGCGCCCGTTCGCGGCACGTAGCCCAGCCCGCGCTCGAGCAGCGGAAGACCGTCGACCCAGATCGTCAGGAGCGCTGCGCCCAGGAACAACGCCCCCTCCATCGGCTGCGACCCGGCCGGAGCGCAGCGCTCCCACAGCCGCCGCACGCGCACCAAGGGAACGAGCGGCAGCCCGAAATAGCACCCCATCGGCGCGCCCATCCACGCCACCGACCAGCCGAGCAGCGACCCGTGCTTCCACTGGGCGTTGTGGAGGTTCGGCGACCCGCCCGTCCAGCGGGCGATCAGGCTGTGTCCCAGGTCCAGCCCGTACACCGCCCCCCAGTCGAGCTCCTCGAGCAACGCGAAGACCAAGTAGGCGGAGACGCAGGTCGACAGAACGCGCGCGGGACCCTTCGAGCGCGCGACGAGGCCGATCCAGAGCGCGAGCGCGACGGCCAGCGTCAGGTGACCGGCGTGCTCGAATGGTCCCTCTTTGGCTGCGAGTCGCAGCCAGAGCTCGGGGGCGGTGAGCACCACGCCGAGGTAGGCCGCCAGCATCGCAGCGAACAGCCACGCAAAGGGCGTTCGCAGCGCTTTCGCGGCCATCCGGGCATTGTACCGAACGCTGGCGTAAAGTCGCGGCATGTCGCTCCGGACGACGCTCGGCAGCGCGGCGAGGTTCGGGGCGGCGGCGCTCTTGGGTCGCCCCACGCTCCTCGGGCTCGGGTGGTCGATCACTCAGGTGTGCAACGCCCGCTGCCCGTTCTGTAGCCGTCACGGCGGCCCGGCGGGCGTCAGCACCGAAGCGGCGCTCGACCTGGTCGACCAGCTGGCCAGCGTCGGCTGTCGTCGGGTGCACTTCACTGGGGGTGAACCGCTCACGCGCGCCGACCTGAGCGTCATCCTCTCGCGCGTGCGCCAGCGGCAGATGACCAGCAGCGTGAACACCAACGGCGTTCTGTTGACGGAGCGGCCGTCGGTGATCGAACGAGCGGACGCGTTCTTGGTGAGTCTCGACGGGCCAGCCGCCATCCATGACGCCTATCGCGGTGCGGGCTCGCACGACCGCACCCTGGCTGGCCTCGCAGCGCTCTCGCGCGCGCGAAAGCCCGTGCTCCTCTCGATCACCCTCTTCGAACGGAACCTCGACCAGGTGCCGTACTTCTTGGACGTCGCGCGGCGCTTCGGCGCGCGGCTGGTCCTGCAGCCCGGCGCGACCCACGTGCTCGGGTCGAAGGAACCGAACCCCGAGGCGCCGGACGCGCGGCGCTATCGGGCGGTGATCCGCGCGCTCAGCGCCGATCCGGCCCAGGCCGCCTGGGTCTGGAACTCGCCGCGGGGCCTCCGCGAGCTCGCGCGTTACCCCGAACGGCACCGCCTTCGCGCCCACGGCGGGCGGATCACGGCGCGACTCGAGGTCGACGGGCGCCTGTTCCCGTGCTCGCGCAGCGTGAACGACCCGAGCGCGCTGCCCGCGCCGAACGTGCTCGAGCTCGGCGTGCGCGAGGCCTTCCGCCGGCTCCGGCGCATCGACTGCTCGGGACACGTGTGTCAGTGCGCGCACAACGTCGAGAAGAGCCTCTTGTTCTCCCTCGAGCCCAGCGCGTGGTGGAATCTCGCGACACGGCGCTTCGCCGAAGCGCGCAGGATGGCGGGGTGACGCGGAAGCGCTGGGCGCTGGCCCTGAGCTTGGCGATCTCGGCGGCGCTCTTGTGGCTCGTGGTGCGAGGGCTCGACGTCGGGCACCTCTTCGCGCTCCTGGCGCGCGCCCGGGTCGCCCCGCTCCTGGCGGCGGTGGTCGTGGCGCTGGCGGTCAACGGGCCGCTCTCGGCCTGGGCGTTGCAGGCCGCGCTGGCGGCCCACGGGGTCGCCCCGCTGCCGTATCGCGCGGCCTTCGAGGCGACCCTCGGTCACCTGGCGCTGCACGCGGGAGCCAGCGCTGCGGTGGGGAAATCGGCGCGCGCCGTGTATCTTGCCCGCTGCCACGGCGCCGATGTCGCCGGCGCGCTTGGCGCCGAAGTGAGCTTGCTCGGCCTGAAGCTGCTCGCCCTGGTCGTGCTTGCATCTGCCGGCGCGCTGCTGTCCGGTCATGAGTGGGGTGCGGGTTCCGTCGTCCTTTCGCTCGCGCTGGTGGCGGTCTGGATGAAGTGCCGCGGCTCCGGCGTCGTTCGGGCGTTTTCTCTCGCGCTGGTGATGGGGCTCGGTCAGCTGGTGGTCTTCGCGCTGGCGCTGAGCGCGCTGGGCGCCGTCGTGCCCGTCGCGCCGCTGCTGTTCTGGTTTCCCCTCTGCCTGGTCGGCGCCAAGATCCCGCTGAGCGCCATGGGGCTCGGACTGCGCGAGTCGCTGGTGGTGCTGCTGCTCCGCGGAAGCGCCTCGCCGGAAGCTCTGCTCGCGGCCTCGCTCTCGTTCACCGCCATCGAGCAGGTCTTGCCGGGACTGCTCGGGCTGCTCTGCGCGCCGCGCTTCGTGCACAAGACGCTGGGTTAGCCCAAGAGCAGGTCGATGGCGCCAGGCTCGTGCAGGTCTCGCACGACGAACGTGGCGCCTCGGGCCCGGAGCACCGCAAGCTCTTCGCCCCCCGTGCCGACCGCGACGACCTCGGCTCCGATCGCGAGGGCCGCGTCCACGTCGCGCACGGTGTCTCCCACCACCACGACACGGCACTCGCCTCGGTCGAGGCCGAGCAGCGCCGCTCCGCGCTCGGCCCCCGCTCGCAAGAGCTCGGCGCGGTCCTCGTGATCGCAGCCGAAGCCGCCGAAACCGAAGCGCGAGTCGAGCCCCACCCGCGAGAGCTTGATCCGCGCGCCGGCCCGCACGTTTCCCGTGCCCAGTCCGATGGCCGTGCGCTCGGCCCGCGCCGCGGCGTCCAGCGCGGGCACGACCCCGGGGTACACGCCATAGCGCGAAGCGGACTCGACTTCGCCTTCGAGCAGCTCGAGATAAAGCGTCAGCAGGCGCGCGACGGCGTCATCGCCATCGTCGCAGCCGACGTTGCGGAGCCCCGAACGCACGATGGCGCGGTCGGTCATGCCTGCGAACGGAAACCGCGTCGCGTCGTCTCTTCCGGTCAGCGCTTCGAAGGCGCGAGTCATGGCTCGACGGCCCGCGCCGCCGGTCGTGACCAACGTGCCGTCGATGTCGAACAGCAGGACTGTGGGCGAGCGCACTTCCGGCATGATAGCGTCCCCGCGGGATGGAGATGTTCAGGGAGTGCGGCTGGCCCGCCTTCGCAGTGCTCGGCCTGGGGGTCCTCTCGGTGCTGCTCGCGATGGTGGCGTTGGGCGTGGCCATCGCGCGACCTCGCGTGGGGCTCGTGCTCGGCTGCGTGGCCCTCGCCGTCTCGTGTTCGGTGCCCGGGGTCGGCGTGGGCGGGACGACGCTGGGCAAGAGCACGGTCGACGCTGCGCTTTCGGGGGCATCCGTTGCGCCCGAGCAGCGCGAGCGCATCCGAGCGCAGGGCTACCAAGAGGCCGGCCAGTGCACGTCGCTGGGCGTGGGCTTCGGCGCGCTGCCGTGGGTGTTGTCCGTCGCGGCGGTGGCGGTCGGCGGGCTGCGTCGGCGCGCCCAGCCTCAGTAACCCACGTCGTTCTTCGGCGCCGAGCCGGCTCCCAGCGGCGGGTAGCCCGGTGGCACCGTGGTCACCGGGACCGGTCGCGCGTAGGGCGTGGCGGACGGACTCGGCGGCGGCGCCCCGTAGGGCGATGGCGCGAGGTCAGCCCGGGTTGCCCAGGTGGAGCTGGCCGAGATCTGGCCGGGCGCGCGGCACTTGAGCAAGAAGGTGTCTCGGCCAGGCTGGATGCGCGACAGGTCGTAACCCGTCGGACAGCGCTCACCCGCGAGCTCGAAGCACCGGGACTCTTGGCCGCCGCAGCTCAGGTGGAACATGGCCGTACCGTCCGGGCCCACGATCGGCGAGACCTTGGGATCGGACGCGCAAGACGCGACCAGAGCGACCGCGGCGGCAGCGACAAAGCAACGCACACGCCGAGCCTATCACGAACGCGTCTCGAGCAGCTTGGCGCGCAGCGTGGCGGCATCGCGGCGAGGTCCGTCGCGCGGACCGAGCCTTGCGAGCAGCGGCAGGGCGTGGGAACGCAGGGCCTCTGGCAAGACGTTCTCGAAGTACTCGAGGGCCGTCCCCCGTTGGACGTCGTCGCCGCTCCGCAACGCGCGATAGGCCAGGGACAGCGGCTCGCGCTCGAGCACCAGCGAGAGCAGGACGACCGCCTGCTCCACCGAGGCTGCGGGGTCGCCCGCGCCCTCCGCGGCGGCCGAGCCCGCAGCGCCGCGCCGGAGCTCGAGCTCGACCGCTGCCAGCACACGCTCGCGCGGCGGGGGGGAAGGCTGGCGCTGCAGCGCGAAAGCGGCCTGGCGGCGGACCTCGATCTCGTCGGCGAACAGCGCGTCCAAGAGGCCCTTCGCGGCTCGTGGGTCCTCGAGGGACTCGAGAACGCGGGGGATCCGGCGCCGGATCACGGCGTCGAGGTCGTGATCGGCCAGCGCGCAGCACAGCTCGGGCAGCGCGAGGTCACCCCAGCCGCGCAGGCAGCGCAGGGCGTCTCGGGACAGATCGTCGTTGCCCAGGAGGCCAATCACCGCCGCCACCAGGTCGGGGTCGAAGCGCTCGTCCCCGGTCAGACGTGCGCGCGCCCGCGCGGCGTCACCAGACCGTAGATCCGCGAGCGCGAGCTGAGCAGGGCTGGGCTCGTCGGGCTGGGCGAAACGCATCGAGAACGGTGCCGAACCGAAGCCCTCTTCGCGCCCGTCGGGGGGCAGATCCGCCAGCGTGTCCCCACCCGGGTCGACGGGGGGAGGGGGAGTCGACGGCGGCGTGCTTCCGGGGCGCAGACGCTCGATGCTCGCCAAGATCTTCTTGCGATCGAGCGCGGCGGTCTCTGCCAGCGTGCGGCGCGTCGTCGCGTCGAGCGCGTCTTTGGCATCCAGCCTCACGGCTCCGCGCCGCAGGCTGTCCGCCAGCGCCGCGACGTACCCACGGTGGAGCTGGAGGATGGTGATCAGACTCGCCACGGCGGTCGCCACCGCCACGACCAGGAGCACCCGTTCGGCGTCGGCGACACGGGGCAAGATCTGAAGCACGATCCCGCTGCCGAGCGCCGTGCCGATCCGGTCGAAGCCCACGTCGATCAGCATCTTGGCCGGGCGTTTCTGGCCTCGGGGGACCGGCGTGTAGGCCACCTCGTAGGCCGCGCGATAGAGCGACGTCTGGACCAGCGCGTCGGTGCCGCGCGCGACCACCGCGGTGATCAGATGGGGGATGCCCAGCATCAGCGCAGACGCTCCCATCACCCCGAGCGGCAGCGCTGCCATCGTGCCGGCCAGCCCCAGGCGTCCGAGCGCGGCCCGTGTTCCCAGGGCCTGCACCGCGAACGACGAGAGGCCGACCCCCATGTGGAACAGCGCGAAGAACGCCATCAGCTCGGGGCCCTTGGGGATCCGCGCGATCACTCGTGCGCTCATCACGAAGTCGAGCAGCGCCGAGGTGATGGCGACCAGGACCACCATGATGCCCAGCTTCCCCAGATACGGGTGGGCGTGGATCACGTCGAAGCCCGAACGCGTACGTACGCGGTCGGCCGGGGGCTGGCGTCGGGCACGCCCACCGAGCAGCCGCACCGGTGCGATCGCTGCCAGGTTCAACGCCGCCAGCACCAGGAGCATGACCGAGATGCCCCCGGCCCTTCCCAGCGCGTAGCCGATGAGCCCCCCGATGGCGCCTCCGGCGGTGCCGCCCATCGCGATGCGCCCGACCACCCGTTTCGCAGTGTGCGGGTCGAAGCACTCGTTGATCAGCGCCCACGTTCCCGCGGTCAGGGTGGCGCCCAAGAGGGCGACCTGCAGGTACAGAGCGAGGCCCGCGCTTGCCGGAGCGCGGGTGACCAACGCCCACTGAAGGCTGAACAGCGCGGCGTTGCCGATCAGCGCGACGGGAAGCACCCGGGCGGGGCCCCAGGCTGCCATGGCACGGGCCGCCCCGAGCGCCGCGACCAGGGAAAGGCCGGCTGCTGCCGCCATCATCTCGGGCAGGCGGGCCAGGTCGTGGTGCGAGAGGAACAGGGCATCGCGGGCGGCCTTGGCACCCACCAGCTGGGCGACGGTCGCCCCCGACGCCAGGGCGGCCGCCCACACCGCCCGCCTGGCCTGCTCGCGCCGGTCACCCATCCGTCCTGGCAGAATACGCCCGCCCCGTCCCGCAGCAAAAACTCTTCGATTTCAGCGACTTGTCTCGGTGGCTTATGGAAGTGGCAGTCCCCCCGAGCCTTTTTGCGCGCGTCGAGCGTCTGGGCTGTGTTGGGCCGGGCTTCGGCCCACCACAGGAGGATCTTCGAAGATGAATCTGCGTACCGCAACCGCTCTCGTTTCGCTCGTCTGCATCAGCGCCCTCGGCATCGCCTGCGGTGGAAGCCCGGCCCCCGAGGCGAAGGCCCCGGAAGCCCCCGCGACCCCCGAGGCGAAGGCCCCGGAGACTCCCGAGGCGCCCGCGGCCGGTGACGAGAAGAAGGAAGAGGGCGGCGAGAAGAAGGAAGAAGCGAAGCCCGAGGAGAAGAAGTGAGCTCACCCGTCGAGCCCCCATCTCGGGAGCTCGGCGAGACTCACGAAGGGCGGCCTCCGGGTCGCCCTTCTCCTTTTTTGTGTGGCTCCTGAAGCGCTGATCGAGCCACACCCGCGGCCCGAGCTGTGAGCGACGCGCACAGGCGTTGCGCCTCGCGCACGAGTCTCTCGGCGTTCCGCGGGCAATCGGCGCCGCGTGCGCGCGGCACACGGGTTGCAACCGCACCCGTCGATGGATCTTCCTACCCTCGCTCGGGGGCTGGGGGCTCGCTCGGGGCTCGGCTCGGCGCCGATCTCCGTCGGCTTCGAGCTCACGCACCGCTGCAATCTCGACTGTAGCTACTGCGATCGGCACAGCCCTGGGCCTGGTGAAATGGGTCGCGAGCAGATCTTGCGAGCGCTGTCCGAGCTGAGCTCGCTGGGGATGCGGCACGTCTCACTCGACGGCGGCGAGCCGTTGCTCCATCGCCACGTCGACGAAGTCACGTCGTTCCTGGTGCAGCGCCAAGTGCGCGTGTACATGAACACGAACGGCATTCTGGTCCCGCGCAAGCTCGCCACGGTGAGGCTCTTGTCGAAGGTGAAGATCAGCCTCGACGGTCCGGCCGCGTGTCACGATGCGGTACGAGGCGAGGGGGCGTGGCGCAAGGCCGTGGTCGGCGCCCTCGCAGCGCGGGACGCTGGAGTCCCGGTGGAGCTGACCTGCGTGGTCGGACGACACAACGTCGATCACATCGACGAGCTGCTCGCGTTCGCCGACCACGCTCGGTTCTCGGTCGTGTTCCAACCTGCGCGCACCAGCCTGTTCGTCGGCGTCGAGCACCCTGCCACTGGAACCCAGCTCGACGGCGCGGAAATGCGGCGGGTATTTCGGCGCCTCGAGGCAGCCAAGCTGCGCGGGTGCAGAGCCGTGGGTAATCGTTGGTCGAGCTTGCGACACTTTCGCGATTTCCCCCGTGACGTCGAGCCGCCCTGCGCCGCCGGGTGGATCAACGCCACCCTCGATCCCGAGGGGAACCTGTTCCACTGCGGTCAGGTGAGCCGCGCGGGGCGCCCGCCGAACGTGGTCGCGCTGGGGGCTCGCGCGGCGTTCGACGCGCTCGTCCGCGGCGCCTGCTCGCAGTGCTGGTGCGCGCGGGTAGTCGAGGAGAACTACGCCTGGGGCGGGCAGGTGCATCGCATGCTGCCTCCGCTCGGCGTCGCCGAGCCGGCGGCGCGCAGGCCCCGGCGGCTGAAGGTGGTGGCCTGATGCTGGCCGCATCGATCTCCGCGCCGCATCCGCTCCGGGTGTCCATCGACTGTCGTTACGTGCGCGAGCGGCCGAGTGGGATTGGGGCTTACGTGCGAGCGCTGGTCGATCGACTGCCCGCTCTCGACCCCGACGCGAGCTTCCACTTCTGGGTGGATCCGCGCGCGCCTCGGCCGCTGTCTTCCGCCGTGAACACCAGCGAGTCACAGGTCAAGGCTGCGGCCAACGGGCTGGCAACACTGGCGCTGCCGAGCCGGCTCGTGAACCTCGACGGTGTCGACGTGCTCCACGCGCCGTTCAACATCCTCGGGCGCGGGATCCGGTGCGCCACGGTCGTCACGATCCACGACCTGATGTGGCTCGAGGCGCCGGCCGACGCCGAGGGGCTCTCGCTGGCGACGCCCTTCAAGGCCGCGTTCTACGCCGACGGGATCCGGCGGGCTTTGCGCCACGCCACCCGGCTGGTGGCCATCTCGGAGGCGACGGCGGACGCTATCGCCCGTGCCGAGCCAGCGGCGGTAGGGCGCGTGCGCGTCATCCCCCACGGCGTCGAGCCGCGGTTCCGTCCACCGGTCGATCGCGAGGCGACTCGCCAGGCTGCGCTCGACCGGCTCGGGATCCGCGGCAGGTATCTGCTAGTGGTCGGGCAGAACACGCCCAGCAAGAACCATGGCGCAGTGCTCGAGGCCTTCGCCGCCGCGCGACTCCCGCGTGACGTGTCACTGGTCGTGCTCCAGCGCCTGTACGCCGGTCGCCGTCTCGGCGTCATCGGCTCGCCCTCACTCGACCGCCGCGCGAGCGAGCTCGGCGTGCGCGGCCGACTCGTGTTTCCCCGGAACCTCTCGGACGCGGCGCTGGTCGGCGTCGTGCAAGGCGCCGAGGCGCTGGTCCAGTTCTCACGCTACGAAGGCTTCGGCATGCCCGCGCTCGAAGCCGCCGCGTGCGGGACGCCCGTGGTAGCCAGCGACATCGCTCCACTCCGCGAGGTGCTGGCCGGCGCGGCGCTGCACGTGCCCTTGCGTGTGACTGCGTTGTCACGCGCACTCGAGCGCATCACGACGGATCGCGGGCTCGCTTCCGAGCTGAGCGCGCGCGGGCCCGAGCGCGCGCGGCGACACTCGTGGGAGCGCTCGGCACGCGCCCACCTCGAGCTGTATCGCGAGGCCGCCGCGGCCCACTGAAAATCGCTACTGCGGCGTCTTCTGCGTGCAGTACCCGCCCAGGCACTTGGTGCCCGCCGACGCGCAGCAGTCGCCGTCGAGCACGCACTTGTCGCCGATCTGCGAGCACCCGGACTTGTTGCCGCAGACCTTGGGCGAGGTCGGATCTTTCGGGTCCTTGTTGACGCAGAAGCCCTCGCAGCACTCGTCACCGGTCTCGCACGAGGCCTCGAGGGGCTTGCAAGGATCCAGGGCCCAGAAGCCTCGCTCGTTCCGGCTCTCGGTCTGGTTCGGCAGGTAGAACGCCGGGTGGCTCGGGTCGCCGGTGCCGCCCGGCGTGATGGCCGCCACCCAGAGCTGCTTCCTCGCCTGGGCGCCCTGATAGACGTTGCCGTACTCCCGGGTGCTGGTGAACACCACCCAGTAGTAGCCGCCGGCCGGGACCGGCAGCGCGAACGGCTCGTAGTTGTGCTGCGCGTCGTTCGGGACGTTGCCGGTGTTCGCGTTCGCCAGCTCGACGTGACCCTTGTTGGCGATGTCGATCAGGTGCAATCGCCCGTCCGAGCCCCCCGAGGTCGAGCTCGCGTCCCAGGTGGGTAGCATCAGCCCGAACCCCGGGTTGGCCGTCGCGCTCTCTTGCAACACCAGGTAGTTCGAGTCGGGCAAGAAGGTCGTGTACTTGGTGACCTTCCCGGACGCGCCGTTGTCGAGCACGACCTGCCGGTTGGTGAACGTCAGAGTCCCGTTGGCGCCGGCCGAGTCGTTGATGTTCAGGTCCATCACCTGGATCGACCGCGAGACGCTGCCCGGAGGGCTCGCCTCGCCGTTGCCTTGGGTGAAGGCGTAGCGCTTGCCGTCGTGCGAGATGGCCGGCAGGTAAGCGCTGACGCCGGCGCCGAGCCCCACGACGGTGGCGGGGTCGAGCTTCTTGCCCGCCACGTCCACCTTCCACGCGAGCTGGTTCGGTCCGCCCCAGAAGTCGTTCTGGCTCCGCATCACGTACTTGCCATTTGGCGCCCACGTTCCGAACGAGAGCCCGCGGGTGTCGCCGCCCAGGCCGGCCGGCGACTGCGAGATCTGGGTCGCGTTTCCGGCCAGGTCGATCTGATACACGCCCGACTCTGCGCTCTGGACGTTGACCTCGGCGCCGGTCGAGAGCATGCCGCCGTAGGCCGCCACCGAGTGGCACACCACGCAGCCCTTCTTGATCTGCTTGGGCGCGTCGGTGTTGCCCGGGCGCACGGCCCAGAGCCCCGTGTTCGGCGCTTCGTACGTCATGTAAGTGACGGCGCCCTTGAGCGAGCCCGGCGCCGCCACGATCTGGTGGGTGTAGGGACCATAGGCCTGGCCGCCCGCCGCCTTGGTCACCTCGATCGACAGCTTGCCGCCGGCCGCGGTGGCCAGCGCCGCGTTCCACACTTCTTGCGGCAGCTTGAAGCGCGGCGTCGCGGGCGCCGCCACCTTGTAGTAGCCCTCCCAGGTGAAGAGCGGCGCGCTGATCTTCACCTTGCCGTCCACCGGCGCGACGCTCCCCGCGCTGATCATGACCAGCGGCGACAAGAGCCCCTTGGGCATCACGGTCTGATCGTAGGGGTAGAGGAACTTGCTGACGGTCGGACCCGGGTCCGCGCTGGGAGGGCCACCGAGCGCGGCCTTGTTGGCCGCATCGAGGTTCGGGTCGACGTCTTCGCTCAGCTTCACGTCGATGGTGAGCATCGCGGTCGCGGTCTTGCCGCCATAGCTCGCGATCACCTGCACCTTGCCGCCGGTGATCCCGGTCGACGACGCGAGCCCCTGAGCATCGATGTTCGCGATGTCGTAGCTGGCGAGGGACCACGTGGCCGAGACCTGGCTGCCGTTCACCGATGCCTTGAACGCCTGGCTCTGCGGAGCGCCCTTCGCCGTGACGGTCAGCGTCGCGGTCGCTGGCTCGACCGAGAGATCGCTCGCCGCGCCGTCGATGTTGAGCCCGCCGCCGGTGCTGTCGCCGCCGGTACCGCTGTCGCTCTTGCCGCCGCCGGCTCCCGCGTTGGATGCAGTTCCCCCGTCGTCACCGCCACCACACCCCGCGAAGCCCGCGAGCGTACAAGCGACCACCAACAGCCACACCATGCCCCAGCGTCGGATCGTGCTCACCATGGTCGGAGTATAGGCTGCATGAACCCTCGATCCGAGCTGTTACAAGGGCGCTGTTCTTTTGCAGCCAGCCCACGACCGTGGGCCACGTGAGCGCTGCAAGCCGCCTCGCGTTGGCGTGTCACAGAGGGTCGTGCCATCGGCGGACGAATCGACCTAAGCTGGCTCGATGCGCCTCTTGGCTCTTGCGCTGTCTGTCGCTGTGGCCGCCTGTGGCGGCGAAGAGTTCTCTGCAGTCGGCACCGGTGGTGCCGGCGGAAGCGCCGCCGGCTCCGGCGGCGCCGGTGGTTCCGCGGGCACCGGAGGTGGCAGCGGTTCCGGCGGCGCGGGCGGGTCTGCGGGCGCGGGCGGCGGAGCCGCCGGGACGGGCGGGGGTGGAGCCGCGTGCCGTGGTCTGAAATTCGATGGCGTCGACGACGTGGTGCGAGTCAAGGACGCCGCGGCGCTCGATGGACTGGGGAAGATCACCGTCGAGGCCTGGGTCTTCCCCGAGAGCTATCCGGGTGAAGTGCACGTGCTGTCTCATCACGACCACAACGCGATGACCGGGTACGCCCTCCTGATGTACGGGGGGTCGGAGATGCAGTTCCGCTATCAGTTCGGCGGTCAGATGCACGGCGCCGGGTTCACCAAGGTCGCGGCGCAAGAGTGGCATCACGTCGCGGCCACCCACGACGGCAGCAAAGTGCGCCTGTTCGTGGACGGCGCCCAGCGCCACGAGCAGACCCTTCCTGCTGGCGTCGCCGCCGACTGCGCCGCGCCGCTCAGCATCGGCGGCGCTGCGTACGAAGACAACTTCCCGTTTCACGGCATCATCGACGAGGTGCGCTTGTCTCGGGTCGCGCGCTACACCGCCGCCTTCACCCCTTCGAAGCAGCCCTTTCTCGTCGACGCCGACACCGTTGCGCTGTGGCACTTCGACGAAGTGGCCGGGCAGGCGGTCACGGACGCTGCGGGGAAGCACCACGGCACTCTCGGCAAGACCACCGCGGTGGAGGGTGCCGACCCCGCGCGGGTGCCCGTGCCGTGCGCGCTAGGCGGCGGATAGCTGATCGAGCCGCGCGCGCAGGCTCGACCCTTCCCACGAGCGCGAGACCAGCACCAGGTCGTCGCGGTTTTGCTTGGTGGGGCTGCACAGCGGCGCGAGCCGATCGAAGAACGCCCCGGCGTCGATGATGGCTTCCGGAGCGAACACCCCTCGCGGTGCGCCCTGCTCGGGGCGCAACGCCGCGAGCCCCACGGCCAGCGGGACACCCGTTGCCCCTCCCATGCCCACGGCGGGGGCCGACAGGACCGCCGCGCCGACGCTCGCTCCTTTGCCGTCTTTGCGACCGCGGACGACGGCGAACAGCGGCGGCAGCGTGCGCTCTTTCCCCGCCAAGAGCTCCCGGAGATAGTCGTCCGGCGTCTTCACCGGTTTACCGACGCCTTCGGCCCATTCGACCCACCCTGCGGCCCGCTCCACCGAGAGCGCTCGAGCGTCGACCAGCTTCGCCAGCACGCGCATCGCCGCCAGGTTGGTGCGCGACATGGTCATCAGCACCAGGCAGCGCGAGAGCTGCGGGTACGACGCCGGGAAGGTGATGGCTTCGGGATGGCCCATGGTGAAGGCGGTGCACAGCCCGAGACCGGGGTACTCGAACCGAACTTGCCGGAGGGGCGGCTCGTCCACCAGTCGACCGGCGTCGAACACGCGGATCGTGCCGGTCAGCTGGTGCACTCCGTGCACGCTCGCGGCGCAGGGCTTCTTGCCACGGGTCTCCGGCATCGCGGCGTCCAGGTCGAAGCCGGCGTAGACCTCGTGGACCTCGTCTAGCTCGCCGATCGCCGTTCGCGCCAGCAGGTTCGAGATCCCCGGGCTGGCGCCCATGCCGATGACCGCAGTGATGCCCGCGGCTCGAGCCTCGGCGTCCTGCGCCATCATCGCCTCGGTGGACTCCCAGTCGTCGTTGATGTCCAGGTAGTGGCACCTGGCGGCGATGGCTGCGCGCAAGACCGGCGGACCGAGCTTGAAGAACGGGCCGACGGTGTTGAGCACGGCCTGAGCGCCGTCGAACGCCCGGGCCAGGCTCGGGCCGTCGGTCACGTCGACCCGCACCGCGCGCGCCTTCGGTCCGATGGAATCGGCCAGCTTGCGGGCGGCGCCCTCGTCGAGGTCGCCGATCAAAAGCTCGTCCACGAAATCGAAAGTGGCGGCCGTCTTGGCCGAGTAGCGCCCCATCCCCCCAGCCCCCAAAGCGACGACCTTCATGCGGCTCGACATATCACGCGCCCGCGGAGTAGCGAGCCAGATACCGCTTGATCCGCAGCTTCTTCAGCGTCGCCGCGGAGCTCATGTAGCGCACGCGGCCGAATATTGCGCGCTCGGGTGCCCAGGGGCGGTCATAGCGACCCAGGCACCAGAAGATGCCGCTGTACGAGCTCGGGTCACGCCCGTCGAGGGCGTACTTGTTGTTGAGCTCGATCATGCTGGTCAGGGCGGCGCGAGGGCTCGGGCTCCACTCGAGGATCTTCTTCCCCCAGAGCATGCGCAGGTAGCCATGGATCACGCCGTCGCGCAGCAATTGGCGCTGCGCTGCGTTCCAGATCAGGTCGTGGGTCTCGGCGCGCTCGAGCTCTTCGAGCGAGTAGAGGTGCGGGCGCGGGTCGCCTGCGTGCTTCTCTAGCGTGGCCAGTGCCCAGCCGGGTAGCGACTCGTACTCGGCGAAGTCCGGGCGGTGAGCGCATACCCCGTGTCCCAGCTCTCGCCAGGTGACGAGCTCGTCCACGAACGCCTCCGCGGGGGCGCTCATCCCCCAGAAGCCGCCTTTCTGCCCGGCGCGCCGCGGCCCGATGGCGTCCGGGCTCCAGCCCTCGTGGCGGACCAACGCGCTCCAGATCTGGTGCGCCCCCACGTGGCCGAAGTGCAAATACGGCGAGAGCCCGCTGCCGCCACCCAGGTCGGGGTGCTTACGATCGTCGTAGCGCGCGAGGCCCTGCTCGAGGAAGGTCGCGAGCCGCCGCGCGCCGGCAACCGGGCCGCCCGTGAGGCCTGCGGGGCTCACCGCGCATGCGAAGGGCAGGCGGATCAGGTCGAGGTCCAGATCTGCTGCAGGCCAGCGCGTCTCGATGGCTCGAGGCAGCCGTCCGAACGGCCGCAGCGCCGCGGCGAATGGATCCGGACTGGGTGGGTGGTCCAGATGTGGCAGAAGCTGGCGCTGCAAGAAGCGACGGAAGTCGACCGCGCGGGCAAACGCCTTGTCGGCAGCGCGAACCGGCAAGAGTCCCGCGCCGTCCACTGCTTCCAGTCGCGTGTCGAGCTTGCGACCGGCGGCCCCGATCATCCGCGGCTGGAAGAAACCGAAGGCGTCATCCGTGACCACTTGACTCGCTTGCTCGGCCAGCGCCTCGAGCAGCCCGCGCGCGGCGCCCGGTGCGGGCTCCACGTAGGGGTAGTAGCCGACACCCGCGGCCTCGCACCGAGCACGGTTGTCCCGCATCCCGGCGACCACGAAGGCATGAAGGCGCTGGCTCGCCCACGGATAGTCCACGCGCAGCGGCTCGAACACCAAGAGCGGCCTCCCGGCTGCCCGCGCCAGCTCCACCGCGCGGTCGAGCGCAAGGTTGTGGTGGGTGCGGCGCGCTGCCGTCATCCAGTACAAGACGAAGTCGCCCGCGCGAGGGGGAGCCGTGTTGACCGCGCGCAGGCGCAGCGCCGGCACCGTCACGACGCGCACCGGGTCGAACGCAGCTCCGGCCCCGAGCTCACAGCTCGTCGAACGCGAAGCTCTGCGCCAGAAGCTCGTCGACTGCGGCGAGCTCGGTCTCGTCGATCGGTGCGAGGGGGGCCAGAGTCTCGTCGGGACCGTCGCCAATCCCCGACAGCGTGCGGATCCGCGCGCGGCGCCTCGTCGAAGGGGGTGGGGGAAACGCCGAGCCGGTCTCGGCGTCGCGCACGATCACCGACGGCGCGGGCTCGAGCTCGGGGATCAGGGGCAGCGGTCGAGCTGGGTTTCGGGCAGTCACGATGCGCTATCGCATCGCTCAGGTCCGGGGATCTGGCCAAGAAAGCGACGCGGCCGCTCACTTGATGGTCGAGCTCACCACCGTGGGCGGGCCCTTGGCCAGCACGAAGATCCCAGGGTATCCCTGGGTCTCGAACTTCCCGCTCTTGTTGTTGCTCAGGTACGAGTCCTTGATTACCAGCGAGCCGGTCTTGTCGTTGCTCACGAAGAAGATCGCGCCGCCGCCCTCGTTCGCCGTGTTGTCGACGATCTTGGTGCCACAGAGCGTGAGCGTGAAGGTATTGCCGTCGTTGTAGATGGCGCCCCCGCTGCCGCCGCCCGGGGTCCCCGACTTGGCCGGGTTCGCGCCGTTGCCGATGGCCTGGTTGTGCGAAAACAGGCTGTTTATCACGGTGTATGAAACGCCAATGCTCGAGAGCCCACCGCCGTTCGAGCACGTGTTGCCGTACCCCTGCGCGCCGCCGAAGGTGCTGTTCACCACGTACGCGGGCTTGCCGTCGAACTGGCTCAGCACGCGCACCGCCGCGCCGCCCACGTCGGGGCCGACGTCGTCGCACACGTTGTTGAAGAAGCGCGAGTTGATGATCTTCACGCGACCGCCCCGCACGAACACCGCGCCGCCGCCGCCGCCCTCTTTGGTCTCGCCCTTCGAGTTGCCGTCGATGAAGGTCAGGTTCTGCAGGCTGAGCTGCGGGTGGTCCTGATTTTGGCAGTGCGACGTGGTCCACTTCTGCGCCTGGTCGCAGGTGTTCTGATAGAGGATGCGAACCTTCCCGCCGCCCGAGAGCGCGACCTTGCCCCCGCCGTCGATCACGATCTTGGGGCCCTTGTCGTTGAAGATCTTCGCCGTCTGAGTGAGCGTGATCGTCACGGGGTTGGCCCCGCAGTTGAAGGTGATGACGCCGCCCTTGGCCACGGCGTCGACGAACGCCTGCGACGTGCAGCTGGCGGCGGTCCCCGTGCCGACCACGGTGGTGGGGGTCGCGATGCTCTCGGGGTTCGCGTCTACCGGGAGCGGATCGGTGCACTTGCCGTCGGGGTTGCCCGCGGGTGGCCCGCCCCCGGCGCTGGTCGCACCGCTCCCGCCGGTGCCCGTGGCTCCGCCACTCGGCGCGCCTCCGCTCGACGTCCCTCCCGCGGACGTGCCGCCGCTGGCGGCGCCGCCGCTGGAGGTTCCCCCGCTGCCGCCGCCGGCCGCGCCACCCGCCGGCGCGCCGCTGCTCCCCCCCGACCCACCGCCCGTGGCGCCACCCGAGGTCGCGCCACCGCTGCTGGCGCCGCCCGAGGTCGCACCACCGGTGCTCGCCCCGCCGCCGTCGTCGCCGCCGTCGCCGCAGGCGGCGAGGGACGCCACCGAAGAGAGCACCACCCAAACCGCCCGAACGCCGCGCATTCTTGGACCTCCGGAGGGAAGTATCTCACGGGTCAGGGCGTATTGACGCGGCCCTTGATGGCCGACGGGCTGAGTGGAAGCCTGGGCGCCGGCAAACCGAAGGAAAGTCATGAACAAGCTCTCGCTCGTGGGTGTGGTCGGTTGGATGGTCCTGTCGGCGGCGTGCGGCCCCGGCGGCGCGCCGGGTGCCGGAGGCTCGCGCGAGTCAGGTCAGAGCAAGCTGATGGGCGAGACCTTCGCCGGCAAGAACGCCTGCAATCCCGAGAGCCACGATCGCCCGTTCATCATCGAGTGGGACGCGACCGACATGTCCCAGTTCGAGTCGATCGCGGCGAACGACGTGGTGTTCGTCAAGTACGAGGGCTGCAAGCTCACCGTGCTCGACAGCTGCAAAGACGACTCGGTCCGCGGCTCGTTCGGCAGCTACAAGCCCGTGGAGTGGACCAGCGGCTCCCTCGAGAAGATGGAGATCAAGAGCGAGGCCGAGCTCTACGCGAACCTGCCCCTCGGCGTCGCGAGCCTGGGCGGTCGCGTCTCGGGCGGTGAGCAGTTCCGCATGGAGTACTACGTCGCGGGGACGCGGAGCTCGACGCGCCCAGCGGTGTACGTCAGTGACATCGGCAAGACTGCCGGCTGCAAGGGCGCGACCCACTTCGTGTACGGGTTCAACCTGGGCGCCTTCGCGCTGGGCTCGGTCACCGAGAAGACGGCGAGTGCCGAGGCGTCCCTCTACGGTTTCGGCGCCGGCGGCAGCGCGAAGAAGAGCAGCAAGGCCGACAAGCAGGGCGGAGATCTCGGCCTGTGCAAGAGCGAGACGGCCACCGAGATCCAGGGCTGCAAGGTCCCGATCCGGCTCACCCTGCGCAAGATCGAGGCCGGCGAGAACCCGGACAAGACCGCCCAGAAGGCTCCGGAGACCGACGCCTCGCTCAACAAGGCGTCGAAGCTCGAAGCCAAGTTCGAGGCCAAGGGCGAAGCGGGTGAGCGCTTCAAGAGCGCGCAGACCAAATTCACGGCCAAGGACGGCAAGGGTTGCCTGGCCGAGCTCGACGCGCACGACAAGCTGAACCCGAAGGACAAGTCCACCGAGGCCAAGTCCGGCTTCCCCCATTACCTGCGCGCGCAGTGCTTGATGGTCGCCGGCAAGTGCGACGCCGGCAAGGCCATGGCCACCAAGGGGCTGGCGGTGATGCAAGGCGACCAGTCGCCCGAGCAGATCGACGGCCACGTCGAGGCGCTGGCCAAGCTCCACTGTCAGGGCAAGATGAGCGACCGCGACACGCTGCTTCAAGCCATGCACAACCTGACCATGGCGGGCGTCAACAAGAAGGACGTCGCCTATTGCAAGAGCAACTGGGAGACGGCCAAGCGTCTGTTCAAGACGGTGAAGCCCAAAGACGACGACGACACTCAGATCGTCCACGGGCCGAAGACGCTTTACGCGATGGCCGCCAGCTGCGCGGTCAAGGCCGGCGATTGCGACGCGGCGTACAAGCTTTACAAAGACGGCTACCCGGTCGACACTCTGAAGAACACCAAGGACGATCTCAAAGAGCAGATCATGCGCGGCGCCTTCGAAGCCTCGAACCAGAAGTGCAAGAAGAAGTGAGTCGGATGCGGCTCTCGGGGTTCGTCGCGCTGCTCCTCTTGGCCTGCCAGCCGGGCTCGCGCGCGCCCGAGCCGGTCGCGAGTGCGCCCGCGGCTCGGCCGCAAGAGGTCGCCAGGCCAGAGCCGCGTCCCGCACCCACCGAACCCGGGCCGGTGGTGCCCGCCATGCCCTTGGGTGAGGTGGCCGTGCTGGTGCAGGCGGCCAACCGCAAGCTGATGCACGACGACGGCAAGGGCTGCCTGGAGGAGCTCGACAAGCTGAAGGCCCTCGATCCGAAGCTCGAGAGCACGCTGATCGGCATCCGCGCCCAGTGCGAGATGCTCGCCGGGCGTTGCCAGGCCGGCAAACAGGTGCTCACCGACTACTACGTGCGCGAGCTGAACATGGCGCCCGAGGTGGCCAAGACCAGCGTCGAGGGAGTGGCCAGTATGCGCTGCCGAGGCGGCGACGAGACGGACCGCGACCGCCTGCTGCGTGCGCTGCGCGAGCTGGTGGACGGCGCCTACATCACCACCCGCACCGACTGCGCCGCGAACGTGAAGCGGGTCAAAGCGCTCCTGCCCAAGGTCCCCTCCACTGGCCCCGACGACTCGCAGATCAACTCGTCGCCCAAGGCGCTGTTCCACACGGGCGCCGCCTGCCTGGCCCGGGCCGGCGACTGCAAGGCGGCGTTCCAGGTCTATCGTGACGAGTTCCCGAGCGCCGGCCTCGAGAAGCTGCCCGAGAAAGAGCGCCGCGCCGTCCTCGAGAAGAGCTTCCGGTCGGGCATCGAGCGCTGCAAAGACGCGCCGCTCTGACGGGCGCCCCGAGCGCCTGCCCGCCGGCCGCGATCCGGGGTAGACCGGC
Organism: Myxococcales bacterium; assembly: GCA_016191785.1. Lineage (GTDB taxonomy): Bacteria > Myxococcota_A > Polyangia > Polyangiales > Polyangiaceae > JADJKB01. The sequence goes on along the minus strand of JACPVJ010000197.1, from coordinate 167,642 downwards.
GCCGTCATGGACGAACACGCGACTCAGCGCTCGAAGCTGCTGCCCCCGATCGGTTCGTGGAAGTACCACGCGCTGCTCGCCGCCGTGGCGATCTTCGTCCTCGGCCCCCTCGGTGGGATCGCCGCGGCGTACATGAACTTCAGCCTCGGCTTCTTCATCGGCGGCCAGGTGCTCGCGGGCATCCTCGGCAGCGCGGTGACCTACGGCTACGGCGCGGACGGCAAGCACGGCGCGAACTACATGCAGACCATGGCGGCGAGCGTGGCGTCGCTCGCGGCGATGGGCGTGCTGATCCAAGCCATGGTCTGGCTCGGGATGGACCTGCCCCCGGCCTGGCAGCTGATGGTGTTCTACTGCTGCGTCGGCATGTTCGGCGTCGGCATCGGCATGCTCTACACGCCGATCCTCGTCGACCGCATGAAGCTCACGTATCCGTCGGGCCTCGCGGTCGCGAACATCTTGCGAGCCCTCACCGACAAGCGCCTGCTCAAGCGCTCGATCGCTCAGCTCGGCGCGGGCACCGGCCTGGGCGTCGTGGGTGCGGCGCTCGCCGAGCACGCCGCCTTCGTCGCAGCCAGCGCATTCTCGGCATCCACCGTGGGCGCCGGCATCGTGGTCGCTTCTCGCATCGCAGTGCCGGGCGTGGTGATGGGCGTGATCGGGCACTGGTTGACGCCGTCCCTCAAGCAGATGGGGTGGCTGGGCGCCGACGATCCGTTCCGCAAGATCGGCTTCATGATTGCGCTGGCGATGATCTTGGGCGCGGCGCTGGTCGACCTCGCGCTGATCGCGGTGCAGGCGATCCGCCGCCTTCGGGACGTGAAGGACCAAAGGCGCGAGCCGGCCGCCCCGGGCGCGCGCCCGCTGAAGCTGAAGCGGCTCGCGATCTGGTGCACGTTCTGGGGGCTGGCGGTGCTGGGCGTCGGCCACGTGGTGCTCGGCCGGCCGCTGGGTTTTCTGGCGTTCGCCATCGGCCTTTCGCTGGTCTTCGTCCTCGTCAACGGCATCTCCACCGGCATCAGCGACAGCAACCCGATCTCCAGCGCCTTCGTGATCAGCGTGCTGCTCATGAGCCTGCTCGGGCTCAAGGACCCGATCACGGCGCTGATCGCCGCCAGCGTCTTGCTCGTCGCCTGCTCGGTGGGCGTGGACATGCAGCAAGATCGCTCCACCGGGTCGCGCCTCGGCACCAACCGCGACATCCAGTTCCGCTACCAGGTGATCGGCATCGTGATGGGCTCGGTCCTGGCGGTCGTCTTGGCCCAGACTTTCATGACCGCCTACCCGGTGCTCAAGATCAACAGCTTCGACAACCCGAAGGCCGACGTCGGTCAATGGCAGAGCGCGATGACCTTCAAGTTCGTCGGCGCGCTGCGCGATCTGGGGCACCTGCCGGCGTTCAAGATCAAGGCGCTGGCCATCGGCCTGCTGTTCGGCATCGTGACCGAGACCTTGCGCAAGATCTTGCACAAGAACGTCGCTTACCGGCGCTTCGTGGATCGAGGCGGTCGGCGCGGCTTCGTCTTCGGCTGGATCATGGACTCGATCCTGCTCTCGTCCCCGTATGCGTTTTCCTTCGGGGGCTTCGTCGAGTGGCCGGTCACCGCGTGGTTCGCGGCCGGGGGCTGCGTCACCTCGCTGGTCAACGTCATCGCCGACAAGCTGCCCAAGAAGAAGGAAGAGGACATCCCCGAGGACATGAGCACGATGAGCCTGATCGGCGGCGGGCTGGTCGCTGGCGAGTCGATCTACGCGCTGGCGATCGGCGTGTGGGGCCTGCTCAAGTTGCTCCGCTAGGCTGGGCGGCATCGGCCGAGGGCTCGGCGCACAGCGCTTGCAACAGCTGCGGCAGCCGGCGTGTCACTCGCGGTCCGTGACCCGCGCACAGCGCTCGAACCGGGCGCCGTTCTCTCAGGAACGAGCGGGTCGCGTGGTGGCAAGCATCCACGTCCTCGCTGAACCCGGGGATCGCCAGGGTCAATCGCGCCACCAGGCGCTGCACGGGCACGCCGCTCAAGAGCGCGTCGCCGGTGAAGAGCGTACCGCTGGCCTGATGGAACAAGAGCGACGAGCCTCGGGTGTGACCCGCCACCGAGATCACCTCGAAACCCCAGCGCCAATCCCCCTCGTCGTAGACCTCGTCCACGGGTGACCGCGCCGGGAATCTGTCCTCGAAGCGGCACAGGGCGTCGTAGGCGGCGTTGGCGCCGCGACGCGCCAGGCGCGGGGCGGGCTCTCGACCGCTCAGGGTCACCGCGTCCGCGGCGTGGCAGATCACCGGGCAGCGGAGCTCGTCCCGCAGCCAGGCGGCGTTGCCGGCGTGATCGGAGTGACGGTGCGTCAAGAGCACGGCGGTCAGCCCGCCGCGCCGGACTCCGGCGCGCCGCAGGCTCACGGCCAGCGAGCGACGCTCGACACGGTGGCCGGTGTCGACCAGGAACGTGTGCCCTTCGCCGTCCGAGAACAGCCAGGTGTTCGCGATGCGTGGGTTCTGCAGGCCCACATGCAGAGTCGCGCCGCCCATGTCAGCGCAACAGCTCGCCCGCCAGCGCTCGCTTCACGAAGCGACCACCGCCGCGCGTGCGCTGCTTGCCCTTCTCGACGATCACGCGGCCGCGCGAGAGCACCGTCTCCGGGTAGCCCTGGACCTCGAAGCCCTCGTATGCGCTGTAGTCCACCTTCATGTGGTGTGTCGCGGGCTCGTTCACGCTGATCGTCACCCGCTTGCCTGGGTCGAACACGACGATGTCCGCGTCGCTGCCCACCGCGACGGTGCCCTTCTTCGGGAACATGCCGAAGGTGCGCGCCGCCGCGGTCGAGCTGATCTCGACGAAGCGGTTCAGATCGTAGTGGCCCCTCAGTACGCCCTGGTAGAGCAGCGTCAGTCGATTCTCGACGCCCGGTGCGCCGTTGGGGATCTTGGTGAAATTCTCGCGCCCCAGCTCTTTCTGGCCCTTGAAGCAGAACGGGCAATGGTCGGTGGCGACGAGTGACAGGTGCCCCATGCGCAGGCCCTGCCAGAGCACGTCCTGGTTCCACTTCTCGCGCAGAGCCGGCGTCATCACCCACTTGGCGCCCTCGAAGTTCGGCTTCTCGTAGTAGCTGTAGTCGAGAAAGAGGTACTGCGGGCAGGTCTCGGCCTGCACGTCCACCCCACGCATGCGACCGAGCTTCACCTGCTCGAGGGCGTCGGCGCACGAGAGGTGCACGATGTGCAAGGGCACGTCGGCCACCTCGGCGATGGCGATGGCGCGGTGCACGCCCTCCGCCTCCATGCGCGTGGGCCGGGTGAGCGAGTGGTACTTGGGCTCGAGCTTGCCGTCTTTGACCGCCGCCTTGATGATCTCGTCGATCACGATACCGTTCTCGGCGTGCATGCAGATGCGGGTCTTGTTCTCGCCCGCCTGGCGGAAGGTGCGATAGAGCGTGCCGTCGTCCACGTACAAGACGCCGGGATAGGCCATGAACAGCTTGTACGAGGTGACCCCGGCGTCCGCGAGCTTCTGCATCTCGGGCAGGCGCTCGTCGGGCATGTCTGTGACGATCATGTGGAAGCCGTAGTCCACCGTCGCCTTGCCCTCGGCCTTGGCGTGCCAGACGTCCAGGCCCTTCAGCGTGCTCTCGCCCTTGCTCTGGATGGCAAAGTCCACCAGGCAGGTGGTCCCGCCGAAGGCTGCAGCGATGGTGCCGCTCTCGAAGTCGTCGGCGCTGGTGGTGCCGCCGAAGGGCATGTCGAGGTGGGTGTGCGGGTCGATGCCACCGGGGATGACCAGCTTGCCGGTGGCGTCGATCACCTCGTCGGCCTGCACCCGCAGGTCCTTGCCGATGGTGTGGACCTTCTCGCCATCGATGAAGACGTCCGCGACGTAGTCGTCAGCCGCCGTCACCACCCGTCCGCCCTGGATCAGAATGCTCATGGCTCCTCCGTCTCTCGACCTTCTGCTCGCGTTGCGCTGACGCTGGAAGCACTGCTGATAGAGGGGCGATACTGGCACGACAGCGCGGCCGCTGGCCAGCGCCGCACCGGCCAGAACCTCGGGAAGCTGGGCACCGCGGGCGGCGTATCAGGGGCGATGCGCTCCGCTGCCTGGGTACTCGCCGCGACCGTGCTCGGATGCGGCGGTGCGCCCCCGCAGGCTCCGGCTCACGAGCCCCGTTCGGTCTCGGTTGCGCCGCCCGAGAAGACCCCCGATCCCGAGCCGCCCCCGCCCACGGGCCCGCTGGTGCTCGACGTCGGCGGAGAGCGAGCGCGCTTCCTCGACACCGCCGCGCCGACTGGCAAGCGCCACGTCTACGACACGCTGCTGGCCTCCGGAGATCACGCCGCAGTGACCCGGACCTCGGTCGGCGAGTACTTCGGCTACGACGAGAGCCTGGGCGTGATCGGCGCGCTCGACTTGCCGGCCGGAACCAAGAAGGTGCTGTTTGGTCCCGCGGACAGCGTGCTCGTGGTGACCGATGGCGGGAAGCTCTTCGCCGCCGCGAGCTTGACCGCCGCCAAGCGCGCGCAGAGCTTCGAGCCCCGAGTCGCCCCCGAGAAGGTCACGGCGTGGGATTCGGCTGGCGACTACCTGGTCGCCGCCGACGACAAGCAGGTGCACCTCTCTCGCGACGGAGGCAAGACCTGGACGGTCGCCAAGTCTGCTGCCTGGGGAACCCTCCGCACCGTGGTCGTGCGTTCCGACGGCGTGATGGCGGTCCAGGGCGGCCCCCCCAAGGCACCGCTCACCTTTCTCTCCCGCGACGACGGCAAGAGCTGGCAGCGCTCGTCGTTCCAGCCCGACCGCATCAGTCGCAGTGGCAGCTTCATCTGGTCCGACGTGTGGAACTGCCAGGCGGTGCTGAGCGAGAACGGCAGCACCTGGACCAAGGGTGGCGACGAGCTGGCGCGCTTTCGGTCTGCCCGCTCGTGGGGTGCCGCCTTCAACACCGGACCCACTCCCGAGGGGGCGCCGGTCGGCGCGCACCGCACGTTGACGGATCCGCCTGCGCCGAAGGTGCCCCCCGCGAAAGACCGTCGCACCGGGCGCGGGTGCCCGGCGCCCGCCAGGCCGAAGAATCAATTCGGGATGCTCGGCCTGCTCGGCACCGGCGGGGTCAGCGGCGTGCTGTCGGCGGACGGCGAGGGGTTCGGCGGGATCGGCAGCTTGGGCAGTGGCACCGGTGTGGCCTACGGGATCGGCGGGGGCGGCATCGGGATGCGCGGTGCAACGGGCACCGAGCCGGCTTGGGGCAGCTGTCGTGGCGCGGCTTGCCTGCGCCCGCCGCCGGCCAGCCTAGGGAGTCGGACCCGCTTCGAGCTCTTTCGCGATGGTCGCTGCGCTCCAGGGACCTCGAGTCGGTCGTGCTCCGATGCGTTCGAGCGACCGCCCCACGTCGCGATCCTCGACAACGTGACGGGCAAGCGCCGTGTTGCCGATCTCCCGACCGGGTGTGTGCCGCGGCACCTGCTCGGCGTGGCTGGCCTCGGGATCTTGGTCTGCGGCGGGGCCCGGGGTCTCACCCTTCACGTTGCCGACTCGAGCGGCGTGTTGAAGGAAGAGGGGACCGTGTCCGACGCCGCCATGACCCGATGGCCCGTGCAGGTGGCCGCTGACGGCACCCTGCTCTTCCACGAGACCTGCGGCGAGCGGTCGACCTGTCGCGCCCTAGTACGGAGGCCGGTCGATCCCGGCACGGCGGGCGCGTTCCGCGAGCTGAAGGTCGAGCGCGCCGCTGCCTTCCGTACCCTCACGCGAGGGCGTGCGCTGGTGGTGGTCCGCGGCAGCGGCGACACGAGCATCGACCTGGTGCAGAGCTCCCCCGAGGGCGACGGGCCGCTGGTTCGTGGGCTTCGCGTCGAGGGCGATCTGGTCGAGCTCAGGGTCGACGAGCGGGGCCGGGTCATCGCCCGCGAGCGGCGCAGCAAGACCGAGTCCGAGAGCTTCGTGGTCGGGGTGGACGCCAAGCGTCATCCCCTCTGAAACCGCGGGAATAGCCCTTGCTGCCGGGCCGAGCAGCGGCGGCGGGCCAACTTGGCTAAGATGGGGCTTGGATGGCCGAGTCCCAGAGCGTCGGTCGCTACGTCCTCTACGACCCGATCGCGTCGGGCGGCATGGCCTCGGTCCATCTGGGTCGCCTGATTGGCCCCGTCGGGTTCTCGCGCGTGGTCGCCGTCAAGCGGCTGCACCCGGCCTATGCCCGGGACCAGGGCTTCGTCACCATGATGCTGGACGAAGCCCGGCTCGCCTCGCGCATCCGCCACCCGAACGTGGTCCCGATCTTGGACGTGGTCGCGACCGCCGACGAGCTCTTGTTGGTGATGGAGTACGTCCACGGCGAGACCCTCGCGCGCCTGCTGCGGGCCGCGAAGAAGGCTGGCCAGCGCATCCCCACCGACGTCGGCGCAGCGATCGTGATCGACACGCTGCGGGGGCTGCACGCGGCTCACGAGACGCGAAACGCCGCGGGCGAGCCCATGGGGATCGTGCACCGGGACGTGTCGCCCCAGAACATCGTGGTGGCGGCTGACGGCTCTGCACGCCTCTTGGACTTCGGTGTCGCCAAAGCTGCCTCCCGAACTCAGAGCACCGCGGAGGGCCAGCTCAAGGGCAAGCTGGGGTACTTCGCGCCGGAGCAGATCGCGGGTGGCGAGGTCGATCGCCGCGTGGACATCTTCGCAGCCTCGATCGTGGCGTGGGAGTGTGTCACGGGTCGGCGTTTGTTCAGCGCCGACGACATGATCGCCACCATCGCGCAGGTGATGGATGGCGAGATCCCCTCGCTTCGCGGGTCCGAGCTCGACATCCCCGACGGCTATGCGGCGGCGGTCCGGCGGGGGCTCGATCGCGACCCGGCCAAGCGGTTTCAGACCGCGGAAGAGATGGCGAGCGCCATCGAAGCGGCGCTTCGGCCCGCGTCGCGCGAGGCCGTGCAGGCGTTCGTCGAGAAGCTGGCCGGCCCGGCGCTTGCGGCTCGGCTCGAGGTCATGCAGCGCATCGAGTCCGGCGAGGTCGACGACACCGTCGCGCAGGTGCCGGTGGACATCAGCCCCGACCAGTCGGGCAAGGTGCCGACCCTGCGCGCCACCCTCAGTGCCGGCCCGGAAGAACAGAGCACCTTCCACTCGGCGCTCGCCACCGAGTCGATCATCCCGTCGGCCCAGACCAAGAAGGGCTGGAAGCGCGGTCTCGTGGTCGCGCTCGCGCTCTTCGCGATCGGCGGAGTGGGCGCGGTGGCGCTCGGCACTCGCTTCAGACCGACGCCCACCCCCCTTGCCGACACGCCGGCGTCCCCAGCCGCGTTGCCAGTCTCGGCATCGGCCAGCGCCGCGGCACCGGTGAGCGCGGCCCCCGCGAGCTCCCCCACCCCGGCGCTTGCGGTCTCGTCGGCAGCGCCGTCCCCGTCGGTAGCGCCCCCTCCGGTTGCGGCGCGTCCGTCGCGCGCCCAGCCCAAGAGCACCAAGAAGCCCAAAGAGGGCGACCCCCCGCCCGTGGTCGCGCCCCCACCCCCGACGGCTGATCCGCTCTCCGATCAGCGTTGATCTGGTCACCTGTCGAGCCTTGTTCCATCATGCGAGCGGCATGCGTGCTTGGCGGTCTGCGTTCGTGATTCTGACCCTTGCCGGGGTCGCGGTGGCCGAGCCCTCTGCCACCGAGCGCGCGCTGGCTCGCGAGCTGTTCGAGCAAGGGCGCAAGCTCATGGCCGACAAGGCGTATCCGAAGGCGTGCGCCAAGCTGGCCGAGAGCCAGCGGCTCGATCCGGCACCGGGCACGCTCTTGAACCTGGCGGTCTGCCACGAGGCCGAGGGCAAGACCGCCACCGCCTGGGCCGAGTTCAACGACGCGCTCTCGCTCGCGAAGCGCGACGGGCGCAAAGACCGGATCGGGCTCGCCACGCAGCACCTGGCCAACCTCGAAGCACGCCTCTCGCGCCTCACCATCGACGTGCCCGCGGTCTCCCGCGTGTCGGGTCTCGAGATCAAGCTCGACGGCAGTCGGGTGGGGCGACCCGCTTGGGGCACGGCGATCCCGGTCGACCCCGGCGCGCACCTGGTCACCGCCAGCGCCCCGGGCTGGAAAGACTGGCAGACCGAGATCACGCTCGGCGAGACCTCCGATCGCAAGACCGTCGCCGTGCCGGCCTTGCAGAAGGCAACCGTCAAGTCGGGGGCGACCGGCGACCCGCAGAAGCCAGTGCCGCGCGACGCCGGCGCCGGCTCGGGCCAGCGCACCACCGGCTACGTGGTTGGTGCGATCGGCCTGGTGGGTTTGGGTGTCGGCGGCTACTTCGGTTATCGGGCGTACTCGCGCTGGGACGATCGGAACGCGCACTGCACCGACGCTGGCTGCGATCCGACGGGGGTGGACGCGGGCGACGACGCCAAGCAGGCTGCGACCATCGCGAACATCGGGGTGGGCATTGGCGTGGCGGCCTTGGCCACGGGCGCCATCCTGGTGCTCACGGCCGGTCCCTCCGAGCGGGCTTCGGCTTCACTCACGCCCGACGGTCGCGGGTTGACGCTGGGCTACCGGCGAGCCTTCTAGCAGCTGTCGTCCTTCGGGTGCTTGCCGGGCGCGCACGGGCTCGGGTCGAGCTCGTTGACCGTGACCGGCCCGAGCTTGGCGGGCTCGCCACGCATCTTGATGCCGAGCGAGAAGTGATCGCAAGGTTTGCTGGGCGAGCCCAGCACCGACATGTCGGGGAAGCCGCAGACCAGGTTCTTCACGCCGCCATAGATCAGGTTGTCCGTGCAGAGCGGCTTGCTCGTCACCGGGTCCTTGACCGAAGCCAAGGCGCCCAGCACCTGGCCCACCGAGGTGATGCCCGCGAGCACGCCTTCTTCCAGCGAATACGAGCTCCCCTTCTTGGTCAGCTTGGCCGTCAAGAACGCCGCCGTGAAGTCGATCGACTGATCGGTGGCCAAGGCGAAGGAGCCGGCGGGCAGGCTGGCGGCCAGGACGCCGTTCGTGACGTAGGCGAGCTTGTCGACGTACTTCGGATGAGCCACGTCGTACGCTGCGCCGCCGTCGGCGCCGGCCTGGGGCAAGAGAGAGGTCGAGAGCACCGACCACGCGTCCGTCCCGTCCCACTTCGGCAGCGTCGCGTTGGTCGCGTCGAAGTCCGCGCTCGCGTACCACGAGACCTCGACCTCGGCGTCGTTCGGCGTCCCGTTGTACCCGCGGATCCGGATCAAGATGGTGTTGGTGCCGGTCTCGATCTTCTGGCTCAGCTGCTCGGAGCTCGCCTGGGTGATCTTGAACACGTTGCGGATCTGGTAGAGGAACTCGCCCAGGGCGTTGTCCCGGCCGTCGATCCCGTCGCACACCGTCTTTTTCGGCCCCTTGCAGCTCCCGGCCGTGTCCCCGGTGCACGTGCACAGCTGGTCCAGGTCGTAGCCGATGTGCTTCCAGGTTGGTCCCGAGCTGTCGGTTTGATCCCCGAAGTCGACCTGCCGAACCGCGACCACGACGTCCAAGTCCCCGCCGGGCGCTGCGCTGGTGGGGGGCCCGGGCGGCTGCGCCAGCGGGCAACCCGCGTCCGCGCCGCCCCCGGTGCCACCGCTCCCGCCCGTCGAAGCGTCACCCGCCGCGCCCCCCGAGCCCGCGGCACCGCCGGCGCCTCCGCTGGCACCGGCGCCACTTGCGCCGCCCGCCCCGCCGCTCGAAGGCAGAGCGGGCGAGTCCTCGATCCCAACCAGCGACTGGCACGCGCCGACGAGTGCCGCGATCGCCGCGAGGCCCATCGCCAGCTGCACCTTCGCCATCTGGCAAGCATAGCGCGGGCGCGCTCCCGGCCCAAACTCGCGCGTCAGCAACCGTCGGTGGTGGGGTCCGTCGCCGGGGTGCACGGGCTCGGAGCTTTGACCTTGACGCTGACCGGCCCGAGCTTCGCCGGCACGCCTTCTACCGCCACGCCCATCGACAGGTGGTCGCAGGGCTTGCTCGGCAGCCCCAAGAGCGACATGTCGGGGTAGCTGCAGATCATGCCCTTGATGCCGCTGTAGATCACGTTGTCCGTGCAGATTGGCTTGTCCGAGAACGGATCGTTCACCCAGGGCAGTGTCCCGAGCACGCTGCCCACTTTGGTGAGCCCCGAGAGCATCCCGTTCTTCAGCGTCCACGCGCCGCTGCCGAGCTTCTCGACCTTGGCCGTGAAGACCGCTGCGACGACCTCGATCGACACCTGCGCGGTGAACCAGAAGGCCCCTTCCGGTAGATTCGCGACCAGCGCACCGTTCGCGACGAAGGCCGCCTTGTCCACGTACTTGGGCTTGTCGGCGTCGTACTGCACGCCGCCGTCGGCAGCCGGCGAGGGCACGAGCGAGGCGGCCAGCACCGGCCACACGTCGCTACCGTCCCACTTGGGCGGGGACATGTTGGTCACGTTGAAGTCGTCGCTCGAGAGCCAAGCGACTTCGACCGAGGCGTCGTTCGGCGTGCCGTTGTAGCCGCGCACGCGCATCAGCACCGTGTTGCCGCCCTTCTGAAAGGTCGCCGACAGCTTGTCCGACGACAGCTTGGTGACCTGGAACACCGTGCGGATCTGGTGCAAAAACGCGCCGAGCGCGTTGTCCCGACCATCGACGCCGTCGCACACCACCTTCTTGGGTGCCAGACAACCGCCCGCCGTGTCGGCCTCGCACGTGCAGAGCTTGTCCAGATCGTAGCCGAGCTTGCGCCAGCTGGGGCCGTCCGCCAGGTCGCGGTCGCCGGTATCCACTTCGTTGACGGCCACGACGAACTCGATGCCGCCGCCCGGATCTGCCCCCGCGGTGGGCGTGGGGGGGCGCGCGGACTTGCACCCGGCATCGGTGGCGCCGTCCGAGCCGGCGGCCCCGTCCGAGCCGGCGGCCCCGTCCGAGCCGGCGGCCCCACCCAGACCGCCGGCACCGGCGCCGCCGCCGGCGCCCGAATCGGCCGGAAGCGGCGGCGAGTCCTCGATACCGATCAGCGACTGACAGCCGGCGACCACGACCGTGACGACGAGCGCCACTCTCGATCGGACCGCGAGCATGCGATGGACAATAGCGCGCGCCCCGCCGCCGCGAAAGATCCGCTACGCTTCCGCCATGCCGAGCCGCTACGTCTTCGACCGTGCCCCAGCGCGCATTTACTGGGAAACCACCCGGGCGTGCGACCTGGCCTGTCGGCACTGCCGCGCCGAAGCGGCACCCATGGCAGATCCGCGCGAGCTGTCCACCGAGCAGGGCAAGCAGCTCTTGGCAGCGCTCGCCACCTTCGGTGACCCTTTGCCGCATCTGGTGCTCACCGGCGGCGATCCGCTCAAGCGTCAAGATCTCTTCGAGCTGATCGCCACGGCACAGTCCCTCGGCCTCGCGGTCTCGGTGTCTCCCAGTGGCACTCCGTTGCTCACCGCCGACGCGATCGCTCGACTGAAGGCCGCCGGGGTCGACGCCATCTCGCTCAGCATCGACGGCGCGACGGCGCAGCACCACGACGACATCCGCCAGGTCCCGGGTTGTTTCGAGCGCACGCTCGAGGCCGCGCGCGCGGCGACGCGCGAGCAGCTGATGTTCCAGGTCAACACCCTGGTGGCCAAAGAGACCCTCGGGGACCTTCCGGCCATCTACCCGCTGGTGAAAGAGATCGGGGCGGCGCGCTGGAGCTTGTTCTTCCTGGTCACCGTCGGTCGCGGCACGGTGCTCAGCCCGATCTCGGCGGACGAATGCGAGACGCTCTTCACCTGGCTCGCCGATCTCCCCCGCGGCCGCGGCCTGCCCGTCGTGACCACCACCGAGGCGCCGCACTATCGCCGGATCTTGCTCGAGCGCGCCAAGGCACGCCCCGCAGCCGCGGGCGGCGGACACCCGCACGGCGGCCACCCGCACTCCGGGGGCGGGCCGGTGCCGGGCCTGGGGATCCGCGACGGCAACGGGATCATGTTCATCTCGAACACGGGCGACGTCTCGCCGTCCGGGTTTCTCCCGCTGGTTGCCGGCAACGTGAAACTGCAAAGCCCGGTCGAGATCTACCGGAGCTCGGAGATGTTCCTCGCGCTTCGGCGGACCGAGGCGTTCGAGGGGCGCTGCGGCATCTGCGAGTTCCGTGGCCCGTGCGGGGGTTCCCGCTCCCGGGCGCTCGCGGCCACCGGCAACATGCTGGCGGAAGATCCCCTCTGCGCCTACCAGCCCCGCGTCGCGGCTTCGCTCTCGCCGGAATGATCCCGTGAACGACCGGTCGACGAGCCGCCGCGGGGTGGCAGGGCTCCTTGCGGCGTTCGCGCTCTATTTCGCGCTGTTCGCCTGGTTCGCGCCGCCACGCGTCCTCTTCTCGAAAGATCCGGTCATCGTCATCGACTACGCGCTGCACGCCTATCAGGTCGACCGCGCGCTCGCTGCGTTCCGTGGCGACCGACAGCTGTGGGGCTGGGACCCGCTGATGCTCGCTGGCCACCCCGCCGGCGCGCTGGAAGACCTGACCAGCAAGGGCACCGAGCTCTTCGTGATCGGCCTGCGCTCGCTGGGCGTCCATCCCGCGTTCGCGTTCAACCTGTTCATCGCGCTGGTCATGGCGCTGGTGCCGTTCGTCGGCTACGCCTCGGCCCGTCTGTTCGGCCTCGGGCGGCGCGCGTCGGTCGTCACGGTGCTGCTCTGGACGCTGCTCTGGTTCTTCGACTCGTTCATGCACTGGACGTGGTGGATCGGGATGATCTCGTGGTCGTTCGCCGCCTACGGCAGCGTGCTGTTCGTCGCGCTGCTTCACCGCGCCCTCGAGTCCCGAGAGCTCCGCTGGTTCGCCGCGCTCTTGGTGCTGACGCCGGCGCTGGCCATCGTTCACCCGTTCTCCGGCATCGCGCTCGCGGTTCCCGGTGCGTTGCTCTACGTCCGGGCCAGAAAGCAGCTGGGCGCGCGGGAGCATGCCCTGGTCTGGCTCACGGCGATCGCGGGCATCGCCACAGCGCTGGTCTGGGTGTTCCCCGCGTATCGCTTCAGGCACTACGTCACGACCGCGGACTCGTACCTCAACGCCCGCCTCGAGTACGTCTTCTACGACCTGTTCGACATCCTCAAGAACTCCGACAACACCGGCCTCCCGGTGCGCACGCTGTTCCGAACCCTGTGCTTCGCCGCGGGCGGGGTCGTGCTCTGGCGCTGGCGGAAGGCCGGCGACCGCCGCGCGCTGCCGCTGGCTTCGCTGGTGCTCTGGGGCGCCGCCTGGGCGTACCTGGCCGCCTACACCAACGCGGGCCGGCAGACCCAGCCCTACCGGCAGATCGCGCCGGCGATGCTGGCCGCGGCGATCCCCGCTGCGGCGCTCGCGAGTGAGCTCTTCACCCTCGAAGGGCTACGGCGCCTGAGCACCCAGGCGCGGCTGCTGCTCGCGCTGGCCGCCGTCGCGATCGTGCCGCGCGTCGGGCGTACGGTGATCTACTTTCTGCCCGATCTCTTGCCGACCCATCACAACTCGGTGGTCGCCGTGAACGAGCCGAAGCCGTTCTCGGCGCGGCTCTTCAACGCCAACGCCGAGGCTCGCGAGCTGCGCGCGTGGTTGCTCGACCACGCCGACGGTCAAGGGCGCATCGCCGTGCGCGGGGCGCGGCCGACCCAGTGGGTCTTGGCCGAGTACCTGGCCGCCACCACCCGTCTGCCCATCTTGGGCGGCCTCGAGCACAGGAACGTGCACCACGCCGACGCCCACCTGTTCCGGCGCTACCGGGCGGGCAACCCGCCGGGCGAAGAGCTGCAGCAGTTCTTCGACACCTATGCGGTGGGCTGGGTCGTGCTCGGCGGCGAGTACGGGGCCCTCGACTATCGCCAGGACTACATGGAGCTCGTGGCCACCGTCGCCGAGCATCGCATCTACAAGGTGCGCAAGCCGCCGAGCTACTTCGCCCGGGGCGGCGGCCGCGTCACCGCACAGGCGATGAATCGGGTCAAGGTCGAGGGCGCCAGCGGTGACGAGGCGGTGCTTCGTTTCCACTGGTTCGAGCCGCTGGCCTGTCGCCCGGGTTGCACGGTGGAGCGCTTCGAGGTGCCGGGGGATCGTGTCGGGTTCGTCCGGGTGCCGAACCCACCGCCGAGCTTCGAGCTCTACGTGAAGTACTGAGTCATTTCTTCAAGATCGCATCCAGCGCCTTCTTGGCGACGGCCGGCTTGCCCTCGATCACCAAGATGATGGCGACCTCGGCCTTCTCGTCCAGGAAGACCGCGCCCTTGTCTTCACGCATCTTCGCCTGATCCTTCGGAGACATCATGCTTCCCGAAGCGCCGGAAGGGGTTCGCGCGCGCCGCACCAGCTCGAAGGTGCCCTTGTCCGCGCCCTTCATGAGCCCGAACTCGATGTTCTCGAACTTCCCGACCGTGCCTTGGTTGATCTCGACCTCTTCGGGAGCCCAGCCGGCCTTCTGCACCGCGGCCACCAGGGTCTTGGCGTCGATCTCGCTGATGCTCACGCCGCCGATGGTCGCGGCGCTCTTGGGTAGCTCCGGGGCGGGTGGCGCCTCGGGAGCCGGCTCTTTCTTTGGCTCGTCGGCCTTGGGCTCGGGCTTCGGTTCTTCAGCCTTCGGAGCCGGCGGCGCCGGTGCCGGCTCTTCGGCCTTCGGCACCTCGGGTGGCGGCGGCGCGCCGCACGCCAGCAGCAAGAGACCGATCCCCACCACCCAATCTGCTCTCGACTTCCGCATGCCCGGCTTCTAACGCCGCTCTCGCCGGCCGTCTACGGCGCCGGGGCCCGAGATCAGCCCCCCGAGATCGACACGAACCGGATGGCCGAAGGGCCGTCGTCGCTCTTCTTCTTTCGCATGGTGAGCGAGACCTTGTGCCCCTGCTTCCACACCCAGGTCGCCTCGAACTCGGCCATCGAGCTGTCCAGGCAGGTCGTAAACGTCTCGTTCTTGCACTCGTCGGGGACCTTCTGCGTGTCGACGGTGGGCGGGCCGTGCAACTCCACGAGCGCCTTCTTCAGCTCGTCGTAGCGGGCGCTCCATGCGGCGTGCTCGCTGCCCTCGACCGTGACTGCCACGCCCACGGCGCACAAAGCGTCCCCGCAGAACGAGAGCATCGGCTTGCCGGGAATGGTCGCGCCTTCCACCGCGCGGCTGCAGGTGAACCGATCGCCCTTCTTGGTCCAGGTGCCGTTCTTGCTGCAGAGCTTCTTCGCGTCCTTCGCGGGCTGACCGAAGGTGAAGCCCAGTCCCTCTTTCGGCGGCGGTGAGGTCGGCTCGGGCGGCGCTGGCGGCGGCGCGGGCTTGGGGGTGTCTTCCGGCTCGGGCTCGACCCACTTCTCTTCTTTGCCGGGTGGGGCCGGCGCGACGAAGTCGTCGATGCTGCTCTGGTTCTTGGCCGGCTTCTTGTGGCAGGCCGAGAGCGGGACGAAGAGGACCGGGATGAGGAGGAAGAGGCCTCGCATGGCGGGCTACTATCACGGAAAAGACCCTGAAAGCGAGGCTCCGCGCAGGAACCGCGAGCTCCGCTCCTCACGGCTGGAAGGCACCGCTCTGGCGCGCTACGCTCCCAGCAGTGCCGCCGTACGTGGAAAGAAACGAGCAGGGCACCCTGCGTATCGCGGGGACTCGAGTGTCGCTCGCTTCCGTGGTGCAAGCGTACTGGAATGGCGATTCGCCAGAGGAAATCGTCCAGTCGTTCCCGAGCCTGTCGCTCGAGAGGGTGCACGGTGCGCTGGCACACTATCTGGCTCACCGAGCGGCGGTGGACGCCGAGCTGACGACCCTGGAGCAGCTCTGGACAGAATCGCGAACCGCGGCGCACGCCCGAAATCGCGACTTGCGAGCCAAGCTCGCACGAGCGAAGGACACGCGCGCCGCAAGCTGAGCCGAATGCGGTTTCTCTTCGACGAAGACGTGAACCAGCGGATCGTCCGCGGTCTCTTGCGGAGGATTCCAAGCTTGGACCACCGTAGCGCCCACGATCGGGACCTCGAGGGTCAGTCGGACGACCACGTGCTGGCCGCCGCCGCTGCGGAAGGGCGCCTCCTCGTGTCCCACGACGTGGCAACCATGACCGCCGCCCACAAGGCCCGCTTGGACCGCGGAGATCCGGTCCCGGGCCTCCTTCTGATTCCTCAGTCGCTCCCGGTTGGGAGGGCGGTGGAGGACCTCGAGTTGGTTTCCATCGCGAGCGATCAGCGCGACTGGGACGGAATCGTCGAGTTCCTCCCCCTCACGTGATCGTCGCGCTCACGGCAGCCGTTCCAGCAGCTTCAAGACCCCCAGCTTCACCGGCGAGCGGTGGTGCGAGGCGCCGTGGCGGCGCAGCACCTCTTCGCGGTGCGCCACGTACCAGTCGTAGCTGTCGGCGATCATTTCGGCGTTGCTGTACTTGGGCTTCCAGCCGATGGCCTCGGAGGTACTGGTGATGTCGAAGAACATCTCGCGGCCGTACATCAGCGAGTGATAGTCCCCCAGGGGCGACACCCCAAGCTTGCTGGTGACCTTCATCGCCACCACCGTGGGCTTGAAGGGCAGCGAGCGCACCGAGCTCCTGCTGCCGGCGTGGGCCACCAGGCCCTCGAGCAGCTCGCGCATGGTGCCGAAGCGATCGGTGCCGCAGAGCAGGACGTCGTTCTCTTTCCGGCCGTCGGCCAAGAGACAGGCCGCCGCCAGATCGTCGGCGTGCACGAACTGGTAGCGATTGTGCCCGTCACCCAAGAGATAGACCGGGCGGCTCCTCCGCACCCACTCGAACAGGATCTGGAAGATGCCCAGGCGGCCGTGGCCGAGAATGGTGCGCGGGCGAACCACGCTGACCGAGAGACCGCGGCTGGTGACGGTCTTGGCGTACTCTTCGCCCTCGAGCTTGGCGCGCCCGTAGGCCTCGCGCGGGCTCGGACGGGTGGCCAAGGTGACCGGGTTGGCGTCCGGCACGCCGTAGATCGCGCTGGACGAGACCAGCACCACCTTGCGCACGCCGGCCTTCAGCGCCTCGTCGAGCACGATCCGCGTGCCGTCGACGTTGACCGACCAGAACTCGTGCCGGTTCTTGGCCAGGGGCACCTGGGCCACGTTGTGGTGCACCACCTCGACGCCCTGCATGGCGCGCCGCACGGCGTCCCGGTCACGCACGTCGCCCCGCGTCAGCTCGACCTCACGCGGGCGGTCTTCGTTGTCCACCAGGTCGAACACGCGGACCGAGTCCCCACGCTCGAGCAAGCGCTGCGCGACCACCTCGCCAAAGTAACCGGAGCCACCTGTCACCAGAGTCTTCACGTTTGCCTCAGAGCTTCTGGCCGTTTTCGGCCATCCAGCGGATCGAGCGGCGCATGCCCTCTTCCAGATCGATCTTGGGGTCGTAGCCCAGCTCGGCTTCCGCCTTCTTCACCGAGCAGGCGATGGTCTTGTTCATCTCGGACAAGACGTGGATCTTCTGGTGATACAGGCCCAGGCCCTGGAGCACCTTGTCCACCAGCCACGCCACCCGGCTCATGATCCCGGGCAGGCGCATGCGCTTGTGGGCCACCGTCACGCCGAAGTCCTTCTCCAGCACGCGCTCTACCGTGTCCATGATCTCGTTCATGGTGTAGGGGCGGCGGTCGGCGATCCAATACGTGCCTCCGGTGGCGCGGTCGACCCGCTCGCACAGGTGCAGGCCCTGACAGATGTTGTCGATGTACGCCATCGAACGGCGGTTCTCGCCGCCGCCCACGATCGGGCCCTTGCCGTCGCGGATCATCTCGAAGAACAGGCCCTGGCGCGGCGGCTGGCCCGGGCCGTAGAACCACGGCGGCCGGATGATCACCGTCTCGAGCTTGCCCCGCTTGCTGGCGGCGTTGACCAGCTCTTCCGCCAGCATCTTGCTCTTGCCGTAGCCCATGTAGGGCGCGTACGGGCTCTGTTCGTCGAACAGGTGATCGGGCCGTGGGTTCACGCCGATGGGTGAGTTCGACGAGACGTGCACCAGCCGCCGCGCCCCGGCGGCCTCGGCCTCTGCCACCACGCGGCGCGTGCCTTCGACGTTCACCTCGGTGAACTGCCGCACACCGCGCGTCGGGTGAATGATGCCCGCTGCGTGGAACACGCTGGCGCCCGCTGCCCCTTCCAGCAGTCGCTTCACCGAGGCGTCGTCGGTCAGGTCGCCTTCGACGATTTCGACCCGCGGCGACAGCTTCTTCAGGCTGGCCGTGTCGCTGCCGGGCAAGCACAGGCAGCGCACGCGCCGCTCGCCCAAGGGCCGCTCCAGGCCGGGCACTTCGGCCATGCCGGTGATCAGGGTTTCGACGAGGCGCGTGCCGAGCCAACCGGGGGCTCCGGTGACGACGGCCAGGGGGGAAGAGTCTGTCATGAGAGTCGATCGATGAAGTGAAGGGCGTTGCGCCGGGCGAAGGCCATGACGCTGCCCTGGGGGTTTACCCCAGGTGAGTCCGGCAACACACTGGCGTCGTTCACGTACAGGTTTTCGTAGCGGCGCAGCTTGCCAAACGAGTCTGCCGCGCATTTCTCCGAGCGCTCGCCGATGGGGCACGACGAGAAGGCGTGCACCGTGGTCAGGCTCAGGTTGGCCTTGGGCAGGGGTTCGTCCAGCCACCGGATGGCCTCGTCCTCGCTGGTGATGGAGGGCATGCCCCGCACCGCCGGCAGCACCTCTTCCGCACCGGCGGCCAAGAGCAGCGTGCACAGGCGCGCGAGCCCCTGCGAGAGGTTCTTCAGATCGCCGGGGCCCACGTCGTAGTGGATCAACGTGGCCCCGTCGCCCAGCTTCGAAGGCCGCACCCAGCCGCGCCCCTCGCCCCGCACCGCCACGTAATAAGAAGCCATGTTGCGGAAGCGGGGCATACGGTCGGCGGTCTCGGGCCAGTTGTCGCTCAGCCCCAGCGCCAGGTGCCCGGGGGTGAAGAACGCGCCGCCGAGCGAGACGTCGGGCCAGAACTCTTTCACCTGCAAGAGCGGCAGCACGCTCTGGTGGGCGTCGACGATCTCGGGGAAGCGCGCCGCGACCTTCAGCATGGGGTGAACGCGCAGTGTCTCGCCCACGTGGAACTTCACGCCGCTGCGACGGAGCAGCGCTGGCGTCTCGGTGGGGCCGGCACAGACGAAGACGTGATCGGCGTCGATCCGCGCCAGCACCCGGCGCCCGGGCTCGACCTCGACCTCGGCCAGCACGCCGATGCAGCGATGGCGCTCGAACAGCAGCTGGTGCACTCGACAGTGCGGGACCAAGCGCGCGCCCTTCTCACGGGCGGTGGGCCACAGGGCGTGGCTCATGCCGCGCTTCTTGCCAATCGGGCAGCCCGAGGCGCAGGCGTTGGTGCTGCGGCAGCCCGGCGCGGCGCGGGGCACCTCTTGGTACGCCCAGCCCATGGCCTCGATGCCGCGCGCGAACATCCGGGTGCTCTTGGGCCACTCGCCGTCGTACTTCGAGATCCCCAGCCGCGCTTCCGCCCAGTCGAAGTGCGGCGCCATCTCGTCGACGCCTGCGTGGGCCAGTCCGAACTGTGCGTGCCATCGCAACAGCACCTCGCGTGGCGTGCGGTGCCAGAACCCGCTGTTGATCTCGGTGCTGCCCCCGACGCACGCGCCTTCGACGTAGCCTAGCGGCACCTGTCCGAGGATGGGCGTCATGCCTCGCCGTCGGTACAGAAGGCGCATCGCGTCGGGCGAGCTCTTCCCGTAGTCGTCCGTCGAGTGCTCGCCCCCTTCTTCCAGCACGGCCACGTCACGCCCCGCGGCGGCGAGCTCGAGCGCGGTGACGGCTCCGCCGGCGCCCGAGCCGACGACCAGCACCTCCGTCCGCTGGCGCGCGGCCTCAGCCATGGGCCTCGTCCGGCGTGGTGGTCGCGACCGGCAAGCGCCGCCGCTCTTCCGCACCCAGCGTCGCGAGACCCGCCGGGTGCTCGTAGAACGCGAGCAGTACGGTGCTGCGCGGCGCGCGGAACAGCTGGCGCAGCGGCGCGATGGTGCCGAACGCCCAGCCGGCCACCGCCGCGCGGCGGCGCTCGAGGTCGAGGCCGCAGAACGAGCGCAGGTAGCGCACCCGCACCCAGAAGCGGAACACGCTCATTCCGATGCCGTAGAGCGTACGCACACGAGTAGGCAAGGCCGCGATCTGCCCGGCCAGAAAGCGCGCCGAGTCGCGCGTCACCTCCGCTGAGCCGCCCGGTGGGAGGATGGCCTCGGTCAGCGCCAGATCGAAGGCCGACGCTTCGGCTTCCTTCTTCGACTCTGCGAGCTGGGCAATGATCTGCATCGGGACGCCCCCCACGCTCTCTACGCCGCGCGACCGCCGCGCCGCCCGGGCCAGCGCCGCAGTGGCGCCCACCTCCACGCCGTACCAGAGCATGGCGCCCGCGCCCCAGACCGTGGCCGGAACGTAGAACGCGATGTGCACCAGCACGGCGTAGGCGAGCGCAGTCTCGCTCGCCACGCCCTGCGCGAGCAGCGCCTGCGAGCAGAAAAAGTGGAACGGGCCCACGAAGCCCGGCGTGCTGGGCACCAAGATCCCCAGGTTGGTCACGCTCATGGCGATCACCGCCATGCCGGGGGAGGGCGCGAGCCCCAGCGCGGGCAGCACGGCGACGAACATCGCCGACTCGCACAGCCACACCACCACGCTCAGCACGCCGATCACCAGCGCATCCACCGGGCGACGCAGCACCGCCGCGCCGTTCACGACGCTGGTCACCAGCGCCACGGCGGTGTCGTGGGCCCGGCGCCCGAGCGGCTGTGACAGTCGCGACGCCAGCGCCCCGAGCGCGGCGGGGAAGAACACCGCCAGGCCCAGCCCCCCGAGCGCCACGCCGAACACCAGCGCGCCCACCCGCGCCAGCTCGGCGATCCAACCGGCGGTGTGGGTGGCCCAGCTGGCGCCGACGAGCAAGAACAAGATCGCGACCCCGTCCACCAAGCGCTCGATGAAGGTGACGGTCAGCGCTTGGGTCAGCGGAATGCCGGTGCGCTCGGCCAGCATTCCCGCCCGCACCAGCTCACCCAGGCGTGCGGGCAGCACGTTGTTGCTGGCGTAGCCCACCACCACCACGTTGGTGGCGGTCGTGACCTGAAGCCCCGCTTCGCGCCGCACCAGAAACCGGAGCCGCGCGCCGCGCACGAAGTGCCCGACCACGTACGCCGCCATTGCCAGTGGGATCCACGGCAGCGGTCGCGCCGTGCGCCACGTCTCCTTCACGCTGCCGAGGTCGATGTGGCGCACCGCGACCCAGAGGAACACCGCGCTCACGGCCGCCCCCAAGACGGTGACCCAGCGTCGCGACGACTGAGAGGACATCGGGCGCCCGCTGCTTCGCATGAAAGCCCGCGGTCGTCGAGGGCCGCGGGCCAATAAAGGGCGGAAAAGCCCGGATCAAGTCCAGACGGTTTCGACCAGCCCGGACGCCTCGATGCGCTCGTCCGCCGAAAGCAGCGGGACTCCGGCCACTCTGGCTGCCGAGACTATCATTCGGTCGAAAGGATCCTTCAATGCGCGCAGCAAGGTGAGCTCGAGAGCTTGCCGGAGGTCCATGGCCAACACTTCGAAGTTCGGGCGCGCGGACACCAGCGCCTCGACCTGCGCCGGCCCGATGACGTTGCGCCCTGCTTCCTCGAGCAGTACCAGCTCTACCAGCACCGCTGCTGGGATCAGGATCCGCACCCGACCGGCGTCTGCTTCGCGCAAGAAGCGGAGAGCCGAACGCCCAAGTCGCTTCGGACGGGACAAGTACCAGACCACGCCGTGGGTATCGAGGCAGGCGCTCTTCACGAACGCCTTGCGTTGCGCTTGCGCGGCTTCGGTAATAGCTGCGCCGAAAGCTCACGCCGCCAAAGAACGAGCTCTTCCAGGTCGGGAGCGTCGAAGTCCGCGAACATGCCCATCGTGCGCGCGGGCCTTGCCCGCGGCTTCGGCGGCGGCTGAAGCTCCTTCTTGATCAGCCGGACCACCTCGGCCGACACGGTACGGCCCTCTCGACGGGACCTTGCCTTCAGCGCGTCCAAGAGTTCCGGCTCGATGCGAACGGTCATCACTGCTGTCGCGGCCATGTATTGCATTGTACTACGTCGCGAGGGGGGCGGCCAGCCGAGGGCCTCGGCGTCGGCTGGCGCGCCCGCGCCGACGTGTCAGTGCAGCGGGTTCTCGGTTCTCAGCTCCGGAAACCGCGAGAAGTCCCGGTCTGCCGTCCACAACTCGGAGACGCCGTTCGCGATGCACGTCGCGGCGATGCGGGCGTCGTGAACCCGAGGCCCCGCGATCTTGGCGCGGACGAGCAGCTCGCGCAGGTCGTTCCAGTACGTCGCAGGTTCGGCCAGGAGCACCACCGTTGGCGACTCGAGCCAGGCGTCGATCTGCGCAACGGCCGAGGCAAGCGGCGTCGGCGGCGAGTAGACGCGCGGGTGCGTCACTACGGCGTAGAACTCGTGGAGGCAGTGCCAAACGAGCGCCCACTGCTGCCGACCCTCTGCGAGTCGCTTCACCGCACCACGCGCTTCCAGGTGAAACTCACTGTCCACGCGGTGTGCGTACACGAGGATGTTGGTATCGACGGCGATCAACCTTCGCGACCTTCGTAGATCGCGTCGCGGATCTGGTCCCAGCCGGCTTCTCGGAACGCAGGCGAGAGCCCGTTCCCCCGAAAGCTCGCGTCACGCAACTGGAAGCGGCCGCGCTTCTGGCGCTCCGCGATCACTCGGCGCAGACCGTCTTCGATCAGGCGGCGCACGCTCGAGCCTTCCCGAGCTGCCAGCTCCTTGGCCGACTCGAGCAGCGCGTCGGAGATCTCCACGGTGGTCTTCATCGGTATGGGAGTATGTATAGCAGAGTATGGGAGTAAGGGCCACGCAGGCCATCCACACCCAGCCTCAGCGCGGCTCGACGCGGATCTCGGTCTTCACGCTGGCGGCGATGAAGCAGCCCCGGTGCGCGGACTCGTGCAGCTTCGCGAGCGCCTCGGCGTCGGCGGGCGCGCCCGCGCCGAACGTGACCTGCGGTCGCAGGGTCACGCGGGTGACCGCGAGCCGGCCCTCGGCGTTCTTCTCGAGGAGCCCCTCGGCGGCGTCCTCGTACTCGTCGACGGTGATGCCCTTCTTCGCGCAGATGGCCAGGAAGGTCAAAAGGTGACAGCTCGAGAGAGCGGCGACCAGCGCCTCTTCCGGGTTGGGCAGGGTCGCGTCCCCGCGGAACTCGGGCGCGGCGGACGCGCGAACCTCGCTGCCGCTGCCGAACGCCCAGCCGTGCTCGCGGCTGTAGCTCTCGTAGGTGAAATCGTTGGTGGTTCGCTGCCAGCGAGTCGTCGCGTGGTGCGTGGACATGGCGCTTGGTAGCACAGCCGCCGCCGGGCCGACGGCCGCGAAGTCAGTCCACGCCCATGAACCACCAGGCGAACGGCAACGCGGCATCGTAGACATAGGGCTCGAACGAGCGCACGACCGAGGCGTTCCAACCCTCTCCCGCGAGCATGAAGGTGGAGACCTTGCCGAACGGCACCGGCACCGCGGGCTTGCCCGCTTCGCCGAAGCTGAGCTCGTACAGCTTTCCCGAGCCTTGCCCGGGCGGTGGGCATTCGACGGCCGTGGCGCTCCCCTTGAATACTGCGTCGGGGTGCTCGAGCACGCCGTCTGCCACGAGCAAATACGTGATCTCGCTGACCTCGACCGGGTTGGGCTGGTTGTCCCAGGTCGGGACGTTGCGGATGCCGAGCGTCGTCTTGACGGCGCCCATGTTGTACGGCTGGTTGGTCCAGTGCACGCTGACGAACGCGCCCACCGGCGCGGTGAAATCGAGCAGTGGCGCCTTGATCGTGACCTTCCGCGGGTTCGGTGTGCACGAGCCCCCGGGCGGGCAGTCATCGATGGTCAGCTCGTTCTTGCTCGAGCTGGTGACCTTGCCCGTGGTCTTCCAGTCGTCCGGGAGCCCGCCGCCATCACTCGGGCTCGGCTCGACGGTGACTGAGATGGCTTGCATCGGCTGGGAGCAAACGCTCCCCGCGTCGCTGGCGGAGCCACCGCTGCCGGCTGCGCCCGCCGCACCGCCCGATCCCGCCGCGCCGCCCGATCCCGTCGCGCTGTCTTCCGACTGGCACGCCGAAAGCAAACAAACGGCCACCACGACCCCGCTCACCCGTCGAACCATGCCGCACTCTTACCACGTGCCGCTCATGTCGCGAATCGGCAGCGCTGGCGGGCGCCTGTGCAGAGCCTGGCGCCCTGAAACTCAATTGTTACATCGGTTTCAACACAAACGTCAGTCGTGGCATAAAACTGTTGAAACGCGCGAAAACCGCCTGCTTCAAGTCCGCCGCCCAGCGCGGCCTACGACGGGCGTGGAGGCCCTGAGCGCGGCCCCCCGTCATCTTCCGGAGAGCGCCCGTTCCGCGTCCGCCACGGTGATCATCAGCGTCAGCGGCTCTAGCGGAGACGCCACGAAGCCGCAGCGCTCATAGAAGCGCCGGGCATCTTCCGAGATCGCGTGGACCACGATGGCCCGGATGCCGCCGATGGCAGCCGCCTGGAGCGTTCGGAGAATCGCGTCGCGGAGCAGCGCGCGCCCGAGACCTCTGCCCTGATGGCCGAGGTCGATAGCGAGGCGCGCAAGCACCATGACCGGAATCGGTTCCGGCATGTTTCGGCGGGCACGGCCCGTCGCGGCCTGCAACGCAACGGCACCTGTGGCGAGGGCGCAGTAGCCAATCACCTTGCGCTCGGCCGAGACGACGTAGGTGCGTGACGCCCCCGTGCCTTCGTTTGCCAGCGCACGGCGCTTCAGCCAGTCGTCGAGCGCCGCGACGCCGGAGTCGAACGTCGACAGATCGTGGCTGGGGTCGAGATGCTCGGGCGCGCCTATCCCAGCCTTCTCGCCGCGGCTCATCGCTCCCAGGGGGCTCGAGACGAAAGGACGCGCCGCAGCCTCGGGTTTGCGGTCGGCGCCTTGTCGAGCGCCGCCGTGAACCGCTTGTAGGCTTTGGCGTCGAGCTGGAAGAACCGGCGATCGAGCAACACCGCGGTGGCTTCTCGACACGCCGCGTCCAGCATGAACTCGGAGCGATTCTTCCCGGTTGCCTCGGCCGCTCGATCGATGAGCGCTCGCCGCTGCTCGTCAGCTCGCAGATTGATCACCGTGCTCGCCATTGCTCGCTTGGCTCCTGAATATACAGAGAGCATACGTCACTGTATACACACTGTCAACACAGGCTCGACCGAACAGCCTGGCTTCGTTGCGAAAGCCGAGTCAGAGCTTGAAGTCCGCCGCGAGGGCGGCGTTGCCGGCCGGGTCCGCGCCCTTCTTGAGCAGGGCGAAGTCGCCGGCGCGCTTCACCACGCCGTAAGCGTTGGTCGTCACGGCCTCGGTCAAGAGCTTGCGCGTGGATTCGAAGTCGAGCTCGTTCTTGGCCACCAAGATGTACTCCGCGTCGTACAGCCCGCGGCGCATCGCGTACATGTGGGTGCGCGACGACACGTGGGGGCCGACGTTCTCGCTGGCGACCACCGAAGCGGTCTTCGGAAGCTCCGCGATCACGCTCCTGAGCTCGGCGTAGCGCTGGCGCTCTTCGGCGGTGTACGTGAACTCGATGTGGAAGTACCCCCCGCGCACGCTGTCGGTGCGGCGGCCGAAGGCGCCGAAGTTGTAGCTGAGCGCAGCGCTGGCCACGCCCATCGCCACGATCACCCCACGAGCGCGCCACGGGCCCTCGCCCGGGTTCTTGGCGATGGCGGCAATTGCCAAGGGCACGACCAAGAACAGGTACGGGATCCAGTGGGCGGTGTACTGGAACGAGAAGCCGAAGATGGGCTTGTAGTCGGTGACGAAGAGCGTCAGCGCCGTCCCAGGGATGAACGCCGCCCACAAGTACCAGCGCCGGGTCGGCAAGAGGACGAGCGGCACGAACAGGTGCAGCAAGTACTGCAGCTTGTCCTTCCGGAGGATCTCGTTCAGGACGTAGAGGGGGTTCGAGAGCACGGTCTTGAGCACGCTGCCGTAGCCCTCTTCGCCCGGCGCCCACAGGCCCTTGTACATGCCGGGGAACCACCAGCTGCCGGCCCGGTTCATCAGCGCGCGGAGCGCCAAGAACCAGCCCAGCGACACCACCGCCATGATCACCCCGGCGATGGGGCGGTGGCCGGTGAGCAGCATGAAGACGCCCCCCACCGCCAGGCCGATGGGCACGTCTTCACGCATGAGCATCGCTGCGAAGAACGCGAAGGCGAAGACGACCCACTTCTTGCGCTCTGCCGCCCAGAAGGTCGCGAGCACGAAGAAGATCGAATACGACAGGTACTTGGACTCGACGAAGTTCGAGCAGTGGAGCGGGTAGTAGGCGAGGTAGGCGAGGGCGATGGCCACCGCCGCCCAGTCCGAGACGTGTCGCCGCGCGAACCCGAAGAGCGGCAGCGCGCCCGCACCCAGGAACACGCCCTGCAGCACCATCAGCGTCTCGGGTCGGGGGAAGAGCGCGTAGATCGGCAAGATCACGTATTGGCCGAGCTTGGCGTGAGCGGCCAGGTACTGCCCCGGCGCGTTGCCGTGGGTGACGGTGCTCTCCATGTGAGCGCCGTGCATCGCGCGGAAGATCAGGTTGTTGTCGATCGCCAGATCGAAGTTGTGGGTCCTGAGCTTGTAGTGCCAGCGCAGGTTGTAGAAGCTCATGAAGGCGGCGTACCCGACGGCCGCGAGCACCACGATCGCCAGGGGGCCCCACTTCTGCCACCAGCCCGGCAGCCGGTCGCGCAGCCGGCGCAGGCGCTCGAGGAACGCCTCGGGCAGCTCGCTGAGCGAGCGCGTGACCAGCACCTCGGTGGCAAAGGCCAGGCACAACACCAGCGGCAGCAAGATGTCGTGGCGGTTGACCCACGGCTTGGCCCGGAAGACCTGGGGCAAGAAGGCGACGAGCAAGAGCGGTGAGGCGATCCACAGGCCGCGCTCGAGGTGGGCCTGCGGCCAGCGCTTCACACGAGCGACGATCATCAGCGCCACGCCGACCAGCATGCCGCCAGCGCCGGTGCCCAGCGTCCAGCGGATCAGGCTCATGCGCCGCGGCATGTCCAGCTCGTTGCCGGCCAGGAAGGGCGACACCCAGCCGCCCCCGAAGGTGAAGAACACCCAGGTCGCCAGCGCGGCACCGATCAAAAAGCAGAGCGCCACGATGCGCGCGGCGCGCGCCAGGCCTTCGGAGAAGCCACGGCGACGCTCGGCCGGCGCGCTGTCGATGGGAGAGGGTGGGGGAAGGCTCATCGCTGCAGGGGGACCTTGCGCACGTACAGGTTCTCTTCGTAGCGATTCCCTCGCTGAACGAAGGCGCTGCCGAGCGTGCCTGGCAACGGCGTGCCCGAGCACTTGGCGCTCGTCACCAAGTAGTTTGCTCGCCCGGCCAGCTCGTCCACCCGGGGCTGTTGAGCCGCGCCCAGCGCCTCACGCGGGGCAGCGTACCGCTTCTCTTGGTTGCCCAGCTCGAAGACCGAGAGATCAGTCAGCTCGTACAGGCCCGGCTTGTAGCCGTGGCACCCCAGGTAGAGCACGGCGTCCGAGAGCGACTCGCTGGGCGGCGCGTCGGGCATCTCCACCAACAGGTTCCCGCCGATCTGCTTCTCGTTCCGCCCCGACTGGGTCACGAAGCCGAAGAAGCGGAGATCGCCGGCCAGCGTGTCTTCCGCGAGCACGTTGGTGTTCTGCCACAAGATGTGGGTCACTCCGAGCTTCTTGTAGAGCTCCCAGACAGCCCGCTGTGACTTCTGGCGACCGTAGCTGATCAGCCCCTGCCAGCTCGGGTGATCGTGGACCACGCGGTGCCGGAGCCCGGCGTGGGGCTCGAAGCGATGGGCCAGGATCTTGCCGCTCGGCGGGACTGCCTTGCCCACGTCGATCAGCTCGCCGAACACCCGCAGCCGGTCTTTTTCGACCTTTCGGTACCCGCTCGAGAATAGATCGAACAGATGCGGCAGGGGTCGACCGCCGGGGACCCGCACGTGGGCTGGGATGAAGTACGACGCAGTCCCCCACACGACTTGCAGGGTCAGGAGCCCGAGCAGCGGGACCCGGGCGAACCAACCCATGCGCCAGACCAGGACGATGACCGCTGCGACGTGGACGACCATCCACGGCACGATGATTTGCAGATACCGATCCTGGTGCGAAAACAGGAACCACGTTGCGACCCCCACGTGACCGCCGACGAAGACGCCCCATACGCGCCGGCCGGCGCGGATGAACGGCATGACGAACCAGCTGAGCGTGAACAGGAAGCCGAACACGGGCCAGTCCTTGTGCATGAACTCCCAGTCGTGCGGCTTGAAGGCGAAAGTGAAGAGCGTGGTCACCGTCTCGCGCAGCTTCTCGACCCGAGTCCCAGTGGGCCGCCAGAAGTGCCGCTCGACCAACGTGGCGTAGAACTGACCCATGTCCTCGTGCCACGGGCGCAGGTTCAAGTGCTTGTACAGCGCCGGGTAGATCGGGTCGCCGTACCAGATCCAGTTCTTCAACCAGAAGGGGGTCGTCGCCAAGAGCATCACTCCCGCGACGACCAGAGGCCCGACGAGCCAGCCAAAGCGCCCGCCGCCGGCGGGAGCGGGGCGCTTCAGCGCCGCCCGGATGCCGAGCCACGCGCCTCGAACGGCGACCACGGCGCAAGGGAAGACCAGAAGCTCGATGGATTGGGCCTTGGTGTGGGCGGCGCCCGCCAGCATCAGCCCCAGCAGAACCGAAGGGCGGAGCTCGAAGGCGCGCCAGGCTCGACGCAGCGTCAGCAGGATCGGAATGGCCCAGAACGCGGCGATGTGATCGGCGCCACCGTTGAGCGTCGAGTCGTAGCAGAAGATGCCCGAGAACAAGAAGTAGGCCGCCCACGCGGCGGGGGTCTTCGCCTTCGGCACCAGCCAGCGCACGCACGGCCCGACCGAGAGCAGCGTCCACACGAACAGCACGAACTCGAGGTGCGCCGCCATCAGCACCTGATCGAACGGCGTGAGCCAGTGCATCAGGTAGGGCCAGACGTAGATGAGGCAGGCGAGCTGCGGCAGGGCCATGTGGAACCAGCCCTCTTGCGAACGGGTGATGCCCTTGGCCGCCGCGTAGTGCTCGGGCACCGCCATGTGGTACCAGCGCGAGTCGTACGAGATGTTGTCGGGCGTCAGGATGTTCGCGTACACCATCACCAGCCCGAGCCCACCGAGAGCGATGGCCACGAGCTGAGGTCGGCTCCAGCGCTGCGCGCGCGCGGCAGCTCCGGCGAGGTGCGGTCGGGCTCGCTTCAGATACCGGTACAGTGGCCACGCGCCCGAGAGCCCGAGCACCACCGGCCAAACAATGGCAAACGCGGAGCCGTAGAGCCCCAAGAGGCCTCCGGCGAACATCCCGAAGAAGAACAGCAGCACGCCGACGGCCATGCTCATCAGCAGCCGCTCGCGGAGCGGCAGGGCCGTTGGGCCGAGCTTCCGGACCGCGAGGAAGCCGCCGCTGGTGCAGACCAGGGAGAAGACCAGCCCGACCAGCCAATACTGCGCATAGCGCCAGAACAACCAGCGCTGGATGGGGTAGTGGGGCCGGAGCGACCTCTCCAAGACGAGCGTGGCTGCGACCAACGCCAGCGCGACCGCCGCGGTGCGCAGCATGCGGAGCCAGGGCCGGTCGGGGGAGGTCATCGAACCAAGAAAGGGCCGGAGCGGGCCGACCGGCCGCGCAGGCTACCACGGGGGTTTCGCGTGGATACAGCCGCCGGTGACCCGGGAGGCCGCGGGCAGCTGGACTTGCGCCTCCGCGCTGGCCCACCCGCGTGCGGAGGCTTGCCGAAGCGGCGCGCGCCGCCGTGTCTGACCGATGCCTGGGTTGGCGCCCCGGGGCCGCTAGGCACCCACCGATTCACGCCAGCCGACGCGCTTCGCCCGCTGCCCTCAGAAGGCCTGCGAGCGCGCTGCCCAGACTTCGCCGTTGCCCTTGAACGACACCAGATCCGCGGTGCCATCGGCGTTCAGCTTGCCGACCGCACACTTCTCGGGGCCAGCACAGAAGTAGTCCGACCACTTCTGCGCTGCCGACCAAACGCCCCCGGGAAGCGAAACTGACACCCAGACGTCGTCTTGCTGCCAGTTCACCGTGGACTTCGTGAAGGCGACCAGATCGGAACGCCCATCACCGTTGAGGTCCGCGACCTCGCAGACTTGATCGCCCACGCAGTGATAGCTCTTGACCTGAAGCGCATCGCCAAACATCCCATTCGCCTGGGCATACGCCACATGGACCGGGCCGGTCTTCGTGAAGGCCACCAGGTCCGCCCTCCCGTCGCCATTCATGTCCGACACCTTGCAGACTTGGTTGCCAGTGCAGAAGCTGTTGTGGCGCAGGTAGTTGCCGTTGAACAGACCGCTGGCCGTCGCGTACAAGACCCACACCGGGCCGGTCTTAGAGAACGACACCAAGTCCGCGCGTCCGTCGCCGTCGACGTCGCCTGCGTGGCAGTCTTCCCCTGTCAGGCAGAACCAATTGCTGACGAGCGTCGACGCGGAGAAGTTCCCGCCGGCGGTTGCCCGAGCAACATACGTCGGCCCATTGCGTGTGAACGTGATCAAATCTGCGCGTCCATCTGCGCTGACATCGGCAACTCGACACGTTTCGTTCCCGACGCAGAAGTAGTTGTGGCGTTGGTAGTTGCCATCGAACAGGCCACTAGAAGTCGCATGCGCGACCCACACCGGGCCGGTCTTCGAGAACGCAATCAGGTCTGCCTTCTGGTCGGCGTTCACGTCGGCGACGAAGCAGTCCTCGCCAGGCAGACAAAACCAGTTGCTGATCTTGTAGTTGCCAAGGGAGCGGCCTGATGGCGCGTAGTAGAGGGTCTGAAGCCCCGCGATGTCCATTTCGGTGAGATCTTCGATCCACTTTGACTCGTTGCCATCGACAACCCCGTTTCCATCCGCGTCGCGGCAGTAGTTCATCGCCGAGTTGGGGTCGTACAGGGTCAGGTAGGAGCCGTTCGGGTCGACGTCGTATTGGTCGTGATTCGAGGGGAACCAGCAGGCCGCTGGGATGCCAGTTCGATCCGGGCGCTGGTGCTCGTGGACGAACCCGAGCACGTGACCGAACTCGTGCACCGCCGAGGCCTCGAGTGAAGCGTCGTGCAGAACCAGCTCGACGGTTGCCTTTGGTAATCCCTGCAAGTAGCTGACGCTGCCACTGGTACCGAGCGCGAACGGACCGGCAGTCACGCCGCCGAAGTCTCCCGGACCGGTGGATTCCCGCAGCCGGATCGGAACAGTGGTCCCGGCGAGCGGTTCCACGCAGTTCGTGTCCCAACCCGTGAACCGAAGATGCGAATGCGCCTGCCATTGGCGGGTCACCGCGTCGCGGATGCGGTTCTTCTTCGTCTGGTTACCCGGCGAGTTCCAACACACGTTGACGACGTAGTTCGTCTCGCTCCAAAAGCGGATACCCGCCTGCGCGTAGAGCTCAGTCTGCGACTTGGCGACCCCCTCTGAGCTAGCCGGCTCGTGGCCGGCGCTGCACGCGGTCACGTTGAGAATCGCAAGGGCCGAGAACATCTTGAGCAATTCGCGTTGACGCATCGCGCACACCTCCGAAGGACCCGGCGGGACACCGGCCGGGCACCGCGAGACGCTACGCCCGCCCCTTCACGGCTCCGCGTCACTTCAGCGTAATTTCGGCGTCACGTTCCCTGGTCCGTGTCACCGGCCTTCACCGCCGGATTCAGCCCTCCGCGCCCAGATCTCCTGGTTCCCGCGCACCATCACCCTTTCGAACTCGGAGAGATCGGGTGCTCCGGGCGTCTCGGTCTCGAGCACGACGAACTCGGCGTCGCGGGCGAGCGCCGAGGCGTCGTCGGCGGTGCTCAGCGGAGGCGGGTATTCCGAGCGCTCGTGCTTGCCGTAGCCCGGCACGGTCAGCGACTCGACGTGAAACAGGCCCGAAGCGTAGCTCTTGCCCGATCCCCAGTAGAGGACGAGGCCGAACGGCTCGGATCTAGGTGGAAGCTCCGAGACCCGCCCGACCTGATGCTGACCCGAATTGAACCGCTCGACGAGGTGACGGTGCACGAACACGTAGAAGACGAGGTCGTCGGCCACGCTGTTCCATCGGGGTCCCCAGTTCGGAAGCCACACGGCGTGGGTCACTCCGAATGACCTCAAGAGAGCGTGGAGCTCCGCGGGCGATCGGTGGCGCCCATAGCTGATGCCACCCTGCCAGCCGATCATGTCGGACACGATCGGTCGGCCGAGCCCGAGCGGCCCCAGATCACCGTGAACGAGCACCTTTGCCGTCGCCGGAAGCCGTGGCTTGATCTCGTGCCACCAAGGAAACGCGCGGAAGCGTTCGGTGTAGTTCCTCCGGTAGCCCGTGGCCGCCAGGTCGAGGACCTTGCGGTACGGGGACGTGTTGATCAACGCATGGGTCGGGATGAACGGCACGTCGCTGCCCCAGGCCACCTGCAACGCGAGCAGGGAGGCGGCGGCGACGCGCACCGCGGCTCCCGACTGCCAGAGCTTCACCAACATGGCTGCGGTTACCGCTGCCATCCATGGGAGCAGCGCTTGCAAGTAGCGGTCCTGGTGCGTGATCCAGTACCAGAGAAAGACGCCGCCGTAGGTGAGCCCGGTCAGCGCCCAGAGGCGGCGATGGCCGCGGACGAAGGGCAAGCAGAGCGTGGTGAGCGTGAAGAGCGAGCCGAACACCGGCACCTTGCCGTGGAATCCGCCCCAGTCGTGCGGCTCGAACGAGAACGTAAGAAGCGCCTTGCTCGTCTCGAGCAGCCGCTGCGAGAGCGTGCCGGTCGGGCGCCAGAAGGCGTCCGCGAATACGGCCTTCATGTAGATCTCGGCGTCGGCGGACCACGGTCGCGAGGGCAGCCGCGCGTGCAACATCGGGTAGAACGGGTCGCCGTACCAAATCAGGTTCTTCAGCCAGTGCGGGGCGGTCAGCCCCAGGACCAGCGCGCCAAGCAGGCCCAGCCCGCCGACGACGGTTACCCGTTCGCGTCCCGTACCCGCGCGCAGCGCCAGGTACCCGGCGCGGCACGTCACTGCCAGAATCGGGAGCACGATCAGCGTGCCGGCCTGGTACTTGGTCAGCGCGGCGCCGGCCAGCATGACAGCGAGCACCGCGCAGGCGCGTCGATCGAGTGAGTGCCAGCAGCGCAGAAGTGCCAGCGCGATGGGTGGGCCCCAGAACGCCAGCACATGATCCGCGGCGGTGCTCAGACTGCTGTCGTACAGGTACAAGCCTGGGAACAGGAGGGCTGCGGCCCAGGTGAAGCCGACACTTCGCCGCGGTACGAGTCGACGCGCAAGAACTCCGATGCCGACGAGCGTCCACAAGAACAGCAGGAACTCGGTGTGAGCGGCGATCTCGATCCGGTCGAAGAACGCCGTGCGGGGCAGCATGAATGCCCAGGTGTAGAGCACGGTCGCCAGCTGGGGGTAGGCGGCCACGAATGAACCCTCCGCCGAGCGCCGGATGGCTCCCTGGGCGGCGTGGTGCTGCGCCAGCGTCAGGTGGTACCAGTACGAGTCCGCCGCGATGTTCTCTGGGGTGAGGATCGGGATGTAGAGCAGCAGCAAGCCAACAACGGCGAGCGCAGCCAAGAGTGCTCCCCCCGCGCTCAGGGCGGGGCCTCGTCGGAGCGCGTTCCGATAGGCCGGGAACAGCCGCCTCCCGAGGCGAAGGCCTCGGCGAAAGCCCAACGCTGCGAGCCCGAGCGGGAGAAGGAACGAGAACACCGGGCCCAAGAGGCCCAGGACGCCGGCGAGAAAAGTCGCGAAGAACCAGGCGTACACGCCCAGGGCGAAGGACATGAGCCAGCGCTCCGCCCGGGGCAGGCGCGCACCGAGCCAAGCGAGGATCGCCCCTCCCCCGAGGAAGCAGCTCGAGCCGAAGGCTGCGACCGATCCCCAGTAGCTCACGTAGCGCCAGAACAACCAGTGCTGCACCGGATAGTGCTCGTGAACGACGAAGAGGAACTTTGATGCGCCCGCGACCAAGAGCGTCGCCAACAAGAGCCTGCGCAAGCGCTCCTTCCAGATTGCGGTCGATTCCGACCGCCCATGCAGCTCTGGCGTGTCCACCCGAGCCGTCTATACCAGCGTCACCCCCCTCGCGGAAGACCTGCGCGAAGCTCTCGGCGTTGACCCACGACGGGAGTGCGTGGATCCTGCGCAAGCCGATGCGAGAACCGAGCGAGGGCGCAAGAGCTCTGGTGTCTCCAGATGCCCAAGGTTGGTGGTCATCGACCAGTGCCGGGGCGCCCAGCACGTCGTCGACGCTGTCGCCGCGGCACTCCGCGACGGAAGCGACACGTTGGTGCTCGAGCCCCTGAGCGATGCCACGCTTGCTGGCGCGCACGCCGTGATCGCAGCGGACACTGGAGTCGGCGGACTCGCTTGTGCTCGTGTTGGTCCGCTCCGCGAAACAGCATGTCCGCGCCCGATCGTGGGGGTCGTCGAGGTGTTCGACGAAGGTGTTGCCACCCTCGCGTTCAGAGCCGGCGTGCATGCGTGGGCGCAGCTCCCGCTGGCTCCGGGCGCTTTCGCTGCGCAGCTCGAGTCGCTGGCCGCGGCGCTGATCGGCGAGCCGGACCCTCCGGACGTCGCGGTTGAGATGGATGCCCTCGGCGGAACTGTTCGCGTGGAAGGCAGGCCGATCGCTCTGAACGCTCGCGCGTTCGCGGTGTTCGTCTACCTCTACCGCCGCCGCGAGATCTGGGTCAGGTCCCAGCGAGTCGTCGAAGATGTCTTCGAGGCGAGCCACGTGGGCAGCGGGGTCTTGCGCAATCAGATCGCCAGGATTCGCGAGGCTCTCGGCGACGAGCTGGCTTGGATCGTCCAGAGCTGCGAGAAGCGAGGATTTCGAATCACGCTCAGCCGCGACTCGTCCGCTGGGCGGCGTGGGTTGCCGCACCCTCGGTATCGCGGGAGCCGAACCGCGTAGGGCTTGCAACATGTTCGAGCCGAACACCCCGAGGACGAGTGACCACGCTCGCGTGGAGCGGGCGCGCTCCCTGCTCCTCGCGCTGTCCGCGTCCTTGGTGGCGCTGCTCGCGTACCAGGTTGCGCTGCGCGTGCGGTTCCCGTGGGACACGTTCATCTGGTCGGAAAGCCCGTTCATGACCAACCTGATGAAGCTGTCGGCCGGGGAGTCGATCTATCAGGTCGCGGACACGGCAAACTCGTTCGTCTACGCGCCGGGCCTCGAGCTCCTGTGCTTCGGGTTGCTTCGGCCCTTGGGGCTGGCCCTCGACGTGCGCGCCTGCCGCGTCGTGGTCGTGCTGCTCGGGGTCCTCGCCGCGGCCTGTGGGGCGCTGTTCGTCGCCCGGGTGGTGGCGGCGGCCGAGTCGGTGGCGAGAGTGCGCCGCGCGACAGTGTCCGTCGCGTTCTTGGTGGTTTGCCTGGTTCTGTTCAAGAACTTCACGGCCGACGTCTGTCACCCGGACAACTTGCATGTGCTCCACGCCACCGGCACGCTCGCGCTGCTCGCGTGGGCGCTCGACTCCAAGAGCGTGCGCGTCGCCGTCGCTGCCGTGCTGGTCGCGTCGCTGGGCGTTCTCACGAAGCAGTATGCCGCGGGCGCGGTGTTCGGCGTGATCGCTGCCCTTTTCGCGCTCGTCCCCGAGTTTAGGCAGCCGAGCCGGCGTTGGGCGTTGGTCGCGATCGGCGGGTGCGCCTGCGCCGCGGTGCTCGTCCTGCTGCTCTGGAGCCCATCCGCGCGGTTCTGGTTGGTCGAGGTGCCGTCTCGCCACGCTTACCTCCCCAGCAAGCTCGAGACGCTCACGACCGATGTCGTGCGCACGCCTCACCGCGCGCTGCTCTGGGGGTTGGCGCCCTTCGCTGCCGCGTCGCTCTACCTGTCGAGCGAACGGCGGGTTCGCGCGCTCTTCGTGGCTTGGGTTGCCCTGGGCGCAGTCGAAGTCGCACCGGCGTTCGTCGGGTACTTCAAGTGGATGGGGCTCTGGAACAACCTCGGGATCGTCGACGTCTGGGCGGCACTCGTCGTCTTGCCAGTATTGCTCGCCTCTGGGTCTCGTGCTCTGGCGAGCTCACCGAGCTTCGCTCTGGGCGCGACCTTGCTCATCGTGCTCAGCTCGATTCCGTGCCGCCTCCCGCCGGGCCCCGAGCAGTACGCCTTCGGGCGGGAGGTCGACGGCGCGGTTCGCGAGGCGCGCGCGCGGAACGAAGCGCTCCTGGTCGCCCATGGCACGTCCTCCCTGCTCCGCGCGGGCAGCAAGGCTCCGCCCCGTGACCGGATGAACAGCCTCCTCGAGCTCGTGGAGGCGAAGC
Source organism: Myxococcales bacterium (assembly GCA_016191785.1). Lineage (GTDB taxonomy): Bacteria > Myxococcota_A > Polyangia > Polyangiales > Polyangiaceae > JADJKB01. The sequence continues at coordinate 131,495 of JACPVJ010000197.1, read as the reverse complement.
TCCCCGCCCCGCCCGCGACCGTCGCGCGGATCCGAGAGGCCAAATACGACCGTATCCTCGTGCCCGACCTGCCCTGGTACGGCGGGCTCAGCGCCGTCATCACCGAGAGCTACCAGGTGGAGCGCATCATCGTGCCGCCGGCGTCGCAGCCCGTCGAGCGCAGCAACGCTCGGTACGAGCTCGCGTTCGGCTACCAGCAAGATCTGAACAACGTGGCCGTCCGCGTGATGGTGCCGAAACACCCGCGCTGAAGCTGCCCACGCCGCACCGCGTCGTCCCCGCCCGGGACCGCCTGACTTGTCCTGACCCCGGGTAGCCGGCACACTTCGGCCATGTGGCAACTCCGGGCGTTGGCGGCGTCGACGGTGGCGATTGCGCTCTCGTGCTCTGCCGCGAGCAACGACAGCCCTTCCGACGGCGTGGGTGGTAGCGGTGCCAGCAGCAGCGGTGGGGGCGGCGGCATCGGCGCGGGTGGCGGCAGCGGCGGCCTGATCGGCACGGGGGCTGGCACCGGCACCGGCGGTGGCGGCGGCTTCGCGGGCAACACCTGTGCCGAGGTGGCTCAAGAGGCGAAGAACACCCTGCCGGTCGACGTGATCTGGGCCATCGACACCTCGTGCAGCATGTCGGAAGAGACCGCGGCCGTGAAGGCCAACATGAACAAGTTCTCGCAGATCATCTCCAGCGTCGGCGTCGACGTGCGCATCGTGGTGATCGCCGAGCAGTGGCAGGCGTCACCGATGCCCGGGTTCATCCCCGAGGAAGGGATCTGCATCGACAAGCCCCTGGGCTCGGGCCAGTGCCCCGGGGACACCAACTTCCCCAAGTACGCCCACATCTACGAGACGGTGAACAGCACCGACGCGCTGCTCAAGTACCTGGAGCAGTACCCCTCGTACAAGAACATGCTCCGGCCCGAGGCGGTCAAGATCTTCACCGTGGTCACCGACGACAACTCGCAGATGCCCGCTGCCGAGTTCACCACCAAGCTGAACGCCCTCGACCCGGCGATGATCAAGCCGACCCAGTGGAAGATGTACGGCATCTACTGCTTCAGCGACTGCCCCAGCGCAGCCAAGCCGGGCACCGTCTATGCCGAGCTCGTGAAGCAGACCACCGGCGTGTCCAGCGACATGTGCGCGCAGAACTTCAACCCGGTCTTCGACCAGCTGGCGAAGGGCGTGGTGGGGGCTGCCAAGCTCGACTGCGCCTGGGCCATCCCGGCGCCCACCGGCGGCGAGAAGCTCAACCCGAACAAGGTGAACGTGATCTTCACCCCGGGCGGGGGAACCGGCTCGCCCATCGGCAAGGTGGGCTCGAAGGCCGAGTGCGGCCCGGCGGGCGGCTGGTACTACGACAACGACCAGGCCCCGACCAAGGTCGAGGTCTGCCCCAGCACCTGCCAGACCATCCAGTCCGACGCGGCGGGCAAGATCGGCATCCAGTTCGGCTGCGACACGATCCACGTGCCGAAGTGACGGAGCGGCCTAGCCGAAGTCGATCGCGAGATCCGACTCGAGTCTGGCTCTCGCGGCCGCGTCCACCGGCAGCGTGGCCAGGCGCTCTTCCAGCACTCGGCGCGTGGCCATTCCTGCGCGGATCGCACCGCGGATGAAGCGGTGGTCTTTGTGATCTCGTCGTCGTCGGCAATCTGAGCGGCGGCGCGGATGATGTGCTCGAGGTCAGCGCGCCGCACGGTCCCCGCGCCTTTCCACCTCACGAAGGATCTGCCAACGCTCGCGAGGCGCCAAGACGCCCGCGAACGGGCTGACCTGGCGCCGATCAATGCCCGCTTGTGACGGGTCGAGGACGCGCTCGACCAGCTCCGGCAGGGGCAACGCCAGAGCTTCTTCCCACGCCTCGACGTAGGGTGTGGCCACGGCACCCGTGCGGCGCCACTCGGCGACGCGCGCGCGCGCGCGCTCGAGCCAACGCGGGTCGCGTGCGACTTGCCCCATCGCTGCGCGATGCAGGGCCAGGCTCCGCGCAATCGCTCGTTGCCAGGGCTCCGTCACGGCTTCCTCTTTCACCTGCGTATCCGCTGCAGAGAGGATACCAGGCGAACCGGAGGGCGGCGAGCCCGGCCGCCGCACCGACCGCGTCGACCGCGTCGCCTCCCGGTGCGTTCGAGGGCGTGCCGCACGGCGCCGTCTGCCTGAGCCTTGGGCTCAACGGTCGACGGACGCCATGCCCGGCGCGGAGTAGCGGGTGCCCTCGGCTGCGCCCGGCGGCATGATGGCATCGAGCGCCGCGTAGTCCTCGGGGCTCAGCGTCACCGCCGCGGCTGCCGCGTTCTCGTCCACGCGCAGAGCGCTGCGGGTGCCGGGGATGGCCACCACGTGGTCGCCGCGACCGAGGACCCACGCCAGCGCGAGCTGGGCCGCGGTGCAGCCCTTCTCTGCCGCGAGCGCCTCGACCGCCTTCACGAGCGCGAGGTTCTTCGCGAAGTGCTCTTCGCTGAAGCGCGGGAGGTTGCGGCGGAAGTCGTCGGCGGCGAGATCCGCGACCGACCGAAACTGCCCGGTGAGGAACCCGCGACCGAGCGGGCTGTAGGCCACGAACAGCACGCCCAGCTCGCGACAAGTCGCGAGCAGCTCGGTCTCGGGCTCGCGGCTCCAGAGCGAGAGCTCGGTCTGGAGCGCCGCGATCGGGTGGACCTTCGCGGCGCGGCGGAGCGTCTCGGGCGCGGCTTCGCTCATCCCGAGCCAGCGGACCTTCCCGGCCTTCACCAGCGCGGCCATTGCGCCGATGGTCTCTTCGATGGGGACCTGGGGGTCGACGCGGTGCTGGTAATAGAGGTCGATGTGCTCGACGCCGAGCCGAGCGAGGCTCGCGTCACACGCCGCCGCGACGTACTCGGGCCGGCCGCTGATGCCGAGCCAGGACCCGTCGTCCCCGCGGCGCACCGCGAACTTCGTGCACAGGAAGGCCTCGGCGCGCCGTGCCTTCAGCGCACGCCCGATGAGCCGCTCGTTCTTGCCGGCCCCGTACATGTCGGCGGTGTCGAGCAAGGTCACCCCGCGATCGAGCGCGTGGTGGATGACCTCGACCGAGCGCGCGTCGTCGCTCGCCCCGTAGAACTCGCTCATGCCCATGCAGCCCAGGCCGACCGCGGTGACCGACGGCCCGTTCGGGCTAGCACTTCGCTTCTCCATGTCCCTCTCCTCCAGTGCCCCAGCCGCGGGCTACCCCTCGAAGGCCTCGTCCGTGATCTCGAGCCCGCGGTCGACGATCGCAAAGCCTTCCAAGAGCTGCTCTTCGGTGATGGTCAGCGGCGGGTTGCAGGTGAAGCTCGACCAACGCACGAAGGTGAACAGGCCCTCTTGCTCGAAGAACTTCGCGAGCTTGCCCATCGCCGGGTGCGTGCCGTTGTAGGGCGCGATCAGCTCGCCCTTGCTGTTCTTCTGCACGTCCATCATCCCGAACAGGCCGATCACGCGGCCCTCCTTCAGGCTGGGGTGCTTGGCGGTCAGGCGATCCATCTCGCGGCGCACGACCTTCTCCATCCGCGCGGCGTTCTCGACCAGGCCCTCACCCAGCATCACGTCGAGCACGGCGTCGGCGACCTCGAGGCAGTAGGGATGCGAGTTGTAGGTCAGCCCGCCCCAGAACACGTTCTTGTGGAAGAAGTCGCGGATCTCGTCGGACACGCCCATTGCGCCCAGCGGCACGTAGCTCGAGGTCAGGCCCTTGGCCATGGTGACCATGTCCGGGACGATGTCGAAGTGCTCGAAGGCGTAGAGCTTGCCCGTGCGGCCCATGCCCGCCATCACCTCGTCGCAGATCATCAAGATGCCGTGCTTCTTCAAGATCGCGCGCAGGCCCTGCATGTAGCCCTTGGGCGGCACCAGCATGCCGTTGGTGCCGGTGACCGTCTCGAGGATCATGGCCGCGATGGTCTGCGGCCCCTCGTACATGATCACCTCTTCGAGGTACTGCAGGTTCCGCGCGGTGATCTCTTCCTCGGTCGTGCCGAAGCTGAAGTCGTAAGGCGTGGGGTCCAACACCCGCACCACCCCGGGCATGCCCGGCTCGTTGGGCCAGCGGCGCGGGTCGCCGGTGAGCTGCATGGTGGCGTTGGTGCCCCCGTGGTACGCGCGGTAGCGCGACAAGATCTTCTGCCGACCGGTGAACTGCTTGGCCGCGCGGATCGCGTTCTCGTTCGCCTCGGCGCCGCCGAGAGTGTAGTAGAAGGTGTTGATGTTGCCCGGTGTCAGGTCGGCCAGGCGCTTGCTGTAGCGCGCGCGCACCTCGGTGGCGGTCTGGGGGTAGACGTAGATCAGGCCGTCGGCTGCCTTCTTCATGGCCGCGACCACCTTCGGGTGGCTGTGGCCGATCAGCACGCTCATCAGCTGGCTGTTGAAGTCCAGGATCTTCTTGCCCTCGGGCGTGTAGAGATAGACGCCCTCGGCCCGCGCGATGGGCAAGGGGTTGACCGCATCCGTGGCCGCCCAGGTGTAGAGCGTGTGGCGCTTGCAGAGGTCGATCATCTCCTGGGTGTCCATCGTCGTCGCCTTTCCGGTCAGGGTGCGAAGGGCGGGATGCTACGACTTCGGGGCGGCCCGCTCAAGCCGGCACGCGGCGGGCGCGCACCCCAGCGCCAGCAGCGCGAGAGCAACCAACCGAATGACGCTCACCCCATCCAGGTGGTGTCGGTTTGCAGCTCCCACTTCATGGTGATCTTGCGCGGGCGGGTCCAGAAGCGGAAGCCGTCGAGGCCGGTCAGGTTGCCCTGCCCGAACTTGCTCTGGTTCCAGCCGCCGAAGCCAAAGGGCTCGCGGGGAACGGGCACGCCGATGTTCACGCCGACCATGCCGGCCTCGACGCGCCGGACCACGTGCTCGGCGACGGCGCCGCTGGTGGTGAAGACCGAGGCGGCGTTGCCGTAGGGGTGGCTGTTCTCGAGGGCGATGGCCTCGTCCAGGGTCTTCACCCGCACGATCGACAGCACGGGGCCGAAGATCTCGTCCTGCCACGCGCCCATTTCGGGCGTCACCCCGTCCAAGACCGAGACGCCCGCCCAGTAGCCCTCGGGGCCGCCCCGTTGACCCCGGCCGTCGACCAGCACCTTGGCGCCCGCCTTCTCGGCCTCGGTGACGTAGCGCTCGATGCGCTCGCGAGCCGCGGCGTTGATCACCGGCCCCAGGTGCTTGCCGAGCTCGATCTGCCGCGCCCGCTCGACCACCGGCCCGAGCACGTGCTCGACGGCGCCGACCGCCACCAGCACGCTGGCAGCCATGCAGCGCTGGCCCGTGGCGCCGGTGAACGAGGCCACGATGTTCTCGACCGAGAGCTTGGGATCCGCGTCCGGCACGAGGATCATGTGGTTCTTCGCGCCGCCGAGGCAGAGCATGCTCTTGCCACTCGCCGCGCCCCGCGCGTAGACCAGCTTGGCCACCTTGGTCGAGCCCACGAAGCCGATCGCCCGGATCGTCGGGTGGTCGCAGAGCGCGTTCACCACGTCGGCCGCGCCGTGCACGATGTTGAAGATCCCGTCGGGCAGCCCGGCCTCTTTCAAGAGCTCGGCCAGCTTCATGCTACCGAGCGGCACCTGCTCGCTGGGCTTGAGCACGAAGGCGTTCCCGCCCACGATAGCCTGGGGCAGCATCCAGAGCGGGACCATGATCGGGAAGTTGAACGGGGTGATGCCCGCGACCACCCCGAGCGGCTCGTGGATCTCGCGGCAGACGACGCCGCGGCTGACCTCGAGCTGTTGACCCGCGCCGCCGCCGTTCGGCAGCGCGGCGCCGAACTCGGCGCACTCGATGCCCTTCTCGACGCTGGCGCGCGCATCTTCGTAGGGCTTGCCGTTCTCGTGGGTGACCAGCCACGCCAGCTCTTCGAGGTCGCGCTCCATCAGCGCCTTCAGCCGATAGAAGACCTGCGCGCGCTCGCGCATCGGCACCTCGCGCCAGCCTTTTTGGGCGCGCTCGGCGGCCTTCACCGCCAGATCCACGTCCTCGGCTCCGCTGAGCGGCACGCTGGACAGCGCCTTGCCGAACCTCGGGTTCTCGACGGGGACCGTCTTCTTCGTGGTGGGCTCACGCCACTGCCCACCGATCCAGTTCCTGGCCGGAACGTACTCGACGAAGTCGTAGCTACGGGCGGAAAAAGCGGGCAGCTTGCTCATGAGCGTGTCGTCTCCTGTGAGGCTCGGCGCTGCCCAACCGAGGAACGGGGGGCGCGATCGAGGCGCGAAGCATGACGCGGGCCGGACCGCCGTTCAAGCCAAGACGGGGGTCGAGGTGGGGGCCACGTGCGCCCTGATCACCCGATCACGTCGTCGACCGGGATCTGAACGTCGGGGAACGCCGCCAACCGCACGACCTCCCCCGCGCGGTAGATCGCGACCTCGGTGTACGCGCCGGCCGCGGGTCCAGTGCGCACCTCGATGACTCGGTCGCGCAGGTTCACGATCCAGTACTCGGGGACGCCGGCCTCTGCGTACAGGCGTGCCTTGATGCCGCGATCGCCCGACAGCGATGCGTCGGCGACCTCGATGGCCGCCAGGAGCGCGCGGGGGTGCTCGCGCCGGTAGTCGCCGCAGGCAGCGATGGCCACGTCGGGCTGGGGCTCGGAGGCGTCGTCGGCGGCAAAGGGAAGGCCCACCCGCACGGTTGCGCGTCCCAGCAGCTTGGGCGTCAGTTGCTCGTTCAGCACCTGAACGCTCCAGCTGTGCGGCGCTCCGATCGGGGGCATGCGGACGATCACCCCGTACAGCAGCTCGAGGTTCTCGTGCTCGAACGCGCCCAGCGCGACGAGCTGATCAAACTCCGACCGCTTGAGCGGTCTGACTCGTTCCGGTGCGATGGCTTGCACGTCCGACACCTCCTCCAGGTTATCATGGCGGCCCCCCATCGGCCGCGACCCGCCAGGAGTTGCGGACTTCATCGGTTCACGGCTCGACCAGCTCTTGGTACGCGTCGGGTCGCCGGTCGCGGAAGAACTGCCAGGCCTGGCGGACCTCGTCGATCAGGTTCAGATCGAGATCGGCGACCACCAGCTCGTCCTTGTCCTCGCTGGCTTCGGCCACGATCTGCCCGCGCGGGTTGACGAAGTAGCTGGTGCCGTAGAACTTGCCGATGTTCCAGGGCGCCTCGGTGCCGACACGGTTCGACGCCGCCACGAAATAGCCGTTGGCCACCGCGTGGGCGGGCTGCTCGATCTTCCACAAGTACTGCGAGACGCCGGCGACGGTGGCGCTCGGGTTGAAGACGATCTCTGCGCCGTTCAGCCCCAGGCAGCGCGCGCCTTCGGGGAAGTGGCGGTCGTAGCAGATGTACACCCCGACCTTGGCGAAGGCCGTCTGGAACACCGGGTACCCGCCGTTGCCGGGCTTGAAGAAGTACTTCTCCCAGAAGCCGGCCACCTGCGGAATGTGCTGCTTGCGATACTTGCCCAGGTACTTGCCGTCGGCGTCGATCACCGCGGCGGTGTTGTAGAACACGCCGCGCATCTCTTGCTCGTAGAGCGGCAGCACGATGGCCATGCCGTGCTTCTTGGCGATGGCCTGGAACAACTCGGTGGTCGGCCCGGGAATGCTCTCGGCGGCCTCGTACCAGCGCTTGTCTTGGCTCGGGCAGAAGTAGGGTCCGTTGAAGATCTCTTGCAGCCCCAGGATCTGCACGCCCTTCTTCGCCGCCTCTTCGATCAGCGGCATGTGCTTGTCGAGCATCGCCTGCTGGATCTTCTTCACCGGCGCGCTCTCGTCGTTGAGCGCGTTCGCACACTGGATCAACCCGCAACGGACAATCTGGGCCATGGCGCGCATGGTAGCCAGGCCGCGCCGCGACGGGCAACGGACCGATGTTCAGTGACCGGAGATCACCGCCAGCTGGCGGCCATCGGCCAGCGCCAGCGAACGGGCCTTGCCGAAGCCGCTCATCACCACGTAGCGATCGGTGATGCCGAAGGAGGTGAAGAAGGCCCGCTCGGGGAAGGCCACCTCCCACGCGCGCTTCCCGCTCATCGCCTCGATGCAGACCAGGTGCAGCTCTTCCTTGTCGCTGCGCTCGTAGGCGACCAACACCCGCCCCGAGCCGAACCCGATGGCCGTGGGGTCGCCCTCCTTCGCCGCCAACGGCTCGCTGCCCGGGACCTCTTGCATCCAGAGCTGTCGGTCGCCGTCGAACATCGCGACCATGGGCACCCGCGTGCCGGGTTGCCGCGTGCCGACGACCAGCGCCTGCTTCGAGTCCCCCAGCGCGTACACGTCCGAGACCTGCATTCCTTTCGCGCGCTCGCGGTATGGGCCCTCGTTGAGCTCGAACAAGCGAGGGCCCTGGCTCCGGTGCGGAGGGTCGAGGTCGATGCAGCGTGTGCCGGGTTCTTGGTAGTACCGCGCGCCGGCAGTGGGCGCGCCCAGCGCGCCGCTGCCGAGATCGACCGGGTACAGCTTCTTGTCCTTGGTCAGCACGGCCAGGCCGGTCTGGTGGTCGCAGAGCGCATCGGGCAGCTCGGGCAGCGCGGTCGCGAAGGCCCGCTGGCCGGTGCGCGCATCGAAGCCCAAGAGCTGGGCGCCGACGGCGGCGACCAGCCGGTCTTTGACCGCGGCGACGTGCTCGGGGGTCTTTGCAAGCGCGTCGGTACGCCAGAGCTGCTTGCCGCTGGCTGGGTCGAACGCCGCCAGGTGCTCGGTGCTCTTGTCTTGCAGCGTCGTGAGCTGCATCGCGATGTCGGCCACGCCGTCCCCGTTCGCGTCGAGCGGCAGCGGGCGCCCCCCCACGGAGTACCGCCCGCCTCCGGATGCGCGGGTCTCGGTGGAGAGCAACGCAAACATGCCGCCGCCCACCACCAGCGCCATCACCGCCACGCCCACCAGGATAGGCGCAGGGTTTCTCACGTGGTCGTCGCTGACCACGATGGTGGGCATGCCCTGGGGTACGACGGGCGTCGGCGCCGTGGGCGCACGGCGAGGTCGTTGTACGAACGACGACGTGCCACAGAAGGTGCAGCTGACGACGTCCCGGGTTGGATCCAGCGAGACGCCGGCGCCGCAGTTCGGGCAGGCGGCTTTCACGAGGCGAGCCACGCGGCCACCATTTGCAAGAAGCGCTCGCCCGTCAACCCCTGAGCGGGTCGAGCAAGGGCAAGAGGCCGTTGTGCTTGATCTCGAGCATCAGCGCCAGCTGCCGGCCGAGCTTGCCCGGTGGGAAGCCCTGGCGCGAAAACCAGACCAGGTACGCTTCGGGCAGCTCGTACAGGTGCTGACCCTTGAAGCGACCGAACGGCATCTTGGCCGCGACGAGCTCGCGCAAGACCTCCGGGTCGAGCTCGTGCGGTTGCATGCTCAGCCTTCGCCCAGCTCGAACACCCCCGCGTAGATGGCATCGACGGACAGCTCGGCGCCGTTCGTGAGCCTCACGCTGCCACCGCCCTCGTGCACCTGGTAGCGCCAGGCCCCGTCGCCTTGGCGCTGGTAGTGCTCGACCTTCGCTTCGTCTTGCGAGAACAACAAGTAGTCCGCGACCGACGGCACGCGCCGGTAGCCCTCCCACTTGATGCCGCGGTCGTAGGCTTCGGTGCTCGGCGAGAGCACCTCGACCACGGTGCTCGGGTTCTCGAGCACGTCGAGCTCCCCCGGCTGGACCGCTGGCGGGCCGCAGACGACCGTGGCGTCGGGGTACACGTAGCGCTGGCTCCGCGGGGCTGCGACCCGCTGGGCGCTGGTCAGGACGCGGCACCCCTTCCCGACCAAGGCGTTACCGAGCTCGGCGATGACAGCCGCTGCGATCGCGTTGTGTCGCAGGCTGGCGCTCGACACCGCGAAGATCTCGCCGTGGTGGTACTCGTGCTTGAGGGGCTGCGCGCGCTCCCACGCCAGATACTCGGTGGCGGTCATCGGGGCGCTGGCGCTCGGGGCGGTCACCCGCCGAGTGTACCCCAGTTTCGGCGGGCGGCTTTCAGGCTCCGAATACCCCCAGCTCGACCAGCGCGAGCGCCATCACCGCCGTGGCGCGGACCAGATCGTCGACCCGCACGTGCTCGTCGGGTTGATGCGCGAGCTCGAGGGTGCCGGGGCCGTAGGCGACGCAGTGCTCGATGCCGCCGAGGCGCGCGAAGTGCTTGTGGTCGTACGTCCCCGGGCTCGCCACCAAGCTCGCCGGACGACCGTAGACTCCGGCGATGGCGCGATCGAGCGCGGCCACGAGCGGTGAGCCCTCGGGCGTCTGCACCGGATGGAACGTCAAGAGGTCCTCCAACGTGTAGCGCCTCGTTGGGGCCTCGGCCTGGGCCCGGGCGAGCAGCTCTTCGATCTCGGCCTTCGCAGCATCGAAGCCCTCTTCGAGCAAGAAGCGGCGATCGAAGATCGCCTCGGCACGGTCGGCCACGCACGGCGTTTGCGGCTCGCGTCCGGCCTGCCCGCCCGAGATCGAGTTCACGTTCAGCGTGGCGTGCCGCGCGCCGTCGGGAACGACCGGCATCTTCGTGGTGCGCCCCAAGAGCGTAGGCTGGAGCTCGGTGCGGATGCGCTCGACCAAATGGGCCAGCTGGTCGATGGCGCTCACACCCAAGAACGGCATGCTGCCGTGGGCCACGCGACCGTGGGCCGTGACCTTGAACCAGTACACCCCGCGGTGGCCCACGCAGATCCGATCCGGGTTCAGCGGCTCGGGGATGATCACGTGGTCGACGCGGTCTTTGCGGATGATGCCTTGCTCGCACAGCCACGCGACCCCGGCCTGACCGCCGCTCTCTTCGTCCACGGTTCCCGAGATCTCGACGCTGCCGCGCAGCCGCAGGCCCGCGCGCCGAGCGACCTCGACGGCCAGCACGGCCGCGGCGAGCCCCGCTTTCATGTCCGCGGTCCCCCGACCGTAGAGCTTGGCGTCGCGCACTTCGCCAGCGAATGGCTCCACCGTCCAGCCCTCACCGGCGGGCACCACGTCCAGGTGTCCGTTCAGGTGGACCGCCGGGTGAACGCAATCACCCAGGCGACCGATCACGTTGACCCGTGGGTGCTTCGGCGTGTGCTCGGGTCGATCGATCGCGGGGTGGAACGAGACCGTGTAGCCGTTCTTGGCGAGCTCGCGGCCCAAGAGCTCGGCCGCGTCTTGGTAGTGCTCACCGGGTGGGTTGACGGTCGGGATGCGCACCAGCCGCACCGTGAGAGCGCACAGCTCGTCCCGGGCGCGCTCGGCTTCTTCGGAGAGGCGCCGGACCAGCGTCATCGCCCGATTATGCTTCGCTCGCGCTCGATGTCACCCCGGCCGGGGGTTTCGCCAGCGCCAGCGTCAGCCCAGCGTACACCGCGAACGAAAGGCCGAAGCCCACGAACCAGGCATAGTTGTAGAGCTTCAGCCAGAAGTCGCCGACGGTGGCCCACTTCACCACGCCCAAGAACCCGGGCAGGTTGGGCAAGATGCCAGCCGCGAGGGCGACGAGCGCGATGGGGTTCCAGCCGCCCTTGTACCAGTAGGGGCCGCTTCGGTCGTAGAGGCCCAAGAGGTCGAGCTTGGTCTTTCGCACCAGGTAGTAGTCGGCGATCAAGACGCCGCCGATGCTCCCGAGGAGCGCCGAGTAGCCGACCAGCCAGGTGAAGATGTAGCCGCTCGGATCCGACACCAGTCGCCAGGGCTGGATCAGGATGCCGATCACGCCGGTGATCAGCCCACCAGTGCGGAACGAGATCTTCTTCGGAGCGATGTTGGCGAAGTCATTGGCCGGGCTGACCACGTTGGCGGCGATGTTGGTGGCCAGCGTTGCTAGCACCAGCGCACCGAGCGCGACCACGAGCAGGACTGGGTTCTGGAAGCGGGTGATGAGCATCACCGGATCCCAGATGGTCTCACCGTAAATGACCACGGTCGCGCTGGTGACTGCCACACCGATGAACGCGAACAAGCCCATGGTGGTGGGCAGCCCCAAGGCTTGCCCCACGGCCTGATCGCGCTGCGACCGCGCGTAGCGCGTGAAGTCGGGGATGTTCAGCGAGAGCGTGGCCCAGAAGCCGACCATGCCGGTCAGGGCCGGCACGAAGAAGGACCAGAACTGACCCGCCTTGGGCTGGCCGGCGTCGAACGCGGAAGGCTTGTCCAGCATCGGACCGAAGCCGCCGGCGCGCGAGTACGCCCAGTACAAGAGCGCGAGGCCCAGCACGATCAGCAGCGGCGCCTTGATGTTGAGCAAGATCCGGATCGACTCGATGCCCTTGTAGATCACCAGCATGTTCACCGCCCAGAAGGCGAGAAAGCACACCAGCTGCGGCAGGTTGATGCCGATGAACGGCAGGTTTCCGAGCTTGTCCCAGCCCGGGATCCAGACCGTCAGGATCTTGTAGATGGCCCAGCCGCCGATCCACGCTTGGATCCCGAACCAGCCGCAGGCCACCAGTGCGCGCAAGATGGCCGGCACGTTGGCGCCCAGCATGCCGAAGGCCGGGCGGCAGTAGACGGGAAACGGGATGCCGTACTTGGTCCCCGCGTGGGCGTTCAGGATCATCGGCAAGAGCACGATGGTGTTCCCGAGGAAGATGGTGAGCACCGCCTGCCACCAGCTCATGCCCTCGGCGATCACGCTCGACGCGAGCATGTAGGTCGGCACGCAGGCCGACATCGAGATCCAGAGGGCGGCGATGTCCTTCGTGCCCCACTTGCGCTCTTTGACCCGCACCGGCGACAGATCGTGGTTGCTGTACGGCGAGACGATCTCGCCCTGGACCTCGAACAGCTCGCCTTGTCTGAGAACCCGCGGAGGCCCCGCGCTCAGGTCCTCTTCGCTCGCGACCGTGGTCATGCCGCCCTCCAGAAAGGGGGGCCGGGTACCACGGCCAGGCAGGGGCCGACAATCCTCGAGCGTGGACGCACGTGGATCATCCGGCGCGGATCTGGGAGCCTACGGCGATGGCAGCTCCGGAGATCTATGTCAGCACCGACGTCGAAGCCGACGGCCCGATCCCCGGCCCGCACTCGATGCTGAGCTTCGCTTCGGCCGCGTATCTTCCCGACAAGCAGCTGGTGTCCACTTTCAGCGCGAACCTCGAGACGCTGCCGGGTGCGAGCCCGCACCCGGACACCGCCAAGTGGTGGCTGTCGCAGCCCGAGGCGTGGGCGGCCTGCCGCGAGAGCCCCGAGGCCCCTACCCAGGCGATGCGGCGCTACGTCGAGTGGGTCGAGTCCTTGGCTGGCGCACCGGTGTTCGTCGGCTACCCCGTCGCGTACGACTTCATGTTCGTCTACTGGTACATGGTGCGCTTCGTCGGGCGGAGCCCCTTTTCGCACTCGGCCCTCGACATCAAGACGTTGGCCATGGCGATGCTGGGCAAGGGCTATCGCGAGTCCACCAAGCCACGGATGCCGCGCCGTTGGTTCGATGACCTGCCGCACACGCACAGGGCGCTCGACGACGCCATCGAGCAAGGCGCGCTGTTCTGCAACATGCTGGCCGAGCTCAGATCGGCCAACTCACTTCGGTGAGCTGCAGACCGCGCTCACCGCCAGGGAGCTGTTGTTGTCCGTGCGGCACTCGACCACCCCGGTGGGGGGCGTGACCGTCGCGTAGACCGGGGTCGCACCGCTCTTCACGTCGGCCGGAGCCGTCGAGAGGTCGATCACCAGCACCTCGGCCTGGGCTGCGTAGAGCGGCAGCGTGGTGGCGGTGGTGGTGAGCAGCGTGCCGCTCGGCGGGTTACCCGAAAAGACCTCGACCTTGATGCCGGGAGGCAGCGGCGCGCTGCCCAGGTTGCGGACCTCGACCAGCACTCCGAAGGCGCCCGCGCAGCGGGGCTTGACGGTGACGGTCGCGTCGGGGGCCGCCAGCTCGCTGCCGGGTTGCTTGTTCTGGCGGAAGTTGTTCAGCCCCGCCACCGTCCAGTTCGCCTGTTCTTTGGCAGGGACGGTGCCGTCCTCGGCCACGTTGGTCACGTGGTAGGTGTGCTGATTCCACACGCGGCGCGTGCGCACCCAGGACTTGCTCTTGCTCTGGATCACGCGGATGCCGCTCTGCTTGGTGCCGCCGCAGTTGAAGGCGTAGGCGTTCGAAGCGACCACGATGTCGGCCTGCCCGTCGTTGTCCACGTCGGCGACCACCGGGTACTCGATCAGCGTCCCCGTGGTGTTGCAGGTCTTCCACAGCTCGTTGCCGGTCGCGCCGTCGTACACCCGCAGGTAGATTTCGTCCGAGTACACCGCCTCGGCCTTGCCGTCGCCGTTGAAGTCGAACACCGAGCTGCCGGTGGCGGCCGACGAGCAGTCCTGGGTGACGCTCTGCCAGAGCAGCGTGTCCTTGGTGGCGACGGTCGAGGTCATCAGCTTCTTGCCGTCGAAGATCACGTAGGCAATGGACCCGGCCAGCGCGACGTCGGGCGTGCCGTCCCCGTTGAAGTCGGCGATGGTGGGCGGGCCGCCGCCCGCGGTGTGGCCGCAGGGGTTCGAGGGCGCGGTCTCGTGAATGTCGAAGGGCGCTCGCACCAGCTCGTAGCCCGGCGCGCCGGACTTCACCCGCCAGATGTGCATGCGCCGGCTGCCGGTCGAAGGATCGATGCCGACGATCTCGGGCTTGCCGTCCTTGTCCAGATCGCCCACCGCCGACCACGACGAGGGGTGCGTCGAGTCGGCGAGCAGCGTTCCGTCGCCGCGGTACGCCCGGCTCCCGTTGGTGATGTCGAGCTTGCCGTCGCCGTCCAGGTCCGACACCGACGGGACGCTGAGGCCGATCGGGAAAGCGTGCTTCAGCGTTCCGTCCTTGCCGTTCAAGATGCCGCCCTCGACCACCACCTCGACGTCACCGTCGCCGTCCAGGTCGGCCAGCGCGGGGGCGCGGCACGAGATGCTGGGGCTGGTCCAGATCTTCTTGCCCGTGCCGTCGAAGGCCGACACGCTGTTGGCCCCGCAGCCAACGAGCTCGTTGCCCGGCTTGCCGTCGATGTTGCCGCCCGCCAGCTCGGTCATGGCCGACAGGACCCCTGGCACGCTGAACTTGTCGACCACCTTCTTGTCGACGATCGAGATGGCGTGCAAGGTCCCGATGCCCGAGTAGGCGCCGCTGGCGAAGGTCATGAAAGCGATCTCGGGGATGTCGCGCTCCGTGACCTTGCCATCGCAATTGTCGTCGTCCAGCTGCACCACGATCGGCGTCATCATCACGTCGCTCGAGAACGGAGACGCGGTGACGCCGCCCCAGGTGTAGGTGATTTCGGGGTCGAAGGCCGCGCTGCTCGGCGGCAGCTCGCACTTCGGCAAGCAGTCGGGCTTCGGCTCGGCGCCGGCGCACACCGGCGGCTTGGGCAAGCACTTGCCTTCGCCGATCACGTACCCCCCGGTGCAGCTGCCGGCGTCGCCGGGGGTGCCGGCGTCGTTGCCCGAACCGAGCGCGAGCTCGCAGTACTCGCCCGCCGCGCAGTCCGAGCTCTCGGTGCAGGCCTTGCCCGGCGTCACGCACTTCTGGAACGAGCACAGCTCGCCGGTGCCACAGCAGTCGTCGCCGCAGGCATTGGCCTTCTCGCAGCACACGCCGCCGGCGCAGATCCCGCCGTCGCCGCAGGCGCTGCCGGGCTGGCAGCTCTGTCCGTCGATCGACGAGTCGCCCGACCCGCCGCCCCCCGACCCGCCGGTGCCGCCGGCGCCACCGCCGCCACCGGCGTTCGAAGCCGTGCCGCCCTCCGAGTCGTCCCCGCAGCTGGCGAACACCGCGAGGGACAAAGAGAGAAACGCCAGCCCGCGGGCGAGCCCCGTCACTGCCTTCATAGCTGACGATGATGGCACGCGCGGCGCGGCTTGGCCATTGCGGTTCAGAAGCGCTGCGCCCAGCGGTAGCGCACCCCCGCGAATCCGTACGTGCTGGCGTACAGCCCGAGGTCGTCAGGCCCCGACACCACCACGGTGGTGGTGAACAGTCCCTCGAAGTCCTTCCGGAACGAGATCAGCGCCAACGGGCCGACACGGGTGGTGTTCCGCGGCCGACCCGGAGTGACCAGGTACTCGACCATCGCCCCGACCTTCACCGCTTGCGCGGGACCCGCGCCGTACACGTACCCCAGGCGCGTGCGCATCGCGAAGGGGGGCACCACGACGACGCGCATCACCTCTTCGAACACGTACCTACCCTTGGGCGCGTCGAACCACATCGGGTGAAGCTCGAGGAAGGTCGCGCCGTGCAGCACCGGCGCGAGCACGGTGAATTCCATCTCGGTCACGGCGTAGGTGGCGCGTTCGTCACTGCCGTTCAGATCGAGATCGCGTGCCCGGTACTTGGACTTTTTGGGCAAGTACCGCCGGTTGAACGGGTAATTCCAGCGCCGCCCGATCTGGAAGTCCAGGAACGGCAAGCTCGCCCGCCAGCCGGCGTAGGCCGCGGCGAAGCCGTTGGTGGAGAGCAGGTAGCCGTCGAAGCCCGAGAAGGCCCAGAACGGAGCCCCGTAGCCCAGCGTGAGCTGCGGCCGGGCGTAGACGATGCCCGCGTCGCTGGCGCTCGAGGCGTAGAAGGTGTGTTGGTCGGACTGCCACGCCGAATACTTCTGCTCGTCGTGCTCGAGGGGCGTGGCCCCAGCGATGCGCGTCAGCGCCGCGAGGGCTAGGCCCAACGCCAGCGAACGGGAGCCTCGCGCGCGCACGGCGCCTGGTTAGTCGCCCTCGAGGGGGCTGGCAATGGGCTAGCGTGCTGGGCGTCGAGGACGCTTCTTCGACAGCGCCTCGAGATGCTCGACGTCGTCCAGGTCCTTGTGGCGGCCGGCGTCGCGTTTGGCGCGGATCAGATCCCGGACGCCGATCAGGTGGACGCGACAGCGCGCCCTGGGCGAAGAGCGCAGCGGCTCGGATACCCGTCGGCTCCAGGCGCGCGCGAACGTCACCGTGCCGAGATCGCCGAGCAGGTCGATGCGGTTCGGCGGCCTCCCGAACTGAACGACCACGCTCGGCTGCATCAGGTCATCCGGGCCATCGAGCGCTGGCACCGCCCCGCCCCAGAACTCGGAGAGCGCTCGGTACAGACGCTTCACGTTGCTCGGCGTTCGGTCGTAGAAGAGGTCGATGTCGCCCGTCAGGCGCGGGTAGCCGTGGAAGATGACGGCTTCTCCGCCGACGATCAGGTAGCGCACCCGATGGCGATGGAGCAGCCGAAGCAGCTCCTGCACGTCCGCGGAGAGGTGCTCCCCCGTCATGGTGCGTGACGTCGACGAGACCCTGCAAACACGCTGCGAACGTCGGGGCACCGGTCCCCATAGTGACGAACCCTCAGGGTGCGAGCCACGCGTCGTCGCTCTTCCACGCTCATGGCGCGGTACTGCTCGAGCTCGTACGCCCGCGCTTCCTCGAACGAAGCGAGCTTCTTGGCGATGCGCTCCATGAGCCGATTGGACCACGCGAACCACCCGCCGTCCACGCTCACCGACCTGTGAGCGCGGCTAGCAGCTTGTCGTGGATCCCACCGAACGCGCCGTTCGAGAGCAGTGCCACCACGTCGCCGCGCTCGGCGCGCTCGGCGAGCGCTTGCACGATGGCGTCGAGGGTCGTGTGGGCTTCGGCCCGAGGGCCCCGCAGCGTGATCTCGCCCGCCAGCTTGCCCGTGTCCAGCCGCTCGTCGGGCCCCAGGTTGTCGCGACCGAGCGGCGCGAAGTGGACCTCGTGCGCGAGATCGAAGCTCTTCACGTACTCGTGTTGGTGCAAGTTCCGGCAGGCGGTCGCGCTGCGCGGCTCGAACACCACCAGCAGTCGCCCGCCCGTGTGTTTCTGGCGGAGCGCGGCCAGCGTCTCCCGCACGGCCGTGGGGTGATGAGCGAAGTCGTCGTACACGAACACGCCGCCGGGCTCGCCCAAGAGGTCTTGGCGCCGCCGTACGCCTTCGAAGCGCGCGAGCGCGTGGCCCAGCTCGCCGAGCCGCGCGCCGTAGCCCTGCGCGCACGCGGCCAGGGCCCCGAGGGCGTTCTTCAGGTTGTGGCGACCGGGCGCTCGCAGCGCGAAGCGGCCTGCGGCCACGCCGCCCGCGAACAGGTCGAAGGTAGTGCCCTCGGGCCGCTGCTCGGCCGGCGCGGCGAGCCAGTGAGGGGCCATTCCGTGGGTGTCTTCTCCCTCGAGGGCGTACCAGGCCACGGGTGCGCGCGCCGAGGAGTTCACCACCTCGACCACCAGCGGGTCCGAGGCGGCAGCGACCACCAGCCCGGACTCGGGGATGCCGGCGACGAACTTCCGGAACGCATCCAGGTACGACTCGAGAGTCGGATAGATGTCGATGTGGTCGTGCTCGATGCTGGTGATGATCGCGACCTCCGCCGAATAGTGCAGAAACTTGGCGGTCTTCTCGAAGAACGCCGTGTCGTACTCGTCCCCTTCGATCACGAACGGCGCCCGTCGGCGCGCGCCCTCGGTCGACAGCGCGGTGCGCGCCCGCGGCGCCCGGAAGCTCTGCGCGAAATTCTTGGGCAAGCCGCCGATCAGGAACCCAGGCTCGCGTCCGACCGCGTCGAGCAGCCAGGCAGCCATGGCGCTGGTGGTGGTCTTGCCGTGGGTGCCGGCGACCACCAGCGGTGAGGTCTTCGACAGCACGAACTCTCGAAGCGCACCGGCAATGTGGGTGTAGCGCAGCCCGCCTTCCATGGCGGCCACCGCCTCGGGGTTGTTCTGGCGGCAGACGTTGCCGATCACCACCAGGTCGGGTTTGGGCTCGAGGTTCCTGGCGTCGAAGCCCGGCAGCTTGCGGACCCCCCAGGTGTCCAGGGCCGGCCCCATCGGCGGGTCGAAGCTGACGTCGCTGCCCGAGACGTCGTGCCCGAGCTCTCGGAGCAACCCGGCCAGGGCCCCCATGCCCGTCCCGGCGACCGCGACCACGTGAATGTGCATGCCTTCTCTCGCTCTCTTTCGCTCGGGTCAGCGCCCTGCTACACGCTTCGGCTTCTCATGAAGATCATCGAGAAGCTGGCGTCAAAGAAGCCGTCGTTCTCGTTCGAGTTCTTCCCCCCGAAGGACGAAGAAGGCAAGGAGCGTCTGTTCGAGACTGTCGCCCACCTGGCGCCGTACGAGCCGACCTTCGTCTCGGTCACCTACGGCGCCGGGGGCAGCACCCGTCGCCTGACCGTCGAGCTCACCCTGCGGATCGAGCGCGAGACCGGCATCGAGTGCATGGCGCACCTGACCTGCGTGGGCGCCACGCGGGGCGAGATCCACGGCGTGCTCGACCAGCTGCGCGACGGCGGCGTCCAGAATGTGCTGGCCCTCCGCGGCGATCCGCCTCAGGGCCAAACGGGGTTCGTGGTCACCGAGGGCGGCTTCGCCCACGCCTCCGAGCTCATCGAGTTCGTCCGCGACCAGTACGACTTCTGCCTGGCCGGCGCGTGCTACCCCGAGAAGCACCCCGAGGCCCCCAGCCCCGAGGCCGACCTGGCGGCCCTGAAGAAGAAGGTCGATGCCGGCGCCGAGTTCCTGGTGACCCAGCTCTTCTTCGACTCGCGCGACTACTTCGCCTTCGTCGACCGGGCCCGGGCCATCGGCATCACGGTCCCGATCTTCGCTGGCGTCATGCCGATCACCAACGTGAGCCAGATCAAGCGCTTCACGGCGATGTGTGGCGCACACATCCCCGCCGACCTCTTGACGCGGCTCGAGGCGGTGCACGGCGACGCTCACCAGGTGCGCCGGCTGGGCGTCGAGCACGCCATCGGCCAGTGCCGCGCGCTGCTCGACGGCGGCGCCCCGGGCATCCACTTCTACACGCTGAACCGCTCGACCGCGACGGTGGAGATCTTGGAAGCGCTGCGGTGACCGGTCGGGCTAGCGACTGAGGCCGCCTTCCAGCCCAGGCTCGTTTCCTCGTTCTGCGCGGGTAGGGAGGACACGAAGAAAATGCAGGACCGTTCAGACTCGGGACTCGACGACGCGGCGCCGGCCCCGCTCACACTCCGAAGCGGCGATCTCGTCGAGGCCTACGTCCCCATCTCGGTGTTGCCCACGGGGTGGTTGGCAGGCACGTTCCACGAGGGAGCCACGCCAGGCGACTGGCCTGAGCTCCGATTCCCGCTGGGGCTAATCCTCGGGGTCCAAGCGCGCGTCGAGGACTACTCCATCGAAGCGACGCTTCGCATTCCCCCTGGCACGTTGCTCCGGCGGTTGGTCATCCAGCTGGACTCCAATTGACACGGCTCCTCCCAGCCGAGTCATGCGGCTGGGGACATGGCACCAGCGTCGGTCTCCGCGAGGGTCAGCTTTTCGCGGACACCGAGCCCGGATCGGGGGTAGGGAACTTGCGCGCCCTTGAGCGAGGTAGTGCCAATCACGATGGGCGCGATGGGGTTGACCGTGGGGCCAGAGGCCGACCCGAACGAAGTGACGACCAAGACGGCGATCTCGTCGTGCTGGTCCGGGAGACCGGCGCGCGCCGCTAGCTCTCCAACCGGGAACTCCGAGACCGCGGGGTCGAGCTGATGTGCGGCCACGACCGGCAGTGCGAAGCCGGGGGCAGTGGTCGACTGGAGCCACATCACCACGGACTTCTCGGCGTGACGGAGTAGGACGAACTCGCGCTCGCTCGGCATTCCCGGCAGGCCTCGAGGGAATTCGATTCGAGGGAGCCCTGCAGTGTCGACGTCTCCGAATCGAGTCGTTCGAATGGCGGTCATGAAACGCACGTCAGCAACGCTCGTTCCATGAAGCACTCACCGGGGCAGCAACGTTGCCGAGCGCGCGCCCGGTGGTTTGCGCGGGAATACACGCCTGGCGCACTGAGCTAGCCACGTCGCCATGTCGCGTTCCTGTCGCGACGCGCGTCAACCTCGCGCCGTCTCTGCCGGCTTTGCCGAAGTGCCGCGGTGAATGCGCGCGAGCCAACCACGCCTGACCAGGCCCGGCATCATGCTTGCACTTCGTGGCTCGAGTTTTTCGACGGTCGTCCGTTAGGAACCCTGCCCACGATGAATACGAACAGCGCTGCGATCGAAGATGTAGCGGCGACGCTCGCGTGCGTCGACGTCGACGACCTCGTCGCCATCGCGGCGCTCGCGGACCGCATCGGCTCCCTGGCGAGCGAGGAGAGTGCGCCGGCCGTCGCCGGGATGCTCCAGCGCGCCGCGCGCAAGCTCCGCGCCGTCGCGGAGGACCGCGCCAAGAACCCGAGTGCCAACCTGGCCGCAGCGAACAAGCTCGTGGCTGCTTCGTCTCGGACCCGCAAGAGCGAACCGGCTCCGCCCTCGGTGATCGAGCCCGCACCTGCACGCTCTCTCCGCCCCGCGGAGCCGGAAGCAGCGCCGCGCCCCACGGCGGACGAAAGCGGCGAGGCGGACGCAGAGCTCGTCAACGAGTTCGTGAGCGAGTCGCAGGAGTACGTCGCGGCCGCGGAGCAGGCGCTGCTGGTGCTCGAAGAGAACCCGGACGACCGCCCCGCGCTCGACACCGTCTTCCGGGCCTTTCACACGGTCAAGGGTGTGGCGGCCGTGCTCGGGTTCTCGCGAGTCGCCGACTTCGCGCACCGGGCAGAGTCGCTTCTGTCGCCGATCCGCGACGGCCGAGCACGATTCGGGTCGGAGTACGCGACCCTCTCGCTTCGCGCCGTCGACATGATCCGCAGCCTGGTGGGGCGCACCGCGGCAACCCTGCAAGGGCAGGCCTTCTCGCTGCCCGACGGGTACCTCGAGCTGATGGACGCCCTCGAGCACCCCGAGCGTATCGGCGTCGGCGCTGGCCCATCACCGGAGGCCCCGCCCGTCGCCGGGGACACTCGCGCCGTCGGCGATGCCCCGCCGGCCGGTGCGCCCCCGGCTCACCACGCCGCCAGCGCCGAAGCTTGGGTGCGAGTTCGCACCGACCGCCTCGACCAGCTGATGGACATCGTCGGCGAGCTGGTGATCGCCCACGCGATGGTCGCGGCGGACGGTCGCGTGACCGCCGACCAAGCTCGTGACCTGGCGAGGAAGGTCGCGCACGCCGGGAAGACCGTGCGCGAGCTCCAGGACTTGAGCCTCTCGCTGCGGATGGTTCCGCTCCGCGCCACGTTCCAGAAGATGACCCGAGTGGTGCGGGACACGGCGCGCCGGGTCGAGCGGCGAGTCGAGCTCGTGACCGACGGCGAAGAGACCGAGATCGACCGCAAGCTGGTCGACGCCCTCGCCGACCCGCTGGTGCACATGGTTCGCAATGCCGTAGACCACGGGATCGAGCCGCCCGCGCAGCGGCTCGCCGCCGGGAAGCCCGAAGCAGGAACGGTTCGGCTGTCGGCCTACCACGCCGGTGGGAACGTGGTGGTCGAGCTGTCGGACGACGGCCGCGGCCTCGACCGCGACAAGTTGGTCGCTCGTGCGCTGGAGAAAGGGCTGATCGACTCGGCGGAGGGCCTGGGCGATCAGGAGGCCTTCCAGCTGATCTTCGAGCCGGGTTTCTCGACCGCCGCGGCGGTGACCGACGTGTCCGGCCGGGGCGTGGGGATGGACGTCGTGCGCCGCGCGATCGAGTCGCTCAACGGCAGGGTCGACATCTCGTCCGTCAAGGGGAAGGGCACGACGTTCTCGGTGCGGATCCCACTCACCCTGGCCATCACCGACGGGATGCTGGTGAAGGTGGGCGGCGAGCGCTACATCGTCCCCTCTTCGAACATCCGGATCACCATTCGCCCCGAGCCCGCGTGTCTGAAGACCGTGGCCGGGCGCGGCGAGTTGGTGATCTTGCGCGGTGAGGCCATCCCGATGTTCAGGCTGCACCGGATCTTCGGCGTCGACGGCGCCGTCGAAGACCCGACCCGCGGGTTGGTGGTGATCGTCGGCGAGAACGAGGGCTGCTCTGCGCTCCTGGTGGACGACCTCTTGGGCAAGCAACAGGTGGTGACCAAGTCGCTCGGCGAGTTCATCGGCAAGGTGCCCGGTGTGTCGGGCGGAGCGATCTTGGGCGACGGCCGCGTCGGGTTGATTCTCGACCCAGTGGGGTTGACCGCACTGGCCCGACAGCAACCGAACCTGGCGGACGGCCCGCCGCTGGCTGCGTGACCGCGAAAGACGAGGGAGCAATGGCGGACGAAGAAACCGGGACAGTCGATGGCGCGAGGACGGGCGGCAAGTTCCTGACCTTTGGCCTGGGGCAAGAGGACTACGCCATCTCGATCCTGAAGGTACAGGAGATCATCGGGATGATGGACGTGACCATGGTCCCGCGGATGCCGCCGTGCGTGCGCGGCGTCATCAACCTGCGCGGCAAGATCGTCCCCGTGATCGACCTGCGGACCAAGTTCGAGATGCCACGGGTCGACCTGACCGAAGAGACCTGCATCATCGTGGTCGACGGGCTCGCCGGGGAGATGGGGATCATCGTCGACCGCGTCTCCGAAGTTCTCGACATCGCCGCGCGAGAGATCGAGCCCCCGCCGGTCTTCGGGGCCGCGCTGAACACCGATTACCTGCTCGGCATCGGCAAGAGCGGGGGCCGGGTCCAGCTGGTGCTGGACATCGAGCGGGTGCTCTCGGCTCGCGAGGCCGCTCGAGCCGCCGCCGCGGCCAGCGCCGAGACTACGGATGACGCAGCAAACCAGGAGACGGGAAATGTTCGGTAAGTTCACCCTCACGAAGAAGCTCTTGTCGCTGTTCTTGGGCTTCGGGCTGATCCCGATGCTGGCCATCGGGGCGATCGCCTTCCAGGCGTCGGAGTCCATCGCAGACCGCGCCGGAGACCGCCTCGAGAGCGTCGCCGTCGGAGTGGCGGACAAGGTCGACCGGAGTCTCTTCGAGCGCTACGGAGACGTGCAAGCGTTCGCTGCGAATCGCACCTTGCTCGAGACCAAGGACTGGTACCGCAAGGGCGACGACAACCCCATCGTTCGCACGATGAACACCCTCGTCGCGACCTACGGCATCTACTACCTGATGATCTTGGTCGACACCGACGGGCGAGTGATCGCCGTGAGCAGCAAGGACGCGGACGGTCGCACCGTGGACACCGGCAGCCTCTGGAACAAGAGCTACAAGGAGGCCCCCTGGTTCAAGGCGGTGGCCGCCGGGCAGTTCACCACCAAGATGGCCCACACCGCGCCGGGCAACGACAAGTCGACGGGGACCTTCATCGAAGACGCCCATGTCGACCCGGACGTGAAGACCGTGTTCGGTGGGGACCCTGCCCTCACGCTCGGCTTCTCGGCGCCGGTCCGGGACGCCACGGGGAAGGTGGTCGCGTACTGGAGCAACCGGGCCCGATTCTCGGTGGTCGAAGAGATGTTTCGCTCGACCTACGCCGAGCTGAAGAGCCGCGGGTACCCCTCTGCCGAGCTGAACCTGCTCGACGAAAAGGGCAACCTGATCATCGACTATGACCCGAGCGCGTCGGGGGGCGACGAGGTGAAGCACGACTTCAACACCCTCTTCAAGTTCAACCTGGCCGAGAAGGTCGAGTCGGCCAAGCGCGCCGTGGCCGGCGAAAGCGGGCACGAGGTCGCGTTCCACGTCCGCAAGAAGACCGACACGCTGAATGGCTTCACCCACCTGCGCGGGGCGCTGGGCTACCCCGGCATGAACTGGTCGGTGTTGGTGCGCATTCCCGCAGCGGAGGGCCTGGCGGAGGTCTCGTCGATTCGCAGGCAGGTGATCGGCGCCGGCCTGGTCGGCGCGCTGCTGATCGTGGCCCTGGGATTCTGGGTGGTTCGGCGCCTGGTCCGGCCGATCGTAGCGATGAAAGAGGCGGCGGGGCGCATCGCGCTCGGCGACATCGATCAGCGCATCGATCACGAGGCCAGCGACGAGATCGGCGACCTCTCGTCGGCCTTGCGCGGCCTGGTGGAGTTCATTCGTGCCACGGCGCAAGCCGCTGATGCGGTGGCGCGCGGCGATCTGAGTCGCGAGGTGACCGCACGATCGGACAAGGACGTGCTCAGCCAGAGCTTCCAGCGAGCTTCGGCGGCGCAGCGCAGGCTGGTGACCGAAGCCACGAAGCTGATCGACGCCGCTCGGTCCGGCCACCTCGAGCAGCGCGGCGACACCGCCGGCATGGAGGGCGTGTACCTCGAGCTCGTCCAAGGGATGAACCAGATGCTCGCCGCCGTGGCGGCACCCTTGGACGAGGCGGGGAGCGTGCTCTGCCGGGTCGCCGAGCGCGACCTCACCGCTCGCGTCGAGGGGCGCTACGACGGCGCCTACGCGGAGATCGCTTCCTCTCTGAACAAGGCCGCCGGCGACCTCGAGTCCGCCCTCTCGCAAGTGTCGGTGGCGTCGAGCCAGGTCACGACGGCGTCGGCCGAGATCACCTCCGGGAGCCAGTCCTTGGCGAACTCGACCACGGAGCAGGCGGCGTCCCTCGAAGAGGTCACCGCCAGCCTGCAAGAGATCACTGGACGCGCCAAGGACAGCTCGGACCGAGCTCGGGAAGCGCAGACTATGGTCGGCCAGGCCGGCAAGAGCGCCGAGCGTGGCGTGCAGAGCATGACGCAGATGTCCTCGGCCATCGAGCGCATCAAGGTCAGCGCCGACGAGACCGCGAAGATCGTGAAGACCATCGACGAGATCGCCTTCCAGACCAACCTCTTGGCGTTGAACGCGGCGGTGGAAGCCGCCCGCGCCGGTGATGCCGGGAGAGGGTTTGCCGTGGTGGCCGAGGAAGTCCGGGGGCTCGCCATGCGCAGCGCCGAAGCCGCGAAGTCCACCGCCAAGCTCATCGGCGAGTCGGTGCAGAACGCGACCGAGGGCGTGGCCCTGAACGAGGTGGTGACCCGGAATTTCGACGAGATCGCCGAGCAGGTGAAGGTGGTCCACGAGGTCGTCGGCAAGATCGCTTCGAGCGCCGAGCAGCAAGCCGTGGGCGTGCAGCAGATCAACGCGGCGGTCGATCAGATGTCGCAGATGACCCAGCAGAACGCCGCGACCAGCGAAGAGTCGGCGAGCGCAGCCGAAGAGCTGTCTGCTCAGGCACGCGCCCTCGGCGACATGGTGGGCGGGTTTCGGATCGCGGGTCACACCGGCGCCGCGCCCGCATCGGGCCCGCGCACAGCGCCGCACGTGCCCCCGCCTCTGCCCGCGCAGCGGTCCGCGCCGCGCAAGCTGCATGCCGTGAGCAAGGGGAGCAACGGCCACGCGAAAGGTGCAGCGCTGATCCCCTTCGACGATGACGACGCCGTGCTCGCGGGGTTCTGATGGCTGCGCCGAGCGTCGACCTCTGTGACGAGAGCCGCGGGCTGTCCGCCCAGGCCTACGACTCGATCCGGGAGCTGCTTCACTCGGTCAGTGGCATCAAGCTGGGGTCTGGCAAGCAAGAGCTGGTCAAGTCACGCGTGGGCAGGCGCCTGCGCGCTCTGGGGGTGGCGTCGTTCGACGAATACGTCGCTCGGCTCGGGCACGATCGAGAAGAGCTCGGGCGGATGGTCGATGTGCTCACGACCAACAAGACCTTCTTCTTTCGCGAGCCCGCCCACTTCGACTTCATCGTGGACCACGGCCTGCCGGCTTGGCGGCGGGCAGGGAAGCGCCTGAGGGCCTGGAGCGCCGGGTGCTCGACGGGAGAAGAGCCGTACTCGCTGTGCATGGTCCTCGCCGAGAAACTCGGCGACTTCGAAGCTTGGGACGCGCGGATCCTGGCCACCGACATTTCGCCCCGGGTGCTCGACACTGCGCGCGCCGGCGCTTATCCGAAGGCGACGCTCGAGGGGGTCTCGCCGGCGCAACGGGCGCGGTTCTTCGAGGCCACGGACCAGGGTGCAAGGGTCCGCCCGGAACTCCGCGCGCGCGTGCAGTTCGCGCAGCTGAATCTGCTCGGGCACTGGCCGATGCGAGGCCCGTTCGACGTGATCTTCTGCCGGAACGTGATGATCTACTTCGACGAGCCGACGCGGGTGCGGCTGGTCTCGCGCTTCCGCGAGCTGCTCGCCCCCGGGGGGTGGCTCTTGATTGGCCACTCCGAGAGCCTGGGCGCATCGCCGACCGGGTTTCGCTCGGTGAAACCCTCGACCTACGCGAGGGTGGATTGAACGCAGTCGTCGCCACGGCGGCCGGTAAGTCCACCGTCGTGGGCATTGGCGCCTTCGAGCTCGGACAGCGCTCGGGGTCCCTCGTGACGTACGCGCTCGGAAGCTGCCTCGGGATCACGGTCTGGGACCCCGAGGTCGCGGTGGGCGGGCTCTTGCACGTGATGATGCCGAGCTCCACCATCGCACCCGACAAGGCCGCGACGAACCCGTACATGTTCGTCGACACCGGCGTGCCCCTGATGTTCCGGCGCTGCTACGAGCTGGGAGCGGACAAGCGACGCATGGTGGTCAAGGTGGCGGGCGGGGCTGCGCCGAACGCGACCGGAGGACACGCCGACTACTTCGAGATCGGAAAGCGCAACATGGTGCAGCTCCGCAAGCTCTTGTGGAAAAACGGGGTGCTGATCAAGGCCGAGGCGATCGGTGGCACGACCTCGCGAACCATGACCCTCGCCATCGCCACGGGGGAGGTCTCTCTCAAATGCGACGGGCGAGAAACCTTGCTCTGAATCTGACCGGAGGATGATCCGAATGGCACTCAACGTACTCGTAGTCGACGACAGCGCCGTGATGCGCAAGATGATCGTCCGCGCGCTGGAGCTGAGCGGGCTGCCGGTGGCGCGCGTCTTCGAAGCCGCCAACGGCGCCACCGGCTTGGCTTCGGCCATCGAGCATCCGATCGACTTGGCGCTGCTCGACATCAACATGCCGGAGATGAACGGGCTGGCGGTGCTTGCCGAGCTCCGAAAGAACCCCAAGACCTCCGAGCTGCCGGTGGTGATGGTGTCCACCGAGGGGAGCGAGCAGCGCATGGAGATGATCCGCGAGTGCGGCGCCGGGTTCGTTCGCAAGCCGTTCACGCCCGAGCTGCTCGTGTCGGCCGTGGTCAACGCCGTAGGAGGCGACGATGATGACGAGTGACTGGGACCAAGCGCTGCGGACCGCGCTGTGCCGCACCCTGGAAGAGCTGTGCTTCCTGGCCCCCGACGTCGACGCTCCGTCGCAGCGATGGGACGAGCTTCCCGTCGAGGCCTGCGCGAAGGTCGGCTTCCGGGGGGCGATGGTCGGCCAGCTGACGATCCGGCTCCGAGGCCACGCGCTCGCCGACATCACCCGCGACATGCTGGGCGCCGCCGAGACCGCTGCCAAGGCGGATCAGAGCGACTGCATGGCCGAGATCGCCAACGTGACCTGCGGCACGGCCCTCCCGCTGCTTGCTGGCCCACGCGAGGTGTTCGACGTCGCGCCGCCGGAGGTGTTCTGGGGCGACGACGCCCATCTGACCGGCGAGCTCGCAGGTCGAGCGCGTGTTGGGTTCGACTCCGGGTGTGCGGAGGTCGCGGTCTACCTGACGGGGCCACGCCAGCCATGACGCGCGTGCTGGTGGTGGACGACTCGGCGGTGTACCGCAAGCTCATCACCCGCATGCTCGCGGCCGAGCCCGGCATCGAGGTCGTGGGGTACGCGGCGGATCCGTACGAGGCGCGCGAGCGCATCGGCGAGCTGAAGCCAGACGTGGTCACGCTGGACGTGGAAATGCCGCGGATGGACGGGCTCGCGTTTCTCGAGAAGCTCATGCGCCACCACCCCATCCCCGTGGTCTTGGTGAGCACGCTCGGCGTGGCGAACAGCGAGGTCGCGCTCCGCGCGTTGGCGCTCGGCGCGATCGACGTGGTTCCGAAACCTGGCGCGGACCACGCCAGTGACGACACGGCGGTGGCGCTGCGTTCGGCGGTCCGCGCGGCCGCGGCTGCCCGGGTCGCTTCCACCCGGCCGGCGCCCGGCCCGAGCCGCGCACTCCACGCGCCGGCGGCGTCGGTGGGCCTGGTGGCCATCGGAGCATCGACCGGGGGCACCAAGGCCATCGAGGTCCTCCTCCACGCGTTGCCCGCGGCGATGGCGCCCGTCGTCCTGGCCATCCACATGCCCGTCGGCTTCACGGCTGCCTTCGCGCGCCGGTTGTCGTCGGTCACCGCCTTCGACGTCCACGAAGCGACCGATCGAGAGGTGCTGGCACCGGGAGTGGCGTTGGTCGCGCCGGCCGGCCGTCACCTTCGCGTCGTACGCGCGGGCTCCCGCTACCAGACCATCGTCTTCGATGGTCCGCCCGTGCGCCATCACTGCCCCAGCATCGACGTCTTCCTCCACTCCGTGGCGGTCGAAGCCGGTGCCGACTCGGTCGGGGTGCTGCTCACCGGGATGGGGCAAGATGGCGCGCGCGGGCTCCTCGAGATGCGAACCCGCGGGGCCTTCACCGTCGCCGAGGCTGAAGAGAGCTGCGTCGTGTTCGGCATGCCCAAGGTGGCCATCGAGCTCGGCGGGGCCGAGGCCGTGGCGCCGCTCTCGACCATCCCGCGGGTGATTTGCGACGCGGTGTCCGGGCGCCGTCGCTCGCCGACCCGCGCGCTGCCGACCTCAGGTCACCGTCTGGGCTAGCTCGAGGATGCGCGGGACCGCGCCGCTCACGGTCCGCTCGACCAGGGCGCGATCGAGGCCCAGCCGTGCGCGAGCCGCGTCGGAGGTGCTACGGCAAAGGCCGCCCGCGTCGGCGCCGAATCCAAAGGTGTGCGCGAGCCCGCTGGCGACATGAATCACGGCCACCAGGCTCAGGCCCGAGACAGGCGCGGCTTCCGGGTCGTGGTGGAAGCGAGCGACCTCGCAGAAGCATGCCGGGAGGTTCCAGCCGCGCAACACGAGCTCGCCGACCTCGGGGTGACCGATCCCCAAGACGTCTCGCTCGGCTTCGACGAAGGTCAGGCCCCGGTCGTGAAGGCAGACGGCCAGCTCGGGCCAGCGGCGCTCCACCAGCGACGCGATCGCGAGCTTTCCGACGTCGTGGAGAAGCCCGCCCGTGAAGGCATCGCTCGCGAGATCGGGCGCCAGCTGGCGAGCCAGCTCTTCGGCCAGCACCGCGGTCGCTACGTTGTGCAGCCAGGCGCCGTGCGCATCCATCCCGTACCCGACGAGCCGCTTGGGCATCGCGTTCGCGACCGACGCGCACACCAGCGCGTCGAACATCCGCCGCGCGCCCAAGAGCGCCGTCGCGTGGCTCACCGAGCGGACTTCGCGCCGGACTCCGAAACGCGCCGAGTTGGCGATGGAGAGGAGCTTCGACGTCAGGGCAGCGTCCAGGCGCACCACTGCCTCGACCTCTTTCGGGGATGGGTCGCCGGCTGCGAGCAGCCCCATCAATCGGGTCACGGCCGAGGGCAGAGCCGGAAGGGCGTCGAGCGAGGCCGCGAGCAGCTCGATTTCCGGGCGATCGAGCCGTGTGGTCGGCAGGTCACGGGCGAGATCGGCTGCGTTCGTCATCGGTACAAAAGCGCCAGGCGCCCCTTGCCGTACTTCCCGAGGTCGACGTCGAAGTCGATGCGCCGGGAGGGCTTCTCGACGATCGCGCAGGACCCGTCGGGGAGCTCGCCCGGTGCCGGCCGAACGTCGAGCAGGCGTGCGCGGGTGGTCGGGTTCGCCAAGAGCGTCGAGGCGACGTTCATCACTTCGCGGTAGTTGTCCATCAGCTCTCCGGATGGCCCGTGGGCCTTGATGCCCTCTTCCGCCACTCCCACCGGAATCAACGCCAACGCTGCGCCCGCGCGGCAAGCGAAGCTGAGGTCGGTGACGATCACTGCGCCCACCTCGGGAGACTCGGCGGCGAACGCAGAGTAGAACGCGGTCTCCTTGGGGCCTGGCTTGTACGGGGCGCTCGCCTTCTTCGCGCTCGTGGGCATCGCGAAGAGCGAGCTCATCATCTCGGAGACGTGCTTCGGCTCTGGAATTGCGAAGGCCATGTCACCCGTCTCGATTGCAGCGTGCGTGCCACTTCTACCCAGCGGCCCAGGGCGTCGAAGCCCCGGGTGTTCATGCTTGCAAGCCGGGCTAGCCAATTGGTCATGTCACGGACAGCGACATCGCCGCGCCAACGCGTCGCCGGCGTGGCCCCTGCGCGCGCTCAAGCGAATCATGCAGCGACCGATCACACGGATGGTGGGTGGAGCCCGCCCCCAGCAACCCGAGGAGATGCCCCATGAAGATCATGATCGTCGATGACAGCCGCGCCATGCGCATGCTCGTGCGCCGGGCCCTTCGCCAGGCAGGGTTCGGAACCTACGAGGTCACCGAGGCCGAGAACGGCGCCCTGGCCCTCTCGAGCATTCGCCAATCCGCACCCGATTTGGTCCTCTCTGACTGGAACATGCCCGAGATGAACGGCATCGAGCTCCTCGGTGAGCTGAAGAAAGAGGGCGCTACCGTCAAGTTCGGCTTCGTGACCTCGGAAGCGACGCCCGAGATGCGCGAGCGCGCCGCACGCTCCGGCGCGCTGTTCTTGCTCGCCAAGCCGTTCACTCCCGAGAGCATGCGCGAAGTTCTCGGACCGGTCATCCGCTGACACCCGCTAGCCGTGTGGTCATTCTCGCGGGCGAGATCCGGAAGTAGGTTCGAGAGATGATGCGAGACGAGGGGCGTCCGCCGGAAGCGGACGATGGGTGGGGCGCTGAGTCGTGCGAACCTCGAGCGACGACTGTCGCCGCGGTCGCGCACGATCTCAACAACGTGCTCAGCGTGATGAGCGCCTGCATCGAGATCCTGGACGCTCGGTCCCAGATCTGCCCGGAAGAGATCTCGGACTTGAGGCTGGCGACGGCCCACGCCGCCGAGCTCACCGCGTGGCTGGCACGGGCCGCGCAGGGGACCATGACCGAGCCGTGCGGCGCGGATCTCTCGGGTGCGGTTCGCGCCCGAGCCGGCCTGCTCAGGCGTGTCCTCGCCGGCCGTGGCGAGCTGCACCTGGACCTCGATCCCCGTTCGGGGCCGGTCAGTCTCGATGAGCACGCCCTCGCCCGCCTGCTGATGAACCTGGTCCTCAACGCGCGTGACGCGCTTGCCGACTCAGGGCGCGTCGAAGTCCGCACCCGCGGCCCTTCGGTTCGATCCACTCGGCCGGGGCTCGCCGCGCTGACGGTTCACGACACGGGCCACGGCATGGACCGGACGACGCTGAAGCGAGCCTTCGAGCCGCGGTTCACCACCAAGCGCTCAGGTTCGGGTTTGGGCTTGTGCTCGGTGCGCGATCTGGTGACGGCAGCGGGCGGGGAGGTGTCGGCCGAGAGCCACCCCGGAGCCGGAACCACGATCACCTGTTGGCTGCCAGCGCCGGCGAAGGGGGCTGTCGGTCGCTGAGCTTGCGCGCCAGCTCGAGCTGGGAACGCACGCCCAACTTGCCGAAGATCGCCTTGAGGTGGTTGCGAACGGTGTGGGGACTGATGCCCAGATCCCTGGCGATGGCGGGCGCGCGGTCGCCGCCCGAGAAGCGATCGAGGATCTGGATCTCGCGTTTCGAGAGTCCGACCAACAGGTCCGGAGCCGAGGCACGCCGCTCGGTGCGCGAGCGGGGAAGGTGCTCTGCGTGGTGCAAACGCGGCTCGATGGTCGACAGCACGCCCTCGAGCCGCTCCAGCAGTTGCTGCTCGTCCTGCATGCGCGCCCGGAGGTCGCGCAGCGACCGGAGGTTGCGCGACTGCGACAGCGCCCGCTCGAGCACCTCGACGAAACCGCCCGCCTGGATCGGCTTCAGCAGGTAGTCGATGGCGCCGAGTCGCAGGGCCAGGATTGCGGTGCCCAGGGTGGGCTGGGCGGTCACCACGATCGTCGGCGTGCGGGGCGACCACTCTCGCTGCGCGCGCAGCACCTCGAGGTTTTCGTTCCCCGGCATGCGCGGGTCGGTGACGATCACGTCGAACTCGCAGACGCGGAGCGCGGCGGCAGCGCTCTCCCCATCGCGGAACTTGGTGCAGCGGTGGCCGGCCCGGCGGATCGCGGTCTCACAGCCCGCACCGTCGGCCGCGATGGCCTCCGCGAGGAGCACGTGGGCGCCGGAGGTCGTCGAAGGCACACGGTCAGAGTAGCCGGCCGCCGCAAGTCTCGCGCGTCCGGAAGGCTCCGTAGCTCCAGCGTCGTACGTGGTGGACCGTACAGCAGCATCGCCATACTTGTCGTATCCTCGTCGGTCCGTGGAGTGGCTCGAGGGTCTCGAAGTCGGCGTCGGGGTCGGCGATCTGCGCGGCGTGATCGTCAGGGCCAACCGCTTCCTGGCTGCCTTGACCGGCCATCTTCCCGCGGAGCTAGTGGGGCGCTCGGTGCACGAGCTGGTGCCCGCCACCGCTTGGCCCATCATCGAGGAACATCGCGCGTTGCGGCGGGCCGGACAGGCTTCGTCCTTTCGGATCGACCTGACAGCCAAGGCCGGAAGCGCTCGGCCGGTCTTGGTGCAAGGGGCTCCGTGGCTGGACTCGGCGGGCCAGGTCGTCGGGTCCGTGGTGCTCGTGACACCGGTCCGCGAGATCCGGGCGGGCTTCGCTCGGATCCCGGCGGGAAGGGTGGCGGGTTGCCCGCTCACGCCGCGTGAACGCGAAGTCGCCACCGCGATCCGCGGGGTCGAGAGCACCCGCGCTCTGGCCGCCGCGATGGGCGTCTCGACCCACACGGTCCACGCGCACCTCCAGTCCGCGTTCAGGAAGCTGGGAGTCTCGTCGAGAGTCGGCTTGGTGGGCGCTTTCGACTGCGGGGCCTGCGCAGAGGGTCGCTTCGTCTGCCCGAAGCGCCGGGGCCCGGGTGCGCGCTAGCATGGCGGGAGCGGAGGGCGAGCTCGGAATCGGCCTGGCTGCCATGGACTCCCGGGGCGTGATTGTCCACGCGAACCGACGCCTCTCGGAGCTCCTTCGCTTTCCGAGCCAAGACCTGGTCGGCGTCCACCACCGCGAGATCATCGCGGCACCGAGCCCGCGAGTGCTCGACGAGCTCGAGCGCCTCGCGGCTGCAGGCCACGGCTCGACGGACCGCATGTCGGTTCGGCGGCGCGGGGGCGGCACCATTGACCTGTGGGTGCAGGGGGCACCCCAGCTCGACGCTTCCGGGGCACTGGTCGGCATCGTGGCACTCGTGACGCCGCACGTCGCAGCACCAGCGCTGGTCCGGGCAGCGGCGCAAGCACCGGTGCTCCCTCCGCCGACGGGGTGTCCACTGACCGCGCGGGAGTGGCAGGTGGTGTGTCTGCTGCCCGTGGCCAGCAGCAGCCGCAAGATTGCCGCGCAGCTCGGGATCAGCGCGCACACCGTCCGTGGGCACGTTCAGTCGGCGCTGACCAAGCTGGGGGTGCGATCGCGCGTGGCGCTGGTCGCAGAGTTCGGTTGTCGTGCCTGCGACCGCGGAGGCGCCGCGTGTCCGAAACGTCACGGACGGCGCCCGCGCTGATTCGCGCAGCGCTTGCCCGCGCCTCGACGGCTCGCCGCATTCATTGCGCTGCCCTCGGCAGGCGTTTCCGGTCACAATACTCGGTGGAGCTGCGCCGGAGTTCGTTGTCCGCCCACAGGCCGCTGACCAAGGTCCTGGTTGTCGAGGACCACCCATTGATCCTCGAGGGGGTGCGCTCCGTCGTGGCGCAAGAGGCCTCGTTGCGTCTCGTGGCGGTGGCCGCGTCGGGCGAGCGCGCGATGGACCAGCTCGACCGCGAGTGCGTGGACGTGGCGCTGATCGACACGTCGCTTCCGGACACCGACTGCGCGGCGCTCATCGGTCGCGTGCGCACCCGGTGCCCCCGGGCCAAGGTGATCGTGCTCGCCGCGGGCGAGTCACCGGACGCTCGAGCGTTCTTCGCCGCGGGCGCGCATTGCGTGCTCAGGAAGCTCGACACGACCGCCACCAAGCTCGCCGAGTGTCTCGTTCGGTGCGCGCCGGAAGGGTGCGCGACGAATCGACCGTCCCGCGGCCTCCTGGCTGGTTTGAGCGCCCGCGAGCTGCAGGTGGTGCGCCTGGTCGCGAGCGGCATGTCCAACAAGGAGATCGGAGCCACGCTGGGGATCGTCGACCGGACCGTCGAGACCTACCGCCTGCGCATCGGCCGGAAGCTGGGGTTGACCGGCGCGGCGGCACTCACCCGGTGGGCGATCGAAAACGGCGTTGGCGGGCCTCCGAAGGGCGAGTGACTTGCCATCGGCCCGCGTGCAGGCGAAAACGCGGTGTCATGCTGTGGAACGAACTTCCGGCCGAGGCGAAGGCCCTGGTCTTCGAAGCGCTCGAGCGCGAGGCCGACCGCCTCGAACGCGACGCCATGAACCTGCAACGCGCGGCACAACAGCTCGGTCGGCCCTCACTGGTCGAGGGCACCGAGCTTCGAGCGAACGCGTTCCGAGCCGCGATCGAAACGCTGGGCGGGCCGCCCGTCTTCGAGGACTGAAGTAGCCGTCTCGCTAGCGCGAGTGAGACTGCCCACCCGTAGCGTGGCGGGGCCCCGCAGCGCCCGATATGTTGTGCGCTTCGGGAGCGCGCGATGCGAAGGGGATCCGAGCTGTGGACGGGGAGTGTGCGGGCTGGGCTCATCACCCTCGGGATCTGCAGCTTGCTCAGCGTCGCCGTGGTGGCGCGGCAGCGTGCCGCGGCCGCCGACCGATGGCGCGACCACCTCGAGTCGGTGGCCAATCACTACTCCGACGTCGCTCGGCTCTGGTTCGACGAGCGTCGCGGCGACAGCGCGATCCTCTCTGAATCGCTGGCCACGACCCAGGCGCTCGAGCTCAGCCGAACGCTGGGGGTTGGCGCCGTCGTAGAGGACGCACTCCCGAGGCACCTCGCGCGGTACCTCGCCGCGTACGGCTACGAGCGAATCGCGGTGTTCGATACCGAGCTGCGCCCCATCGCCCGCGCCGGGGGGGAAGGCGGCTTGGACCTGACCCCAGTGGCCCGTCGAGCCCTCGCGAGCCGCGCGTTCGTGGTCGACGTCGAGGGCACCGAGGTGGCTCAACACCACTTCTTGTTCGCGATGCCGATCCCGTCTCCGGCGGGGCTCGCCGCCGAGCCCCACGGGGTCGTCGTGCTGGTCTCCAATCCCCATGTTGCGCTGTATCCCCGCCTCAAACAGCCGACCGACTCGAGCAGCGCAGAGACCGTCCTCGTTCGGATGAGCGGCAGCGAGGTCTGGTTCCTGTCGCCCCTGCGTGATCAACCCGGCCACCGGTTGGTGGTTCGCCCGTCCCGGCCCAGCTTGGCAGCCGCGGTAGCGACCCGAGGCGAGGCGCGCGTGGGCGAGTTCCTCGACTATCGAGGTGCGCGCGTCTTGGCGGCCACGCGCCCGCTCAACGAGCCGAACTGGGCGGTCGTCAGCAAGGTCGACGTCGCCGACGTTCATTCCCCGGCCCGAGCGCTCGGAGGGTGGCTGGTCGGAGCGAGCATCTTGGCGGCGGCCCTCGCGGCCGCCTTCGGAGCCCTGTGGTCGCGCCGAGAGCGCGAGCGAAAGCTGGCCGCCGACCTGGCCCACAGCGAGCGTGAGCTCGAGCTCGGTCGGCTCGAGACCATGGCGCACGCCAGCCAAACGCGAGCGCTCGAGCTGGAGCAGAAGATGCTCGAAGCGCAGAAGATGGAGGCGGTCGGGCGGCTGGCTGGCGGCATCGCCCACGACTTCAACAAGCTCTTGACCGTGATCCTGAGCGCGGCCGACGAGCTCAGGCACGCCTCGGATCGAGATGAGGTGAACGAAATCATCGAGAGCGCCCGGAAGGCATCCGACCTGACCGCGCAGCTCTTGGCCTTCGGCCGACGACAAGTGCTCGCGCCGACCAGCCACGATGTGAACGAAATCATCACGTCGCTGCAGAAGTTGCTGGTGCGCGTGCTGCGCGAGGACATCCGCGTCGAGCTCGTGCTCGCGGCCGAGCCGTTGACGGTGCAGGTCGACCGCGGGCAGCTCGAGCGTGCGCTGATCAACCTGGCGATCAACGCGCGAGACGCCATGCCCGCCGGCGGAGTTCTGCGGTTCACCACCCGTCGCCGCGAGGCGAGCGCGGTCATCGAAGTGGCAGACACGGGCACCGGGATGGACGATGAGACGCGGCGGCGCGTCTTCGAGCCGTTCTTCACCACCAAGCCCACCGGCGCCGGTACCGGCCTGGGCCTGGCGATGGTCCATGGTTTCGTTCACCAGAGTCAGGGCTCGATCGCGGTCGAGAGCGCCCCCGGAGCCGGTTCGACCTTCTCGATTCGCCTCCCGGTGGTGGACGGTCGCCCGCACCGGAGCGAGCCGGCGCAACCCCGGGGGCCGCGCAGGGCCGAGCGGCTGCTCTTGGTCGAGGACGAACCCGCGCTGCGCAGGAGCACGTCGCGTGCGCTCACGCGACGCGGCTACCAGGTGGTCGAGGCCGCCAGCGCCGAGGAAGCACTGGCTTGCATGGACGCAGAGGTGTCGGGCGTCGCGCTGGTGGTGACCGACGTGATCATGTCGGGCATGAACGGGATCGCCCTGGCGACAGAGCTGCGCGCGCGCCGACCCGAGCTTCCCGTAGTGTTCATCTCGGGGTACGCCCCCGAGGACCTTCACGACGGCCTCGTCTCGTGTGCCAGCGGCTTCGTCATGAAGCCGTTTACCAACGATCAGCTGTGTGTCGCGATCCGGGACGCGCTGGACGCGCGACCGCACGAGCTTCGAGCGAGCTGACCGTCGCCCTCAGCTCTTCTTCTGCCCTCTGAGCCCGTACCGCTCGAGCTTGCTCACGAAGGTGCGAAGCGGCATGCCGATCAGCTCGGCGGCTCGAGTCTGGTTGCCGGCGGCGGCTGCGAGCGCTTCGACGATCCGCTTCTGCTCGAGATCGCGCAGCTCGTCATCGAGCGGGCGAAAGCCCGCGGAGGGGCGCTCCGCCGTCGGAGCAGGAGCTGCCGCCGGCACCGGCGCGGCCGAGCGCAGGCGAGCGAGCACCGCGTCGGCGTCGAGCTCGGCGCCCTCGTGCGTGGCGGCCAGAAATTCCATCACGTTCGACAGCTCGCGCACGTTTCCTGGCCACGGGTGGGCGGCGAGGGCTTGCCACGCCGACTCCGAGATCCGAAGCGGCGGCAGGCCCAGCCGCTCGCGGGCTCGAGCCAGCATCCGGTTGGCGATCAGGCCGAGCTCGCGGGGGCGATCGCGCAGGGGCGGGAGCCAGAGGGTGGCGCCGCTGAGCCGATAGTAGAGGTCCTGTCGGAACCGCCCGGCGCCCACCTCTTGTTCCAGGTTTCGGTGGGTGGCGGCGATCACGCGCACGTCGATCGGGTGCTCGTCGACGGCGCCCACCGGCACGACGCGACCGGTGTCGAGGGCGCGCAGGAGCTTGGCCTGAGTGCCCAGGGGTAGCTCGGCGACTTCGTCCAAGAACACGCTTCCGCCAGTGGCGCTCTCGAACAAGCCGACCTTTCTCTGCGTCGCGCCGGTGAACGCGCCCCGCTCGTGGCCGAAGAGCTCGCTCTCGATCAGGGCCTCGGGCAAGGCGGCGCAGTTGATCGCGACGAAGCGGGCGCGGGCCCGCGGCGAGAAGTGATGCAGGGCGCGCGCCGCCAGCTCTTTGCCGGTGCCGGTCTCGCCGTGGATCAGCACGGGTAGGCTCACCTTCGCCAAGCGGCGGATCAGCGCGTACAGCGCCAGCATGCTCGGGTCGGCCAGCAGCACCTGCGAGCCGTCGAGATCGAGCTCCTCGCGCGCGGCGAGAGCCGGTGCTCGTTCTCCCTCGGAGCCACCGGTGTGCAACACCAGGCACGTGTGTCCGATCTCGATCGAGTCGCCAGAGCCAAGGGGCCGCGAGCCGTGCACACGCTGACCGTTCACGAAGGTGCCGTTCTGGCTGCCCAGATCGGTCAGCCTCACGCCACCGGGCTCGAGCGTGAGGGCGATGTGCTTGCGTGACACCTTGGGGTCCCGCAGGCGGACGCCCGCTTCGTCCCCGCGGCCGACGAACACCTCCCCCGCGTCGGGCAGAGGCACGACGCGAGACGATGCCGGCTCGAACACGGCCAAGTAGCGCCGCCGCTCGTTCGCGGCGCGCGGTCCCGAGTGCTCGGTGGCCAGCGTCTCCCGCGGGTCCGTCACGAGTGGGGTGATACGACCAGCGGGCGCGCTGGGTCAATCGCGCAGGCGCCTGGCCCAGACGCGCACCACCACGAGGAAGCCGATCTCGAGCGCCGAGACCCCGACCACGAGTGCCACGCCGAAGGCGAACCCCAGCGTCTCGAGGCCCGGCAGCGCGTTCGGCAAGCCCGGCAGCTGACCGACCAAGGCACCGCGCAGCGGGAGCACCACCGCCAGGTTCAGGAGCACGCTGAGCCCCACCACGACCAGCGCGACGTTGCTGGCGCGCACCGCGACCGCTGGGCCTCGCCGTGTCTTTCGCATCAACACCACCCCGACGACCACGAAGACCGCGCCCACGAGCATCAGCGCCAGGCTGTCGAGCAGCGTGGCCGCGGCTGCCGCGCGCGAGAGCAGGGCCACGTCTTCGGTCGCCGCGGGCGGCACGCTGCCGCGAAGGCTCGCGATGAAGCCGAGCGGGTCCCAGAGCTCCGGGAGCGCTCCGAACGCCGAGGCGACCTTCCACAAGGCGGTGAGCACGCCCGCCACCAAACAGAGGACCCCCAACCCTTCGCTCGGCACCGAGGCTGGGCCCGCGGCCATGGCGACGGTCGGGAGCTCGGTCGTCTTCGGGTCGCCCGGGCTCTCGACCGGCCGCGCCAACGTGGGAACGCTCTCACTGGCGACCATCGATTCGAGCGTCGGCGTGGTCGGAGCGCGGGCCGAGGCGAGCGTCGGCGCCGCGCGCGAGTCGACGGCGGGCCCTCGGTCGAGCGCTCGCGCGAAGTCCGACGCCGAGGCAAAGCGATCTTCCGGTCGCTTCGCGAGCGCGCGCAAGATGGCGCGATCAACCTCCGCCGGGACGCTTTGCGGCGCCACCGTCGACGGCGGCGGCGGCATCTCGACCAGCTGCGCGTGGTAGATGGCGTCCGCCGACTTGTGCTTGTCGAAGGGGTGCGCGCCCGTGATCGCCTCGTAGAGCACGAGCCCGGCGGCGTAGACGTCCGTCGCCGGGGTGATGCGGCCGCCTTCCAGCTGTTCGGGCGCGGCGAAGTGCGGCGTGCCCACCATTCCGCCTTCATGGGTCGAGAAGCGCGGGCGAACCAGGCCCGAGAGCGCGGCCTCGTCCACCACCTTGGCCACCCCGAAGTCGAGCACCTTGACCGTCCCGTCGTCGCACACGAACAGGTTGTCGGGCTTGACGTCGCGGTGCACCAGGCCCGCCGCGTGGGCCACCTCGAGACCCGCCAGTGCCTGCATGACCCAGCCCACGGCCTGGGCGACTGGAATGGGTCGCCGGCGCGCGAGCTCTTCGCCGAGCGATCGCCCCCGCAAGCGCTCCATCACCAAGTAGGCGCGACCTTCCGCGCTCGTCCCGAAGTCCGACACGCGAACCAAGTTCGGGTGCGAGAGTCGCGCCAGCGCCTGCGCCTCGACCCGCAGGCGGTCCACCAGATCGGCTCGCGAGGTGAGCTCCGGCTTCAGCAGCTTCACCACCACCCGCTGCGCGAGGCCGACGTGCTCGGCTTCGAGCACCGTGCCCATGCCGCCTTCGCCTAGCGGTGCGACGAAACGATACGGGGTGCCGGCAAGGGCGGTCGCGCCGTCGTCGGGCCCCGGGGTCATGCGGCCGCGAGTATAGCCGTGCGGGCTACTCGGACGGGCGATCCTTCGGCACCGCCGTGCGCTCCGGTTCGGGCGCGAGCCGGGCAGCCGCCTCCGCGGCGCGCTTCGCCACCGGGCCTTCACCCTCCGACAGCGCGAGCAACACCCCCCGCTCGCGCGCGAGCTCGAGGGTGTCGACGGCGGCCTCCCGCTCGACCAGGCTGCCGGTCGATGCATTCTTCAGAAGTCGCGCCCGCAAGAGCGTTCGCGTGAGGGTGTGTGGTCCAGCATCGAACTCTTGGCTCACCAGGTGTCGACCCAGCACCTGCTCGGCGAAGCTCAGCGCGCTGTCGCCCCGGCGCTCGGCCGCCAGCGCCCGGGCGTTCACCACCCAACGAGCCAGCCGCCCGGAGCTCAGGTCTAGCTCGGTGAGCACATTCAGGCTTCCCTCGTACGCCCTCGTCATGGCATCCAAGTTGCCCGCACTTGCGGCGATGGCCTTGACGGAGTCCGCGCTGCCGCCCAGCAGCAGCGCGACCGACGCGATCGGAGCGTCGGTGCGGGTCGTGAGCAGCTTCACGAGCTTTGCCTCGCTCGCGGCGTCCAGCGAGGACCGCCCGAGGGCAGCGGCGAACGCCAGGCGAGCCGACTCGTCGCCCGGGCCGACCACGCGAGCGAGCAAGAGCGGTGTCGCCGCGGCCACGGGATGCACCTGCACCGCTTCGAGCAGACACCGCACCCGCACCGCCGCGGCAGCGTCCGGCAGCGACGACCATTTCGTGAGACGCGCGCTCACCTCGCGCTCGGTGGCCGAGTCTGCCACGAACCCCAGGGCGCGGCAGGCTCCCCTGCGGCTCTGCTCGTTCTGCTTGTCGTCGTCGACGTGTGCGAGCAGCTTGGCGGTGGCGCGCGGGTCGCCCCACTCCGCCATTCCGTCCGCAGCGCCCAGGGCCAAGGACCGGACCGTCATCCCGAGCAGCGCCGTTCCATGGTTCAGCATTCCGTCCATGGTCGCGTCCAGTGTCTTCGGCTTGCGCGCCAGCTGCTTCTCGAGGATGCCCCAGCCTTGGGCATCGCGCAGCGCGCCGGTGTAGCGCAAGGCAGACTGAGCGGTGAGCCACTTGTCCTCGAACGGTGGCTGAGCCCTGGGGCGCGGCAGCGCACCCGCCGGATCCGCCCAGTCGCGGAGCTTCTTTCGGATCGCGGCGTCGTCGGTCTGCATCCGCGCCAGCGCGCGGAGCCCGTTGGCGTGGGGGGCCGGCGCCTGGTCAATCCAGCGCCGCAGATTCTCGGTGGCGGCCTGCTGAATCGCCGGCAGCGCCTCGGGGTGAAGCATGCTGAGATCGCCGATCAAGCGCGCCGCGATCACGCGCTCTTGGTCGCTGCGACGGAGCTCGGCCTGGCCCGGGGCATCGTCGCGGTAGACGTCTTGCGGGTCGAGGTCGAGTCGCGCGGCGAGGACCGGCAACGCGCGCAGATCACCGAGCTCGGCCAGGGCAAACGCTGCCTGAGTTCGCCGGTAGACCCGCTCGGGGTCGCCCGGCCACCCGGCAGCGCTCTTCACGTAGTCCGCCAGCGCGTCGGCGCCGCGAGGATCGGCGAGCGCTCGGATCGCCTCGAGCAGTTTCCTGGCGGAGTGCCAGCGCCGCTCGGCGTCGGCGATCTGCTCCGAGCTCGTCAGCGCTCTGACCAGCTCGAGCGTGCCCGGCGCGCGGGGCGGGGGTGTCGGGGCACGGGCCGGTGATCCGGGTACCGCCGCGACGCCGACTTCGCGCCTGGGCGTAGGCGCGGTCGCACGAGGCGGGGCGCTGCACGCGAGCAGGACACACCCCGGCAGCGAAGCCCTGGACCAACGCGCGAACGACATCGCGCCCGAGCATAGCGCGCTACTTGCGGACGACGACGTAGACCTTCTTCTCCCCCGGCACCGAGACGCCGTGCCAGCCCTCGGGGACCTCGGGGTCAGCCCACTGCCAGACGCGCAGCGCATCGTTGGGTGAGAGCTGGATCTGGCCCTGACCGTTCTCGATGCCGAAGCGATCGTGCCAGGGCGCGCCGATCAGCATCTGGCCGCTGGTGAGCTCGATGGCCCATGGCGCGTCGTGGACGTCGAACAGCTCTTCGATCCCCTTGGG
Source organism: Myxococcales bacterium (assembly GCA_016191785.1). GTDB lineage: Bacteria > Myxococcota_A > Polyangia > Polyangiales > Polyangiaceae > JADJKB01. The sequence continues at coordinate 89,051 of JACPVJ010000197.1, read as the reverse complement.
GTTGAACTTGGCGGCGGTCACGTGCTTTCCGGAGAGCTCGAAGGTTCCCTGGGCGGTCGAGGCGGAGGTCTTGGGGTCGCCCAGCCGATCGCGGCCGGTGCTGACCAAGGTGACGAACACCGGTTTTTTGCCCTCGTAGAGCACCAGCGTGTTGGTCACGATGCTCACGTCGATCCACTTCTGGTCGCCTTGAGCGAAATCGGGGAACGCGTTTCGCTTGCGGACGACCAGGACGTCGCGGTGCCGCGCGTAGCGCCCGTCCGCCATGCCCCAGTACTTGAGCGGGCCGACGGTGCGAAACTTCCCGGTCAGGCTCAGGACCTGGTGAAACTCGAGCGGATCGAGCTTGTCGGCCTCGCCCTTCTCGACCTGCCACGCGCGAATGCCGCGCTTGACCACGAAGCCCACCGGAAGATCGGTCTTGTCGTTCAGCTCGACGCCCTTGAACTCGCTGCCGGCGACGGGCTCGAGGTCCGTGGCCTTCACGAACTGCCCGCTCGGCATCAGCGCCAGGCGCTGCATCTTCCCTTCCGGGTCCAGGGCGTTCCACGAGCCCACCACCGCAACGATGCTGCGGCGCCGGAGCTTGCCCACCTCTTTGACCGCGTTCTCCTTGCCGGTGTCCCGCTCGAGCAGCGAGCCTTCGCCCTTGAGCCGGCCGTACACGAAGGGCGAGGGCTGGTCGAGCTTCGGCCCCTGCGCCATCGCGACCAGGGTCGGGTGCTTCAGATCGAGGGTCGCCGTCTCTCCGGCGCAGACGAAGCCGCGGGGCCGAACCGGGTACCAGCCCCCCGGGCACTTGTCGGTGTTGAACGGTTTCTCGGCGCGGGCGACCGCCGCGCCGGCGTGCAAGTAACCGAGCTGCTTTCCGGTCGTGGCCGGCCGGTCCATCACCGGCGTGACCTCGGCGACCGCCCCGAGCTTCGGCCCGTTTGCCGCCGGGACCGGCACGCTCGGCACCTCGACCTCTTCGTTCTTGGCCAGGGTCGGCAGGTCGTCCTTCTTCTTCGAGCAGCCCAGGGAACCGACCGAAACGACCAGAGCGAGCGCACCTACCCCAAGGGGGAGCGCTTCGAGCATGCGGCGAGCCATGTCCTCCGGTGGCATGCCGCGGGCGCTTTGGCCCAATTTCTGGCGGCCGAATCGCCCTATCGGACCACGCGCAGGATGGGGCAGCTCGCCCGCTGAAAGATCTCGAACGTCCGGCTGCCCATCAGCAAGCGGCCTAGAGGGGAGGCCTGGTGGCTGGCCAGCACGATCAGCTCGGACTTGCGCTCGTCTGCGACCGCCACGACCTCATCGGCCACGCGGCCCTGCCGGAGCTCGGTCTCGACGTTCTCGACGCCGAGGTCCCTCAGCCGCTGGGCCTCGCGGGCCAGCAACGCTTCACCCTCTTTCATCCAGTTCTTCCGGATTTCCTCCCACTCGTCCGAGCTCGCGCCGACGGTGCCGACCTGGCCCCACTGGTCTTCCACGTAGACCAGCACGAGCGTCGCGCCGGACATCTTGGTGATGCCCGCCGCCACTGCGGCGGCCTTCTCGGCCAGCTCCCCGGCGCCGACCGGGTAGACCACGCTGGTGTATCCGCTGCCGTTCAGGCCGGCCCGCACCGGGCTCCGAACCAGCGCCGGGACCACCAGTTCTTGGTCCAGGGGTTTGGCTCGCGCCCGCCCGCCCTTGTCGACCCAGGTGCGCGTCCACCGGGCCTGCGAAACACGCAGCACCACGAACGCGACGGCAGCCAGCGCCGAGAAGGCGATGAACCCGTACATGAACGATCCGGTGTACTGCTTCGACAGACCCATGGCGTTGGGGATGAATGCTCCGCCGAGCGCACCGATCTCGCCGATCATGCTGCCGGCTACCGCCGTGGTCAGGGGCCAGCGCAGCGGAACCAGCTGGAACAGCGCGCCGTTGCCCGCGCCCAGCGCCGCGAAACAGAACATGAACAGAATGGTCGCCCCGGTCGCCGTGGACTGGGCGCCGGTGACCAGCATGCCGCCGATCACGACCACGAAGACGCCGGTCAGGGTGTTGATGCCCCCCCAGCGATCCGAGATGGCGCCGCCGACCACGCGGATGCCGCTGCCCATCAGCGCGGCCAGCATGGTCAGCTGCCCAGCCTGCACCTTGGTCACGCCGAACTGGTCGTGGAAGAAGGTGGGCAAGAAGTTGGCGAGGCCGATGAAGCCGCCGAAGGTCACGATGTAGATCAGGTTGAAGATCCAGCCGTCCTTCTCCCACAAGCACTTCACGTGCTCCTTCAGGCTCTGTTTCTCGATGTCCGGCGGCTCTTTGGCCGCGAAGAGCATCACCGCCATCGGGAAGAGCATGAACAGCGCGCCGAAGCCGTAGACCGTCTTCCAGCCGTAGGCTTGGGCCAGGGGCGGAGCGAACAGCACCGCGAGCACGGTGCCGCTGTTGCCCGCGCCGGCGATCCCCATCGCCAGCCCCTTGTACTTTGCCGGAAACCACCCCGAGCCGAGCGACAGCGCCACGCCGAAGCTCGCGCCGGCGATCCCGAGCAGCACGCCCATGTTGAGCACGTGGCTGTAGGTCGAGACGACGAAGTAGCCGTAGCACATCGCCACGATGATCAGCCCCATCTCGACCATCGCTGCGCGCTTGCGCCCGATGTACTGCGCGAGCACGCCCAGCGGGAAGCGCATCAGCGCGCCGGCCATGATCGGCACCGAGATCATGAAGCCCTTCTGCGCCGGCGAGAGCTTGAACTCTTCACTGATGAAGGGCGCCATGGCGCCGTTCAGCACCCAGATGGCGAAGCAGAAATCGAAGTAGAGAAACGCTGCCAAGAGCGTCGGCCAGTGGCCAGACTTGAGGAACTCCTTGATGCGCATGCTGGACCTCGCGGTTCGTTCCCCGAGGTCTAGCGCCCCACGCTTACCCGCTGCTTACGCTAAGTATTGGTAATTAAACGCGAAATTGGTGCGCCGTGGATCGTTGGTTTGGCCCCGTCGGCGCAAGAAAATCGCGAATCGGGCGCCAGGCCGAGGCGGCGCTGGGTTGAGGACCCCCAAAATGCACGACGGCCACGCGGACCGAAGTGCGCGTGGCCGTTGGGTGCGGTGCCGAGCGTCGCTCAGTTGTTGCGCGGGCGCGCCTCGCTCCAGGGCGTGCGCGGGTCGCGGATCGCGGTGCGATCCCAGTTCCACATCACGCGCTGGTACGGGCGGCTGATGTAGTGGAGCGGGGCCACCAGGATGTGCACCAGGCGGGTGAAGGGGAAGATGGCGAAGATCAGGAAGGCGTTGATGATGTGCAGCTGGATGACCAGCGGCATGGCGCTCACCGCCGCGATCTGCGGATCGAGCTTGAACAGCGACCAGAGGTAGGGCGAGAGGTCGGCGGCGAACCACGAGGCGCCCCAGCGGTGCGCGTAGCCGATGTACAGACCGAGCACCGTCTGGACCAAGATCATCAGCTCGATGAACACGTCCATCGGGGTCGTGACCATCTTCACGCGCGGGTTGGTGAGCCGACGAGCGAGCAGCCCGAGCAGACCCACCAGCACCGAGAGGCCGAAGGCCCAGGCCGTGATCTGCAAGATCAGCAGTCGCACCGGCTGGGCGTTCCAGGCCAGGACGCCGCTCGGGATCAAGAACGCGATCAGGTGGCCGAAGAACACCACCAGGATGCCCCAGTGGAACGGCACCGATGCCCAGAACAGCTTCTTGCCCTCGAGGAACTGTGAAGACAGCGACGAGACCTTGAAGCCCGTGTTCCGGTAGCGCTGGATGGTGCCCACCAGGAAGATGACGATGGCGATGTAGGGGAGCCCTACGAAGAAGAACAGGTTCGGCAGAGTCACATTCATGTCGTGCCTCACATCACAGGCTGGGGCCGCAAGACGACCCGCAGGATTCCATGCCCATCTCGGTGTCGATGGACTTCTCGAACGTGTCGGCCTGCTCGAGGGGCAGGCTGACCTTCAGGTTGAAGTCGGCGCGCAGCATCTCGTAGAGCGCCGTGATGACGTGCTGATAGGCCGTCCGGAGCGCCATGTCTTCCGCGTGCTCGATGATGGTCTTGTGGTGCTTCCGGTAGATCTCTTCCTTCTTCGCGATGCGCCCGGGCTCGAACTCGCGCAGCATCTCGCGGACGGTCGGGCCGAGGACCACGCTCACCAGCTCGTCGCGAACTTCGCCGTCACCCAGCTTGGGCAAGAGGCGCAGCACGTTGGGCAGGTGATCGGCCAGCTCGGCCCCGCAGTCGTTCTTGGCCTTGGTGTGCTCGTTGCTGAGCCCGGCCAAGAGCGCACCGCGTTTGTAGTCCTCGCCGAACAGCACGTACCCGACGTCCAGCGTGGTGATGGCCTGGATGTCGAAGGTGCGCACGAAGAGCTCGGCGCGGGCGTCTGCGTCGTCAGGGAGGAGGGCCGCGAAGCGCTCGAGGGAGTCGGCCGCCGACGGGTGATCGCCGCGGAGATCCGCCGCGATGCGGCGGACCTCGGCGACGAAATCGGCGCCCGGAGCTTCGAAGGCGCCCGCCAGGCGGGCATAGAGCTCGAGGTTTCGGGCCATCTCACATGCCTCGCTCTGGCTTCTGGCGGAAGCCGAAGCCGGTGGAGCCCTTCACGTCACCCGTGAACTCGAGCATCTCGATGGCCTGCTCGCGGTGGGCCGGCGGGACGACGAAGCGGTCGTTGAACTTGGCGAGCGAGGTCAAGTAGTAGATGGCCTCGGCGCTCTCGTGGGTCAGCTTGGTGTCCTTGAGCACCTGGTTGACCTTCGCCTCGTCGATGTCGCCGACCGTCTTCCAGCGGCGGTAGATGCGCACGGCCATCAGCTTCTTGAGCCGCTCGGCCATGGCCTTCTCGTCACCGGCGGTGAACATGCTGGCCATGTATTTGAGCGGGAAGCGCGACTGCTCGATGGTGCCCCAGAGCTCTTCCGTGCTGGTGTCGTAGAGCCAGTTGTCGGTCCAGGTCTTGGCGATGGGGTTCAGCTTCGACTTCTGGGCGCCGTCGGTCTCGGTGACGGAGGCCATCACCGGGAGCAGCGGCGGTACGTAGAACAGCATCGGCAGCGTCCGGAACTCGGCGTGGAGCGGCAGGGCCATGCCCCACTCCTTGACGAACTTGTAGGTCGGCGACATCTGCGCCGCCTTGATCGTCGAGTCGGGGACGCCGTTCTTCTTCGCCGCCTCGATCACCTCGGGGTCGAAGGGATCTTGGATGATGTCGAGGTGGCCGTTGACCAGCTCGTTCTCGGGCAGGCTGGCGGTCTTCTCGATCTTGTCGGCGTCGTACAGCATCACGCCCAGGTAGCGGATGCGGCCCACGCACGAGTGCATGCACGCCGGGGCGTAGCCCGCCTCCATGCGCGGGTAGCACAGGATGCACTTCTCGCTCTTGCCGGTGTGCCAGTTGTAATACGACTTCTTGTACGGACAGGCCGTCACGCACATGCGCCACGCACGGCACACTTCCTGGTTGATCAGGACGACGCCGTCCTCACCGCGCTTGTAGATCGCGCCCGACGGGCACGACGCCACGCAGCCCGGATTCAGGCAGTGGTTGCAGATACGCGGCAGGTAGAAGAAGGCCATGCGCTCGAGCTGGAACATGGCTTCCTGCTCGGCCGGGCTCAGCTTCTTCAGGTTCGGATCGTTGCGAGCGTAGTCCGGCGTGCCGCTGAGATCGTCGTCCCAGTTCGGCCCCATCTGCACGTCCATCGGCTCGCCCGTGATGAGCGAGACCGGACGTGCGGTGGGCTGATCGTCGCCGGGCGGCGCCTCGATCAGGTTCAGGTAGTTGTAGGTGAAGGGCTCGTAATAGTCCTCGACCGAGGGCAGGTAGGGGTTGTGGAAGATGTTGGCCAGGCCCTTGCCCTTGCCCGCACCCTTGAGGTGGATCTTCCCGTCGCCGCCGCGCTCCCAGCCACCCTTGTAGATGTCCTGGTCTTCCCACTTGCCGGGGTAACCGGTGCCCGGCTTGGTTTCGACGTTGTTCCACCACTGGTACTCGACGCCTTTGCGGTCGGTCCAGATGTTCTTGCAGGCGATGGAACAGGTGTGACACCCGATGCACTTGTCGAGGTGAAAGACCATCGAGACTTGAGCTCTGATATCCATTTTCGTTTTCTCCCGTGGTCTCTCAGAAGATTACCGTCGTCATCTTCTTGACGAAGACGTGGGTGTCGCGGTTCGGGGCGATCGGGCCCCAATAGTTGAAGTGATAGGAGAACTGACCGTAGCCGCCGTTCAGGTAGTTCGGCTTGAGGTGGACGCGGGTGAAGCTGTTGTGGCCGCCGGCGCGCTTGTTGCCACGCACCTGCGACTTGGGGATGCCCACGGTGCGCTCGGGCACGTGGTACACGATGCACACGCCCTTGGGGATGCGTGAGCTGACGCTGGCGCGCGTGCAGTACACGCCATGGTCGTTGTAGACCTCGACCCAGTCGTTGTCCTGGATGCCCAATGCTTCGGCGTCGGCCTCGCTCATCCAGCACGGCTCGCAGCCACGCGAGAGCGTGAGCATGCGGTGGTTTTCCATGTAGGTCGAGTGGATGTGCCACTTGCCGTGGGGGGTGAGACAGTTCAGGGCGATGGACTCGCCGGTCTTCATCGTCTCTTTCAGATCGCCGTACGCCTCGGGCTTGGGCGAGGGCTTGTACGTCGGCAGGTGCTCGCCGTAGGCGATGTAGAGCTCCTGATCGAGGTAGAAGTGCTGCCGGCCGGTGAGCGTGCGCCAGGGCACGAGCTTGTCGTAGTTGTAGGTGTACGGGGCGTAGGCGCGGCCGTTGTTCATCAGGCCGCTCCACAGGGGCGACGTGTTGTAGCGCCGCGGCTGGGCCTGCAGGTCCTCGTAGGTGAGGTGCACGTCTTTGCTGCCCTCACCCAGGTCTGCGAGCTTGAGGCCCGTCTTCTTCTCCATGTTCTCGTAGGCGCGAACGTTCAGCTTGCCGTTCGTCAGCGTCGACATGTGGAGCAGCACGTTGGCGGCCATCACGTCCTCGCGCAGCGAGGGCAGCGTCTTGCCGTCGATGACCTCCTTCGGGAAGTGGTTCGAAGCCACCATCTCGTCGTAGGCGTCCTCGCACATGTAGTGGTTGCCGTGGCCGCCGAGGCCGCTCTTCTTCACCAGCTCGCCGAAGCTGATGAAGTCCTCGTAGAGGCGGGTGTAGTCGCGCTCGACGACGCTGATCTTGTGCATCGTCTTGCCGGGGACCGCCTCGCACTCGGCCAGGTACCAGTCCTTGACCGTGGGCTGGGTGATCTCGTCGACGCTGTCGTGGGACAGCGGCGTCGCGACCACGTCTTTGATCTTTCCGGGCATCTTCTTCTTGGCCAGGTCGGCCGTGGCCTTGGCCAGCGCCTTGAAGATCTCCCAGTCCGACTTCGACTCCCACACCGGCGCCACCGCCTGCGACAGCGGGTGGATGAACGAGTGCAGGTCGGTGCTGTTCATGTCCGCCTTCTCGTACCAAGACGCGGCGGGCAGCACGATGTCCGAGTAGAGCGCCGACGAGTCCATGCGGAAGTTCAGGTCGACGATCAGATCCATCTTCCCGACCGGGGCGACCTCGTGCCATTTCACCTCTTCCGGGTGATCGGTCGAGTCCTTGGCGATCGAGTTGTGGTGCGTCCCGAGGTAGTGCTTGAAGGCGTATTCGTGGCCCTTCATGCTGCCGGTGATGGCGTTGCCGCGCCAGATGTACCAGACGCGCGGGTGGTTCTCGGGGGCGTCGGGGTCGCTGATCGAGTACGCGAGCTCCTTGCTCTTCAGCTTCTCGAGCACGTACTGCTTGATGTCGTCGTCGGTCTTCGCGCCGCCCTTCTCTTGGGCCTCGCGCGCCAGGTCGAGCGGGTTCTGCGCGAACTGCGGGTAGAACGGCATCCAGCCCATGCGCACCGCGCGGAAGATGGTGTCCGCCGTGTGCAGCTTGGTCCAGTCGTTCTTCGGGACCGCGTTGTACTTGGCATAGTGCCCGTCGTAGCGGTACTGGCAGGTGTTTATGTAGTGCCAGAGCGGCGCCTGCTGCAGGCGGCTGGCGGCGATGTGGTCCTTGGCGAAGGCGATGCACGCCCACGAGTCCACCGGCGCCAGCTTCTCTTGACCGACGTAGTGGTTCAGACCACCGCCGTTGCGACCGACGCAGCCCGACAGCATCAGCGCCATCGCACCCGAGCGGTACATCAGGTTGGCGTGGTACCAGTGATTGATACCCGCGCCGATGATGATCATGCACTTGCCCTTGGTCGTCGCGGCGGTGTGGGCCCACTCGCGAGCGAACTGCAGGACGGTCTTCGAGTCGACGCCGGTGAAGATCTCTTGCCAGGCCGGGGTGTAGGCGGCGTCCTTGTCGGTGTAGTCTTTCGGGTAGTCGCCGGTCAGGCCGCGGCTCACGCCGTACTGGGCCATGATCAGGTCGTACACGGTGGTGACGGCCACCTTGCCCGAGGTGGTCTCGATGTAGCGCACCGGGACGTTGCGGACTGCCTTCTTGTCCAGGCCGTACTCCACGAACTCGGTGGGCAGGGTCTCGTCGCGGTTGCCGAGCAAGGTCAAGATCGGGTCGTAGGGCTTGTCGTCGACCCCGTTCTCGAACTTCATGTTCCACTTGCCGGTGGCGCTCTTCGCCCAGCGGTAGCCCATGGTCCCCTTGGGAACCACCAGCTCGTTCGACTTCTCGTCGATGTTGAGGAACTGCCAGTCGCCGTTCTCGATGTCCTTGTACTTGGCGACCTCGTTGGCGCGAAGCAGGCGACCGGGCACGTAGTGGTCGCCCTCTTTCTCGAGCTTCACCAGGAACGGGCTGTCGGTGTACTGCTTGCAGTACTCGATGAAGTACGGCGTCTGCGTGTCGTGGTGGAACTCTTTCAAGATGACGTGAGACACGGCCATCCAGAAGGCGCCGTCGCTGCCGGCGTGGAGCGGCACCCACTGGTCGGCGTACTTGCAGACCTGGCTGAAGTCCGGCGAGAAGACCACGGCCTTGGTGCCGTTGTGGCGCGACTCGGCGAAGAAGTGGCAGTCGGGCGTGCGCGTCATGTTCAGGCACGCGCCCATGTCCGCGATCATCTTGGCGTTGTACCAATCGGCGCTCTCGCACACGTCGGTCTGCTCGCCCCAGATCTCGGGGAACGCGGTCGGAAGGTCGCAGTACCAGTCGTAGAAGCTGAGGTTGGCGCCGCCGAAGAGCTGCAAGAAGCGGCCGCCTGCCGCGTAGCTGAGCATGCTCATTGCGGGGATCGGCGAGAAGCCGAACACGCGGTCGGGACCGTACTTCTTGGCGGTGTGGATGTTGGCCGCGGCCATCAGCTCGAGCACCGTGTCCCAGGTGGCCCGGCGGTAGCCGCCCTTGCCGCGGGCCTTCTGGTAGGTCTCGCGCTTCTTCGCGTCCTTCTGCAGGTTCTCCCACGCCTTCAGCGGGTCGCCGTCGGCGGCGCGCTTCTCGCGCTCGAACGCGTCGAGCAGGGCGCCGCGGATCAGCGGGTACTTGATGCGCAGCGGGCTGTACAGGTACCACGAGTACGAGATGCCGCGCTGGCAGCCGCGGGGCTCGTACGGCGGCAGCTGGTCGTCGAGCAGCGGGTAGTCGAGCTGCTGCGTCTCCCACACCACGATGCCGTCTTTCACGTGGATCTGCCAAGAGCAGCCCCCGGTGCAGTTCACGCCGTGCGTGCTGCGGACGATGCGATCGTGCTGAAAGCGGTTGCGATAGAACTCTTCCCACTTGCGCGTTTGGGGCGAGATGATGTCCTGGATCCAGCTCATGGCTTCAAATCTCCGTCTTCGGTGACTGGGGTTCTGTGAGCGTCAAGTGGCAGCGCCTACTGGGACTTCACCTGGCGGTCGAAAATGGCTTGGTTGACCGGGCCCGGCTTGCGGCGGCGCCAGGCGAACGAGTACAGGCCCATGAGCACGGCGAACATGCCGACGCCGCCCAGGACCAGCTGGTTGCCGTAGTCTTTCGGGGTCTGCATCGCGCGCTTCTTGTCCACGTCTTGCAAGAAGCCGACGAGAGCGCGGCTCTCTTCCGGGGTGATGGGCGCGTCTTTGTAGGCGGCCTCCATCACGGGGAACGGCGGCTTGCCGAGGATCGCCCCGACGCCGGTTCCGCCGACGCGAGTGAACACCTCGGTCAGGTCCTTGGCCAGCACGCCGCCGCCGATCACCGCGTCGTTGGTCACGTGGTGGCACGAGTTGCAGGCTGCGCCGCCGTTCTTCAGGCGAACGATGCCCTGGAAGAGCTCTCCGCCGAGCTTGATGTCTGCCGGCGTCGCGGGTGCCATCGCGGGGGCCGGACCGCCGCCGCCGCCCTTGATGTACTCGAGGATGTCTTTGATGTCGGCGTCCGAGAACTGCGCCATGTCGGGCATGGGCGTCTTGTTGTACTCGTTGAAGACCTTCACCGCGTCGGGGTCGCCCGCGTTGATCATCGCTTGCGACGACTTGATGAACTTGAGCAGCCAGGCTTCGCTGCGGCGATCGGTCACGCCCTTGAGATCGGGGCCGACGCGCTTGCCGCCGCCGATGCTGTGGCAGCCGGCGCACACGCTGTTGAACTTCTGGTCGCCGCCGGCAGCCTGGGCCGAGCCCATGTCGAGCGAGAAAACCAGGGCCAGAGCGGCGCCCGCCACGAGCGTGCGCCAGAGCGTTTTCAGATTCATCGTCAGGCCTCCGTAGAGCGGCGACTCTGCAGGTTTCGCCGCGGCTCCGAGGGGCATACCGTCCGGCACTTACACGGGGCTTACGGGCAGACCGGCCGATCCGGCCCGTCGGCGGGCTGTCGTGGACGAAGGATAGGGGCCGTCCGCGGCCCCGATGACGGATGTCAGCCTTTCAGCGCAGCGCGGCCGGAGGGCGGCTCGAGACGCGGAAGGCCCGGCGCTGGAACTCTTCGAGCTCCCGCGAGGGCTGGGCCCCGAGCTCGCGCTCGAGGATCTTGCGGAACTCGTCGTACTGCGTGCGCGCTTCGCCGGGCCGGCCCAGGTGGACCAGGAGGTCGAGCAGCGCGATCAGCAAGTCTTCCCGATACGGCGCCACGCGCACCGCACGGCGCATGAGCTCGAGCGCACGCTCGCCGTTGCCCCGCTCGGCGTGGACCCCGGCCAACCGTTCGAGCAACGTCACTTGTTGCTCTGCGAGCTCTCGGCGTTCGAGCTCGCACCACTCGGCGTAGGGCTCGTCGCCGAACAGCTCGCCGCGGTACAGGGCCACGGCGCGCTCGAGCGCGTCGACCGCTTCGGGGGTCGGGTCGTGGATCGCTCGCATGCCCTGGCTCGAGAGCTTGCGATACCGCAAGAGATCGATCTCGAGCGGCGCTTCCAGATCGAGGTAGTAGAGCTCGCCGCGATTGCGCACGTACGTCCAGTTGCGCTCGGCGCGGTGCGGCTCGATCACCGACCGGAGCGCGTGCACCACCCCGTGCAGGCGGTTGGCGCCGCTGGTCGGGTCGGCGTCCGGCCAGAGCTGGTCGATCAAGTAGTCTTTGCTCAGCGGCGTGCCGGCCTTGAGCGCCAGGAGCTTGAGCAAGCCGAGGGCCTTGCTGCGGGGGAACTGCTCCGCAGCCACCAGGGTGCCGCGCTGCACCACCTCGAACGGGCCGAGGCAGCGGAGCTCGAGCTCTGGCGCGGGCGGCCCCGAGGCGACCAGACCGTCGCTCTTCGGGTCCAGCTTCAGCCCCGGGTGGTTGCTGGCCAGGTGGATGGCCGCCTGCTGGGACATCACCAGCAGCGGCACCAGGCCGGCGCTGGCGTTGGCCTCGCCCTTGCGACCCAGATCGAGGGTGACCAGCCCGTGAAAGCGGCCGTTTTCCATCAGCGGCAGGCAGCAGGGGCTGACCACGCGTCGCGGGACGCCGCGCCGACAAGGGACCGGCCACGCGCGCCGCCCGCGATCCGCCGCGAACCCGTGGCCGTCGAGCACCGACGGGCACTCGGCCCAGGCCCCCGCCTCGGCGTGGGCGCAGAGCAGCGTGGCGGGGCCGCTCGACACCACTCGCGAAGGCAGGCCGGTCTCGGGATCGACGAGCGCGATGCTGCCATAGCTGGCGTCGGCGCTCTTGCGAATGCACTCGAGCAACTCCCTGAGCTGCGCCGGCGAGCCGGCCTCGTGGGGCGCGCAGGCCTCGTCGATGGACTGGCGCAGGGCCGAGAGCCCCGCGCGCACCGCGCTGGCGATGGGCACCGCGGCCTGTTCGAGGAGCTCGACCGCCCGGTGCGCAGGGAAATCGGCCCGGCGCGAGAGCATGTGGATCGAGCCGAAGGAACCGCGAGGCTCGCTGAGGGGCGCGCACGCATAGGACTTGATCCCTGCGCCGAGCACCCGATGGCGGAGGTAGCGCGGGTCGTCCGCCAGGTCGCCCTGCTTGAAGAGCGAGGCTCCGGTGGCCGTCACGATACCGGGGTACCCCGAGCCCGGCTCGAAGCGCGTACGCTCGATCAGCGCCTCACCGTCGAGGCCGACCCACACCGAGAGCAAGACGTCCTTGCCGTCGGGCTCGGTCAAGAAAAGCTCGCAGTCGTCAGCGCCCGCCGCGCCCCGAAGCGTCTCGAGCGCATCCGTCAAGCTGCCGAACAGATCGTCCGGAGACAGGCGGGCGGCGACCGCCGCCACCACCGCGGGCACGTCGAACTCGTCATCGGTCTTGGCCGCCGCCAGGTTCCGCTCGACCACCTCGACCAAGGCGGCGTTGTCGAAGGGCTTGGTCAGATAGTCGCTCGCGCCCTCTTTCATCGCCTCGACCGCCGAGTCGATGCTGCCGAAGGCGGTGATCAGGACGACCCGTGTGCGTGGCCAGCGCTGCCGGATCTCGGCCAAGAGCTCGACCCCGTTCATGTACGGCATACGGATGTCGCTCAAGACCAGCGCGTACTCGTGGTGCTGCAGCTCGGTCAGGGCCTCGCCTGCCGAATAGGCCACCTCGACGCTGAGCGGGAGCTCGCCGAGGAGCATGGCGATGCCGTCCGCCATGTCGCGGTTGTCGTCGACGACCAGGACCCGGGTTTCGGTCACGCTCCGCCTTCCATGGCGCGGGCAGGAGCGCTCGGCAAGAGGATGCGGAAGGTGGTGCCGCGATTCTCTTCGCTGTCCACGGTCATGCGGCCGTTGTGACCCTTCACGATGTTGTCCGCGACCGCGAGGCCGAGGCCCGTCCCCGCGGGCTTGGTGGTGAAAAAGGGCTGGAAGATCTGCGCCAGCTGGTCGGGCTCGATGCCGCTGCCGGTGTCGCTGACCTCGACCACCCGCGCGGTCACGTCGCGGTCCTGGGTCTCGTAGGCGCGAAGCGAGACCCGGTCGCCCTCTTGCGAGGCCTCGATGGCGTTCAGCGCCAGGTTGAGCACCGCCTGGCGCAGCTGGCCCGCGTCGCCTTCGGCCCAGAGCGGCGCGGCGTTGGCGCGGCTCTCGTCCGCCACCACCACGCCGTACTTGGCGGCCACCGGCTCGACCGATTGGGCGACGTCCTTGCAGAGCAAGCGCAGGTCGACCAGGGCGTGCTCGGGAGTGCGTGGGCGCGCCAGCTGCAAGAGGTCTCCGGTGATCTTGCGGCAGCTCTCGGCGTTGCGCCGGATCGTCTCGAGGTGCTTCTCGATCGGGCTGCCCGGAGGCAGCTTGGCCAGCGCATGCTGCGCATAGAGCGAGACCACGCCGATCGGGTTGTTGATCTCGTGGGCGACCGCCGCGGCGATCTTGCCCACTACCGCCATGCGCTCGTCGTGCATCAGGTGACGCTCGAGCGCCAGGCGGTCCGTGATGTCGCGGGTGACGGTAACCAGGCCGAGCGGAGCCTCGTGATGGTCGCGCACGACGGCGCAGGTCGCTTCGTAGCTTCGCCCGCCCCGCTGGAAGGCGGGCTGTGCCACCGCCTCGCGCCCCTGGGCGACCGAGTCGAACACCGCGGTCAGCGACTCGGGCCCGAACGGGTCGTCGCCGCCCCGCCTGAGCTCTTTGGCGCGGTCGTTGCTCAAGAGCAATCGACCCTCGGGATCCGAGAAGGTGACCGCGTCGCCCATGCAGTCGATGATCGCCTGCAGGCGCGAGCGCTCGAGCTCGATGGTCGCCCGCGTCTCGGCCAGCCGCTCTTTCTCGAGCGAGAGGTCGTCGACGGTGGTCGCCAGGCGCTCCTCGCTGTCGTGCAGTCGCGCCGTCAGGTAGCGCGCGATGTACGAGCTCGACCCCAGCATCAGCCCGAGACCCCCGAGCACCCCCAGCGACCAGGGGCTGAGGCTCCTGGCGATGCAGTCGGCCTCGGCCTCGCGCAAACAGTAGTGGGGGAGCCAGCCCGACCCTTCCCCGATGACGACCGCCATGGCGAGCGCGACCGCAACCAGCGAGAGCGCCGATGCAGGTCGGGGTCGGAGCACGATGTTGGCGTTGATGATGTGGAGCACGAAGAGCGACAGGAACGGGTTCTCGACACCGCCCGAAAAATGCACGAAGGCGGCGAGCGCCAGGCAGTCGGCCACGATCTGGCCCGCGAAGTGCGTCAGCCAAGGCACCCCCGAGCTCTGGCCGAGGAGGGTGAGTGCGGTGTTGTAGAACGCCAGCCCCGCGAGCACCGTCCAGAGCGCGGATCTCGACCCCGCCGGAAGCAGGCCGAGGAGGGGACCGGTCACGCCCAGCACCAGGGCGACGCCGAAGACGGCGATCCAGCGCAGACCCACCAGCCATCGGAAGACGGCGTCGCTCGGCTCGGAGCCCGACAGCGGTGCGAGCCCCCAGCGAGAGATCGCGTCGCGTAGTGTCCTTCCGGCCGTGGCCACGGGCGCGCGGGCGGGCATGCCCCGCGAGGGTGCCACCCGCCCCGGGCCCGGGCAAGCGGGCTCAGTTCCCGGCTGGGTCCTGGGCCTCGCCGCCCTTCGCCGCCCGCACGCGGACCGCGACCGCCAGCCACAAGATGCACACCACTCCGGTCGCGAAGAGGGCCATCCAGGTGGTGGTCCACAGGCCGATGGTGTCCAGCAAGTACCCGAACAACACCGGGCAGAAGAAGCCGCCGAGGCCGCCGATCACCCCCACCGTGCCGCCCACCACGCCCACGTTCTTGGGGAAGAAATCGGCGATGTAGCGATACACCGATGCCTTGCCGATGCCCATCGAGATGCCGATCACGAACACCAGCACCGTGAAGATCCAGACGTTGGCCTGGAAGTAGATGTGCGTCACGCCGCGCGCCAGAAGCTGGCGCTTGACCACGGTGTCACCCGCCTTGACCGCTGGCTCGTGCCACGAGTGGATGACCGGCATCACCACCAGCTCGCTGTCGCTGAACACGCGCTTGGCGGACTGCGGCATCACCTTCAGCGGGTAGTCCGTCTCACCCACGCGCACCGAATCGGTGCTGACGGCTGTGACGGTTCCCGCGCGGGTTGCCATCACCCCGCGCCCGGGCGACTCGACGTCCATCTTGGGGAAGAACAAGAGCGCGCAGCAGGTCGCGGTGATCACCAGCACCCAGAAGGTGACGGCGCGGGCGCCGAAGCGGTCGCTGAGCCAGCCGCCGAGGGCGCGGATCACGCCCGAGGGGCCCGAGAAGATCGAGGTCATCAGCCCGGCCGTGACCAGCGACATCGAGTACACGTTGGTGTAGTAGGGCACCAGCCACTGCGCGAGAGCCACGAAGCCGCCGAACACCAGGAAGTAGTACAGGCCGAAGCGCCAGACTCGCGTGCTCTTGAGCGGCGAGAGCATGTCGCCCAGGCGCTTGCCCACCGCCCCCTCGGGCAGGCGGTTGGTGGTCGTGAGGTAGAACACCACCGCCATCAGGACGAGCACAGCGGCGTACATCTTGGGCAGCATGCGCCAGGCATCGAGCTCGGTGCCGCCGCGGGTCAGCCAGCGCAAGAGCGAGGGGGCACCCATGGTGGTGACTGCCGCGCCCGCGTTCCCGGCGCCGAAGATGCCCATCGCCGTGCCCTGCTGGTGCTTCGGGAACCAGACCGAGGTGAAGGCGATGCCCACCGCGAAGCCCGCGCCGATCGAGCCGAACCCCAGGCTGCACAAGAGGAAGCTCCAATACCCATTGACCGAGCCGAGGAAGAACATCGGCGCCGCCGCCACCAGCAAGAGGCCGGTGAACACCGGCCGCCCGCCGTACCGATCGGTCAGCACGCCGATGGGCAGGCGGAGCACCGACCCGGTCAGCACCGGGATGCCGATCAGCGTACCCATCTGGCTGCCGGTCCAACGGAACACCCCGTTGTCGGACAGGAAGGTGACCAGCACGCCGTTCAGCATCCACGCTGCAAAGCAGACGGTGAACGCCAGCGTGCTCATGCTGAGAGCGATGTAGGCTTGACGGCGTTCGGTCATTCGCGCAACGGGAGCGCCACGAGACGCCAAAGGCGAACCATCGCGGCAATCCTTGCGCGCTTCCTAGCAGAGACCCGCCCTGGATGGAGCGGAAACGTGATCGGCTCAGCCTGCGATCAACGAGTACGCAGAGTAGCCGGCCACCAGGATGCCGGCCGCCAGGTTCAGCGGGCGCGTCGAGGCCGAAGGCCTGGGAAGCAAGAGGGCGTCGATCCGCATCGCCTCGGTGAACGCGTTGCTCACGAAGAACGCCCAGACCAACACCCCCCCGTAGGCGATGCCCAGGAGCGTGACGAACAGGTCGAGCCGCTCGATCACCGCGCGGCCGCCGAGGCCTCCAGGTCGATGCGCCTGATGTTTGCCTTCTCCTCGTCGGAGAGCTTGTCCCACCAGGTGCCGCCCTTGTTGCCCCAGTCACCCCGCTCGGCGCCCTTGCGGGTGTAGTACCACCAGTTGATCGCGGCCGAGTAGGCGTAGAACACCGCCACTCCGATGAAGAACGCCTTGGCGCTGCCATAGGCGCTGATCGCGGCACCGATCAGGCTCGTGAAGATGAACGGACCAAAGGCCGCCCATGCGCCGGTCCAGCCCAGCATCTGGGCGCCCTTGCCGGGAGAGTACGCGAAGACGATGGGGTACTGGCGGAACGTCGCGGCGTTGTTGATGCCGGTCATCAGGAAGATCCACAGCATGCCCGCTAGGAACCCTGAGAACTGGTCGACGCTGGTGGGCGTGAGGTAGCCGCCGAAGACCAGGTACCCGCAGCCGAGGATCTGTCCGACCGTGGTCCATTGCATCCCGATGCTGCCGCCCCACTTGTCCCAAACCGGGCCCGTGAGCGCACGAACCAGCCCACCGATCAGCGGGCCCAAGAAGGCGTACTTCAGCGGATCGGGACCGCCGTCGAAGCCGCCGTAGATGGTCTTGATCATGACCGGGAACGCGGCCGCGTACCCTGAGAACGAACCGAAGGAGCAGATGTACGTGATGGTGCAGTTCCAGGTGTGGGTCCGCGCGCGGTTCTTGCTCGACAGGATCTCGAACTGCCCCTTGAAGCCTCGCCCCTTCAGGCTGCCGATGCTCCTCAGGAACACCACGGAGAGCACGAACGCCAAGAGCAGACACGGGATGTACCAGAAGGCCGCGTTCTGCAGCCACATCCCCTTCTTGACCACGCTCTTGACCGCCACGTCGGTGATGGCGCCGGCCGGGTTCTTCGTCACCTCGACCTTCAGGCCCTGGGTCGGCGTGACCGAGACGGCTTTGCCCGCGGCGTCCTTCTGCACGTCTTCCTTGATGGCCTTCGCGGTCGCCGTCTCTTTGAAGGTGACACTGGTGACCTTGTTGCCTTCCTTGGTGACGACGATCGCGTCCGCCAGCTCGGGCTTCTTGACCACCACGTCCGAAACCACACCGCTCTCTTTGGTGACCGCGATGGCGCCCTTCACGTTGTCGCCTTTGGTGAAGACCTGCGGCCCCCCCACCGCAGCGCCGAACGCAGCGAAGCCGATGATCCAAGGCGTCACGAACTGAACGACGCTCACCCCGAAGTTGCCGATGCCGGCTTGCACTCCCATCGCGAGCCCCTGGAGCCGCTTGGGGAAGAAGATCGACGTCGACGGCATGTACGACGAGAAGTCTCCGCCGCCCATCCCGCTGAGGAAGCCGATGGTCATGAACGTCCAGAAGCTGGTGTTCAGATCCTGGACCGCGAAGCCCAGCCAGACCATGGGGATGATCTTGATGATGGTCGCGATGCTGATCACCGGCCGGGTGCCGAGCACCGGGATGAAGAACGAATGGATCAAACGCAAGATGCCCGACGCGAAGCCCGGAATGGCGGCGAGCCAGAAGAGCTCCATCTGCGTGAACTTGAACCCCACCGCCGGCAGCCGCACGACCACGGCGCTCATCACGAACCACGTCGCGAACGAGAACAGCAAGCTGAAGGTGGTGATGCCACAGGTGCGCCAGGCCAGACCGCTGCCTTGCTCTTTCCAGAACTGCGGGTCTTCCGGTTCCCACTTCATGATCTTCGACACGGTTCGGTCCTTTCACCTTCACCCGTGAGGCCGGGGTCGGCCGCGGGGGGCTCGAGTCCACGAGGGTTCTGCCCTTCCGGGCTTACGCCGGGCTTACAGCCCATTTCGCGCAAGCCTTGCGGGCGGGTCGGGTCTAAAGTCCCAGGATGTCGCCCGGCGATTTCGCGGCATTCCTCGCGAGGGCCGCGGCGGTCGTCGGACGAGAGCACGTCTCTGCCGACACCGCCGAGCTGGACCGCCTGAGCACGGCGACCTTCGCGACTCGGGGCCGGGTCTTCGGTCGGGTGTCGCCCGGTAGCCCGGCCGAGGTCTGCGACCTCATGCGCGCCGCGAACGTCCCCCTGTACCCGGTGAGCGGCGGCAAGAACTGGGGCCTCGGCTCTCGCGTGCCCCCGCGCGACGCGGTGCTGCTCGATCTCGGCCGGCTGAATCGCATCGTCGACTTCGACGAAGACCTGGCGACCGTCACGCTGGAGCCTGGCGTCACGTTTCGGCAGCTGCACGCGTTTCTGTGCGAGCGCGGCTCGCGGTTGTTCGCCGCCACCACCGGCGGCAGCCCCGACGGCAGCGTGATCGCCAACGCGCTGGAACGGGGCGACGGGTCGGGCCCCAATGGCGACCGCGCGCTCCACCTGACCGCGCTCGAGGTCGTGCTCCCCACCGGCGAGGTGGTGCACACCGGGTTCGACCGCTTCCAGGGCGCCAGCACTGCGACGCTCCATCGGTACGGCGTGGGTCCGGCGCTGGACGGGCTGTTCACGCAGTCGAACCTCGGAGTGGTCACCCGCGCCACCGTCTGGCTCGCGCCGCTGCCGCGCTTCCTCGGGGCGGTGCGCTTCGCGGTCGCGCGCGACTCGGAGCTCGGCCCGGTGCTCGACGCCATCCGGCGCCTGCGGCTCGACGGGACGCTGCGATCTGCGGTCGGCGTCTGGAACGACTACCGCGTGCTCTCCGTGACCGAGCGCCGCCCGGCAGGGGCACCGCTCTCGCGGCAGGCCGTGGCCGAGAGGGTCGGCCATCGCTGGTTCGGCTTGGCGTCGATCTATGCCGGCAGCCGCAAGCTGGGCGAAGCGGCCGTCGATCACGTCGAAGCCGAGCTGCGCCCGCTGGTGACCTCGCTCGACACGGCGGTCGAGTGCGGCGACCCGCGCGCGGGCCACGAGCTGTTCCCGACCGACGACCCTGCGCTGGCGTTCTTGCAGGGCGTGCCCCACGAGGCGAGCCTGCGCAGTCTGTACTACCGCAAGCGCGAGGATCCCCCTCGGCAGATGGATCCCGACCGGGACGGTGTGGGCGCGCTCTGGGTCTCTGGCGCGCTTCCCCTCCGCGGCGAGGTCATCGTCCGCGCCACGACCGAGGTAGAACGCGTGATGCTCGCGCACGGCTTCGATCCCCTCGTGGTCTTGCTCTGCCACGCCGAGCGAACGCTGCAGCTCTTGCCGATGATCGTCTTCGACCGCGAGCACGCCGACGCCGACGCCCGGGCGCTCGCCTGTCACGACGCGCTGATCGCGACGCTGGCGGCAGATGGGCACCTGCCGCAGCGCCTGGCCTTGCCGGCCATGGGCGGGCTGCCCCCCCCGCGGGACGACTTTTCAGCGGTGCTCGCCCGGCTGAAGCAGGCCCTGGACCCGCTGGGAGTGCTCGCGCCGGGGCGGTATGATTTCCCACCTCCACGATAGTCCAGCAGATTTCCCCGAACAGACATCCGTCATGCCCCTGATGGCCGTCATGCGCAGACCGCGCCGCTGGCCCGCATCCTGAAGGGGCATGAAGATCACCGAAGGCCTGCTCGGCGAGCACGCGCTGTCCTATGCCCTGTTCGATCAGGTCGAGGCTGCCGCCGACGACGCCGGCAACTTGACCGAGATCTTCGCCGTCGGTCGGGTCCTCTCCCGCGCCGTGGCCAGCCACATGGCCCTCGAGCACGAGGTGCTCTTCCCAGCGCTGATCGAGGGCGGTCAGACCAACGGCGCGCTCGACGTGATGCGCGCGGATCACAAGGAGATCGAGCTTCTGGCGGGCGCCGTGGCCGATTCGACCACGCTGGAAGAGGGGCGCGGCGTGCTCTTGCGGCTGGTTGCCACGTTGCGTGAGCACTTCGAGAAGGAAGAGCGGTTCCTCTTCCCGATCTGCGAGCGGATGCTGAGCGACCAGAAGCTCACCGAGCTCGGCGCGGATTGGGCGAAGCGCCGCGGGCTCGCGTGAGGGCCGTCAGTCCACCCGCTCGTCGTCACGGCGCGGGCGGCGGTTCACGTCGAGCATGCGCTTGCGCACGCGCACCGCGTCGGGCGTGACCTCGACCAGCTCGTCCTTGTCGATGAACTCCATCGCGGTGTCGATGCTGAGCAGGTGCGGCGGCGACAAGATCACGTTCTCGTCGCGACCCGCCGCTCGGATGTTGGTCAGCTTTTTCTCACGCGTGACGTTCACGTCCAGGTCGTTGGCGCGGTTGTGCTCTCCGATGATCATGCCCTCGTAGACCTCGGTGCCCGGGTCGATGAAGAGCACGCCGCGGGGCTGCAGGTGGAACAGCGCGTACGGCGTGGAGCCTCCCGCGCGATCGGACACGATGGCGCCGTTCGCCCGGCGGAGCATCGGTCCACGATACGGCTCCCAACCCTCGAACAGCGTGTTGAGCAGACCCATGCCGCGGGTCTCGGTCAGGAACGACGAGCGGAAGCCGATCAGGCCTCGCGACGGCACGATGTACTCCATGCGTGCCCGGCCGAAACCCAGGTTGCTCATCTTGACCATCTGGCCCTTGCGCTCGCCCAGGCGGGTGGTCACCGCGCCCACGAACTGCTCGGGCACGTCGACCACCACGCGCTCGACCGGCTCCATCTTCTGGCCGTCGACCTCGCGCACCACCACCTCGGGCATGCCCAGGGCGAACTCGTAGCCTTCGCGACGCATGGTTTCGGCCAGGATCGCCAGCATCAGCTCGCCGCGGCCGTAGACCAAGAACGTGTCCGGCTCGGGAGTGTCCTCGAATCGAAGCGCCAGGTTGCGCTTCGACTCTTTGATCAGGCGCTCGCGCACGTGCCGCGAGGTCACCCACTTGCCGGCCCGCCCGGCGAAAGGCGACGAGTTGACCAGGAAGCTCATCTTGATGGTCGGCTCTTCGACCTGGATGCGGGGCAGCGGGTTCGGGTGATCCACCGCGGCCACGGTGTCGCCGATGTGCACGTCTTCCATCCCCGCGATCGCGACGATGTCCCCGGCGGCGACCTGGGTGGCCTTCATGCGCTTGGTGCCCTCGAAGGTGAACAAGCTCGACAGTCGACACTTGGTCTGACCGTTCTCTTGCAGGAGCACGATCTCTTGGTTGACCTCGACTGCGCCCTGCCACAGCCGCCCGATGGCCAGGCGGCCGACGTAGTCGTCGTGCTCGATGTTGTGCACCAAGAGTTGGAGCGGCGCCTTCGGGTCGCCCTTCGGCCCCGGCACCTTTCCGATCAAGGTCTCGAACAACGGCTTCAGATCGACGCCCTCGTCCTCGAGCGCCAGCTTGGCGATGCCCAGCTTGCCGATGGCATACAGGGTGGGGAAGTTCGCCTGCTCGTCGCTGGCCTCGAGCTCGCAGAACAGATCGAAGATCTCGTTGAGCACGTCGTCGGGCCGCGCGTCCTGGCGATCGATCTTGTTGATCACCACCACCACCACCAGGCCCAGCTCGAGCGCCTTCTTGAGGACGAAGCGGGTCTGCGGCAGCGGCCCCTCGGCCGCATCGACCAGCAAGATGGCGCCGTCGGCCATCTTCAGCGTGCGCTCGACCTCGCCGCCGAAGTCCGCGTGGCCGGGGGTGTCGATGATGTTGAGCAGCACCCCGCCGTAGCGAACCGAGGCGTGCTTGGCCAAGATGGTGATGCCGCGCTCGCGCTCGAGGTCGTTCGAGTCCATCACCCGCTCGGCGACGACCTCGTTCTGGCGAAACACGCCGGTCTGCCGCAGCATGGCGTCGACCAGCGTGGTCTTGCCGTGATCGACGTGCGCGATGATGGCGACGTTACGCACGTCGGGGCGAGTGGGGAGGCTCATGCTGGCGCGCGGACCTAGCGCAAAGCACGCTCCGCGTCCAAGTCTATTCAGACCACCTGCAGGCGACGCAGCACCGGCAGACGCATGCTTTCGAAGGCTTCCGCCTGTCGCACGAGCTCGCGGCGGTTGTCTTCTTCCGATTCCACGCGCTTGCCGTCCACCATCAGCCGCTGGCCTTGGGAGGAAAGCACGCCCCACGCGTGCTCGGCCCATTCGGCAGGTTTCGGCTTGCCGCCTCGGCTGGCCAGCAAGAACAGCTGCTCGGTGCGCGAGGCAAAGATACCCGCGCTGGTCACGGGTGACGCCAGGTACACGTTCTCGGCGCTCGAGCGCGCGCGCTCGAGCAGGTGCTCGTTCAGCGCGCGAGCACGCGGCGCTGCGGCCTCGATCTCTGCGTCGGGCTGCACCAAGCCGACGGCCGTCTTGCCGATCAACACGGTGACCGCCTGCACCACGTGACCGAAGGCCACCCCAGGGCACGCCGACGCGAGCTCTTCCAGGCTCTTTGGCCGAGCGTCACCGCGCGCCAGCGCGTCGATCACCGGTCGGTACACCGACTCTTGCAGCTTCGCGGTGCCCAGGGAGCCCTTCACGTCGAGTGTGATGGTCGTCGGGTCCTCGACCAGAGTCACCCGGAACTGTCGCAGCGCCTCGGTCTGCTCGAGGTTCGACAGACGGCGCACGCCGCGGACGAAGTAGTCGCGCCGGAAGCCCGTGTTGGACAGGAAATCACGCACGGTCTCCCGAAGCACCACGTCGGTGATGCCGGACACGAGGCTCTGGCCCGCGGCGGTCAGGTGCAAGGCGTCGATCTGCTCGAGCAGCGTCGCGTTGGCGCCGTGCGCCAGCTTGGCAACGCCGAGCTCCTCCGCGGCCTCTGCGAACGGCATCGGGTGCCAGTCGGCGGTCATCAGCTCGTGCGCCACGTACTTCTTGGACTTGTCGCGGAACTTGTTCAAGCGGTCGCGCGCGCGCGGGTGAGCCTTGAAGTACAGCGCACCGGCCTCGCCCAGCTTGTCCACGAAGTCCAGGGCGGCATCGACCCGCTTCACGATGCCCTCGCTCTCGTTGCCCACCCGCTCGGCGTGGAGCTGCAGCAGGTGACGCACCGGCGCCATCGGCGTCCAGCCCGGCGTGGTGTTGTACGACACGTACACCACTCCGCCGGGGGCGAGCTTTCGCCGCAAAATGTCGACCACCACGCCGCGGTTCGCTTCCGAGATCCACGACCAGACGCCGTGGAGCGCGATCATGTCGAACGTGGGCAGGTCGTCGCGTTGCAAGAGCTCGTCGAAGCTCGCCTCGGACACGTGGGCGCTCGACCCGATCACGGCCATGAGCTCTTCGGCCTCGGCAGCGTGGCCCGGGTTGAAGTCGTTGCCCCAGTATTCGCCGGCCCCCCCGGCGGCGTGGATGGCCAGCGACACTCCGCGGCCGATCCCGAGCTCGAGGTAGCGCGGGCGAGTCAGCTCGCGGGTCTTCACCCCGCGACAGGTCAGAGCCCAGCGGGCCTGTAGCGGCGACAGCTCGACGAAGTAACCCGCCGTGTACTCGACCTCGGACACGTAGCCGTGGGACCAGCTCATGGTCCCGGGGATACCATGGCACTCTCGGCGCGTTGCGCCCGCCGGCGCCAGCCCGCGGGATTTGGCCATGGGAGCCCGACGGACCAGAACCGGGGGTTACGCGGCAGGTGTGAACCGCGCGCTCCACCGGGGACGGCTTCGCGCGAAAAGAGCCCGCGCTCGCGATGGCCCGCCCCGTGCTAGGAGCCGAGCACCATGCGGTGGACCAGTCTCGGGTTTCTGGCGTTGGCGGTGGCGTGCGGCGGGAGCATCGATGACGGGCTCTCGGGGACGGGCGGTCAGTCCGGCACCGGCGGCGCCGCGGGCTCGGGTGCTTCGAGCGGCAGCGGTGGAGCTGCGGGTGCGGCAGGCGCCGGGGGCACGAGCACTGGCGGGTCGGCGGGTGTGGGCGGCAGCGGCGGCACGAGCACCGGCGGGTCCGCCGGGTACACCCTCGAGAACGTCTGTCAGAAGACGCAGCCGCAGGGCTGCGAGTGGGCCAAGGCCTGCTGCACCCAGAGCGGCTTCGGGTACGACCAGAACGGCTGCGTGAAGAACGCACTGGGCGACTGCGAGCAGAACGTGGCCGACGTGAAGGCCGGCAAGATGAAGTTCGATCCGACCAAGATCGACACCTGCCTGTCCGCCTACAAGAAGCTCCTGACGACGTGCACGATCGGGATCAACGACTTCTTGGCGTCGCTCGACGAGCTGAAGGCCTGCGGCTGGGCCTTCGAGGGGAAGGTGCCGACCGGCGCCGGTTGCAGCCGGGACGCCGAGTGCGCCCCGTCGTCGGACCCCAACGTGTTCGTGGGCTGTGACGACGACAGCAAGAAGTGCACGGCCTCGAAGCGACTTCCGCTCGGCGCAAACTGCGCGATCGGCGACAACGTCGCCGACTTCTGCGCGCCCGGCCTGTACTGCGACGCTGCCTGGAGCCCGACTCCGCCCTACCCTGGGGTGTGCAAGACCGCGACGCCCGAAGGCCAGAAGTGCAACGGCTTCAAGCCCTACAACCTGGAGTGCGGGGCCGGGTTCTACTGCAACAAGAGCACGAGCCTGTGCACCAAGGCCAAGGCCGGCGGGGCGAGCTGCGGCGAGACCGTCGAGTGCCAGAGCTACGAGTGCGATTTCGGCAAGTGCAAGCCGGTCGAACCGGTGGTGGATCAGAAGACCTGCACTGGGTAGGCTTGGGGGGTGGGCGACCCCGACGACCCCGAAGAAGTGCGCGCGGTCCGCGTCGATCTGGCGAGCATTCCCGACTTCGCCGAGTCCTTACCCGACTTCTCGGAGTCCTCGTCGTCCTCGTCCAAGGAGCTTCCGGGGCTCGATCCGGAGCACGAGCTCCACGTCGAGGTGACCATCCCCGAGCCCGAGCTGCCGGTGCTGGGCCCGGAGCACGAGGTGCACGACGATGCGCTGCCGGTGCTGGGCCCCGAGCACGAGGTGCACGACGATGCGCTGCCGGTGCTGGGCCCCGAGCACGAGGTGCACGACGAGGCGCCAGTGGACGAATGGCGCGCGTACCCTGGCGAGGACGATCTGCCCGACCTCGACGACACCGAGCAGCCGCTGCCGGGACTGGAGATCGTTCACGCCGATGCCACGGCGCCCGCCGATGCCAAACCCCAGGCCACGCGCGAGCCCGAGCCCGAGCCCGAGCGCGAACCCGAGCCCGAGCTCGAACCCGAGCCCGAACCCGAGCCCGAGCCCGAGTCAGAAACCGAGCCCGCCACCCCCGAGGACCTCGAGGCGTCGCGCAACTACCGGAAGATCTACGAGCTGGAGCTGCGACCGCTCGAGCGGGACGCTCGCGTCGCGCTGGCGCACGGCGCCGACGGCTCGATGCTGTGCGCGCTCTGCCTGGACCCCGAACCGCAGGTCATCCGCGCCGTGCTCGAGAACGCGCTCTCGGGCCTCGACCACGCGCGGCTGATCGCGCAGCACCACAAGAACCCGGCGGGCCTCGAGCTGGTGGTGCAGCGCACCGAGTTCGCGCGGGACACGCAGGTCCAGCGGCTGCTGGTCCGCAACAGCCAGCTCACCGAGGCGCTCTTGCGCCGGCTGGTCGGTCAGAAGCCGCTCCGCGAGCTGTACAAGGTCTGCATCGACCGCGACGTGGCCGAGAAGAACCGCGTCGGTTCCCGCGGCCTGTTGCGCTCACGCTGGGGCAGCTCGTCCAGCGAAGAGCGCGCCGATTTCGTGGTGGCCACCGAGGCACGCTGTCTGACCCTGCTGATCGGTCAGACCTTCGACTCGCGCATGACCTCGATCTTGTGCAGCCGCCAGTTCACCTCGGTGCTGTTCATCCAGAACCTGGCGCGCTTCCCCGCCTGTCCGCCGGCGCTGCTCGTGCACCTGCTCAAGCAGCCCTTCGTGCGAAAGAGCACGGCGCTGAAGAAGGTCATCCTCCAGCACCCGAACCTGCCGTCGACGGCGAAGAAGAACCTGTGACCCTCAGTTGAAGCACTCGGTCTTACACTTGTCCTCGCTGCAAGTGTAAAACGGGCCGTAGTAGTTCGCGCCCGTCGAATGCTTGCCGTAGCAGCCCTGCTCGCACGTCGTCGAGCCCGAGCAGTTGCGCAGGCATTCGGACAGATCGCGACAGTCTTGCTCGCAGCGGCAGGCGTTGAACACCTGAGTGCACTTCAGCTGCATGCAGTTGCAGCACTGGGCTGGGACGCCGGTGGGACAGAACGGCTGGTCGCACAGCGACGGCGCGTCGCCCCCGGCATCGCCACCCGAACCGCCGCCGCTGCCCCCGCTGGCGGCGCTGCCGTCCGAACCGGCGGCGCCCCCCGACCCGGCGACGCTGCCGCCGGAGCCGGCGGCGCCGCCGCCCGAACCCGAGGCACCGCCACCCCCGGTGGCGCTCGAGCCGCCGGAACCCCCGCCGGCTGCGGTGTTGGTCGAACTGCTGCTGCAGCCCCACCAACCGATGCTCGAGAGCAGACCCGCCGCTACCCAGACCGTCGAGGTTCGCACCCCGCGGAGGATAGCAGACGCGTGGCGGCCGTCAGTGCTCTGCCGAAAGCTCCCAGGTCTCGGGGCTGCGCCAGAGGCGCGAGCGCAGAAGCTCGCGCTCGTAGAGGAGCTCTTTCGGTAGGCGGTCGTAGAAGCGATCGAAGTGCTCTTCGTGGGCCACGGCCTCGTGCCGGCCGGCCTCGCGGCTGACCACCATCAGCTCATGGAACTTCTTCGGATCGTAGTCGAGACCGGCCCAGTGGAGATCGTCGTGACGCGGCATCCAGCCGAGCGGGCTCTCGACCGCGTAGGCGCGACCGCGCACGCGATCGACGATCCACTTGAGCACGCGCATGTTCTCGCCGAAGCCCGGCCACATGAACTTGCCGTCGTCGTCCTTGCGGAACCAGTTGACGCGGAAGATGCGCGGCGGGTTGGGGATTCGGCGCCCCATGTTCAGCCAGTGACCCCAGTAGTCGGCCATGTTGTAGCCACAGAAGGGCAGCATCGCCATCGGGTCGCGGCGCACCGCAGCCTGCCCCACCGCGGCGGCGGTGGCCTCCGACCCCATGGTCGCCGCCAGGTAGACGCCGTGGCTCCAGTTGAAGGCCTGGAACACCAGCGGCATGTCCTTCGAGGTGCGACCGCCGAAGATGAACGCGCTGATCGGCACGCCCCCGGGGGCCTCCCAGCTCGGGTCGGCGGTCGGGCACTGCGAGACCGGCGCCGTGAAGCGTGAGTTGGGGTGGGCCGCCGGCGTCTTCACGTCGGGCGTCCAGTCGCGACCCTGCCAGTCGATGCAGTGCTTGGGCGCCTCTGACAGCCCCTCCCACCACACGTCGCCATCGTCGGTGAGGGCCACGTTGGTGAAGATGCAGTTCTTGGTGAGCGCCGCGATGGCGTTGGGATTGGTGTTGGCACCGGTGCCCGGCGCCACGCCGAAGAAGCCGGCCTCGGGGTTGATGGCGTAGAGCTTGCCGTCCTTGCCCGGCTTGATCCACGCGATGTCGTCGCCCACCGTCCAGATCTTCCAGCCCTCGAAGCCCTTGGGCGGCACCATCATCGCGAAGTTGGTCTTGCCGCAGGCGCTGGGGAAGGCCGCCCCCACGTAGGTGCGCTCGCCGTCCGGGCTCTCGACGCCGACGATCAGCATGTGCTCGGCCAGCCAGCCCTCGTCCCGCGCCATCACGCTGGCGATGCGCAGCGCGAAGCACTTCTTACCGAGCAGCGCGTTGCCGCCGTAGCCCGAGCCAAAGGACCAGATCTCGCGCGTCTCGGGGAAGTGCGCGATGGTGATCTGCTCGGGGTTGCACGGCCAGGGTACGTCTTTGGCGCCGTCGGCCAGCGGCCGACCGACCGAGTGCATGCACGGCACGAACTCGCCGCTCTCACCGAGCACGTCGAGCGCGCGCTGGCCCATGCGCGTCATGATCCGCATGTTCACCGCCACGTACGGGCTGTCGGTCACCTGCACGCCGATGTGCGCGATGGGCGAGCCGAGCGGGCCCATGCTGAAGGGGACGATGTACATGGTGCGGCCGCGCATGCAGCCGTCGAAGCTCTTGGCGAGCTTCGCCTTCATCTCTCTGGGGTCCATCCAGTTGTTGGTGGGCCCCGCGTCGATCTTCGACGCCGAGCAGATGAAGGTGCGGTCCTCGACGCGCGCCACGTCCTTCGGGTCACTCCTTGCCAAGAAGCTGTTCGGGCGCTTCTCGGGGTTCAGCTTGATGAACGTCCCACCCTGGACCATCAGCTCGCACAGCCGGTCGTACTCCTCTTGGCTGCCGTCGCACCAGTGGACGTGATCGGGCTTGCACAGCGCCTCCATCTCGTCGACCCAGGCGAGCAGTCGAGCGTGCTTGGTCTTCGCGTTGCTCATGTCTCAACCCTTTCCGAAGCGGGGCGCGAAAACTAGCAGTTTCTCTCGGGGCCGGCGCGACAAAACGCGTGCAAAGCGGCGCCGCCGGTTATGATCGGCGTCAGCCATGGTGGCCCCGCTTTTTGGCCTGCTCGGGCGGCACCAGGCGGCGTCGCTCGCCGCCACGGGCGCCGACTTCGGCGCGATGGTGGGCCTGGTCGAGCTCGCCGGACTTTCGCCGGTTCCCGCGGCAGCCTTGGGCGCGGCCACCGGCGCGGTGGTGAACTTCCTCTTGAACCGGCGCTGGGTCTTCCGGGTGGCGCACGAGCCCGCCGGCGGCCAGGCGCTTCGCTACTCGCTGGTGTCCGCCGCCAGCGCGGGCTGGAACGCCCTCGGTGAGCACTTTCTGTTCAAAGTGCTCGGACTGCACTACGTGCTGGCCCGCGTGCTCGTCTCCGTCACCGTCGGCCTGGGATGGAACTTCCCGCTCCAGCGCGGGTGGGTGTTCAAGAAACGCGCGGGGGAGCGATGACAGACCCGGGCCAGGTCCCCGAGCGCACGCGCCGCTTCGTCGCTTTCACGCTGCGGCACGCGCGGTTGATCTGGCTCGTGGCGCTGCTCGCGGCCGTGCCCGCGGTGTGGCGCACCGCTTCGCTCTACGCCAACTTGCGCAGCGAGCTCGAGCACCTCTTGCCGAAGAGCGCGCCGAGTGTGATCGCCATCGAGGAGCTACGCGCGCGCCTGCCCGGCCTTCAGCACCTGGGGGTGGTGGTCGAGGTCGGCGGCGCGCAGAATCTTCCGGCCGGCGAGCGCTTCTTGGACGATCTTGCCGCGAAGGTCCGTGCCTATCCACCCGAGCTGGTCCGCTCGGTGCGAGTAGGGAATGACGCCGAGCGCGCGTTTCTCGAGAAGCACGCGCCGCTCTACCTGGACAAGCCGGACCTGGTCTCGGTCCGCGAGCGGGTCGAGGCTCGGCGGGACTGGGAGGTGGCGAAGGCGACCGATCAGTTGCTCGACGACGACGACAGCCCACCGCCCCTCGACTTCACCGACATCGAGAAGAAGTACGAGTCGAAGGCTGGCGGCGGCGAGCGAGTGCCGACCGGGCGTTTCTCGTCGAAGGAAATCGCGCACACGCTGCTGGTGGTGGACGTGGCGCCGTTCTCCACCGGGCAAGGCAAAGGGGCAGAGCTGCTCCAGCGGGTGAAGGCCGACGTCGCCGCGCTGGGCGGGCCGGAGAAATACGCCGCGGGCATGCGCCTGGGCTACGCCGGCGACATCGCCATCTCGGTGGAAGAGACCCAAGCGCTGAAAGACGACCTGTCCTTCTCGTCGGTGGTGGTGCTGCTTCTCGTGGGCGGGGCGCTGCTCGCCTACTTCCGCTGGTATCGCAGCATCCTGGCGTTGATCTTTCCGCTCCTCCTCGCCACCGTCTACACCTTCGCGCTGGCGTCGCTGCCGCCGTGCCGCGTGACCGAGCTCAACTCGAACACCGCGTTCCTGGGCTCGATCATCGTCGGCAACGGCATCAACTTCGGGATCATCTTGCTCGCGCGCTTCACCGAAGAGCGCCGCCAGGGCGTCAAGCTGGAAGACGCCATGACGATCGCGGTTTGGGGCGCGAGCCCGGGGACGCTGTCGGCGTCGCTCGCGGCCAGCGCCGCCTATGGCTCGCTGATCGTCACCGAGTTCCGTGGCTTCCGCCAGTTCGGCTACATCGGGCTGATCGGCATGGCGCTGTCCTGGGCGGTGTCGTTCGTGCTCATCCCCCCGCTCACGGTCTGGCTCGACCAAAACGGTGGTTCAGCGCGAAGTCCGGCGGCGACCACGGGGGTAGTGATGGGCAAAGTCGCCGACGTGGTGCTGCGTTGGCCACGAGCCATCTTGCTGGGCGGTGCGCTGCTCACCCTCGCCTCGGTGGCGAAGCTGAGCACGGTCGGCGAAGGCAACCTGGAGTACGACTTCTCGAAGCTGCGGCGTGCCGACACCTGGGTCGACGGCGAAGGGTACTGGGGGCGCAAGATGGACGCGGTGCTGGGCAGCTACTTGACGCCGACGGTGCTCTTGGCCGACTCGCCCGCGCAGGCGCGGGCGGTGCGCGAGCGCCTCGAAGCAGCGCGGCAGACGCCGCCGCTCTCCGCCATGGTCACGCGGGTCTTCTCCATCGACGACGTGATCCCCGGGGATCAGCCCGAGAAGCTCGAAGAGACCAGGAAGATCCGCGCGGCGTTGACCCCGCGGGTCCGTGCTCAGATCCCGGAAGACAAGCTCGAGCTAGTCGACCGGCTGCTCTCGCACGAGCTCACGGGGCCCGTCGGGCCCGACGACTTGCCGCCGCGCCTTCTGGTGGGTTTGCGCGAGCTCGATGGCCGGGTTGGCAACACCGTGGTGGTCTTCCCTCGACCCTCGCGTGAGCTCTGGCAAGGGCCGCCGCTGGCAGCCTTCGTCGCATCGCTGCGCCGCGCGGCCGACGCGGGCCAGCCCGCCGCCCGGGTGGCGGGCTCGCTGCCCCTCTCGGCAGACATCTTGGCGTCGGTGCGGCGGGACGGCGTGTTCGCGAGCGTCGCGGCGTTCCTCGGAGTCTTCCTGGTGGTCTTCGGCCTGTTCCGCTTCCGGCGCACCACGCTGCTCGTGATGGGCACGCTGGCCGTGGGCG
This sequence comes from Myxococcales bacterium, assembly GCA_016191785.1. Classification (GTDB taxonomy): domain Bacteria; phylum Myxococcota_A; class Polyangia; order Polyangiales; family Polyangiaceae; genus JADJKB01. The sequence continues at coordinate 57,646 of JACPVJ010000197.1, read as the reverse complement.
TGACCTGGCTCGGTGCCTTCGCGATGTTGACGGGCGTGAAGGTCAACTTCGCCAACTTCATCGCCTTTCCCATCACCTTCGGGATCGGGGTCGACTATGCGACCAACGTCATGAGCCGCTACTTGAGTGACGGGGAGCGCGACGTGGGGCCGGCGATCCGCGCCACCGGTGGCGCGGTGGCGCTGTGCTCGGTCACGACCGTGGTCGGCTACTCGTCGCTGCTCCTGGCCGAGAACCGTGCACTCTTCCTGTTCGGGCTCTTGGCGGTCCTGGGCGAGGTGGTGTGCCTCGTCGCTGGGGTCTTGCTCTTGCCCGCGTTGCTCCTGGTGTTACCCAAGTCCCGCACGGCTCAGGCGGGTTGAGGAAAGCGCGCCAGAAGGCGCTTTGCTGCCACCACCGACACGATCGCCACGAGCCAGCCGGCGACGGCGTCGATGATCCAGTGGTGGTCGAGGTACACCGCCGCGAGGAACATCACGACCGAGTAGAGGATGTGGATGGGCCGCGTCTTCCAGCTGGCGGCCTTCCACGCGGTCAAGAGGCCGAGCACGGGGTAGGCGCAGTGCATGCTGGGCAGGGCGCCAAACACGTTCGACGAGCGCGCGTAGAAGTCGTGGAAGTAGCTGATGCCCAAGAGCGCGTCGACTCGCCCCAGGCCGGCCGGGCTCGGCGCGGCGCCCAGGTCGATCACGCAGCCGTGAGCGCGCAGGTACCAGGGCGGCGCGGCGGGGATCGCGAGCCACATCGCGAACGAGATGAAGTTGCCGATGGCGAAAGCCCACAGGTAGTGACGCATGCGCGGGCGATCCACGAAGTAGAGGTACGCCGAGTAGATCAGCGCCAGGTAGGCGAAGATGGCGTACGGCACCGCGAAGATCAGATCGAGCACCGGGTGAGTGTGGGCTTGGGCGAGGTCCTGGAAGGTCCGGCCCGAGCCCGCGGAGAACACCACCAGCTCGGCGTTGCGCAGCCCACAGCCCAGCACGCGATCGGCGCTGGCCAGGGCCTTCAGCGGATAGCGAACGGCGTCGTAGCCGATCAAGACCGCGAGGTACGGCCAGCCGTCGGCGAAGAAGGCCTTCGAGCGCGGACCGGAGTAGGCCAGCACGCAGGCGAGGCCAATCAAGAGGACGTGCTCGAAGCGCGTGTCGCCCATCGCGACCACGAATGCCAGGTACGCGAGCGGCACCCCGCCCGGCAGGAACCACCACCGACCCCAGAGCCCGCGCACGTGCTGGAGCACCACGGTCACGTCGTGCTCAGTCCGAGTGCGCTCGCGACGCCGGCGCCGGCGTCGACAGTGCGTGGCGCGCCGATCGCAGCGCCGAGATCACGCCGATGAAGCTCGAGGCACCGAGCACCGCCACGCCCAGGAGCGTGAGCGGCCCCTCCAACCGCCCTTCCTCGCACGGGATCACGCCAGCAAAGAGCGACAGGGTCAAGAGGACCACCCGCTCGGCGCGGCGCATGAACAGCGGCGGAAGCACGACACCCAGGGCCTCGGCGCGGGCCCGGACGTAGCTCACGGTGAACGCACCCAAGATGGCCAGCCCCGGCACGGCCACCAGCCAACCCGAGCGGGCATAGAACACCACCAGCCCGAGGAGCGGGAGGCCGTCGGACAGCCGATCGACCGTGGAGTCGAGCAGCGCACCCCAGCGCGAGGTGGTGCCCGTGGCGCGCGCGACCACCCCGTCGAACAGATCGAGCGCGCCGCTGGCGATCACCAGCAGCGCGGCCACGACCAGCGACCCCGAGGCCGCGGCGAGCCCCGCCAGCGCCGCCACCCCGAGCGACAGATAGGTGATGGCGTTGGCCGAGATCCCGGTGCGGCTGAGCGACCCGCCCAGCACCAGCGTGCCCCGGTAGGCCGCCGTCGCCAGCGGCACGTGCTCCCAGACACTCCCGCGCAGCCGCTGGACGGCATACTTTGCCGGGTTGCTCTCGCTCGGATCCGCGAGCTCGGCAGGGGAGTGGACGGCTCGGTCGGTCACGTCTGTCAGGTGAGAGCCTAGAGCGCCAAAACAGGTGCGCAACGGCGTCACCCGATCTTCGGCCCGCGGGCTCGTGAAGGGCATTGCACATCGTCCGACCGAGCTTACCGATCGTCTCCGCGACTGATAAATAACGAGGCAGACTGCGACAGCAAGTGCCGCCAGCCGACCACGCTACAATGCCCGGACCCATGCGAACCGTCCCTGCACTGGTCTTGCTCTCGTGCCTCGAGCTCGGGTGCGAAGAGAAGAAGACGCCCCCGCCGGCGCCTGCTCTCGAATCAGCGACCTCGGCAACCGCGGCCGCGACCCCCGCGTCACCTGCGGTGGCCGCGTATCCCCCGGGCATGGCGCCGCCAGAGGACGCGGGCAGCGACGCTGGCCCCCCCGCTCCGAAGACCGGCGTCTGCGCGTTCAACGAGTCCAGCTACGACGGGCAGGACACCAAGAGCAACGAGAAGATGGTGGTCAAGATCAAGGCCGACAAGATCGTCGCGGCCGAGTACACCTATCGCGGTTCGTACGCGCTGGACGGCAAGAACGACAAGCTGGACATCCCGCTGGTGCAGAACAAGTGGATCAGCATCGAGCTGCCGATGACCAGCGGCACCCGGAGCTTCGAGGTCAAGATCAAGGACGACGTGATCGACCTCAAAGGGGTGGCCACCGAGGGCGCCGACGGCGACTGTCAGTGGGAGAAGCCCGAGCCGGACAAGGGCCAGAAAAAGAAGAAGTAGGGCAGCGAGCATTCGGGTATTCCTCCGGCATGCTCACCCGCAGAACTTTGCTCGGGGTCTCGGTGCTCTCGGCCCTCGCGGCGGCCTGCGAGGCCATCGGCATGAAGGCGACCATCGTCACCACCAAGACCCAGAACGGTCAAACGACCACGCGCGTCCGCGAGGCGAAGAACTGGGACGAATTCGAACACGCCATGGGCGAGGTCGCGACCGACTTCAGCGACTTCGCCAAGCAGGTCGGCGCCACCACGGTCGAGCTTGCCAAGAAGCTGGTCGACGTACCGCCGCAAGGCCAGGTCACGCTGGGCCAGCTCTCGGCCTCACTCAGGCCTTACGAGGGCGACGTGCGCTACGACTACCTGAAGGTCGCGCGCATGAACCCCGACGCGAAGTACGACTTCAAGTACGTGCAGATCGGCATGCCCGAGTACGACAACTTCTTCCGCGCTTCGGCCGAGATGTACGCCACGGCCTATCAGCTGATGGAGACCGGCCGGCACGTGCACCTGGCCAAGGCCAAGGTGAAGGGCGACGAACCGCCACCGGACGTCGAGCGCGGCCAGAAGAAGATCAGAAAGAGCGAGGTCGCCGCCGCCCTCTCGGAGATCAAGGAAAGCGCTGGGAGCGGCGCGAACAAGCTCGAGACGCTGTGGCTCACCACCGCCGAGCTCGGCGCCAAGCTGGCGGGGAAGGCCGCCGAGACCGCGTCAGCCGGCGCGGCGCTGGTGGCCAGCGCGCCGGCGCAGATCCTGAACCCCAAGCTAGTGCTTCACCTGAAGCTGATCGTCAAGGGGCTGGATCAGAGCGTGAGCATGGTGAAGGACACCGGCAAGCTCTTGGGCGAGATCGTCGCCTGACGCGTCAGGCCCGAGCCACGCGCTTCATGCAGTGTACGCAGCGGGTCGCTTCCGGATGGATCAGCCCGCCGCAGTTCGGACACGGCGTTCTGACCGGCTCGGGTTTGGCAGGGGTCAGCTCCGGCTCGGGTGCGACGGGCTCGGCCTGACTCGCGATCGGCTCGGGCGGGGTCGCGATCGGCTCGACCTGGCTCGCGACCGGGGCGGGTGCGCTCGCGACTTCGCTTGCAGCGGCCCCCGGCCAAGCAGGCGCCAGGTCCGGGGCGGGCGGCGCCGGCGCGACCTGTGCGGGTGCGGCGGGCGCGGGTGTGGGCGCGGCCGCGATCGGTGGCGCGACCGGCATCGTGGCAAGCAGGCGCTGGCGCGTCTCGAGGGCTTCGAGGCGCTCGTCGAGGCGCACGACCAACGGCGCGAGCTTGGCTTGCATGCCGTGAAAGGTGGCGGCCGACCAGACCACGAAGGCGATCAGCAGCACGCCGAGCGAGATCAGCGAGAAGCCCACCCGGTCGTCCGAGCGGCGCATGCCCATGGCGGCCAGGACGCCGATCACCGAGCCGATGACCCCGAGGATGCCCACGCCGCGGGCGAACATGCTGACCGCCGAGAGGTAGCGCGCCATGCGCAGGGCTTGCTGCGCGTTGGGATCGAGTTGCATCGCCGCCACGTGTACGCCGTCTGGCCCGCGGGGGAAACGGGCAGCCGGGGCCCATGAGAGACCCGACCGGAATCAGGGAGTCAGATCCACCAGATCCACGCCGTAGGGGCCACGCGGAACGACCAACGTGTCGCCGATCACCGTGGAGGGGTTGTCGTGGAAGCCTCGTCCCCGGACGAGCGCTGCGACCGTGGTGAAGGTCGGCGTGATCGGGTTCGCGGCATCGATCACCGAGACCCACCGAGGGTCACTGCCGAGTACGACCGCGCGCGCCCCGTCCCCGATGAGGTCGGTGATGGTGGAGTGGAGATGGTCTTTGGGCAGCGCTACGTTCGCCACGTGGATCTTGCCGGCTGACAGCCCGCTCAGCACGGTCAGGCCCATCTCGACCGACTTGTCGACGGTGCTCAGGTACACGCGGTCGGTGCCGAGCGCGGAGCGGAACGGGTGTCGGCTCGGGTCGAGGGCACGGGTGTCGAGCACACTGGCGACCGCGTCACCGAGCGTCACCAGCGCGACCCCGAGCAAGTAGCCGGTGCAAGCGCCGACCTGGCCGGTGCTGTCGTCGAAATGCCCGTGACCCCACTTCTCCGCGCAGGTCTGAAGGTCGGTCGTTTCGACCACCTTCTGGTAGGTCGTGGTCAGCGCGCGATCGCCGGCCGAGCTGATCGCGAGCAGGGGGCCAGGGGTGTGGGTGGACGAGAGCTGGGGTGCCGCCGGGTCGGCCAAGCCCAGGCGATCGACGTAGAACCGGACCTTGGTCGGGTCGGTGGGCGACGGCGTCCAGTGACTGAACAGCACGTCGCCGCCTGAGGCCACCAGCGCGGTGGCGCCGAGGGCCTTGGGCAGGGGGACGTTGACGAGCGCGGGGCTCTTCGGGTTCGAGAAGTCGAGCACGTCGAGCAAGAGCTCGAAGTCGTAACCCTTCGCGGCCGCGTTCCACCTGGCCATCCGTCGGAGCGCGACCAGCGTGCTCCCGACCTGCACCGTGGGCCGCCCTGCGTCCAGGATCCCGTCGCCGCCGTGGAATTCGGAGTACGACTCGAGGCCCGGCGCCGGGAGCGTCAGCTTGCCCTCGACAGCGGGCGTGCCGCTGGACACGTCGAGCACCGCGAAGACTCGAGCTTCCCAGCCGGACGATGCGTAGACGTGCGTTCCGTGGGCGAAGAGATCGCGAACCTCGTGTGCGTACCAGCACTTCGACTCGCCGGCTTCGCTGAAGGTCGAGCTGAGGTCCACCCCGTTTTCACCGACGCGAGCGATGTCCGAGAGCGGGACCACGTCCAGAGCGTTGCGCGAGGTGTACTGGTCGTGACCCAGACGAACGGCCTTGTCGCCCGCAGCGACGACTCGGTTCACCACCGTGGCCAGGGGCACGGTTCCCAGCGCCTGGGGCGCATCTTGATTGGTGATGTCGAAGCGCTCGACGGCGAAGTCCGAGACCGTCAGCAACCGCGAGTCGTGCAAGAGCGCCCGCCGCGCCATGCCGCGCGACGGGGCGTTGCCGCGCTTCACCAGGTCGTCCTTGGAAAACCCGACGATCTGAACGGCGCTGGTCCACGTGAGGCAGCCGCCCTGGTACGCATTGCCCCCGTGGGGCACGAAGATCAGCCCTTCTGAGTCCAGGAGGGTGAACGCCTTGTGGATCCGATCCTGATCTTCGGGGAGCTTGCCCGATTCGCCGCCGAAATCCACGCGATCGAGCAGCTTGGGCTGCGTCGCGTCGGCCACGTCGAAGAGCGAGACGTTGAGCGTGCCGTTCGGGTTGCCGAGGTCGAAACCGAGGCCGAACAGCCGGTCGCCGCGAGGTTCCAGGTGGAAGACCCAACCGGGCATCACCAGCGCCCCGACCTGCTTGGGGGCGATCGGGTCACCCAGATCGATGACGAACAGTGGGTCGGTCTGTCGGAAGGTGATGGCGTAGCCTCGGTCGCCGTCGAAGCGCACGCTGCGCAGGCGCTCGGGTTCCGGCAGCTTCATGGGCACGCTTGCCAGTGGCTTGATCTCTTGCGACGACACGACCTTGAAGGTCTGGACCACCGGTGGATCGGCGGTCGACCACCAGCCGGGCTGGCTGATCACCCGCAACACGCCGTCCTTCTCGTCCATTTGCCAGCGGCTCTCGATGCTGCCGGCGACTGGGACGCTGCCGCCCTTGACCAACTTGCCCCCGGGGTCCGAGATGTCGACGAGGTCGATCACCGAGCCTTGGGCTCCACTCGGGTCCCGCCCGCCGATGAACATGCGGTCTTGCGTCGCCATCACGCTCCGGTACCCCGAGCCGTTGGCGTCCGAACCGGCGAAGGTGAGCTGGTCGACCTTGGCGACCTTGCTCGGCACCGTCACGTCGAGCGAGACGATGTTGGTGCGCTCGCCCGGTGCGCAGTTCCAGCAACCCCCGTTCTCGTGGGACACCACGTAGAGCACGTTGCCCACTCTCTTCGAGTCGCTGATCGCGCCGGGCAGCAGGAACTCGCCGAGCTTGGTGATTTTTGCGGGGTTCTTCACGTCGAGCGCAACCACTGCACTCGGCCGTACCCACTGCAACGGCCCTTCCCAGCCTGCCTGGTGAGCGAAGTCCGAGTACATCGCGAAGGCGACGCCGTCCTTGATGTACATCTCGAAGGGCTCACCCGACAGCTCGAAGCGCCCCAGCAGCTTCAGCTGGTCCTTGGCCGACACGTCGACCACGCTCAGCCCGCCGTAACGCGAGAGCGCGTACAGTCGGGGCCCCTGGAGCTGGATGACGTCGGCCTCTTCGATGGCCTGCTCGGCGCCGCCCGATCCGCCCGAGCCGCCGGTGGCGCCCGATCCGCCCGAGCCACCGGCGCCATAGCCGGGGCTGTTGAAATCCGGCGCGTCCGAATCGAAGTAGACCTCGCCCTCGCCCTCTTCGCCGTCGCCGCAGCCGAATGAGACCGCTGCGATCAGCGCGCCCAACAGAGTCAGCCACCGGGTGCTCACGGTCCCCATCGATGCAACACGCATACCCCCCACCTGTGCCAACTTGTGCCGGCCGAGGAGGTCCCCTCGGCTTCACAGCACGAAGCGCGCCACTCTCCCCGCGTCGAGGTCGGTGATGGTCACGGCGATCACCCCCGCCGCGTCCACCTCGTAGCGCTCTTCGACCAGCGGGCCGTCGCCTGGCAAGCGGCTGACCGGCGCGCTGGGCAGGGCTTCGGCGGCCAGGTCTGCCGCGAAGGGAAAGAACACGTCGGCGTGCGGAGTGAGGTCGCCGGTGGGGTCACCGCGATGGTCGACGTGGGCCGACTCGACGAAGCGGAAGTGACCGATGTTGTGAGCGGCCCGGTAGCGCCGAACTGCCACCACCGGGTCGTCGCCGCGGCCCGGCATGGGCGTCCCCTTTTCGAACACCGGATCGAAGACCGAGAGCTTGCCGCGCTCCGCCTCGCGGAACACGCCGAAGTGGCGGGAGAGCCGCTCCGAGAGCGCCAGGGGCTCGGCCAGCTCGCCTTCCACAGCCAGAATCGCGCCCCCGATGGCGGTGGCCGCGGCGGGTTGGGGCGAACGATGCACGCGGCGACCGAAGCGCTCGCGGACCACGCGGTGCACGATCGGCAGGCCGCTGGCGCCCCCCACCATGTAGATGCCAGCCAGGTCGCCGGCCCCTTCTTCTTGGGTCAGCGCTTCGACGATCGGCTCGAGGGCGGTCAGCGTCGCCTCGACCAGCGGCCGCACGCGCTGGTAGTAGTCCGCCACCGGGATCACGATCGGCGGGTCGAGGTCGACCACGATCTTCTTGGTGTTGGCGTGGATCGACTCTTTCACGCTCCGGCACTCGGCCAGGGCCCCAGGGGGCGGGTCGTCCGAGCGCCCCGCGCGCTCGAGCGCCAGATCGAGCAGCGCGCGATCGAAGTCGTCGCCGCCGAGCACGGGGATGCCCGAGGTGAGCGCGACGTCGTGATGGCCGCCGGCGATGTGGACCAACGCGGCGTCGAACGTCCCGCCGCCGAGGTCGTACACGACCACGTGCTCGCGCCGCGACGACAGGGTGTTCGCGTGGCGGTGTGCGTACTCGATCCCGGCCGCCGACGGCTCGTTGATCACCGCCCGCACCGCGAAGCCCGCGCGTCGGAAGGCGTCCAGGGTCACGAAGCGCTGCGTCGAGTGGGCGTTGGCGGGCACACTGATCACCGCCTCGAGTGGGTCCTGGGCCAGCTGGGCGACGTTCGAGCGGGTGCACAGGGCGACGCGGAGCGCGGAAAGGAAACCGGTCACGAGCTCGGCGGGCGTCACGGCCACATGGCCGATCGGGATCCGGTCGTCCTGTCGGGTGCTGGCGAGCAGGCGCTTCCACGAGCGCAGGCTGGGCGCGCCCTCGCGCTCGGCGGCCTCGGCGTCGAGCCCGTGGACAAGGCTGCCGCTCACCTCGGCGGTGACCGTCGGGAAGTGATCGACGAGATCGCCCTCGGGCGTGACGAAAGCCACGCTCGGGAAGTTGCCGCGGTCGTGGAACGCCACGATCGTGCGGGTTGTGCCGAGATCAATCCCCAGGCGCATGCCGCCGCACGATACCAGGGCTCGGCCGAGCCGGCAGTTCTCTCGGCGAAGAGCCTGGCTGACGGCTGGGCCGGGTTCGTGTTACTCCCGACGCTGGAGGGTCATTTCATGAAGTTCTCTCGCCGCATTCTCGCTCCGCTGCCCATCGCCATCGTCGCCATCGCGTTGCTCGCGTGCAAGAAGGGCGGGAGCCCGGGGGAGGTGAAGGGCAGTTGCGACATGCGCAACAGCTCGGGCGGCGGCAGCAAGATGTGCCTCGATTTTCACAGCGAGCCCAACGACCGCGTTCGCGCGATTTGCTCGCCCGCCAGCGGCTATTCCCTCAACACCACCCGCTGCGACACCTCGTCGTCCCTCGGCGGCTGCCAGAAGGGGAAGATCACCAACTGGTACTACAGCTCGAGCCGCCACTCGTCGGCCGACGACGTGAAGCGCGAATGCGGGTCCGATCCCTTCGTTGCACCCGGCACGCAGTAGCTCTGGCACGAACCCCGTGCTAAAGGGGGCGCCGTGGCTGCACGAAGAATGAACAGGCCGCCCAGCGAAGCGGCCGTGCGTGCCGCCGAGCGGCGCGAACGAGAAGACGCGGCGCCCCGGATCCACACGGTCTTGCCCCGGCTCGCGAGCCTGCGGCTCGAGATCGACGAGCGTACCGCCGGCGGCGGGCAGGCCGGCGCTGCGCACATCCGTCGCATCGTGGTCGAGCACGCGCCCGCGTTGTTCCTGCTGGCCTGCGGAGACTCCGCATGTCGCGACGGGGGGCACGACATCACGCTGCCGGTGATGCGGGCGCTCGATCGCGGCGAGACCCGCTTCGAGGGCGAGGATGCGTGCCGCGGTTCCCTCGGCTCGGGCTACTGCTCCCGGACCGTACACTGGGTGGGCGTGGCGACGTTCAATCCGTGATTTCCAGCTCGCCCGACAGCTTCTTCACCATCAGCCGCTCGTAGACGCCGGGCGCGAGCCGGGACAGCGCGAACGCCAGCTTGCCCACCGGGGTGTGGACCAAGAGCCGCTGCCGGTGACGAGCAGCGTCGAAGATGGCGTTCGCAACCGCTTCGGGTGTTGCCTCGGTCCCCACCCGCGATCGCCCGCGGGTCACCCGGCCGCCGCTCGCGTCGAGGGCGCGCTGCTCGAACGCCGAGCGGGTGAACGACGGGCAGACCATCAAGACCTCGAGCCCGGTGCCCGCCAGCTCGGCACGCAGCGATTCGAACAGACCATGCAGCGCGTGCTTGCTGGCCGAGTATCCGCTTCGCCCGTAGAGCGGCGCCACCCCGGCGACGCTCGACACGACGATCACCAGGCCTCGGCGCGCGATCAGCGGCTCGAGCGCCGCTTTGGTCATCTGCAGCGAGCCGAAGAAGTTGACCTCCATCACGCGACGGAAGACCTCGACCGACGTGTCGCGAAACGCCGAGCGGTGGACGATTCCGGCGTTGTTGACCAGCACGTCGATTTGCCCGAATCGCGCCAGTGCTTCGCGGGCCGCGGCTTCGCAGTCCTCGGCGCGCGTGATGTCGCAGCGCAGACCGAGCACCTCGCGACCCGTGAGCGCACGCTGGGTCTCGTCGAGCCCCGAGTCGTCCACGTCCAGCGCCACGATGCGCGCCCCCGCCCGGGCAAAGCGCTGGGCGATGGCCCGGCCAATGCCGCCGGCGGCACCGGTGATCATCACCACGCGGTTCTCGAAGCTGCGGTCGGTCATGTGATTGGCGCACGATAGCGCGCCAGCGCCGCCCGTGTTACGCCGAACGAAGGGTTGGTTCGACGCGATCAGCCAAGCCCATGACCTGATCGACGTGTGCTTCGAAGCGAGTGGTCCAGACCAGCGCGAGCCCGTGGCTGTCCGGCGCGACGCGCTCCCAATCCTGTCGGGTCTTGGGAAAGCAGTAGACGCCCGCCAGCGGCAGAAGGCTTGCGTGGTAGCGGTTGCCGTCCGAAGCTTCCACAACAACGCGCCCGTAGTCGGGGGTCTCGACCTTCAGGATCACCGCAGAGGGAGCACCCATGGCAGCTCCTTTCCGGACGCGGCGCACTCCCACGCCGCGCGCAGCTCCGTACGGCGCTCGGCACACCACTCCGCGATGAGGCGCTCAGCACGAGCGCCCAGGTCGCCGTCGAGCACCCGGCCGTCGAGGTCGAAGACTGCCTCCGCTCCCTGATAGCGAACGTGAATGTGCGGCATCTGGTGCTTCTGAGTGTCGAACCAGTACATGTAGACCGCCATCCCGAAGAACTCCGAAATGCGCGGCACGTCGACGAGCCTAGCTGGCGTTGCGGCTTCGAGCAATGCACGGGGCCTCGAGCCTGTCAGCGGGAACTCCCCGACCTCGACCGCGACGCCCCGGCAGTCTGCGTCGCTCGGGTCGGCTGCGTGCGGTCGGTCATGTGATTGGCGCACGATAGCGCTAGGCTGGGTCGGTGCGAAGGTTCGTGCTCCCCGCGCTGGCACTCTTCGGTTGCAGCAAGGCTGCTCCCCAGGATCCGGCCCCCGCGGCCTCGGCGCCGGCGCCCGCGGCCTCGTCCGCGGACGCCGTCTCGGCCGCCAGCGAGCTCTACGACGCGGGGCCCAGCGTGATCGGGAGCGACAAGGTGGACGGTGCCGCGCTGCGCAAGCGCCACGTCGAGCGCTTGAAGCAAGACCGGAGCCCGGTCACCCTGCTCACGGGGAAGTCCCCTCGAGCCCTGGGCGAGGCGATCTGCGAGCGGGTGATGCCGCGCCGTCCGAAGGCCACGCCCATCTTGCTCAAGCCGAACTTGTGCGGCTTCGACGGCATCGTGGATCCGGAGAAGCGCAAGGGCGACGACGGCGTGGTCGGGCGGACCACCGACGTCGAGTTCACGCGCGGGGTGGTGACCTGCCTGAAGAAGCGCGGGCACCAGCGGATCACCATCGCCGAAGGCTGCGGCATCTCCAACGAGCACTGGCAGCGCGTCGTGGCGATCACCGGCTATCAGAGCATGGCCAAGGAAGAAGGCGTCGAGCTGGTCGCCATGGACGACGACGGCGTGTACGACGTCGAGGGCGACCGCCCGGGCCTGCCGCTGCCGATCACCGGCATCGCGCAGAGCCGCGTGCCGACGCTGCTGATGCCCAAGGTGCTCGCCCAGCACCTCGACCGCGGGCTCTTCGTCTCGCTGCCCAAGGTCAAGGCGCACCGCTTCAGTGTCACCTCGATGGCCATCAAGGGCATGCAGGGGACGGTGATGCTCAGCGACGCGCGCCCGGCGTACAAACAGAAGTTCCGCACTCACCGCGAGCTGAACGAGCAGATCAAGGCCAAGAAGGCCGCCCGTGCCGCCGACGCGGGTCTGGCGGAGCCGGCCGAAGAGCGCAAAGCCCACGTCGGCGCACTCATGGCTTTTGCCGAGCGCATGGCGGACGTGCTCGAGATCTCGACCCCCGACGTGGTGCTCGCCGAGGGCGCGCCGGGCATGGGCGGCGACGGCTTCTGGCAGCTCTATCCGACCGACGAGCGGGTCGCCATCGGCGGCACCCACCCGGTCAGCGTGGATCGCGCGGGCGCGGAGCTGCTCGGGCTGTGGAACAACCCGCGTCTGGCGAACGAGCTGGGCGGGCACAAGACCTCGCCGCTGATCACGGTGGCGGCCAAGCGCTACGGGCTCGATCTGAACGCGGTCACCTTCGACGGCGATGCCGCCGAGCTCCTTGGCCGGCCGCGGCCGTTCCACTTCCGGTCCATGGCGGGCTTCGAGCTGCACTCATCGCCGAGCGAGCCCTGGCAGCCCACTCGGCTCGCGGCTCCCGCCGCGAGCCCCGAGGCCATCGCCGTCGCGCTAGGCGGCGACAGCGTGAAGCTCGATGGTGAGGCAGGTGACGCGGTCTGGTCTCGCGCCCCCGCCGTCGCCTGGGACACCGACTGGTCCGGCGCGGCGACGGGGATAGTGACCCGGGCGCGCTTCGCGTGGTCGAGCGCGGCGCTGTACGTGCTGTTCGAGCTCGAGAGTGCTGGGCTGAACGTGGACCGCAGCCGCCCCGTTGGCGAGGAGCGCGACAAGCTCTATCAGGAAGACTGCGTCGAGATCTTCTTCGGCCACGATGCCACGGACCCCAAGCATTATGCCGAGATCGAGCTCGGTCCGTTTGGGCACTGGTTCGACCTGGACGTGAAGAAGGGCGGCGTGAGCGACACCGCCTGGTCCAGTGGGCTCACCACGCGCACCACTCGTGACCCGAGCGCGCGGCGCGCGGTGATCGAGGCCAGGATCACCGCGAAGGAGATCCTCGCTGCGCTGCGCCCGGGGGCGCGCGTCCCGCTCGGGCTCTACCGGATGGATGGGGCCGGAGCTCGCAAGTACCTGGCCTTCAGCCCGACTCGGACTCGGAAGCCCAACTTCCACGTGCCAGAGAAGTTCGGCGTGCTGGTCGTCCAATGAAGGATCCGTATCGCAGTCCGCCCCAGGCCGAGCTGGTCGTCACCGGCGGCCCGCGCGCGACGCTCTTCATCGTGTGCATCGGGCTCGTGTTCGCTGGCCTGGCGATGGTGCGGGAGCTCGGCGGGGGGAGCCGCTGGCTCGGGCTGCCGGTGCTGGCGGCCGGCCTGGCTCTGGCTGCATTCGCTCACGCGCGCCGGACTCGCTGGGTGTTCTCCCTCGAGGGCAAGAAGCTGCGCGTCGAGCAGCAACGGGCCGCAGGTCGGGTCCGGTTCGGGGTGCTCGACGTTTCCGGCGGGATCCGCCTCTTGGTCGACGTGGAAGATCAGGGCGTCCAGATCGAGCCGCGGCTTCGGCTCGAAGCCGGCGGGGACGAGCTCGCGCTCTTGCCTGGCACCCGCTATCGCGAGGTGCACTCTGCCCTGGTCGGGTTTTTGCTCCAGCGCGAGGTCCAGGTGGATGCGTCGAAGGACCTGCCGAAGCTCTTGCCGTGACCGTCGTCAGTCGAGGGTCGTGCTCTCGGGCACTGCCTCTTCACGCTCGGCCTCTTCCACCAGGCGGTGGCGCCAGAGCGCGAGGGCCACGCACGGGGGCGTGAGCACGCCGGCCAGCGAGAACACCACCGGCGAGAGCCCGGGCGATGCCAGGCAGTAGGCGGCCCCGCCCACCATCAGCACGGCCAGCGGGGCAAGCCAGGGCAGCATCGCCACCGACGCGACGGCGGCGACGGCGGCCAGCACCAACAAGTCCTGAGCGAAGATCAGCGGGGCCGGCATGCGCATCCAGAGCCCGAACGAGCGACTCACCAGGAGCAACACGCCCGAGAGCAGCATCAGCCCGGTCACGCGCCGGCTGAACTGATTGGCGAACAGCCGCTTGCGCCAAACGGCGGTGACCAGCAGCGTGACAACGAACACCACCGCGCCGAACACGAACAAGCCCTCGGGCTTGATCTTGGCCGGGTTGGGCTGCGAGAGCGCGAACGCCGAGAGCGCCATCGCGGCGCCGGTCATGGCGGCGAGCCCCTTGGTGCGCTCGCGGCCGGCAACGCTGCTGTCTTGCTCGTGGGCCAGGGCCCGCAGGCGCTCGTCCTCGGCCCGGGCCTTCGCGGCTTCCTTTTGCGCGGCGCGCACGCGCTCTTTCAGCTCGGGCGGCGGCGCCCCGAGCTCGGCCAAGAGCGCCTCGGCCACCTGCACGTGACCCTGGCGTAGCTCGAGGTCGACCGCGCGCATCACCGTGCGTGCGAGCCCGTCTCGCGCAGGGGCGTTGTCGCCCCATTCCTTCAACGACTGCGCGAAGCCGAACCGGCACTCGGACACCAGTTGATACGCTCGGCGCAGATCCGCCGGCGCGGCGTCGTCGGCGGTCTCGGCGAGGAGCGCTTCGAGGCGGCCCAGCCGTTCGCTGGCTTCGTCGGCCAGCGCGATCGAGCCCTTGTGGCGCAGGAAGTCCGCGATCGCCTGCCTGAGCTCGAGCGCGCTCGCGTGGCGCGCCTCCGGCTCGCGGCGGGTGGCGCGGTTGCAGAGCGCAGCCAGCTCTTCCGGCACCGAAGCGTCGTAGCCAAAAGGCTCGGACAGGAAGGCGGACATCAGGGCATCTTGCAGCTTCTCGCCCTCGTGACGAAACCGCCCGGTGAGAACGTGGTGCAGCGTCGCGCCCAGCAAGTAGACGTCGGTCCATGCACCGATCCCGCCGCCCGACACCAGCTCGGGCGGCATGTACGCGGGCGTGCCGACCAGCCCCGCGCGCTCGGCCACACGGGGGTCGTCGCTGCGCATCGCGATGCCCCAGTCGACCAGGTAAACCTCGCCATAGTTCCCGAGCATCACGTTCTCGGGCTTGATGTCGCAGTGGATCACGCCTCGGTCGTGGGCAAAGTGCACGGCCTGGCAGATCTGCATCAAGATCTCCAGGTGCACCTCCAGCCGGTCGCCGGGGTGGAGCTTCCACGCCGGGTGGTGCGCATCGGCCATCAGCGCTCGCCACTCGACACCCTCGACGCGCTTCATCACCAGCACCGGGGCGCCGCGGTCATCGAGCCCCAGGGCGTGGACCGGGACGATGCCGGGGTGCTCGAGGCGCCCGGTGACGATCGCCTCGCGGAGCAGCGCGGCCGTCGGTCCGTCGCCGGCGCTGGGGGTCTTCAGCGTCTTGAGGGCGACCTCGCGGTCGAGGGAGCGCTGGCGCGCCGCGTGGATCACCCCCATGCCGCCCTCGCCGATCACGCCGTGCACTTCGAGATCTGCCCGCGCGCGCGCGTCCGGGTTCGACGGTGGGATCGACGCCTGCGCAAAGGAGAGGGAGATCCGCGGCAACTCATCGGGCTCTGGCCGGGTCCAGGCGCGGGCGGAGGGCGCGGCCTCGGGGCGGTGCGTCGCGTCGAGCGCCCCGGCGAGCGCCGTGTCGGCGATCCCGAGCTGACTCACTCGCTCGCCGAAGGTTCTCAGAAGCTCCTGTCGCTCGATCACGCCCCCGGCATCTTCGCATGCCAACCGCGCCGCGAGGCTGCCAACCACCGGTTGGCGGAAAGCGGGCGTAACTCGCCGAAATCACGCCCTCGCGGTCTGGTGCGCGAATTGCGAGGGCGGAGGTCGTGCCGACACGTCTCGCCTGGGTTCTGGTGATGGTTTCGTTGGTCATCGCCGGCTGCGGCCCCTCCGGGGAGCGCGGGCCGAAGCAGGTCCGCGCCGAGCTTTCCGGTGACTCCCCGCTGGTCGCGCACTTTCGAGCTGCCGAGCAGGCGAGCGGCGTCCCCGCCGAGCTCTTGGCGACGATTGCCTACGCGCAGACGCGGCTCAGCATGAACCTGGGTGCCCGGGACGACGAGCACGACTCGGATCACGATCACGCGCCGCGGGAGTGGGGCCTGATGGCCATCGGCGCCGGTGGGCTCTCCACTCCGGACGCCGCCGCGCTCCTCTCGGGCACGACCGTCGAGCGGGTGAAGACCGAAGCCCGCGCCAACATCTTGGCTGCCGCCGCGCTGATCCGCACCTCTGGTCACGCGCGCGGGGTCGGTGGCGGTGACGATCTCGTCGCCTGGTCCTCGGTCGTCGAGGCCTACGGTGGCGAGACGCTGGTTCGAGAAGTGCGCTCGCTCTTGGCGAGCGGTTGGAAGGGGCACGACGACCAGGGCTTCGAGGTCGTCGTTGGCGGCGTCGGGCTCGAAGCCGACGTCGGCAGCGTGCAACAAGGGCTGGGGTTCCCCGGCGCGATCTGGAGCCCGGCGTACTCGGGCAACTACACCAACGCGTCGCGCGGAGCAGCGCAAATCAACTACGTGGTGATCCACACCACGCAGGGCAGCTATGCCGGCGCGATCTCGTGGTTCAAGAACTCGTCGTCGAACGTCTCGTCGCACTACGTCATTCGCTCGAGCGACGGGCAGGTGACGCAGATGGTCGATGATGCCGACATCGCCTGGCACGACGGCTGCTTCAACACCAACAGCATCGGCATCGAGCACGAGGGCTACGTCGCCGACCCCGGCAAGTGGTACACCGAGGCGATGTACAAGTCGTCGGCCAAGCTCACGCGGTGGCTGTGCGATCAGTACGGCGTTCCCAAGGACCGCAAGCACGTCATGGGTCACGGCGAGACGCCGGACTGCTCGGACCACACCGATCCCGGCAGCGGTTGGAACTGGACACACTACATGGACCTGGTGGTGAACGGCGAGTGCACGCCGAAGACCGAGGTCTGCAACGGGAAGGACGATGACTGCGACGGCAAGGCCGACGAAGGCGACGTGTGCAACAAGCCGCCCAAGGGGCACCTGGACGAGGTGAGCTGCGACGCCGTCCGCGGGTGGGCGCAAGACCCCGACGCTGCGACCAAGGCCGTCGACGTGCACGTGTACTTCGGTGGCCCGGCGGGGTCCGGAGCACCGGGGGTACCGCTCACCGCCAACCTGAAGCGCGACGACCTGTGCACCGCCATCGGCTCGTGCAACCACGCCTTCGACATCCTGCCGCCGCTCTCGCTGCTCGATGGCAAGCCGCACGCGGTCCACGCCTATGGGATCGACAGCGCGGGCGGCGACAACGCCCAGCTCGCCGGCAGTCCGATGAGCCTGACGTGCACGGCCACCGTGCCCAAGGGTGTGCGCCGACACGTGGTGGACCCCGCGAGCCTCGAGGCGTGGAAGCTCGACCTGTTCTGGGACGCACTGCCGCTGTCGGACTCGCAGATCGCCTCGCTCGACGAAGCCGACGCCTGGCCCGCCGCACCGCAGCTGGTCCAGGCGGACGATGGCTCACCCGAGGTCTGGCTGGTCGACGGCAAGTGGCGGCGACACGTGCCGAGCCCCGAGGTCATGGCGACCTGGTCGCTCTCGTTCGACGCGGTGAAGAAGGTCCCGGCCTCGGACGTGACGGCTCTGTACGAAGGGCCCAAGCTGCCGCCGCGTCCGGTGCTGGTGAAGTCCAGCGCCGGCAAGGTCGAGATGATCGACGACGCCATGCCCTCGCCCGGGTCCGCCGCTGCGATGCCCACGCCCGGTGAGCAGGGCTGGGGCGGTAGCGCCGGCGTCGCTGCGAAGCCGGGCGGCTCGGCGGGCTCGGGTCCCGAACACGACTCGAACGCCGACGAGCTCGGCGCCTCGTGCAGTGCCCACCCGCGGCCGCTCCCCGGCGTGCCCGCTTGGGTGTTCGCGGTGGTCCTGGGCCTGCCGCTGGTCCGGCGCCGCAGCTGCTGAATCGACCCGTCGCGCGAAGTCCGCTAGCCTTGGGCGCGTGCGTCGACTCTTGGGTGTCACTCTGACCGGTGCGTTGCTCTCGTTCTCGGCGGGCGCGCGCGCGGACGTGACCAAGCAAGCCTGCGTCCAAGCCTACGTGGACGCTCAGCGCCTGCGCAAAGCCGACAAGCTGACCGAAGCCCGGCAGAAGCTCGAGGTCTGCGCGGACGATGCCTGCCCGGCCACGGTCAAGAAGGACTGCAAGCCCTGGCTCGAAGAGAACGAGCGCGAGCAACCCACGTTGGCGTTCGCCGCGCTCGATCTGGCCGGGAAGAAGACCGGCGCGGTGCGGGTGATCGTCGACGGGACGAAGCTCGGGGACCAGCTGCCCAGCGGCCCGCTCAAGGTCGACCCGGGGGCGCACAAGATCCGCTTCGAGGCCGATGGGCTCGAGCCGATCGAGGTCGAGGTCTCACTGCAGAAGGGCGAGAAGGCTCGCGAGGTGCTGGCCGATTTCTCCAAGCAGAAGCCGAGCGAAGCGCGACCCGCGCCGGATGCCCCGGCGCCGGCCGCTGTGCCGTCGAGCGGTCGCAAGACCCCGGCGCTGGTCTACGTCCTCGGTGGGGTGGGGGTGCTGGGACTGGCGTCGTTTGCCTACTTCGGCTCCACGGGCAAGAGCGACGAAGACGACCTGGCCGACAGCTGCGCGCCGAAGTGCGACCCTGCCGACGTGGACGCCGCCCACCAGAAGCTGCTGATCGCCGACATCTCGCTCGGGGTCTCGGCGGTGGCCTTCGGCGCCGCCGCGTATTTGTTCTTCACCAGGCCGGCCAGGACCGAGAGCGCGACCACGGTGGGCGTCACGGCGTTGCCGCGCGGTGGTGGGGCCTTCGTTCGCGGCGCGTTCTAGAGGCACTCGGGTTTCGGGATCCGCGTGCCGTCCTTGTCGAGCGTGTAGGGCGGGTTGCAGTTGCCCTTGGGCTTGACCGGTTGCGGCTTCGGCGCAACGGGCTTCTTCTCAGCCGCCGACGGCGTGGGCTCGGCGACCGCCGAGGGCGGCGGAGCGGGATCCGGGGCCACCGCCCTTGCCGGCGGCTCGGGCGCGGCGCTGGCCGCGGGCGTGACAGGCTCGGAGAGCGGCTCGATGCTCGAGCCACCGTCGACCGGGCGGGTCGCGCGCCGGATCAGCAAGAAGCCGCCCAGGATCACCAGGAACCCCAGCAGGCCGGCGATGCCGCCCAGGATCAGCATCAGCTGCCGCCGGTCTCGGCCCGTTGGCGGCAGGGTGCGACCGCGCGCGACGGAGATGCTCGACAGGTTCGAGTTGCCGCTCGCTTCGTCGCGCGGCAGGTGCTGCGGCATCGGCTGTGTCGGTGCGAGACGCGGCGGCTCGATCCTCGGCGACGAAATCGAGCTCGGGTCGGGCTGGCCCACCAACGCGACGACCGCCGAGTGACTCTCGAGCTCGCGCACCTGATCGGCGCGCCGTGCCAGCGATTCCGCTGCGAGCTCGCGCACCCAGGTGCCCAGGGCGCGTTGCGTGGGACGCTCACGAGCCGCACCCTCGAGCTCTTCGGCCATGTCGAGCGCCGTCGCGTAGCGATCGTCCAGGTTCCTGGCCAGCCCCTTGAGCACGACGGCGTCGAGCTCGGGCCAGAGCGCGGGCTCGAGGCTGCTGGGCGGGGGGACCTCTGCGGTGAGCACCTTCCCGAAGGTGGCCGCGTCGTTCTCGGACTGGAACAAGCGCCGGCCCGTGAGCAGCTCCCACAGCACGATGCTGGCAGCGAACACGTCGGTGCGGCGATCGACCGCCTCGCCCTTGAGCTGCTCCGGCGCCATGTAGGAGAGCTTGCCCTTGAGCTGCCCGTCCCGCGTGGTCTGAAGGCGACCCACGGCTTTGGCCACGCCGAAGTCGACGACCCGCCCGGTGCCGTCGATGTCGACCAAGATGTTCTGGGGTGAGATGTCGCGGTGGACGATGCCCAGCGGCTCGCCGCGCTCGCCCTTCGCCTCGTGTGCCCCGTGCAGGCCATAGAGCACGTTGGTCATCAGCGCGATCGAGTTCTTGCGCGGGATCCACTCGCCCCGCCCTTTGGCTGCGCGGATCAGGCGCGCCAGCGACTCCCCCTCGACGTAGTCCATGACGATGAACAGCTCACCGTCGAGCGCCACCACGTCGAGGGTCGAGACCACGTTCGGGTGGCGAATGCGCGCCGCGACCCGGGCCTCGTCCAGGAACATGCTGACGAACTCGGGGTCCTTGGCGAACTGAGCGTGCAGGCGCTTGATGGCGACGGTGCGAGAGAAACCGGCCGGGCCGAGGAGTCGGCCGAGGTGGACCGTGGCCATGCCACCGGCCGCGATCTCCTGGTGGAGCGCGTAGCGGCCGATGATCCGGATGGGCTCGACGCTCGGGCTGTCCGTCACGGATCCCGAAGCCTACCACGCCGGGTTGCCGGGCCCAGATTCCGGGGCGGCGGTCAGCGCGGGATGCGTTTCATACCACCCGAGTCAATCCAGTAGACGTGGGTGCCGTCGACTTCGATGCCCAGGACGTTGGTCAGTGAATCCGCGAGCTTGGTCGGCGTGCCCCCGGTCTTCAGCCCCTTCCACAGGCCTCCGCTGGCCTTGGACGCCCAGAACAGCTCCGTGCCGTCCTGGGCCAACGCGTATGGGCTCTGCAGACCGGTGAAGACCGTCGTCACGCTGCTCGCCGGCTTGGTGGCGCGGCGGATCGCGCCGTCGGTGGTGGCGGTCCAGAAGACGTACGAGGCGTCGACCTTCACGAACGCGGGCTCTCCCTGACTGGTCGCGACCTTCTGGACGTTGGAGAGGTTGTCGGTCGAATACCGCACTTCGCCCACGGCCGGCACCGTCCAGAAAACCCACCCGGCGCTCGAGTCGAAGCGGAGCCCGAAGGCGCTCGGGGCCGAGTCCCAGACCTGCACGGCTCCCCCGCCGGCGTCGACCCGCAAGAGCCCGCTCGCCGCGGTGAAGAAGACGTCGTTGCCGTCCGAGTCGAGCTGCTTTCCCCCCGCGGCCGGACCGATCAGCGTGGCCGTGCCCCCGCTCGAGGGCACGCGCTTCGCGCCGTCGTCTGCGTCGGTGAAGAACGTGTAATTGCCGACGACATCGACGGACGTGGCGTCCTGGTTCGCGGCGATCGTGGTCACGACCTTGGTCGACTTGTTGAACCGATAGACGCCGCCCGTAGCGCCACCGCGGGTGAACACCAGGCTCGACGGGACGTTGTCCGCGTCCACGCTGGTCAGGTTGCTCCCCGGCACGACCAAGTCGGGCTGGCAGAAGCCACCGGCGCACGCCGTGCCGCCGCACGAGTGGCCGCACTGGCCGCAGTTGGTGGCGCTCGTGTTGACGTTGGTCTCGCACGAGCCGTTGCCGTCGCAGTCGGCCGTACCGGAAGCGCAGTTGAAGGTGCACACGCCGTTGGCGCACCCGGCCTGAGTGCCCGTGGGCGCCTTGGCGGTGCAGTCGTTGGTGCAGCTGCCGCAGTGCAGGGGGTCGCTGCCGAGCTGCGACTCGCAGCCGTCGGTCGGCGACGTGTTGCAGTTTCCGAAGCCCGAGTTGCAGAAGAGCTGGCAGCCGGTCGGCGCGCAGGTCGCGGTCAGGACGTTCTGCCCCCCCGAGCACTGGTCGCCGCAGCTCTTGCAGTTGGTCGTGGTGCCGAGCTGCGTTTCGCAGCCGTTGGCGGCGACGCCGTCGCAGTTGCCCCACCCGGCCTTGCAGCTCGAGACCGCGCACTTGCCCGCGGTGCAGGCGGCGTTCGCGTTGGCGAGAGCGCAAGGGTTCTTGCAGAAGCCGCAGTGCGCGACCGAGGTGTCGGTGTTGGTCTCGCAGTCGCCGGGGTTCGTGTCGCAGTCCGCCATCGGGGCCGAGCACGACGACACCACACACTTGCCCGCCTGGCAGACCTGACCGGTGGTGCATTTCGTGCCGCACTTGCCGCAGTTGCCGGGATCGGTTTGGACGTTGGACTCGCAGCCCGTCTCGGGTAGCCCGTCGCAGTCGTCGAAGCCGCCGGTGCACGCCGTCAGTTGGCACTTGCCCGTGCTGCAGCTGGTGGTTGCGTTCGGCAGCGTGCAGGTCGCGCCGCAATTCCCGCAGTTGCTCGGGGTGTTGAGCGGCGTTTCGCAGCCGTTGCTCGGGATACCGTCGCAGCTGGCGAATCCGACGTCGCACTCGTCGATCTGGCAGCCCTGGTCGCAGCTGGGCTTGGCGTTCGCCAGGGCGCACTTGTAGTCGCAGTACCCGCAGTGGTCGAGCGACGTGGCGGTGTCGGTTTCGCAGCTGCCGTCGCCGTCGCAGTCCGCCAGCGGCGCGCTGCAGTTCGACACGCCGCAGGCGCCGTCGGTACAAGTCGGCGTCTTGCCGTCGGTGCTGGGGCACGCCTTCTCGCACGCGCCGCAGTTCTTCGGGTCCTTGCTGGTCACGGTCTCGCAGCCGTTTTCGGCCACGCCGTCGCAGTCGTCGGTGCCGGCCGAGCAGTTTCCAGCTCCGCCCCCGCCATCGGCGCCGCCGGAGCCGCCAGAGCCGTGCTGTCCCGAAAGCTCGTCCGCGTCCCGAGCGCCCAGGGTGCAGGCGCCCACCAAGAACCCCGTCGCCAGCGAGGCTCTGACCCAAGCTCGAATCGAAGACACCAGATGCGAGCCTAGCAGCCTCAATCCGCGCAAGTCAGGGGCTTGGGGTGCCACCTCGGCTTACACGTTCACGCCGGTCGTGTGATGTCGCGTTCACGCCGTGCCCGAACGGCCCCGTTTGCGGGCCATTTCGTCCTGGTACGAATGCTGCTGTGATGCGGCGATCTCATGCGCGCTCCTCTCCTGGTCTCGCTGCTCGTGCTGAGCTCGGTCGCCCACGCTCAACCGGAAGCGCCTCCGCCGCCTCCGCCGCCCGCGTCCCCGCCTCCCACGCCACCGCCACCGCCACCGCCACCGCCGCCGGGACCCGCGCCCTCGGCGGCTCCGACCGCGGAGGCCCCGCGCCCGCCCGCGCCGCGGTCCACGCGTCAGCCCGTCGAGCTTCACCTGCTGCTCGGCTACGGCAATGCGGTGTGCGACAACGACAAGCCCGACAGCGATTGCCCGGTCGACGGCGGCGTCGCCTTCGCCCTCGGCGGCGGTTGGCGCTTCCACGATCACCTGTCCGTCGGCCTCGAGCTGGCGGCTTGGAGCTTCAAGGTGCGCGAGTCGTGGCGCGGGCAACTGCAGAGCGATGCGGACGAGGTGAAGTTCACGTCGAGCTACTTCGCGCCGTTCGTGCGCTGGTACTGGTTCGACCCCGGCAGCTTCAATCCCTACCTGCAGGCCGGGATCGGCTTCGGCGCAGTGACGGCCGAAGCAAAGAACAAGACCGACACCTACACCTACAGCGCTCGCGGCATGGTCTACCCGATCGCGCTCGGAGCCGAGTGGCAGGTCTCGAAGCTGTTCCGCGTCGGGCCACAGTTTGGCGCCTACCTGCACGTGTCGAACGAGATCTGCGAAGAGGACACGAGCGGCAGCGAGAAGTGCCGCGACGTTGGCAAAGACGAGGACGGAAACCGCGAAGGCATTGCGTTGCCGTGGCGCCTGGTTGCCGTCGGCACGTTCACCTTCGGAAGTTGAACGGCGGCCCCCGACGGGCCGCCGCCCGACCTCGGCCCTTCACTTTGCCTTGAGCGTCTTGCACGCGGCCAAGTGCTTCTCGGCTACCTCGACCGACGGCACGCCGTCGAGGCCGGTGGTCTTGCAGAGGTAGCTCTTGCCGCCGACCTCGACCAAAGTGAAGCCGATGTACCCCTTCTTGCCGTCGTTCACGAACTGAAGCACGGCGATGTTGCTCTCTTCCTTCTCCCACTTCTTGAAGGGGAACAGGATGGTGTCGCCTTGGTAGCTCTTCTTGACCTGGGCGAGCTTGCGCTCTTCCGGCGAGACGTTGAGCGACGCGCCGTCGCCGATGTCGACGGTGACGCTCTTCTTGTCGTCGAGCGACATGTCCATCGCACCCATGCCTCCAGCCTTGACCTCGATCTCGAGGGGAAGCGGCGCGAGCGAGACCTTGGCGAGGTCGCCCGCTCCCGAGGCCGGAGTCGCCGCAGCGGCGCCCGTGGCGCCTTCGGCGGCTTTGTCTTTCTCGATCTTCTTTCCCCCGATGCTGCACGCGGCCAAGAGAGCCAGAACCGGAAACCCAACGACATAGCGCATGACGATTCTCCTGTTGCGGGCGACCCATCGCCGCCCGTTTCGCCCCCACCTACGCGGCGGGGCGGGGCGCCCTGCCGTCAAATGCCGGTCAAACTCCGGTCAAAGGCGGCACTCAGCCGGTCAAAGCGTCCGCTGCAGGAATGGCGGCGAGCTCGGCGACCAGCTCGCGGAGGGTGGGCTGGCGGTCTCCGGGCAACGGTGAGAGCGCGCGACCCAGCGTGGCGTCGAGCGCCGGCGGGCAGGCCGCCGGCGCGACCTGGCCGAGCCGCGGCGCCGTCTCGCGCAAGAGCCGGGCGTAGACCTCGGCCACCGTCTTGTCGAAGAACGGCGGCACGCCGGCCACCATCTCGTAGGTGACCACGGCCAGTCCGTACACGTCCGAGCGCACGTCGAGCGGTTCACCGCGTGCCTGCTCGGGTGACATGTAGAGCGGCGTCCCGGCCACCACGCCGCTGGTGGTCATGCGTGAGACCGCCGATTCGTCCAGCGGTTTGACCAACCCGAAGTCGAGCAGCACCGCCCGTCCAGCGGTCAAGAAGACGTTGGCGGGCTTGATGTCCCGGTGGATGAGCCCCGCGTCGTGAGCCACCGCGAGGGCCTCGCCGATCTCGATGGCGATGCGCCGCGCCTCGCCCCAGGGCAGGACCCCGCGACGTTGCAGGCAGGCCTCCAGCGTCTCGCCCTCGAGCAGGTCCATCACCATGTACGCCGCGCCCTCGGCGCTGCGCCCGAAGTGGTGGATGCGCACGATGCCCGGGTGCCCGAGCCGGCTCGCGGTGACGGCCTCGAGCTCGAAGCGCCGCAGGGCCTCTTCACTTCCCATCACTTCGGGCAAGAGCACCTTGATCGCCACCGCGTGGCGGCTCTGCAGATGCCGCCCCCGGAACACCGCGCCCATGCCGCCGTGCGAGAGCGGCGCCTCGACCAGCCACGTGTTCTCGAGGGTTCGACCCAGCCAGGCGCTGAGCGGGATCGGCCCCGGCGGTGGGCTCGACGCGCCGGGCTGGGAGGGCCCGAGCAAACGCGCGAGCGCCTGACGCGGGACGAGCCCGAGCTCGAGCGCTTCGAGCGCCGTCGAGCGAGCCACGCTCGGCGACACGTGCATGCGTCGCGCGAGATCGTCGATGCCCGTCACGGTGCGAGACGAGAGCGCGGCGGCCAGGCGCGCGGCTCGCGCCGAGCGACGCCAGCTGGTCGACGCGCGCCAGGCGAGCGCGATCGCACCGGCCGTCGGGAACGCACCGCCGGGGATCAAGAGCAAGAGCCCCACCAGCCACTCGCCGGTGGCAATCCCCGCGATGCCGACCACGATCCACAGCGTGGCGAACGCGAGCACACCCAGCGCACACAGCGCGAGCACGAGCGCGCGCCGCAGACGCGAGCGGCGAAACGCGGCTAGCGCTCGGGTGTCCACGTCCGGCAGGGATGCGGCGCGGAAGCCCGAGCTTTGCACTGGCGTCGCCGCGCCGTGCTGCCCGGCCAGCCGCAAGAGACCGGTGGGGTCCCGGCCGATCAACAGCGCTGCTTCGTCCAGCGTCACCTCGGGCCGACCCTCGGACATCAGCTGGAGCTCGATCAGATCTTCGGCATCTCGCCGCCGCCGCACGCCGGCCCAAGCGACGATCGCGGCTCCGAGCGCCGGACCCAGGCCGCCGAAGAAGAACACGATGATGCCGTTGCCCACGCCCACGCCCGTCAGCACCACGACGACACCCCACAGCATCCAGAACGAGCCGAACAACATGCCGAAGATGCCGAGCACCATCAGCCACGCGCCGGACCCGCCGCGCTTCTTCGAGAGCGCGGCAGCGCGGGGTCCGTCGACGTGGAACGCCAGTGCTTCGTGCATCGCTCACTCCGACGCGCGGACCAGCGGGACGCCCGCGTCGAACAGGTATCCCGTGCCGCGGGTGAGCAAGTGGGGCCCCAGGCCCAGCTTGCGCAGGGTCGAGACTGCCACCCGCACCCGGTGAGCGCCCGCTTCCGGGAGCACGCGCTCGTCCGGCCAGCCCGCGGCTTGGAGCTCGTTCCACGGCAGGCTCGCGTCCGCGCGGGTCAGGCGCTCTTCCGCCAGTCGGTCCACGATCTTGGCCAGCGGTTTGCGCCGCTCGAGGCTCACGGGCGGGGCGCTCGGTGTGCGGAACCAGCGCCCCAAGGGTCCGATGACCAGCGCCTCTGCCGGCAGCGCCGGGGCCTGTCGCGCTCGAAGCACGCGGGCCGCTGCGCGGGCCCACCAGCTACCGGGGGGCGCGGGCAGAGCCGCCACCTCGGCGGCGCCGGGCAGGACCCGGGCGTCCAGCCAGCGCGCCAGCGCCGTGAAGAACGGACGCGGGTCGAGCTCGGGCAGCGCGAGCGACGACGAGAGCAGGGCATGCGCATCGCCCCATCGGCCCTGCTCGGCGGCCGAGAGCCCCGAGAGCCCCAGCGCCAGCGCTTCGACCGCGCCCGGAGGCTGCTCACGTGCGCTCGACGCCAGGGCGGCGTACCCCGCCGCTACGTCTCTCCCCCGGTCGTGCTCGATGCGCAGGCGCATCAGCTCGCACGCGGCGCGAGCCGTCGGAGTGGGCGCGTGCTCGCCTGCGGCGCGCACTCGGGCCTCGGCCCGCGCGTGCTCTTCGGCGTCGAGGCTGAGCTCGGCGCGCGCGAGCTCGATCTCGACCAGCGAGGCCTCGTCGCGCGCTCCCGCAGCGAGCGCGGCGGCGCGCTCGAGCAGAGCGTCGGCGCTGGCGGGCTCGACCCGGGCCAGCGTCGTCAGCGCGGCTGCCTCGAGCCGAGGCTCGCCGCTGCGCGTGGCCGCGGCGACCGCTGCCCGAGCGTGCTCGCACGCTGCGCCGTGCTCACCGCGGAGCTCGAGCAGCTCTGCCAGCTCTGCCAGCACGCGACCCTCGACGCCCGCGGCCGCGAGGGTCCGCGCGACCGAGAGCGCGCGCCCCAGGTCACCGAGCGCCCGCGCCGCGTCCCCCGCGCGCCGGCGCGCCATGCCCGACACCCACAGCGCCTGGGCCAAGAGCACGGGATCGGCCCCCGAATCGCGGGTGCCTGCCAACACCGCGTCCAGCACCGCCAGATAGCGGGCGTCGGGTGGGCGGCGGTCCTGCGCCGACAGCGCAATCAGGACCCGCAGCGCCGGCTCGGCTTGGCGCGCGGTCACGGGCCCCGCCGCGAGCACCGACTCGAGCACCGCTTGGAGATTCTCGCGCTCGGTGGCCAGGGGTTTGCCGCGCTCGGCCCACCTGGCGAACCACTCGGCGTGACGCGCGCTGGCGTTTGCGATGCGCCGCGCATCCCCCTTCGGGCGGACGAAGTCCCGCACCGACCCGAGGAGCGCGAGACGTACCTCGCCGTTTGGGAGCGCGTGGGCCAGGACCCACGACTTCTGCCGGAGGCGCGAGATCAGCTCGAGCGCAGGGCCCTCGATCACCTGCTCGGCTGCTTCCAGCGAGAACCCGCCGGCAAACACCGACAGCTCCGTGAGCGCCGCTTGCTCTTCTGGCTCGAGCGCGGCAAAGGCACCGGCCAGCGCGCGCTCGAGCGCTCCTGAAGCGCGGTTCTGGCGCGTGCGATGGAGCAGCGCAGCGGGGCCCATGACCGCCAGCCGAGGCGCGGTGAGCTCGATGGCCAGCGGCAATCCGTCGAGCTCACGGACCAGCTCGGCCAAGATCGGCAGCTCGGCCTCCGACGGTGAATAGCCGGGTCGCGCGCGCCGCGCTCGCGCGAGAAAGAGGTCGGCGGCGGGCCCCGAGAAACCTTCGGTCGGAAGCGCCGGCGGGCAGAGCTCGATCACGTGTTCGGCAGGCAGGTCCAGCGCCTCCCGCAGAGTGACCAGCAACGTGAGACCCGGCGCGGCATCGAGCCAGCGCGCGACCCGAGCTCGCAGCGCGTCGCGCACGCCATCGGCGCCGTCCAGGACCAGCAGATCCGTGTCGCGGCGGAGGTCGTCCAGCGCCTCGGCCGCACCGACCGCGTGGAGGTCCACGTGTTCCACCGACGAGAGCGACTGGGTCGCCGCGCGAGCCAGGCTGGACTTGCCCACCCCCAGCGGCCCACTCAGCGTGACGACCCGCGCATCCGACGCGAGCAGCTCGGAGAGCTCGCGGAGCTCGGATTCGCGACCGATGAGGGGCTCCGTCACGCCGGTAGGGTAGCGCGTGCCCGCCGGATCGAGTTATGCGAACTGGCGATGCGCTTCTGTCACCTGGGCCCGCCCGGAACGTTCGGCGAGAGCGCGGCCTTCGCGTGGGCGCCCGACGCCGAATTTCTGCCGGTGCAAAGTCACGCGGCGGTGGTGGCCGCGGTCGATGGCGGCGCGGCGGACGCCGGCGTGCTCGCCATCGAGAACAGCATCGAGGGCTCGGTCAGTGAGACCCTGGACCTCTTGATCCACGACACCGGGCTCGCCCTCGCTGGGGAAGTGATCGTGCCGGTGGAGCACTGCCTGATCGCGCGCGAGCTCGGCGGCAGGGTCGACATCGTCTATTCACACCCGCAGGCCCTGGCCCAGTGCCGGAAGTACCTGGAGCGAGAGCTCCCGGCCGCCCGCGTCGAGGCGACGTTGTCGACGGTGGCCGGCGTCGAGCGCGCGCTGGGCGAGCCCGCGGCGGCGGCCATCGGATCGGCACGCGCGGCGGCGCGCTTCTCAGCCCAGGTCTTGGCGCGCGGGATCCAGGACCGCGCAGACAACGTCACCCGTTTCGTGATCGTCGCGCGGCACGACGCCGAGCCGACCGGTCGCGACAAGACCAGCCTGGCGTTCAAGACCGCGCACGATCGACCCGGGACGCTGGTCGACGTGCTCGCCGAGCTGGCCAGCCGTGGACTGAACCTGACCAAGATCGAGTCGCGGCCGTCGCGGGGCGCGCTGGGCGTCTACGTATTCCTGCTCGACCTCGAAGGGCACCGGCGGCACCCTGCGGTGGCGCAGGCGCTCGAGCGACTGTCCGACAAGACCAGCTGGCTGAAGGTCTTCGGCTCTTACCCGCGGGCGCCGGCGTGACATGCTGCTGCTCGGCGGCACCGAAGAGCTGAGCTTCGAGCTGACCGGCAACGTCGCGCCCGCTGCGGCTCGCGCGCATCTGCCGCCTGATCTCGAGCTCTGGCAGGTCGGCGGCGCCGCGCGAGTCGCGCTCACCGTCTTTCGCATGCGCGCGCTCCGTGTGCGCGGCCTTCCTGGCCCGGGGCTCGATTATTCGGAGGCGCTGTGGCGAATCGCCGTGCGCCACCAGGGAGAGCTCGCCTGGTTCGCCGTGGCGTGCGATCTGGACTCGGCGCTGGTGCGCGCGACGGGCCGCGCGCTGATCCGCTATCCCGTGCGCGACGCGGCGTTCGCGCTGGCCGCCGACGGGTTCACCCTGCGCGCGGCGGGCGCCGTGCTGGCGGTGGGGTTTGGCGAGGCGGTCCCGCTCGCAGCCGAGTCCCCCGGGAGCCGGCCGCTGCTGGTCGCGGGCAGTGGCCGCCTGTGGCGCGTTCCCTGGGCCGAGGTCACGGCGCTCGAGACCCGCGGGCGCGAGCTCTTCGTGCACGCCGCCACGGCGAGCGCAGCCACCGTGGGCGCGGTCGTGTGGGACCGCGCCGCCACGTGCCTGCGGGGCCGCGGCCACCGCTGCAGCCCTGCCCAGCGCCTGCGCGCTCAGCGCGGCTGAGGCTCGATGCGGGTCTCGAGCTGCCGCGCGAGGCGGTGGAAGTCGCTGCTGGTGCGCAGGTAGCGCACGCCGGCGATCAGGGTGTCGGGATCGACCAGCTCGCGGAACGGCACGAACTGAAGATCGAGCTGGCCGCTCACGCTCACCATGTGGCCGTCCAGCCCCTCGTCGACCAGGCCGCGATACGCGCCCAGGCCCAGCTGGCTGCCCAGCATCACGTCGAAGGCGTGGGGCGCAGCGCAGCGCGAGGCGTAGCCGAGCTGCACGCCGGTCAGGCGCTTGTCGCGCCCGGTGCGCTCGCGGAAGCGTTTGGCCGCGAGCTCCGCGATCAGTTTGCCGATGTCGACCCGCCCGAGCGACACGTGGCCGTGCTCGTCCCGTGGCACCCCCTGCAAGAACGAGTGCGGCAAGATCTCGGCTAGGCCCTCGGCCAAGACCACGGTGCCGTAGTGCTTGCCGCGCTTCTCGCGGGTGAGGATCAGGTCGACGATGCGATCGCACAGCGCGTCGAGCGAGAGCCGCGTCTCACGGTGGGTGACGCCGGCGGCGTCGGTCACTTCTTCTTCCACCGCCAGCGCGCCCTCGACGTCTTCCACGCCGACCACCATGTGCGCCTCGCCGGCGATCGCCACGCCGTACGCCAACCACCCGGTCTTTCGGCCCATGGTCTCGACGATGAAGTAGCTCTTGGTCGCCATCGCGTCGGCGCGCAGGTTGAGCAGCTCTTTCCCCATGAAGTCGACGGCGGTGAAGAACCCGAAGGTGAAGTCGATGCCGCGGTAGTCGTTGTCGATGGTCTTGGGGACGTGCACGATGTGCACGCGCTTCTCGCCTTCCGGCAGCTGCCGCTGGTACTCGAAGAGCAGGTTCGCGCTCTTGAGCGTGTCGTCCCCGCCGATCGACACCAGCGCGTCGATGCCCAGGCTCACCAGCCCCTGGTGCACCCGCCGGAGGGGCGCGGTCTTGGCCGGATCGGACAGATCGGCACGCGAGCGCACCAGCTTGCCGGGGTTCGCTCGGGCGGTGCCGACCAGGATGCCCCGCGCGTTCCGGAGCCCGCGCAGATGGTGATCTTGGAACACGAAGTAGTCGCTGCCGTCGACCAACGGGCGCTTCTCGGCGTCGTAGTCTTGCAGGCCCGAGTAACCGTTCATGAAGCCGACCACCTCGCGCCCGTTGCGACGGAACGCCATGGTGGCAGCAGCGATCACCGAGTTGGCGCCGGGGGCGGGGCCGCCCGCGAAGACGATTCCGGCGCGACGAATGGCAGGCGGGTCGGTGGGCATCACTGGGTGGGGGCCGTGCCCGAGCACATGGTTTTCGAGATCATGTCCGAGCCGCACTTGCCGTCCTCGCACTCGTGGGACTCGCACTCGGAGTACTCGGCACAGGTCGCGCCCTGGGGCTTTTCGTCGACGCACTTGCTGCCGGCGCAGTATGCGCCGTCGGCGCACTGGTCATCGCCGGTGCACGACCCGCCCACCGCGACCCGGGCCACGCACTTCTCGGCCGACATGTCGCAGTACGCGTCGGTGACGCAGTCGTCGTACGAGCACGGCTCGCCCACCTTGGCGGCCGCGCCGCACTTGCCGTCCTGGCGACACACCAGCCCGTCGTTGGTGTAGCAGATGGCGCTCCCACCGCTGGTGCCGCCCATACCGCCGCTGCACATGGTTGTGTTGCCGTCCTCGGTGCACGTTCCGGAGCAGCCGTCGCCCGCCTTGCCGCGCGGCTGCTGCACGCACACGCCGTCGTTGCAGTCCGCGTCGCCGCCCGACGGGGCGATGCACTCGGCGCTCGATTGGCACTTGCCGCCCGCCGGAATGGTGCCGGTCGTCACGCTGCCACACGGACCCGGCTCGGCGTCCGCGCCGCACTTCTGCACGACCGTCACCGCGTAGGCCACGCACTCGCCGCCCTTCTGGGCGTCGTACTGCACCGCGCCGGTGGTCATCTTGCCGTACATGCCCTCGAGCAGCGTGGCGCACTTCGCGGCGTCGTGGACATAACCCGCCTGCTGGCAGCACGAGCCGATGTTGTTGCACACCGCCCGCGCCAGCTCGGCCGGAAAATCTTCTTTCGCGACCGGGGTCGCGCTGCTGCCGCCCCCGTCGGTCGAGCCCCCGCAGCCCGCAAACACGACCCAGCCCAAGAGTGCCCACCCGAACCCGCGTTTCATGGCCGGCTGCCTACCACGACGGGCCTCGACCTTCCAGGCGAGTTCCGGGTACGCTGCTCGGCGCCATGAAGCGATCCTCGGTGGTTTTGTTTTGCCTTGCGTGCGCGGCCTGCGGCGGTGAGTCGTCGGAAGACGGCAGCGGCGGAGCTGGCGGTGCCGGTGGCAGTGGCGCCTCGGGTGGTGCAGGCGGCAGCGGTGCGACCGGTGGCAGCGGCGGGTCGTCCGGTAGCGGCGGCAGCGGCGCCACCGGCGGCAGCGGCGCGACCGGCGGCGGCGGCGCCACCGGCGGCGTGGGTGGCGGAAGCCCCGTGGCGTGCGATCCGAGCCCCGTGAACTGCAAGTCCATGCCGCCGACCTGCGCCAAGGGAGAGGTGCCTTCGGTCGAGAACAACTGCTGGGGCCCCTGCGTGCCGATCCTGACCTGCGCCACTGTCAAGGACTGCTCGGCTTGCTCCCCCAAGGGCTTCTGCGCCGAGTACAAGTCGATGACCACCGAGTACCGCTGCGTGCTTCCCGGTATGACCTGCGCGGCCCTCGCGTGCTCCTGCCTCGCCGACTACTTCTGCGTGTCGCCCTACGACGCCTGCGTGATGCCCGCGAGCGGTCCGGCCAAGGTCTCGTGCGAGTGCACGACCTGCTGAAGCGCAATTCTTTCACGGGCAATTTGCCCCCGTGTGATCGAGGATGACGGCGTGAGCGGGATGCGCTGTCGGTGCCTGGCCGTTGCGGTCGCGTGGGCGTCTACGGCGCTGGCCCAGCCTGCCGACGTCGACGCGCACGGCCCTCAGGTCCTGGTCAGGAGCGAGACGCACTTCCGTCTCTACCAGCGGGCGCTCTTGCCCGGACCGCACGGCGCCCTGGTCACCGAGCAGACCGCCGCCCCGGTCGTCGAGTACGTGTCGCTCACCGCGCACGATCTGGATGCGCCTTGGCAGAAGCAGAGCCTCGACGTCGAGCTCGACCTCTGGGGGAGCGCCACCTTCGGGGAAGCCGGGGCGGGTCGGCGAATGGACGGCGACGTGCAGAACGCCAACGTGCGTTATCGGACGGGTCCTGGGTGGCTGCGCCTGGGCCGGCAACACGTGGCGGGGGGCGCGGCTCGCTATGCCCGCTTCGACGGACTCGCTGCGGGCGCCACGCTGCCCGGGGGGGTTGGTGCCGAGGCCTACGCCGGGCTCACGGTCTTGCCGCGGTGGGCGGCGCGACCGGGCTACCATCAGCTCGGCTCCGCCGCCGAGTCGCTGTGGCGCGATCCCGATGCGCTTGCCGAGCCGCGTCGCGCCGAGCACTGGCTGGCCGGCGGTCGCCTGTTCTACGACTCGCCGGAGCTCGATGTCGGTGCCTCGGTGCACGAGCAGCACGAGGCCGAGGGGCTCGCCTACCGGAACCTCGGGGCCGATGCCCGCTTCGACGCGTCGCAGAAGGTCACCGTCGGGGGCAACGCCGTCCTCGAGCTCGACGCCCGGCGGGTCGCCGATGGCCGCCTGTGGGCGCACTACACGCCGCTGACCCCGCTCGAGCTCGAGGCCGAGGTGTTGCACGCCGAGCCTGCGTTGTTTCTTTCGCGGCAGAGCGTGCTCGCCGTGTTTTCGACGGATGCTTATGAAGAGGCCGGCGGCAGCTTCCGCGCCAAGCTCTGGCGCCAGCTGACCCTCACCGGCTCGGGCTTCGTGCAGATCTACTCACCGGGCGACCTGGGACAGCGCACCGAGGTTGGCGCGCGCATCACTCCCGGCCGCACCGAGCGCACGGTCCTGCTCTTGTCCGTGACCCGGGTGAGCGCCCCGGACAACGGCTACTTGTCGATGCGCAACGCCTGGCGCCAGCGCATTCAGCTCGACGTCTCCACCACGCTCGAGGCGTACCACTACCGCTACGACGAGCCCATCGCCGGCTACGACACGTCGAGCGTATACGCCGGCACGGTCGAGTGGTCGCTGTCGCCCGAGCTCGCGGCGTTGTGGGGCGCCTCGTATGCTCGCACGCCCCACGCCACCGCCGATGCGCAGACGCAACTCCGAATCCGCTTCACTTCGGGAGGTCCCAAGTGAAGGGCCTGTTCCTCGCCCTCGCCTGCACGGTCGCCCTGGCCCTGGCCTGCGCCGACCGTGAGCCGAGCCGGTTCCCCCATGCGCAGCACCTCTCGGCTCTCAGCTGCGGCGGGCCCGGGCTCCCCGAGTGTTTGCGCTGCACCACGTGCCACTCGCTCACTGCCACGCCGAAGAAGGTCTTCCCCGACAAGCAGCTGTGCGCGCGCTGTCACCGCGGCGACGACCCGCAGATGCTCGCGGTCACCCCGCCCGTTCACGTGCCACCGCCCTTGGCGTACACTATTCGGTTCAGCCATCAAAAGCACCTTGCCATGCCCGAGGTGAAGGGCCAGTGCGTGCCCTGTCATGCCGGTGCCACCGAGGGTGATTCGCCGCTCTTCCCGGTGATGGAACGCTGCTTCGAGTGTCACGAGCACCGGAAGCAATGGGACCGTGCCGAGTGCGCCCCGTGCCACGTCAGAAAGGACCTCGAACGGCTCTTGCCGCAGTCGTTTGCCAAGCACGACGCCGGCTTTCAGCGCAACCACGGCCAAGCGGCACGCCAGCAGCAGAAGCTCTGCCAGCAGTGCCACACCCAGCAGCACTGCGACGACTGCCACGACGTAAGCCAAGACCTCTCGGTCGAGCGGCGCCGCCCCGAGGCCATCGAGCGCAAATTGATCCACCGCGGCGACTTCGTCTCGCGTCATGCCATCGAAGCCCAGTCGCAGCCGGCGAAGTGCGCACGCTGTCACACGCCCGCCAGCTGTGATGGCTGCCACCTCGAGCGCGGGGTGAGTGGCGGGCACAAGAACGGTCGGAGCCCGCACCCAGCTGGCTGGATCACCGGCGCGCCCAGCGGCCACGGCCGCGACGCCCGGCGTGACGTGACGAGCTGTGCGGGCTGCCACGAGCAGGGCCCCGCGACCAACTGCATCCGCTGCCACAAAGTGGGCGCCTACGGTGGCAACCCCCACCCCAAGGGCTGGAAGAGCGCGCGCTCGGAGGGCTCGGGCACGTGCAGGTACTGCCATGAGAATTGACCTGAGGTGGACGCTGCTCGTTCTCTGGGCCGCAGCTTCGGCGCCTGGCTGCCAGCGCGTGCGCGACGACGAACGCCGCGAGCACGAGTCGGCCTGCTCGTCTTGTCACGGCGACTCCACTCGCGGCGGCAGCGCGCTCGAGCGGGCGGCGCCGCCCAGGGATCTCGCGGGTGGCTCTAGCGTCGCGCAACCCGGCGTGGGCGCTCATCAGAGCCACCTCGGCGCCAGCGCGACCCACGGCCCGGTGGCGTGCGCCGAGTGCCATGTGGTACCGAAGTCCACCGACGATCCGGGTCATGCCGACGACGCACTGCCCGCCGAGCTCACGTTCGGCGTAGTGGCCAAGCAGGGGGGCAGGGCTCCGAGCTACGACGCGGCCGTTGGTCGTTGCACCGACTCGTACTGCCACCGCACCGCCGACGCGGTGTGGACCGCGCCGCGGTCATCGGATGCGGCCTGCGGCAGCTGCCATGGGTTGCCACCGCCGGCCCCGCACCCGCAGAATGCAAAGTGCCACAGCTGTCACGGTGAAGTGATCGGCCAAGCGGGCTTCGTGAACGCCGCGCTCCACGTGGACGGCAAGGTTCAGCTCGGCAACTTCGCGTGCGACGCTTGCCACGGAAGTGACGGCGACCCTGCGCCGCCGCGCGACCTCGCCGGCAACGATGGTGTGACCGCGCTCGGGGTCGGTGCCCACCGCGTCCACCTTTCGGGCGGTGCCGCTGGCCGGGCGCTGGCGTGCGGTGAGTGCCACCAGGTCCCGGCCAAGTACGGCGACCCCGGGCACGTCGACTCCGACCCCCCGGCCGAGGTCGTCTTCTCGGGGGTGGGGCTCTCCAAGCAGCGCAATCCCAGCTGGCAGCGGCAGGCGCGCACGTGCAACGACGCCTGGTGCCACTCGCCCTCGGCGCCCGCTGCCTCGCCCCAGTGGACCAGCGACACCGGGCGCCTGGCGTGCACGGGCTGCCACGCGATGCCGCCGCCGGCGCCGCACGTCCAGATGAAGGCGTGCGGGCGATGTCACGCCGACGTGGTCGGTGAAGACCACGTGACCATCACGGCCCGGTCGAAGCACGTCGACGGCAAGGTCGACGTAGCAGTCCCCGAGAAGTGCAACGGCTGTCACGGCGGCGCCACCGACGCACCCCCGAGCGACCTGTCTGGCAGCTCGTCCACGTCGTCGCCGGGCGTCGGAGCGCACCAGGCCCACCTGACCAGCAACGGGCGTGCGCGGGCGGTGCCCTGCGCCGAGTGCCACGTGGTCCCCAAGGCCGTGACGGACCCCGGGCACCTCGACAGCTCGGGCCCTGCCGAGCTGGCCTTCGGCGGCGTCGCGCTGACCGCCGGCGCGGCGCCCAGCTACGCGAACGGTGTTTGCGGCAAGAGCTACTGCCACGGCGCGGCGTTCCCGGGGGGCGCGCCGTCAGGGGGCAAGCACACCGCGCCGAAGTGGACCGTGGTCGACGGGAGCCAGGCGGGCTGCGACGGCTGTCACGCGCTGCCTCCACCGGCACCGCACGTCCAGTCGACGGCGTGCTGGTTCTGTCACAAGAACGTCGATTCGACGCTCAAGTTCCTGTTCCCCGACACCCACGTCGACGGCCTGGTGACCGGCCTCGTGCCGTGACTCACTTCACGCTGACCGCGTCTTCGAGCAACGCGTCGTAGCGGTACCCAGCGCCCAGATCCTTGTCGAGCACCAGCGTGCCTTCCAAGGTCACGCTCTGGTCGCGAGCCAGCTCTTCGGTGGTGGTCACGGTCAGGTCGTGGTTCTTCGCCGCCTCGCTGCCGGTGCCATCGCGCAGGTGCAGGAAGGTCTTGCCCATGATGCCGCTGGTCAGCTTGACCACGGTGCCGTGCACCCGGACCTTCTTGCCGGCCAGCGCCTGCTTCTGCGAGAAGATCTCGACGATGGTTCGCGCGTTCGCCCCGGTTGCCTTTCCGGTGGCCACGCTCGGGGCGGGAGCCGGCTTGACACCCGCGGGCGGGTGACCGGGCGGCAGCGCCGGGTCGGCGGGCGGGTGACCGGGCGGTAGCGGCCCGGCCGCCTTGCCGTCGACCAGTGAACCGAAGTGAATCGAGGCGAACACGCGGCCCAGCGTCTTGCTCTCGAAGTCGGTCATCACCGTGTCGGAGCGCACCCGCACGAGCGCTCCGGTCTTCACGTTCGCGGTGGTGACCGCGACCCACTGACCCTCGGAGCCGGCGGGGCCCACTCGAATGTAGGAGTAACCCGGTACGTCGAGTACCTCGAGCGCGGTGCCTTCGATCAGGCCCGACGCGGCGGGCGCCTGGTCCAAGTCGGGGAGGGGCGCGGCCGGGCGGGCCGAGGTCGGCTCGGGCATCGGCCGGTCGCGGCGGAAGCTCTCGCCGAACACGGCATACCCACCTGCGGCCACGATCACCGCGCCCAGCACCCAGCTCATCTTCATGTCTACCGCCATCGATCAGCCGCCTTTGAACAGATGACAACCACTGCAGCGCTCCGCTTCCGGGTGGTGTTTTTGCAGATTCGTGTGGCAAGCGCCACAGGCCGCCCGCTCGGGTCGCTGGTCGCCATGACCGGTGTGGCACTTGAGGCAGTCACGGTGACGAGCATCGAGGTGCAGGCCCTTGAGCGAGCCCTGCTGATGACAGCTGGAGCAGGCCGGCGGCTTGGCTGTGCCGCCCGGGCCATGGGGCCGATGGCATTTGGCGCAGCCGCCGTCCACCTTCGAGTGGGGCGCCTTCTGTTGCTCGGCGTGGCATCGGCCGCAACCCCCAGGCTTGGTTTCGCCGGTG
Organism: Myxococcales bacterium; assembly: GCA_016191785.1. Classification (GTDB taxonomy): domain Bacteria; phylum Myxococcota_A; class Polyangia; order Polyangiales; family Polyangiaceae; genus JADJKB01. The sequence goes on along the minus strand of JACPVJ010000197.1, from coordinate 19,934 downwards.
TGTGCCTCGTGGCAACTGGCGCACGCCTTGTGCCCGGCCGGCGCTGTCTGATGCTCTTGCGAATGGCAGCCGTCGCAGCGCTTCTGCACCTTCGTGCTGTGCGGCTCGTGGCAGCGCTGACAGTCCGAGTGGCCGCGGTTCACCTGCGCCGCGGGCTTCTCGTGGCAGCTGCCGCAGGTCTTCACCGCGCTGGGTTTGTGGGGCAGCCCGGCGTGACAATCGCCGCACTTGCGATGCCCGTCGCTCTGTAGCGTCAACGCCACCTGCTGAGTGTGACAGCGCGCGCAGGTGGTCGTGCTGGCTTTGTCCAGGGCAAAGCGGTGCGGAACGTGGCACGACGTGCACGCCACGCCCTTGGCGTGGAAGCCCTTGTCGCCCGGAGCCTCCGAATGGCAGCTAGAGCACGCTCGGGGCCTTGCCGCCACCGCGTTGCCGGGGTGAGGATCGTGGCACGAGGTGCACGGTGATGCCTTTCCCTTGGCCTTCGGGTGGTCGGTCTTACCGGCGCCGTGGCAGGCGATGCAGGCGCCGCTCGGATCGGCTCTCACGTCGTGCGGGCGGTGGCACGAGTTGCACGCCGCGTGCTGCGGGATGCGACCGCCGCCGAGCACCGGGCGGTCCTCGTGACACGACCGGCAGCTGACCACGCTTTCCGGACGGAAGTCGTGGGGGCGGTGACAGCCCGTGCAGGTCTCGTGTCCTCCGGCGAAGGTGGCCGTGGCTGGGACAATCGGCTTCTGCTCGGCGTGGCACTTCGGGCACTGCAGATTGGCGGCCTTGCCGAGCGCGTGTTGCGACACGTGGCAGGTCGTGCAAACGCGCTCGGGCGCCTTGCCTTCGGTCGCGTGGGTCGCGTTCACGCCGCTGTGGCACGTGGGGCAGCTGGTCTGCTCCACCGGCGGCTTGGCGTGCGGCTGGTGGCAGCTGCGGCAAGCCTGCGAGCGGTGCACCACCACTGCGGGCGCGTCGTCGATCGGGTGCTCGGCATGGCAGCGCTGGCACTCCCACGCAGCGGGCGTGCTCTTGGGATCTTGGCTGGCTTCGACGGTGAAAGAGTGGCAATCGAGGCAGCTTGCGCCCGCCTGCGGGCCGTGCGCTTCCTTGGCCTTGCTGGCGGCGTGCACGATCTCGGCCTCGCCCTCGTGACACTCGGCGCACCGCTCTTGCGGCGCGCGTCCGAGCGCTCCGCGGTCGAGCTCGTGGCACTTGCTGCACTCGATCTTGCGCTTGCCGACGTGAACCTGATGGCTCTTCACCCGGCGAGCCTGGGCCCACTCGACGGGGATCTGAATGCCCGAGCCGTGCTCGCCGCCGTCGTCGCCGCAGGCAGATGAGACCGCGCACGCGAGGACGAGCATCGCCGTGCTCCATCCGCGCAGCGCAAACTCTGCGCACGACCGCCGCTCCGAGCTCATGAGCAATCGGGGAGATTGCCTCAGCCGGCGCGAAATGACAAAGAGGATCCCGCACAGTGCTGTCACACGTCACTCCCGTCGGGTATCTCTGTTTGGTCGCGGCTCTGGCGTCCGCGGCGATCGTGATTTGGTACCTGGTGAAGAAGCCAGCGCTGGGGCTCACCACCAAGCTCACGCTGCTCTTCGGTGTGGGCGTGCTCCCAGCCGCGGTGGCCATCGCATCGACCACCGTCGGGATGCAAGCGACGACGGAGCGCAGATTCTGCGGCTCGTGCCACGTCATGCAAGGCCACACGTGGAACGCCGAGCACGCGGCGAGCGACTCGCTGGCCGCTCGCCACGCGCGCAACCCGTTCTTCGGCGAGCGCAACTGCTACGTGTGTCATGCCGACTACGGGATGCTCGGGTACCCGATGACCAAACTGAACGGCATGAAGCACGTTTGGCACTACTATTTCGGCGGGTTCAAGGACAAATCCCTCGACCACGCCATCGACGAGATCGATCTCTACAAGCCCTACGACAACGTCAACTGCCGCCAGTGTCACTCGGGCTCGCTGACTCACTTCAAGAGCATCTCGGACCACCAGTCGCTCGAGAAAGAGCTCGGGAAGAACGAGGTCAGCTGCACCAGCGGCGGCTGCCACGGCTTCGCCCACCCGTTCAGCAAGTTCGGCAAGAAGGCACCGAAGAAGAGCACGGTGAAACCCGCTGGTTCGGCCAGCGCGGCACCGGCGGCGAGCAGCGCGGCGCCGCCGGCCTCGGGAGGTGCGCCGTGAGCCTGCGCAGCAAGCTGGCGGGCTGGCCGCAGGCTCTCTTGCTACGCAGCGCTTGCTACGCCGTGCTCGCCGCGCTCGCGGTGATGAGCTACTCGATCGTCGTCCCGAAGCCGCTGCCCGTGATCGCTGCGATGAGCGTGGGCCACGTGTTGTGCGTGGTCGGCTTTGCGTGCTTCGGCTTGGCTGTGCTGGTCGAGATGGCCACGCGCCCCGGCGCCCGCAGCTCGCTCCCACCAACGTCGAAGCCGGCCCCGAAATCGGAGCCGGCTTCGAAGGGCTGAAGGCGGGCGGGCCGCGCTACTGCGCGAACGGGTGGCAGCTGCCGCACGCATCGGTGTGCGGGATCGGCATCATGTCGGCGGCCTTGGTCGGGATGCTGGCCTTGAGTGGCACGTCGAAGATGTGGCTCGAAATGTCACCGTGGTAGTAGGTCGTGCCGCTCACCGACAGGCCGGGGAGGCCCGAGCCCGACTTCGCCGTCTTGGGCATGTGGCACGAGACGCACTTGACATTGGCCTTGGGCACGTCCGGGACGTTGTACTTCTTGTAGTGCGCGCGCATGCGGTCGCTGAACGTGGCGCCCGTCGGGAAGGTCGCGCCGTGGCAGCTCATGCACTGCCCTTCGCCGGTGGCAGTGTTGTCTTCCTCGCCGCGCAGCTGGTGCTTCTCTTCGCTCTTGCCGTGGGCGTCGTGGCAAGACGCGCAGGTCATCAGCTGCGTGCCGTTGCGGTACTTGCCCGAGCGGATGAAGTCCGACGCCTGCTGGTGATGCTTCTTGGAGTGCTTGCCGTCACCCTTGACCGCGTCCCACAGGCCCTCGTCGAACTTCGACACGTGATTCGCCAAGAAGTCGGCGCGTGAGATGCCGGCCAGCGGCATCCGCCCATTCGCGCCCATCGGGGTCTCGGTGGCGCCGCCGCCGATCCCCAGCGGGCGGCTGTGGCACTGGGTGCAGATCGCGACCTCGCGCTCGGGGGTGAGCAGGTTGGGGCTGACCACTGCGCGGCCCTGGCCGGCCCACTCCCAGTGCTCCGAGCCTGGTCCGTGGCAGGTCTCGCAGCCCATGTTCAGCTGCTCGAGCTTTCCGTCGCCATCGAAGTCCATCTCGCCCTTCTCGTCGGCCACGCCGTGGGCAGTCCACCCGCTGGTGGCGTCCCCGGTGAGCTTGAAGCCCGTCATGTGGCAGCCCGCGCAGTTGTTGTCGAAGCTCTTCGTCTTGGCCGGCTCCTTCAGGCTCTTGGTCGCCTCGTCGTACCAGTTCTGGGCGTTGTAGTGCTGCCAGACCCAGCGTGCGTAGGGGTGAGCGCCCTCGTTCGCCTGGCCCTGGAAGTTGAACTGCAGCGGGATGACGTACCAGCTCGTGCCCAGCTTGGTGAGGTAGCGCTGCTTGTAGAGGCCGCCACCGTAACTGATGCGAGTCTCGTAGGTCTTCGTCGCAGCCGTTCCGGCCACGTTGGTCAGATCGACGTAGTACTTTCCGGCGGCCGAATAGAGCTTGATCGTGAAGCTCACTCCAGAACCGGGGTTGGTCTCCGAGACCTTCCAGTCGGGGGAGGCGGAGTTGCCGTTGTACCCGTAGACGTAGAGCGTCGTGCCCGTGGCCGTGAACTTGGTGTCGAGCGGTTTGTTCCACTCGGGGAACCGGCTGTAGTTCTGCAGTCCGCCGGTCTGCCCCATCACGCGCAGACCCAGCGCGTGCAGTGTCTGCTTCTGATGGGTCACCCCGTGACACGACAGGCACACGCTGGTGCCCACGTATTCGGCCTTCGCGCTGGGCTTGGTGGAAAGATCGATGTTCCACTGCTTGCCGACCAGCGCGGTCGAGGCCGCCGCCGTTCTGCACATGCTCCCGCCCGGGAGGTGCGCGTCATCCGTCTTCGCGGGCACCACCGTCACGAAGTAGCTGCCCGCGGGTACGGTCGGGATGCGGTAAACGCCGTCGACATCGGTGACGGCCTGGGTGTAGCCGCTGCCCTTGCCGGCGATGGGATCTTCGAGCGGCTCGTCGATGGCGCTGGTCTTCTCGACCGTGATGTCCTTCGGCTCGAGCGCAGTCTTGGGGATGTCGGTGCTCGGCACCAGGTACACCGTTGCGCCCACCACGGGTTTGTCGGCGGTGTCCTTCACGAAGCCGACGATGCCTGCCTCCTCGAGCGCCAGGTAGCCCTGCCCGGGCTTCCCCGGCGGACCAGCTTCGCCGGCGGGGCCGGGCTCGCCGACAGAGCCGTCGGCGCCGTTCTGGCCGGGCTCACCCGGCGACCCGTCTGCGCCATTCACTCCGGCTTTTCCGTCTTTGCCGTCGGTACCGTCCCCCCCGCAACCTGAAGCCACGACAAACACGCCGGCCAAGAGCCAGCCGGCGATCGAGGAACGACGAATCGACATAGTGAGTCCTCCAGAGAAAGTTGCGCCCGCGGTCGCGAGTGCAAGCCACGTACCGGCAGCGTATTACGCGGTTCTTCGGTACGGCGCTCCGTCAATTTTGCGTCCGGCCAGCCGCGACCCGCCGGCCTTGCGCGTGCCGTGGTACGCTGGCTGCGAGGGTTTGATGCGATCTTGGCTCTTCGGCGCGACCTTCGCGCTCTCTTCGGTGGCTTGGGTGCTGGCTGGTGGGTGTTCGGCCTCGAGCAGCGGCGGCGGGGGCTCGAGCTCGGGCGGCGCCGGAGCCGGCGGGTCCGGCGGGGGCGGAGGCATCGGCAACACCGGGGGCGGCCTGAACGACAGCGGCCCGAGCGATGCGCCCGCGGGGGATGCCTGCGCCGAGCTGCAGGTCGAAGCCAAGCAGGCGCCGCTCGGGATGCTGGTGGTGATCGACAAGAGCACCAGCATGGCCCAATCGGGCAAGTGGACCGCGGCACAGCTTGCCATCGTGCAGGCCATCGACACGGCGGGCTTCGACAACCTCTCGCTGGGCTTGACCGCGTATCCCGCGGGCGAAGTGCCCGGGCCGCCGTGCGTGGCGGGCTTCCCCGTCGCTTGTGGAGTGTCGGCGCTGCCCCAGGTCCCGATCGCCGACACCGGCACCGCCAAGAGCAATGCCCCTGGCGTTCGGCAGAACATCTACAACTGGCTCGCGGCCACGCAACCGAACGGCTCGGCAACGCCGGGCTACGACGCCCTGAAGGCGGGGCTCGCGGGTCTCGGCGCGTATTCACTGCCCGCGGGTGCGCTCCGGGTGGTGGTTCTGATCACGGATGGTGGCTTCACCTGCACGTCGCTCGCGAGCCCGCCGCGTCCCGCCTACAAGGACTCGATCGGGTGCGAGGACTGGGAGAACCCCGACAACGTGGTCAGCATGCTCGACGCCGCCTACAAAGATGCGAGCAAGCCGACGCGCACGATCGTGATTGGCGTTCCCGGCTCCGACACAAAGCCGACCGACACCGATGCTCCGCCTTACTACATGCGCCGCGCCCTCTCGGCCTTCGCGAAGGCGGGTGCTCCAGATCTGGTGCCCGCCGGTTGCGATGGCACTTACCAGCAGAGTCAAGGTGACCCCGCTGTCCCCTGTCACTACGATCTGACCAAGGGCACGTTCAACGCTCAGGCGCTGGCGGACTCGATCGTGAAGATCCGCGGGACGGTGCTGGGGTGCGTCTACCAGCTTCCCGACCCGGGGCCCGGCAAAGCGATCGACAAGAAGAAGGTGAACGTCGTCGTCACGCTCGACGGCAAGGTCACCACCGTGCCGAAACGCAGCGATCCCAACGATACCTGCCAGGCGGCGCCCTGCTGGGACTACGACGCGGGTGGCCAGGTGGTGCTGATCGGCGCTCTGTGCTCGGACGTGCAGAAGTCGACCAACGCCAAGGTCGAGATCCAGGTCGGCTGCGCCACCATCGTGAAGTGAGCGCACACGCGCTCTGCCCGAGTGCCGTCTTGGACGGTCGTCGTCGAAATGAGGATTGTAATGTGCCCCGTGCTCGTACATAGTGCGCCACTGTGAGGCTGGCACCTACATCAGGCACGGGGAGAAAAATGCACACCATCTCGAAGCTTTGGCGTATCGGCGCTCTCTTGGCGGGGCTGGTTCCGGCGGCTGCGGTCGCCTGCTCAGCGGATACCGAGTCGGGCGCGGCGACCGGCGAGGAAGAGGCAGACGGCGAGGACGACCCGTTTCTGACGGGCAAGGCCGACGTCGCCGGCATCAAGGACGGCAGCCCCGAGGCGTGCGCGGTCTTACGCCTGGCCAGCGAGGCCAGCGTCGAGGTCCTGGACGACGACGCGGCGCTCTACTCGAAGGCCGCAGCCTACATCGTTGCGTCTCGCAAAGGCGCGGACGGCGTGCTCGGAACCCACGACGACAACTGGTTCAAGGATCTGGCCGCGCTCGACGCCGTCAAGTGGGTCGGGCCCAAGGCGTTCAAGCAGCTTCGGGCGTACGCCACGGCTCACGCCGAGTGGGCGTGCGGCACGGTTCCGGTCCAGCTGCTCGCGTTCAACGACTTTCACGGCAACCTGAAGCCGCCCTCCGGTTCGACCGGCAAGATCACCACCGGCCCGAACCCCGCCACCGACTTCGTCGAGGCGGGCGGGGCCGAGTTCTTCGCTACCCACATCAAGACGCTGAAGGCGCAGAACCCCAACACGCTGATCGTGACCGCCGGCGACATCATCGGGGCTACCCCGCTGCTGTCCGCGCTGTTCCACGACGAGCCCACCATCGAGTCGATGAACCTGCTCGGGCTCGACGTCGCCTCGGTGGGCAACCACGAGTTCGACGAGGGCGTCGACGAGCTCTTGCGCATGAAGAACGGCGGCTGCCACCCGGTGGACGGTTGCCTCGACGGGGACGACTTCGCCGGCGCCAGCTTCGAGTACCTGGCTGCCAACGTGGTGGACAAGACCACCAAGAAGACCATCTTCCCCAGCACCACGGTGCGCTCGTTCCGTGGGGCCCACGTCGGATTCATCGGGCTCACTCTCGAAGGCACGCCCCTCGTGACGGCGCCCGACGGGGTCTCGGGCCTCGAATTCAAGGACGAGGCCGAGACCATCAACGCCCTGGTTCCGGTGCTCCAGAAGCGCGGCGTCCAGAGCATCGTGGTGTTGATCCACGAGGGCGGCGCGGCCACGGGACTGTACAACGAGTGCGTCGGCGTCTCGGGCCCGATCTTCGAGATCGTGAAGCAGCTCGACAAGGCCGTGGACGTGGTCGTCAGCGGGCACACCAACGCCGCCCACGTGTGTGAGATCGACGGCAAGCTGATCACCAGCGCCGCCCATGCCGGTCGCTTGGTCACCGACATCGACCTCGAGATCGACGAGCTCACGGGCCACGTCACCAAGCTCAAGGGGCAGAACGTGATCGCGACCCGCACGGTGGCCAAGGACGCCGAGCAGACCGCGCTCATCACCAAGTACGACGCCGTGGCGGGGCCGCTGGCCAACAAGGTCGTGGCCAGCATCAGCGCGGACATCCTCAAGACCCCCAACCTCGCTGGCGAGTCGCCGCTGGGCGACGTGATCGCCGACGCCCAGCTCGAAGCCACGAAAGGCAACCAGGCCGTGGCGGCCTTCATGAACCCGGGCGGGATCCGAGCCGACCTGATCTTCGCCCAGTCGAGCGGCGGCGAGGCCGCCGGGCAGGTGACCTACGGCGAGGCCTTCACGGTTCAGCCCTTCGGAAACACGCTGGTGACGGTCACCGTCACCGGCGAGCAGCTCGACACCATGCTCGAGCAGCAGTGGTCGCTCGTGGGCGGCGTCGAGAAGGCCAACACCCTCCAGGTCTCCGCCGGTTTCTCCTACACCTGGGACTCGACCAAGCCCATCGGCAGCCGCGTCGATCCGTCGACCATCAAGATCGGCGGCGTCGTGGTCGTGCCGACGCAGAGCTACCGAATCACCGTGAACGCCTTCATCGCCGCGGGCGGCGACGGCTTCGCGGTGCTCAAGAGCGGCACCGATCCGACCCCCGGCGGGCTCGATCTCGATGCGCTCATGAGCTTCATGGCGGCGCACACGCCCACCGCGCCCGGCCCCGCGAATCGCATCACTCGGCTCTGAGGCCGGCCCCTGGCGCAGGCGGGGAAGGTGACCTATCTTCCCCGCCGAGCCATGAGCCAGATCTACGCATCGTCGGTCGTCAGGGGGCGGGCCGGGGCAGACCCGGTCGAGGCGCGAGCCAAGTTCATCGTCCGGACGTACAACCATCTCTTCGCGGCGATCCTCCTGTTCGCCGCCATCGAGGTCGGGCTGTTCGCGTCCGGCCTGGCCGGGGTGATCGCCCAGGCCATGCTGGGCCGCAGCTGGTTGCTCGTGCTGGGCGGCTTCGTGCTGATCAGCTGGGGCGCCAGCCACGTGGCGCATCGCGCGCTCTCGAAGCCCGCACAATACGCGGCGCTGCTGGCGATGGTGGTGGCCCAGGCCATCATCTTCGTCCCGCTGATGTTCATCGCCGACAAGGTGGCTCCTGGAGCCATCCAGAGCGCCGCGCTGGTGACCATGCTCGGGTTCGCGGGCCTCACTGCCATCGCCTTCGTCACCCGCAAGGACTTCTCGTTCTTGCGCGGCCTCTTGTTCTGGGGCGGTCTGGTCGCGCTGATCGCGATCATTGCCGGGGTGGTGTTCAGCTTCCAGCTCGGCACCTTCTTCAGCGTACTGATGGTGGGCCTCGCCGGCGTCGCGATCCTGTACGACACCTCCAACGTCATCCATCACTTCCCCGAAGACCGGTACGTGGCCGCGGCGCTCGAGCTGTTCGCTTCGGTGGCAATGATGCTCTGGTACGTGCTCCGGATCTTCATCGCTTCGCGAGACTGACATGCGCGTCTATCGACTTTCCCTCGTTCTGGGCGTTGTCGCGCTCGCCACCACCGCCTGCTCCGTCACGTGCATCGAGGACGCGAGCGGCACCAAGTGCTCGGCCAAGAGCCTGGTGCGCTACGACGGCGCTCCGAGCGCGCCGCAGGCCTTCGATCGGGCTCCCGGCTCGCCGCTCACCATCGACGTCCTGTACGGCAACGTCGAGGTGCAGCGCAGCGCTTCGGGCAAGGTCGAGGTGCAGTTCTTCCCCTTCGCGTACGCGGGTCACGACGAGAAGCCCCTGGCCGACCAGCAGCTCTCCCAGAACCTGCGCACCGCGGCCACCGGCAACGCGGTCACCGTGGGGCGCGAGGGCGGTAGCAACGGTCTAGGCGCCAACGTGGTGGTGCGCGTGCCCGACGGGTTCGACGGGCCGCTCACCATCGTCAACAAGGGCGGCGGCCCGCTCAACCACTTCGACATCAAGGTCGGGGCGGTGGGCAAGGCCACGGCGCTCTCGGTGACCAATCAGTCGTCGCTGGGCGCGTGCTTCATCCAAGGCGCGCCCAGCGTGCGCAGCACCACCGTGCAGTGCGGCGCGGGCATCAGCGTGTTCGACGTCAGCGACGAGGTGAACCTCTCGAATCTCGACCCCAGCCACGACGGGCCGAGCCCCGCGGTCACGCTCCGGCTGGCAGCGGTCAACCCCGGCAGCCGCGGGGGCCGCGTGACCAGCGCCTCGGGCAGCGTCGCGGTCACTTTCCCGCGCGCCGGCGCCTACGTGGCGAACGCAAAGAGCCCGGTGAAAGGCACGGTGCAAGACGGTGGCGTGCCGCCCAGCTGCCAGCGCCAGGGCGCCCCCAACCAGAAGACCATCACCTGCGGCGGTGGCCCAACCTACGAAATCACCGCGGGCACCCAGCCCAGCAGCCTCGGGCAGCCCAAGGACCACGACGTAGTCCTCGCGGTCCAGTAGCCGCGAATCTCGCTCCGGCCGCCCAGCTGCGGTACGACGGCGCGGCGGATGCTCGTTCTGGGCCACGTCGTCGTGCTGTCGTTGGTCGTCGTGGCGGCGCTGGCCGGGTCGTCGCTCGGGCGCTTCGCCCAGCTCGAGCGCGGGGCCGAGCACCTCTTCGGTACGATGCTCGGCGGCAGCGGGCTCTTGCTGGTGGCGATCCACGCGCTCGGGGTGACGAACGCGCTCTGGCCCGCGACGCTGTTCGGGGCCGTGCTCGCGCTCGGCCTTCTGGTCCTCTGGCTCACCCGTGCGGACGAAGCGCTCCTCGAACGGGCACGGACCAGCGCGCGTGCGCTCTGGGACAGCGTGGGCCAGATCGGCCCGCTGGCTCGCGAGCTTCGCGCCGCCGGTCCGGTCGCGCTGCTGGCCGCCGGCGCGCTCGTTGCCGCCTTGGGTTGGGCCACGCTCCTGACGTACGTGTGCCCCAGCGATAGCTGGGACGGCGTCTGGTACCACGACTTGATGGTGGGCTACGCCATCCAGGCCCACGGCTACGCACCCATCGAGCTCCCCGACGTCAGCATCGGCCCGTTGTTTCAGCAAGCCAACGGCTACCCGCGCAACTCCGAGATGCTGTCGCTGCTCTTCGCGCTCTACACCGGGCGCACCTGGCTCGAGCTGCCGAGCGTGCTCGGTGCGCTCGCGCTGGGTCTCGGCACGTACGCGTTCGTGCGTCGGGTCGCGCCCGCGAGCCGCGCGGCAGCCTTCGTCTGGGCCGCGGCCATCGTGCTCTTGCCCGGCGTGCGTCTGGTCATGCGCTCGACCTACGTGGACAACGCATTTGCGGCCTTCAACCTGGCCGCCTTCTACTTCGCGTCCGATCCCAAGCTGGATCGTCGCCGCGCGGTGATCGCGGCCCTGGCTTTCGGGCTGGCGCTCGGCACGAAAGGAATGGCCCTCTTGTCCGTTCCGCCGTTGGCGGTGTTGGCCACGGCCCTGCTCGTCGTCGGTGGCGGACGCAAAGCGCTGGCGAAATCCCTGGCCACTGTCCTCGGCGCGCTCGTCCTGGTCGTCGCCGTCGGAGGGGTCAGCTACGTCCTCGGCTTCGTTCGCTACAAGAACCCGTTCTGGCCGGTGACGCTCGATCTCGGCGGCCTGCACTTTCCGGGCACGGTTTCGGCGAGCACCGTCCTGGTCGGGGCGAAATCCGACGTCGTCGCGAATCTGTTCGCGGTGCCGGTGCCGGGTCACGACTACGTCGACACACGCATCACCGGCTACGGCATCGCTACTGGGGTGTTGCTCTTACCCCTTGCGGCCTGGGGCGTGCTGGTCGCGAGCGCGCGCGCGGCTCGGGCGGTCCGCGCGCGTCTCGTCGAGCGACGCCTGCTCACCCCGGTCGAGGTCGGCGCGCTCACGCTGTGGGCAGTGGCCGCGATCGGTGCGTTCACCCTCTGGAAGTCGCCGGCCCTCTGGGGTGCCCGCTACAACCTGCACGGCGTGGCGCTGCTGATGGTGTTCGCCAGCGTTCCGCGCCCCGAGGCGTCGCGCTTCGCCGCCGCCGCGGCGGTGTTGGTGACGAACCTCTTGATGTGGCTCTGGTCGGAGCCCGGCTGGGGCGTGAAGTGGACCGACGTCCGGGCGCGCCTCGGGCGCTCGGCGGCCGCTCGTGAAGCCGAGTCTCCTCTGTTCGTGAAGCCGACGATCGTCGCGCGCGACCGCGAGCTCGGGCGAGGGGACTTGGTGATCTGGAGTGGGAATCTGGATTTTGCTTCCGCGCTCCACAACGTGCGCTACGACAATCGCCTGAAGTACGTCGGAACGAGCCCGGTCGACCGCGCCGAGGCCGAGGGTGCGCGCTGGCTCGCCGTGCCAGCCGCCAGTGCCGACGCCGCCCTGGCACGCGCACGCGCCGATCGCTGGCAGACGGTGGGCCTGCTCCACGCCCACCCGCAAACGCCCACTTTGGTGTTTCGCCGCGTCCCGTCGGCGCGGTAACCCGTCGGCCGAGCGCCGTTCGGTGTTAGACGGCGAGCCCCGGGGCGGTGTAAGAACGCCGCGATGGTTCGGTTCCCGGGCATTGGGCGCGTCGTTCAGTCGATCCCCTTCCGCCTGGTCGTGGCTGCGCTGGTGCTCGCGGCGCACCTGGGCGCCTTTTCGTACATGGCGACCAGCCGCTACGACATGCCGTTCAACTCGGCGCCGGGTCAGGCGCCCGCGCTGGAAGATCCGACTCAGCATCGCCCCACGAACTGGGACCGCCTCGTGGTCGCGCGCTGGGACGCCGCCCACTACATGGCGGTCTCGCTCCGCGGGTACTCGCAGTGCCCGAAGGCCCTTCCGGCTGGAACCGACCTGCGCCCCTACTTCACCCGCTGCGACATCACGTTCTACCCGACGTACTCCCTGCTCGGCCGGGGTGTGATGTGGGCCACGGGGCTGCCGGTCGACTACTCGCTGCTTGCGGTCTCGCTCTTCTGCAGCTTCTGGTTCTTGTTCCTGTGGACCGGCAAATCGGTCGTCGACGTGTTCGGCCTGCGCGTGACGTGGATCGCATTCCTGCTCTTCAACGCGTTTTCGACCGGCTACACGCTGGTCTCGATCTTGACCGAGCCCCCCGCGCTGCTCTTCACGCTGTGCGCGTTTTTGGCCCTGCATCGGCGCTGGTGGCTGCTCGGCGCGCTGTTCGCCGGGGCGGCCACGGCGCTGCGCATCAACGCGGCGGGCACGGGGCTCGCCTTCGCGCTCACGCTCTTGGTCTCGCTGTTCGTGGTGCGACCGACCAGCATCTGGGGCTGGCTCTCGCGCATCATCGCCATGCCGCTTTCGGGGTGGGGCGTGATGGCAGTGATGGGCTACCACTGGTGGCGCTTCGGGGATCCGTTCCTCTACTCGAACGCCCACTCGCAGGCCTATGCCCACTCGCCGGACCCGCTGGCGGCGCTCTGGCCCAAGCTCGAGTGGGTGCTGCGTGGCATCGACCACCCGCTGCACGAGGTCGTGGTGCTGCTGCTCGTGACCATCGTCTTCCTGTTCGGACACCGCCGCGCGATGCGCGGGGTCTTCGTCCCGGAGCAGGTCTTCTTCTACGGTCAGGCGGGCCTCGGCATGGCCATCAGCCTGCTCGGTTCGTCGGGGATCGCGTTCGCGGGCATGAATCGCTACACCATCATGGCGCTCTTGATCTTCTTTGCCCTGGCGGCTGCGCTCCAGCGCCGGCCGGTGATCTTGGCCGTGTGGCTCGCGGCCAGCCTGTTCCACTACTTCCAGGTGGACATGTGCGATTTCGTCGGCGGGCTCGGGCCTAACCGCCTGGTCAAGTGCCACGTGCAGCAGTGGATGAGGGCCTGGTAGCGGAGGATTTTCAGTGAACGAAACCCTGAAACGGTTGGCGAGGCTCCCCGCCGACTACGTCGACATGCACCTGACCTGGCAGCGCCGAGTGCTGCCGAAAGTGGCGCCGCTCGCCCGCGGGCGCTTGATCGACGTCGGCTGCGGCGAGAAGCCGTACCTCGAGCTCTTTGCGCCCTACGTGAGCGAGCACGTGGGCGTCGAGTACGGCACGGCTTTCGACAGGACGCACGCCGCACAGCGGGAGCGCAAGCCGGACGTATACTACGATGGGGTGACGCTGCCCTTCCCCGATGAGAGCTTCGACAGCGCGATCAACATCGACGTGCTCGAGCACACCGAGAGCCCGGCCACCGTCGTCTCCGAGATCGCGCGGGTCCTGAAACGCGGCGGCGTGCTGATCATGACCGCCCCGTTCTCGTTCCGCATCCACGAAGAGCCCCACGACTACTTCCGGTTCTCGCCCCACGGCTTGCGCCTGCTCTGCGAGCGCGCTGGATTCGAGGTCGAGCGCCTCACGCCCTACGGCTCGCTGCCCAGCCTGATCGCCCACAAGATCAACAGCTACCTCGCGTTTCGCGTGGCTCGCTTGCAGGCGCTCGGGCAAGTCGTGGGCAAGCTCCCCCACGAGGCCGCCACACGCGCGGGTCCCAACTTCGCGGCAGTCCCCTTCGTGGTCCCCGCAATGGTCTTCACCGCTGCCGCGGCGCGCGCCCTGGAGCACGTCGTCGACGACCCGACCGAGAGCCTCGGGTACCTGGTGGTCGCGCGGAAGGCCTGACGCCGCTCAGCGCGACGGCTTGCCGTAGACCTCGACCTCGCCCAGCGCGAGGTAGCTGTTCGGGTCCTTGCGATCCACGCGCAGGCGAACGTAGCGCGCGGTCTGCCCGCCGAGCTTCACCCGCCACGGCTTTTTGTGGGTGAACGTGCCGTCGCGCAGGGCGGCGCGCTGGAAGGTCTGACCGTCCAGCGAGAGCTCGAGCGCCAGCGGCAGCGGATCCGAGTGATAGCCATCGCCGCGGTGATGGACGATGACGCGATCGATTCGATGGGGCACGAGCAGATCCACCGTGAACCAGGCCTTGCCGTCGTTCTCGGTGTGCGCGCCATACCCGTCGGTCACCTCGCCGTCGGTCAGCCCCCCGGGCGACGGCGTGCCGGCCCGCACGCTGCTGGCCGTGACCGGTTTTCCGCGGGCCACGTTGCTGGGCATGAGCGCCCAGACCACGCCGCCGGTCAGCATGGCCAAGAGCAAGAGCCCGAGCCCAGAGAGACGCAGCCAGCGCAACACCCGAATCCGCCGCCGGGTCCGCACCTCGTAGCGCTTCCGGACTCGCTTCAGCGACGCCGAGAGCAGCGCGATGGCGTCGCGCCTCCGTTGCGGCTCCAGCCGATCGACGCGCGAGGGGTCATCGCTCGCGACGATCTCGGCCAGCTCCACCAGGCTCTCGGAAAGCCCCAGCTCCGCGAGTTCCCCCGATTCGAGCCGCCGAATCAACTCGGCCCGGCCGAGCACGCTGCCGCACGCGAGCTCGCCTTTGCCGATCAACACCGCGGAGGTCGCGAGCTCCAGCGCTTGCGCGAGCAACACCACCGACACCGCGTCGAAATGCTCGTCCGCAGCCTCGCGCGCCATCTTGGCGCGGGCGTCGATGCCCGCGCCGAGCACGCGAACCTCCGCGCGTGCGTCGTCGGTGCAGCCTTCGGCCAGGCGCTCTGCCTCACGCAGAAGGAACCACTCGCGCACCGCCGAGAGCCAGGCCAAGGTCCCCTCAGTTTCGTCGACGGTCGTAGTGACTGTGCCGGCCCCCGACGCGTCGACCGTGGCCGAACGCGCCGGCGATGCGGATGTACGTCCAGAGAACGCCCCGGACCTTGGCCAGCTTCGAGACGCCCATCCGCTCTTTGTAGTCGATCGGGAACTCGACCACGCGGTAGCCGCTCTTGGCCGGGAGAATCAGCGTGTCGAGCGGGATCGCGTCGCCCGAGCCGTCGAACGAGAACCCGCGGATCATCGAGCAACGGTAGCCGCGCATGCCGCTGTGGACGTCGGTGGTCGGCAGACCGTGGGCGACCTGGGCCGAGGCCGCCATGAAGCGGTTGGCCAAGAAGTTCGGCAGCGGCATGGCCTCTTGGAATTTCGCCGTGCGGCTGGCGTTCACCACGTCCGCGCCGTCCTCCAGCACCCGGCGAATCACCGGGATCATCTCGGTCGGGTAGGTGAAATCGCAGTCCAGGTAGATCAGCGCTTCGGTGTCTTGTGCGGCCTCGTACATCAGCCGCTCCATCGCGGGGCCGTGGCCTTGCGGCGGCAGCTGGCGCACCACCCGCGCGCCCTTGGTCTTGGCCAGCTCCGGCGTCTTGTCACTCGAGCTGTCGACCAGCAAGATCTTGGCGTCGGGGGCCACCGCGCGAATGTCGTCGATCATGCGCTCGACGCTCTCGATCTCGTTGAGCGTGAGCATGCCCACGGTCAGCGAGAGCGGGCCGCGCTTCGGCGGAAGCCGCGCCACCCACACGTGGTCGGAAGCGAAGCGATCCGGGTCCCGCATCGCCACCAGCTTTTCCATCGGGCGGGCCAGCTGTCGGGTGTAGCGGAACGACGTGGTGTGGGCGATCCGTAGGTCGTCCACCGCCTTGGCCGCCCGCGTCAGCTCGGCCCGGAGGAAGCGCGGGTTCATGTCGTAGCGCATCACCTCGAACCCGGCGCTCTCGAGCGCGGACTTCACCGCGCCGCGCGACGGGCCGCTGCCCGCCGCGAACGACACCACCAGGTGACCGCCGTCCACCAGGTGCTCGCGGGCGCCCTGGAAGAAGTCGATCAGATTGGGAACCTGCTCGCAGCCACCCTCGACCGCCACCAGGTCGAAGCGGCGCCCCTCGGTCGCACGAAAGACCTCGCTCTTGCGGAGATCGACCGAGTGGACCTCGGGCACCAGGTCGACGGCGCGGTCCAGCAGCTCGTCCGAGCCCTCGAGCGCAACGACCTTCGCGCCCAGGGTCCTGAGCGCGGACGCGCTCTCGGCGACTCCGACGCCCACGAACAGCGCGCTGCGCGGTCGACCCAGGTTCTCGACCAGGGCGAAGTTGGTTTCCTTCAGAACGGGGACCATGCGACGGGCGGCTCATACCATGGTCTCGGCGCCGCCGAGCGGGTCTTTCCCCGGATTTCGGCCCCTACGCCGGGCGGAGCGGGACGAGCTTGGCCGTGAACTGGAGCTCCGACCAGGCCAGCAGGCGCCAGGGCAGGTCGTGCATCTTCATCGGCCAGCGCAGCTCGGAGATGCGCGCGCCCGCGAGGTCTGCCATTTCGACCCAGCGTTCCGGCGAGAAGTAAATGCCGCGGACGTGGATCGAGTCCTTCGCGTTCCCGAACAGGTCCATGAAATGGAGGATCTTGTGGCTGACCGGGCCAAAGGCGAAGTGGTCCTTCACCACCACCACTTGCTTGGCCACCCGCACGCACTCGCGCAGCACGGCGGCCGGGTCCTCGCAGTGATGCAGCACGTCCACGATCATCACCGCGTCGAACGACTGGTCGGCGTGGGGTAGCGTCCGGCCGTCGTAGAGCTTCACGTCGATGTGGTTCTCGGCGCGGAGCACCACGTCGACGCCCTCGACGCGCGAGGCCCCGACCTTGCTCGCCACTTCTTGAGTCAGCGCACCGTTGCCGCAGCCCACGTCGAGCAGTGACGCGGCCTTGCCGATGTGCGCCGACAGCGCGTCCGAGATCCGCTGGTGGCGTGGGGCCGGGTTGGTCCGATGGTAGTGGTCGAACACGACGCGGAAGGGGTTCAGGCTCGCCATCAGAGAGCCCCGAGGTAGCAGGGTCGTGCGGCGGCGACCAGCGCGATCAAGATCGCGATGAGCGTCGCACGCCCTTGAGTGTGGCCTTGCGCTTCGGGCCCACCGTCTCGCGCGCCTCGGGGGTGCGGCTGACGTTCCTGGGCTTGGGCCGCAACGTGGGCGCGGTGCTCTTCCGGGCCGCGGGCGCCGGGTGTGGCTGCACCTTGGGCCGCAGTTTGGGCCGAAGCTCTTCCGAATGCGAGATCCGGACCACTTCCTCCAGGTTCACGCGGGGGGTCCCCGGGATCGAGAGCTTGGGCATGCCGGCGGGCAAGGTCGGCGCGCGGCGACTGGTGGACTCGCGCGGCAGGGGTGCGCGATCGGCTGACGCCACGCGCAGCACTCGCCCCATCTGGTCGGGCCAGTTCACCGCCGGCGGCGGGTTCTCGGGTCGCGCCAGCAAGAAGCCCTGGGCCAGCTGGACGCCCAGGTCCCGCACCGCCGAAAGCTCGTCCACGGTCTCGACGCCCTCGGCCACGATCTGACAGCCCAGGTCCCGGCACAGCGCGACCATGTGTGCCACCACGGCCCGCTGTCGTGGCTTCTGGTGAATGTCGCGGATCAAGGCGAGGTCGAGCTTCACCACCGCCGGCTCCAGATCCAAGATGCGCGAGATGTTCGAGTAGCCCGCGCCGAAGTCGTCCACCACCAGGTGCGCGCCGGTGCGGGCGCACAGCTCTTTGAGCACGCTCGAGCACAGGTCGAAGTGGCTGAAGGCGGCGGCCTCGGTGATCTCCAGGTACACCCCGGCAGCATGAAAACCGATCGGGTCGTCGGGCTGGATCAGCCAGCGCGAGCTGAGCTCGTCGGGGTGCAGGTTGACGAACAGCGGAAGCTCCGGTTGCTCACCGAACGCGACGTCGCGGATCAAGCGGCCGAGCCGCCCGGTGGCCCGCTCGGCCACCGCGCGCGCGAACAGCGCCAGGGGCGAGGCCAGGCTCGGACGGCGGCAGCGCACGAGCACCTCGTGTGCGAACAGAGCGCCGGTACTGGTGTCGACGATCGGCTGGTACACCACCCGGATGTCCTCGCGAAGGATCTCTCGCACACCGGTCAGCGAGTCCGAGGTCCAGGTGAGCTTCGGCTTTGACATGAACCTCGAAGCGTACGCAGCCGCCAGCGGCACTTCAAGCCATTCAGACCGGACAGTTGCACGAGGCGCACGTGCAGT
This sequence comes from Myxococcales bacterium, assembly GCA_016191785.1. Classification (GTDB taxonomy): domain Bacteria; phylum Myxococcota_A; class Polyangia; order Polyangiales; family Polyangiaceae; genus JADJKB01. The sequence goes on along the minus strand of JACPVJ010000197.1, from coordinate 1,667 downwards.
AGCCGTCAGGGCAGCACTTCTGGGTCTGAGAACAGCAGGCAGTGCCGGCGCACACCGAGTAGCCAATGTTGCACGAGACGCTGCAGCTTCCCGAGCTACAGACCGCCGCGCCGCTCTTCGGTGCATTGCAGACGGTGCCACAGGCCCCGCAGTTGCTCGGGCTGCTGTTCAGGTTGACGCACGACGAGCCGCACTTGGTGTAGCCGCCGGTGCACGTGAACCCGCACGCGCCGCTCGAACACGTCGCGCTGGCGTTGGCGGGCGGCGTGCAAGCGTTGCCGCAGCTACCACAGTGGCTGGTGCTGGTGCTCAGGTTGACGCACGAGCCGTTGCACAGGGTCCCTGCGCAGGTGGTCTGACACGACCCGCTCGAGCAGGCTTGGCCCGACCCGCACGTAACCCCGCACCCGCCGCAGTTCTTCGGATCGGTCTGGGTGTTCACGCAGCTCGAGGCGCACTTCGCGAGCCCCAGCCCGCACACGAAGCCGCACGCGCCGCTGCTGCAGGTCGCGGCTGCACCCGTGGGTGCCGTACACACCTTCCCACACGCGCCGCAGTGGCTCACGGCGGTGCTGGTATCGACGCAGCTGCCTCCGCAGGGAGCGAGCCCCCCGGAGCACGTCAGCGCGCAGGCGCCCGCCACGCAGTTGGCCTGGCCCCCAGCGCCGCCGGGGCACGGGTTATCGCACTTTCCGCAGTGGCTCGCGCTCTTGCCCACGTCCACGCAAGCGCCGTTGCAGTTGGTCAGGCCGCTGGGGCAGCTAGTGCTGCACTGCCCGTTGGCGCACACCAGGCCGCCGGCACACGGCTTCCCGCAGCCGCCGCAGTGGGCCGGATCGCTGTTCGGATCGATGCACGCGCCATCGCAGCTCTTGAAGCCTGCCACGCAGCTCGCTGTGCACGCGCCGTTCACACACGCCGCGACCGTCCCGGCGGTGGACGAGCAGGCCTTCCCACACTCGCCGCAGTGCCCGAGGTCGTTGCTCGTGTCCACGCACGCGGCGCCGCAGCGCTCCTTGGGTTTGCAGGCGAAGTCGCACTGCCCGGCCGCGCACACCGCCGTGCCGCCCGCCGGCGCCGTGCACTCGGCCTGGCAGCCGCCGCAGTGGCTCGGGTCGGTCCGGGTGTCGACGCACTTTCCGCCGCAGACCGTCTGACCCTCGCCGCACGCGCCGGGGACGGCCTCGCCCGACGAGAGATCGTCCAGATTCGAGGTCAGCGAGCAGCTCACCACCAGCGCGAGCGTCGTCGACGAGAGCGCTGTCGAGAGCCGCCGCCAGTGCACTTGGCAAGGCTAGCACGCTCGGTCACGCCGTGGCGGTCGTCGCCGTGCTCGGAATTGGCCGCGAGCACGACGTCGCAACGTGGCGTATGCTGGCTCGCAGAGGGCAAGATGAAGACTTGGTTCGTCGTTGCGTCGGTTTGCGGTTTGGGGTGTCTGGCCGCGTGCGGGAGCGACGAGTCGAGTGGCGGAGGCGCTACGGGCGGGAACTCAGGCGTCGGGGGCGCGGGCGGCGCAAGCTCCGGTGGCTCGGGCGGCGTGCCGGGCGGGGGAGGGGTGGCCGGCGGGGGAGGCAGTGCCGGGACGCCGAGTGGTGGTGGCGCGCCGAGCGGTGGTGGCGCGCCGAGCGGCGGTGGCGCGCCGAGCGGCGGTGGCGCGCCGAGCG